>NZ_LAPT01000056.1 GCF_003194385.1 Pokkaliibacter plantistimulans
GGGTGTGTAAGTGCTGTGAGGCATTGAGCTAACCCATACTAATTGCCCGTGCGGCTTGGCCATATAAGCTAAGAGACTTGGTGAAGCACTGGATAGACGAAGAGATTTTGTGAACGTCATTAAATATCAAATTAGAGCCACCCTTATTTGAGTAAACCGGCGGCTGTCAGCGGAAGTGGACAGAGGAAGTAAGCCCGAGAGACTCAGCCAGAATTGCCTGGCGACCATAGCGACGTGGAACCACCTGATTCCATCCCGAACTCAGAAGTGAAACGCGTCAGCGCCGATGGTAGTGTGGGGTTTCCCCATGTGAGAGTAGGTCATCGCCAGGCATGAAATACAGCACCCCCTGATCGGTAACGGTCAGGGGTTTTGCTTTTTGGGGTTCTATTAAATTTTTTGGTCTAATGCTGTGCTCACTAACAGAAGATCTTTGTACTTTCTATTGGAATGGACGAACGCTTCTAGGGGACATGCATCCATTCGCAATAGAAAATAGCCTCAACAAAATAGCAGAGATGCCAGGAGTTACTATCAATAGACTGATAGTTTCCGGCTAGATGATGTCGCATGCCCGCGCAGAGTCAGATTGCTGTATTGGAAAGTGTTCAGGCCTTTTTACAACGCCAGCATGGCTTGTATATCGACGGAAAGCAGCAGGAGAGCAGGTCAGGGCAGCGCTTGCCGGTGTGCAATCCTGCGACAGGGCAGGTTATTGGCAGCATTGCCCAGGCGGACAGCGATGAGGTCGATACCGCCGTACGCAGTGCTCATCACGCCTTTACCAGTGGTATCTGGTCAGCACTCCGTCCAGCTGACAGAGAGCGTATCCTGCTGAAAGTTGCTGATGTTCTTGAAGCGCACAGCGAAGAGCTGGCCCAGCTGGAAACCCTCAATCAGGGAAAGTCTATTCATATCGCACGTGCTATCGAAGTAGGGGCCACCATTGAATTTGTCCGTTATATGGCGGGATGGGCAACCAAGATCGGCGGGGAAACGATGGACGTGTCCATTCCTGTCCCGCAGGGCGCCAGGTACACCGCTTATACCCGGCGTGAACCAATAGGTGTAGTAGGGGCAATCGTACCCTGGAACTTCCCTTTGATGATTGCCACCTGGAAGATCATTCCGGCACTGGCAGCGGGATGCACTGTGGTACTGAAACCTTCCGAGGAAACCCCTCTGACGGCTTTGCGTCTGGCCGAGTTGTTAACGGAAGCAGGGGTTCCTGACGGTGTGGTCAATGTAATTACGGGTGATGGAAAGACCACCGGGGAGGCGCTGATCACTCATCCATTGATCAGCAAGCTGACGTTCACAGGCTCCACCGCAGTGGGTAAGCGCATTGGTCACGCGGCGGTTGACCAGATGGCACGGTTCACTCTTGAGCTGGGAGGGAAGAACCCGCTGATTATCATGGATGACGCGGATATTGCTCAGGTCGTTCCCGGAATCATGATGGGCGGCCTGCTCAATCAGGGGCAGGTATGTGCCGCCGCATCACGCATCTACGTGCAGCGTAGTCACTATGAGGGGGTAATGAATGCCCTGATCGATGCAGTGAATGGAATGAGTATCGGCCCTGGCATGGACCCTGATGCCCAGATCAATCCAGTGGTTTCAAGACGACATCAGCAGTCCATTTATCGCTTTCTTGAGCAGGCAAAAGCAGAGGGCGTGCAGGTTCATCAAGGCTGCAAAGTACCGGAAGGCGATGGCTTTTACGTTGAGCCGACGATTCTCTCCGCTGTCGATCACTCCCACAGCATCATTCACAGCGAAGTCTTTGGTCCGGTGCTGGCTGTCATGCCGTTCGATACGGAAGACGAGGTGCTGGCGCTGGCGAATGATTCCCACTATGGCCTTGCAGCCAGCCTCTGGACCACTAACCTCAACACTGCCATGCGCATGGTGCCTAAGATCAAATCAGGGACGGTGTGGGTGAATACTCATGTGCCTCTGGATCCTGCGATGCCTTTTGGTGGTCACAAGCAGTCGGGTATGGGACGTGAGTTTGGAAAGGGCGCAGTGGAGAGCTTTACGGAGATCAAATCCGTCTGTATTGCCCATGATTAAGCGCTAACGTCGTGACTGGATGTTCACTTGTCTGAATCAGGTGAACATCTGAGAGGCGAACTTGATAGCGCGTCATTCATGCAAGTAACACCGAGCGATCAATAACAATAATTAAGAAGTGATGCTATGAATACGATGGTCATACCTGACCCCAACACCGCACGAGCAATACCGGGCGCTACGACCGCCACGCCCATCCCCAACATTAATATTGGGCAGGAGTACGATCAGCGTTACGCCGAAGCGGACGTCCACTACGAAGGGTTTGAGAAGCTGGCTGACTTTTTTGGACGTAATATGCCCGTGCATCGCCATGATCGATTTTTTCAGGTGCATCTGGTCATGAGCGGAGTCGTGCGGGTGTATCTGGATGATCGTCTGTATGTGGTTGAAGGGCCGATGTTCTTTGTCACGCCCCCAACCATCCCTCATGCCTTTGTCACCGAAACCGGCAGTACGGGTCATGTGCTGACGGTGCGACAGCAACTGGTCTGGTCCCATTTCGAGGGTATGCAGGCCGGGAGTTTGCGTGGCTGTATCGATCAGCCGTTATGTGTCGCGCTGGACCGTGAGGCTCATTCCAGTCAGGAGCTGATGACATTATTTGCCCTGATCGCAACGGAGTTTGCTGATGTGCAGCGCAGCGGACGGGAGCTGGCGCTGATCACACTGACGCGCCTGCTGTTCGTCCACCTGCTGCGTTATGCCGACCAGAATCAGCCCGCGCAGGCTACTCGCAAGGATGAAATAGGCATCTTCCACCGCTTCAACGAATTGATCGAAGCTCATTATCAGGAGCACTGGACGCTGGATCGCTACGCCGGAAAGCTGAATATCAGCGAGTCACGTCTGAATGACATCTGTCGGCGGCTATCGGATTTGCCTTCCAAGCGTCTGGTCCATGATCGGGTGGTGCAGGAAGCTAAACGTCTGCTGATGTTTACCGATCACAGTGTCACCGAAATTGCCTATACCCTTGGCTTCAATGATCCGGCTTACTTTGCCCGTTTTTTCCGCCGGGCAACTTCAATGACGGCCAGTGGGTATCGGCAGCGTGAGGCCATCTGACGGGAAGGTATGGTTGAGCGTGAAACACGCAGTTAACAGGCGAAAGCCGCTTCTTTGTTTACCCACCCCCGTCAATGACGGGGGCTTTTTATCTTTGCTTACTTAACCACCACACCACGCAAACCACCGCTGATCAGCGTCGTGGCAT
Organism: Pokkaliibacter plantistimulans; assembly: GCF_003194385.1. Taxonomy (GTDB): domain Bacteria; phylum Pseudomonadota; class Gammaproteobacteria; order Pseudomonadales; family Balneatricaceae; genus Pokkaliibacter; species Pokkaliibacter plantistimulans. The sequence continues at coordinate 3,293 of NZ_LAPT01000056.1, forward strand.
CGGCCATCGCCAGCATTGGGTCCAACCCCCCGTAGGTGGCCAGATATCGGGGGTGCCACTCCGGATCGAACTTGGCTTTGAACCGGCGTAAACCTTCAAAGTTGTAGAAGTGTCCGCCATGCCGGTAAATCGTCATGCCCAGGCGATTCCAGATTTGCCGACGCGACGACTTGTCCAGTCCGGAAAGGGGAGCCAGGCCAAGTGACAGAGCCGCGAAACCTCTTTCCTTCAGTGCCAGCATCAACTCGATAAACAGGTACTCCATCACGGAATCAGGTGCGCTATTGCTGTGTCGCATCAGATCAATGGAGGCGGTCTGGCGGGTATCGGTTTCCAGTATGTTGGCAAAGGCCACAATACGCCCTTGGTGTTCGATTAGTGCCAGTGGGCCGCTGTTCAGGTAGAAACTGTCAAACCGTCCCAGAGAAAAGCGTTTTTCTTTGACGTGCTTGGTTTGCATCCATTCGCTGGAGATCTGTTTGAGTTCCGTCAGCAGTTCACTGGCGTGAGGCGCCTCAACAATACGGAACGACAACCCATCGCGCTGAGCACGGCTGACGGTCTGACGCAGACGCTTGCGCTCCGAGCCTTCCATGGAAAAAGTGGGTAGCGGCACGATGGCTTCTTCGCCCAGTTTGTTGAAGCTGAACCCGGCATCGAGAAATAACGGCAGGCGTTTATCGCTGACGTGGTAGAACACTGCCCGCCCGTTATGACGATCAGCCATCTGCACGAAATCATAGATCAGCTCGTCAGCGACAGCGGGGTTACCAACCGGGCCACCCAAAGCAATCCAGCTACGCCCCTGCACGGCATACATGATGAAGCCACTCTTGTCGGAGGACATCAGCAGCGACTTGTCACCGGTGAATACCAGACTGGCTTCGGGGTTGTTCTGCTGACGTACGACCGGGCGGATTTCTTCAAGGTGGTCTCGAGTGGCTTCCACCACTTCCATACGTGGCGGACGCAAGGCATAGAACAGTACGCTGAGCAGTGCCACTACCGCCGCACTGGCTGCGACACGCAGGGCGCGTGGGGTCTGCTGATCTTCTGCAAACTGCCACCACAGCTCATGGCTGTAGGCGGTGTCTTTATTGGCGAAAAACAGCAAGGCAGCGGCCAGTGCCGATACGCACAGCAACAAGGCAAACCAGTTAGCGGACCAGATGCCAATGGTCAGGCGTGATGAACGATGGAACTCCCGGCGACTGAGATAGATCGCCCCGGCAGCGGCCAGCAGCAACACGCTGTGTACGACGTCGAGGCGCTGCATGACCACCACTTCGGCACCGACAATCAGCCCGACAATAATGATCCAGCAAGCGGCCTTGACCCTGCGCTTGAGCGCGGTAGACAGCATCACCAGTACCATACCCAGCGCGCCGGACAGAATGCTGGAGGCTTCGATGCCGCCTAAGGGCAGAACATCGTTGACGTCGCTGAGCAGATCATCAGGAAGAGGGATCAGACCCAGCAACAGCAGGAAGAGGCCAGACAGCAACACCATGGCGGCAAGGCCGATGGGCGCCAGTTCTGCAAGGCCGGACAGGCTTGGCCCCATGACCCGACGCACACCTGCCAGCGCTGATGTGGCTTTGACGTTGCTCACTACTTCATGCAGGACGATCAGTACCAGCGCGAGGCAGAAGGGCACCAGATAATAGACAATGCGGAACAGCAGCAGAGAAGCTGCAACGGATTCCAGCGGCACGTGTTTACCCAGAGCCGCAATAATCATGCTTTCGAAAATGCCGACGCCACCCGGTACATGGCTGAGCACGGCAACCAGCAGGGCGGTGGCAAAGATGGCAACGAAAGCGGGGAAGCTGATAGTGGCTTCAGGAGGTAAAAGAATATACAGCGTCGCGCCGGCCAGGGTGATATCCAGCACAGAGAACAGCACCTGACTGAGCAGCACACGCGGGCGGGGCAGGCGCAGATCGAAGCGGCCAAGGCGAAGGTTGTAGCCGGAGATACTGAGCAGGGCACCCAGACCGACCAGCACAGCCAGTGCAATGGCGCTGATCTTTTGCACTTCGCCTGCGGATAACGACAGGATATAGGTCAGCGCCTCGGGGTGAACGACCAGCGCGGCAAGGCCGACCACCACCACACCGATACCGAAGAAGACGGCACAGAAGGTGGACACCATGGCGACTTCAGCCGCATCCAGACCCAGGCCTGAATAAAAACGGTAGCGCACAGCGCCACCGGATACGGCAGAGAGGCCGATGGTATTGCCCAGGGCATAGGCGCAGAAGGAGCCTAAAGCCACCCGTTCCATGGGTAGCTTTTTATCGATGTGACTGAGAGCGGTGGCGTCGTAGCCCACCAGTGCCATGTAACCCAATAGGGTCGTGAGCAGCGCCAGTGCCAGTGTGCTCCAGGGCACCTGCTGAAACTCGTTGCGGATGTCGTCTACATTGACGCTTTTAAGCAGATGCTGCAGGGCCAGCAACCCGGCAGCAAACAGAATCAGGGTCAGCGCTGGTGGTGCCCAGCGCTTGATCTGCTCCGTCAGATAGGACGGAGCGTGGGGCAGAGCTTCCTTTTCTTCTACAGTCGGACGCATGACAAAACTCGTAGCGGCAGTTATTCGTTGGCTTTGACCGAGGTGCTGTCAACCGATGCCGTGGTGGTATCAGGATTGACGGCGTCGGTGGCGACCGCTTTGACAGAGGAGGCGGCGGCAGGTCCCCCACCTTGTTGGCTGGCCAGTGATTCCAGTTTAGTGTTGAAGGCGTTGTTGATCTTGGCCGCGAGTGCGGGGTAGTCCTCATCAAAGTGATGGTCGCCAGAGGTCTCGATAACCGAGATCTGCTTGAGTGCAGGTGCCATGCAGGAGGTGTCGTCTTTATCTTCGGAGCCGTAGACACACAGCACTTTTTCGGCAGGTAAGGCGGCAATGGCAGGCACAACGTCATGATCACCGTGATCAATCCCTAACCAGCCTTCAACACTGACGTGGAAGGCCGTGTGGTAACCGGGTGCCAGCAGGCTGACCAGCTGGATGCGGGACTTCAGGGCCGGGTCCAGCTCTGGCCAGGCGAAGGGGAATACATCGGCACCGAACGAGTAGCCCACGATCAGAACAGGCAAGCTGTCCGTGGGGTCCATGCGATGCACAATTTTCTTCAGGTCTTTGGCCACTGACTTGGGCTCTTTGCTGCTCCAGAAGCTGTTGAGGGTATCAACGCCCACCACGGCATAACCGTTCTTGCCCAGCCATTCGCCGATGACTTTATCCAGATCATGCCAGCCGCCGTCACCTGAATAGACCACGGCTACGGCATGCGGCTTGCCTTCGATCGGCACATCGACCGTTTTCGGACCTTTACCGTTGTCATCATCGGCCATGGCACGACTGACCATCAGCACGGGCAGTAGGGCGCAAAGTACAACGCCCAGCCACAGACGGCGGGCAGAGAACAGGGATTTCATCTGAATTCCTCTTGAGCAGGGCACCTTGAAACGCTTGGCATGGCGGGAGAGGGCGCTCAACGAACAGAAAGATGTGCCGAACAGGCGCTTTACTGCTGCCCTTTATTCGAAAGACAGCAGCTCATGCGCGCTATGAAACTGCGACTGAAACAATTTAGCCAGTTTCAATGTTTGCTATGTCGGGAAACCAATTTACATAGTCCAGCCATATTCATGACCTGCTCAAGGAAGGATCATGACGTTTATCTGAAATGTGCCCGCAAACCCGCATGAGACGGAAGATAAAGTTCATCAGCCGGATATCGGGAGGGCAGTGAATGAGAGCAAAAAGGCGTGAAATTGGCGGGAAAGTGAAAGTGTAAATGCACTAGGTTGCACAGTGAAATGACAGCGCATGAAAGTTCATGCGCACTGTGTCACAACAAGGCTCAATCATTGAACACAATACGCACTGCGTCAGCTTCATCCTCTCTGGGTAACTCGAATCGCTGAATCTGCCGCTCAATGGCCTCGGCAGGGATGGCATATTCGCGCTCAGCGTTGCGGCTCAATGCTGTCGCTTTACTGACCTGCAGCAGCACTATCTCGATACAGGCATGGTGCCGGCGACCAATATCAATCAGTGGCTGACGATAGGATTGCCGATAGTTTGTTGCATCCCAGATAATCGTATGGCCGGGTCGTAGTAGTGTATTCAGCCGTCGATGAGCGGTTGCCACCACCTTATCGTTATTTGTCTGGCTCAGGCGTTCGCCAAACCGCTGCTCGCGAATGTCATCTAGAGAAATCACCGTAGCTTTGGCATAGCGGTCTGCAATCAGCGTACTTTTACCCGAACCTGAAATACCGCAGAGCAGAATCAGCTGCGGCTGGTTGCTGCTGGCGGGGGTTATGTCAGCAGACAGGTAACGTTGTTCTGCGATTTCAGCAACAACCTGCCACCATGCTCGGGCAGTCATCCCATAAGGGGCAGGGCAATGAAATAACCGGGAGGCCATTGCCATAGCGGTGATGCCTGACTCTTCTCCGGCGCCCTGTGTATAAGGTCTGAACAGGGTAACCAGCAAGGATTGCGCTGCTTGCACCGGGGACAGCTGGTGGCCCTCATCCAGCAATTCGTTATAGCAGTGGGACAGCGCCAGATTGGTCCGTGCGGGATGGGCAATCAGCGCCAGCGGGTAATCATTTCCCAACGCCTGGTAATAGTCTGCCACCTGCCAGCGTTGCATCAGAGCATCCAGAATCCAGCTCATGTCATCGGGCTCTCTTGTTAACACTTTCACAATTTCAGTACGAACCTGGGTCGTATCCAATCTAAAATTCTGATGAAGTCGTGCGGATATTTACGCTTTTTCTGAATCAGTCTGGCTGAGATCATAACAGCATATCCCCTCCGTCATCGTCACCCCGGAGGCATGTCACAGCTTCAAGGAGATGCATCATGATCGAAGTTCGCCCCTTCTCCAGTCTCGGCGGTGCCAACCATGGCTGGCTGAATGCTCGTCACCATTTTTCCTTTGCCGACTATTACGATCCCAAGCGTATGCAGTGGGGTAGCCTGCGCGTCTGGAATGATGATGAAATTCAGGCCAACTCCGGTTTTCCTCCACACCCACACAGCAACATGGAAATTATCACCTATGTGCGGCAGGGGGCTATTACCCATCAGGATAGTCTGGGTAACAAAGGCCGCACTGTAGCGGGTGATGTTCAGGTGATGAGTGCCGGTACCGGCATCGTGCACAGCGAGTACAACCTGGAACCAGAACTGACGCGGATATTCCAGATCTGGATTTTGCCTACCAAACAGGGTCTGCCACCTTCATGGGGGACCAAGCCGTTCCCTAAAGCGCAGCGGGATGGTCAGTTTGTTGTTCTCGCCAGTGGTTATGAGGGTGATGAGGCTGCCCTGTCAATTCGTACCGATGGACGGCTGGCGGCCGTCACTCTGAAAGAAGGGCAAACGGCAGAGTACGCCATCGCCGAGGGACGTCAGGTTTATCTGGTACCCGCGACAGGTGCCATTCAGGTGAACGGTGCGGTGGCGTCGGCACGGGATGGCGTGGCGGTGCGGGAGGAATCACTGCTCAAAGTAACCGCCCTTGAAGACAGTGAGGTCATTCTGGTCGAAGTGGATTGAGGTGACTGAACCTGCTTTGTCCTCTCATAGTGTTAGTAATGTGCTTATTGGGCCTGTCATCGACAGGCCTTTTTTTGTTCAGCTGATCGGCAGTCAGTTCAGCTGGAAAGCAGTGTTTGATCGATATTATCGAAGCGACGGACGCTGTGCAGTATGAAGCCAAAGGGCTGGGACGTGATCGGGTGGAAGCTGAAGCGTCGTTACCCACGGTCGAACAATAACGCAGATTTCAAGCCTTGATGTATGAGATTGAAGACAGCGCTACGCCTGAGTGGAAACTAAGACTACAATGCACTGCCCGGGCGCATTGCGCGCCTCGGGCATATTTATCATCAGGAGAAATGACATGGGTAAGAAAACCAGGTCCAGAACGCAGCAGGTGCTGCCACTGCTGAATAATCTGGTCGCCAAGCATGCCGAGACATTCTGCAAGGCTCAAACTCACGTAGACCGCAAAAAAGACATGAAACGCGGTAAAGAAAAAAATGCAGGCCGGTGGTGGCCTGATCTGATGGTACTTGTTACCGCCTGAGTGGCATCAGATCAGGTTATCTCCGGTTACTGCAGCACGTCCCGGCCTTGCTAAAGCTTCGATGTGCTCATTCAGGTTAGACACACTCCGCTTTCTCCGTTCTTTTTAATCTGCCTCATCCAGTGATTCTGGCTTTCATTCTGCCACGCCCGGCTGGTCTGAGATTGCTGGTTCTGCCATTTCTGGTAATAGGGGCTCGCCCAGTGAGTCTGCGGCCTGCCTGACGTCACGAGAGAAGCGGCCCATCAGCCGGACCAGATTTTCAATATCCTGTTCTTCCCAACCGGCAAATATGGCCAGCCCAATACGTTGACGCGCCTCGTCAATCCGATCAGTCATCGCTTTGCCACTGTCAGTAATAACGGCCATTCGCACCCGACGATCCAGCGGGCTTTCCTGACGACCGACCAAACCGAGGCTATCCAGTTTGGCAATCTGCCGACTGACAGTGGTGTAGTCGCGACCCGCGCGTTCAGCCAGTTCGACGATGCCGATAGGACCAAGCCGCTCAACCATCACCAGCAGCGGAAACAGCGCTCGATCCAGCGATATTCCTGCCTCTTTGACCATGGCCTCATCTCGCTGCGGGCTGTTCATGATGCCAACGATCTCTAGCAGGGAACCGTGCAGCTCACGTAGTAGTGCCATTATGTGTGTATTTTGCACATTATTATTTGACATAAATTCACCTCTAAAACAGTATGTGCATATTACACATATATGGAGGCGCCATGAAGCAACAACAGAATACTGATGTGTTGATCTGTGGTGCTGGCACCGCTGGACTGACGCTGGCCATCGAACTGGCACGCCGTGGTGTTGCCTTTCGTCTGATCGAGAAGAAGGACGGCCCATTCCACGGTTCGCGCGGTAAAGGCATTCAGCCACGCACTCAGGAAGTATTCGAAGACCTTGGCATTCTTGATCGGCTGGCAGCAGCGGGTGGGCCTTATCCTCCCGAGCGGCACTATCAGGCGGACGGTAGTTTTACTGAAGCCGAGGTCGTTGAGCGACAGGCGCCAACAGCCTCAGAACCCTATCTGCAGCCGTTGATGGTGCCGCAGTTTCTGACGGAGCGTGTCCTGCGGGAGCGCCTTATTGAGCTGGGGCATCGGCCTGAATATGGCTGTGAACTGGTTGGCTTTGAACAGGACCGTCAGGGTGTAACAGCACATCTGCGCAACCAGACAGGAGAAGAGCAGGTGCGCTCGCGCTGGCTGGTGGGCGCCGATGGAGGCCGCAGTTTTGTTCGTTATGCGCTTGATGTTGGTTTTCCCGGTAAGACGCTGAGTGTGCGGGCCATCGTTGCCGATGTGACGCTGTCTGGCCTCGGGCGTGAGGTATGGCATCGTTTCAGTGAGGGGGATATGGCGAGGCAGATTTCTTTCTGCCCACTGGCTGGTACCGACCTGTTCCAGATTCAGGGGCCGATTCCACTGGAAGGCGACATTGATCTGTCAGCTGCTGGCTTGCAGGCGATGGTGGCTGAACGCACCGGTCGCGAGGATATCCTCATTCACTCCGTGTCCTGGGCTTCTGCTTACCGCATGAATGCGCGGCTGGCGGATAAGTATCGTGTTGGTCAGGTGTTTCTGATCGGCGATGCGGCACATATCCACCCACCCACGGGTGGTCAGGGCCTCAATACCAGTGTGCAGGATGCCTACAATCTGGGGTGGAAGCTGGCTGCGGTGATTCAGGGCGCAGATGAAGACCTGCTTAACAGCTATGAAGAAGAGCGCAGGCCCATTGCTGCTGACATGCTCGGTCTGGCAACCAGACTGCTTGACTCCACCATGCGCGGTGAGATGCGTCGTGGCCGTGAGGTTAAACAGCTGGATATTGGCTATTCCGAGTCATCGCTGGTACTGGAGCAGCCCCGGCGTTTTGGTGGTCTGCTCGCTGGGGATCGTGCTCCCGATGCCCCGGTACGCGGCGCGGCAGGAATGCCACAGCGAGTCTTTGATCTGCTCCGTGGCACCCACTGGACCCTGCTTGGGTATCAGACGGAACACGGTGCAGTGCAACCTCGCCCGGGTCTGCATATCCATCATATTGATAAGCAGGGCGACATCATCGATGACGGACTGCACTTCGCCACAGCTTATGCCCCATTAGCAGGGGACTGGATACTGGTGCGCCCGGATGGTTATGTCGGCGCCATTGTCGGCAGCCATGATCTCGCCGAGCTGGAAAGCTATCTGTCACGCATGGGGCTGGGGTCCGCGCGTGTGCTGAACTGATCTGACACCTGTTACCACCTTCTTTGGTAGATCGATAAATGAATGCTTCAGAACCCGTGCGGCCCTGGACAGTGTTTCAGGCCGCTAACCGATTCCGTCGTGTGATCCGGGACTTTTCCCCCACACCAATACCGGAGCAGGACGTCCGGGCGCTGCTGACCGAGGCGGCGCTGGCTCCTTCCAGTGGCAACCTCCAGCCCTATCAGTTTCACTGGCTACGTGACCCATCCATCAAGGCTCGGGTTGCTCAGGCCTGCAACGGACAAAAGGCCGCCATGACGGCAGCAGAACTGATCGTGGTGGTTGCCAGCCCTGAGCTGGGCAGACAGACAGCGTTGGCACAGCTTGAGCATATTGATACCTCTGACACGCTGGAGCAGAAGTTCAGAGACTATCACCGCGCGCAGATCGGCAAGTTTCAGAAAATACTAGGTCTGGGAGGCTCGGTGTGGTGGTGGCCGCTGGTGTTTATCGCCGGATGGCTTCGTCCCAGTTTGTCTTTACTGCCAGTGGGTCATATTGGCAGCCGCCACTGGGCCGCACGTAATGCCACTTTTGCGGCCCAGACCCTAATGCTTGGCGCGGCGGCAAAGGGCATCGATTCATGCCCGATGGAAGGCTTTTCCGCTCCCCAGGTGGCAAAGATTCTGGGTTTACCGCGCGGTTCGGTAGTTCCACTGGTGATTGCCCTTGGTTACCGTGCAGACAGTGCACGTATTGAACAGCGCTGGCGGCGTGAGGAGGGGGATGTAGTGATCACGCATTAAGGCGGAACGTAACAGGTTGTTGAGGAATAACCCGGCATTGGTGCTCTGCTGCGACGTCCCGAAACGGGATCAGGCCTGTGGCCATTCGCAGCAGAGCGCTTGCAAGAAGAAGGCTATTTCTCCGGCACATCAATATCGTGCAGGACGCCGGGGTCATCGACGACCACATCGGTTACATCAAAATCCTGCAGCAGGTGCCGGGCACCGACATCACCATGCAGCTCGGCCAGCATCGGCAGATAGCGCCTGCCAAAGCAGACCGGATGGCCACGCTGCTCCTCATACAGGGGCGTGACGATGGCCTCTTCGCTGGCGTGAGCCAGAATGGCCTCCAGTGTGCTGTCTTTGATATAGGGCATATCACCCAGTGCCACCATGACAACGGCAGCATCTGCTACCGCAGGGACGGCAGCGCTGATGCTGTCGCCCATACCGCTCGAGGGCAGGCTGATAACCGTGGCGTGATAGTTGGCCGCCAGAGACAGCACATCCGGGTACTCCGGTCGCGTGACGACAATCAGCTGATCAACCTTGCCTGCGAAACTGCTCAGGGTGTGTTCAAGTACCGACCTGCGCTTGCCATTCAGGCCCGTACAGGGCACCAGCAACTTGTTGGCCAGTGTTTTACCTTCGTGTTTGTAGCGCGTGCCTTTCCCGGCAGCCAACACGATTGCAGCGGTCTTGAGCGGCGAGCGGTTGTCGGTCATGGATGCCATTGTCTTCTGTCCTCATCAAGCGAGAGAAACGGTGTAGCCAGTGCGTTTCTGGCTTCGATATTCATAGGCCAGTCAGGATGAAATCTCAACGGCCCGCTGCAAACCGAGGTGATTGGTAAACAGTAGTAACAGCCTGACTAATTGCTCATTAGCAGTTTTGCCAGCGCCTGCCCGCTGAGCCCGTAAGATACCCCACAGCAATACAAAACCTGACTACGGAGCGCGTACCGATGGAGTTCACCCCGATCTCTGATTTGCAGCAGCTGCTGGCCAGCATGTCACCTGTACTGAATGACGGTATCTATGCCTACGTGATGGTTGCCAGCGACACCGACCTGCGCGGGCTGGACTATGTGGGCTGCATGAAGGAAGCGGAGGGGCTGACACTGATCGTACCGGAGGCCACCGCTGCCGAGCGGGGCTTGTCGGTGTTGTTTCGCTGCCAGTGGATTACCTTGCATGTGCATTCAGACCTTGCCGCCGTGGGTCTGACGGCGGCATTTGCCAGTGCGCTGGGCAGGGCGCAACTGAGCTGTAATGTGGTGGCAGGTGCCTGTCACGATCATATCTTTGTACCTGCCGGGCGCGGCGAAGAGGCGGTGCAGGTATTGCGTGAGCTGCAGCAGGGGTCGATGCCCTCGCAGTGACGATACGGTCAGTGCTTTACAAGCTGCCAGATCAACAGCAGAGCCAGCAGGCAACTGAGCCCCTGCCAGAACAGCAGCGGGTTGCGCTCCAGCAGTGGCGGGCGATGCTCGGCGATAAAACGCGGATTCGGCTGATTGAGATCGTGAACAAACTCTGAGATGGCGTCATAGCGCCGTGACGGTTGTGGTTGCAGGGCTTTCTTCAGTGCTTCATCCACCCACAGTGGAATATCCCGCCGATGGGAGAATACGGAATCGTAGTGCAACCGGGCCTGAGCAGCCCGGCTGCGGGCGGTCGCCACCTGAGTGCCATAGGGCAAATGGCCGGAGAGCATCTGGTAAGTCATCACGGCCAGTGAAAACAGATCGGCCTGCTCGCCAACCGGATCTCCGCTGAAATATTCCGGCGCCGTGTAGGGCAGGGTGCCGAGGATCGGTTCGGCCTGTGTGCGGTCACTGAGCTCTGCCACACCTGCCACCCGGGTCGAGCCGAAGTCAATCAGTGTGACGGTGCCGTGTTCGTCGATCATGACATTGGCCGGGCGCAGATCCTGATGCAGCATTTCCAGCCGGTGGAAGGCTCGCAATCCTCTGGCAATCTGCCCGACGATGGAGCGCACTGCGGTCAGATCAGCCGTGGGGTGGTCACGCATCCACTGCTCCAGCGTCTGCCCCGGCAGGTATTCACTGGTGAGATAGAGGAAATGTCTCGGGCGCTCCATCGGCCAGGCCCGCAACACATGGGGATTATTGATGCGTCTGGCGATCCACTCCTCCATCAGCAGGCGCTCGATATAGGCCTCATCGTGGCGCAGATCATGGGAGGGCGTCTTGATCACCACCCGGTCCCCCGAGGCATTATCGATGGCCAGATACAGGTGGCTGCGGCTGGAGTGATGCAGTTCACGCTGAATGGTGAAACCATCGAATTCGGCACGCAGGCGCAGCTCAGGAGGAAAGGGTAACTGATTGAGGCGCTGGTACAGTTCGGTGGCGGAGGGCTCCGGCAACTGCTCGACCCGCACGATCTGGATCGTCAGGTTGTCATCACTGCCGTGATTGAGGGCTATTTCGGCAATGGCTCTGGCGGCCAGCGTCAGGTCATCCTGACAGTCCTCAATACAGCGCGCCATCACTGACTCATTGATGAACTCATGAATACCGTCGGTCGTGAGTACAAACACATCACCTGCTTCCACTGGCAGGCACTGGTAATCAATTTCGATATGATCATGAATGCCCAGTGCCCGGCTGAGGTAGTGCTGCTCAGCGGAGACATGCATGCGGTGATCTTGGGTCAGTTGCTCCAGATGGCTTCCTGACAGCCGATGAATGCGGCCATCACCAACATGGAACAGATGCGCGCTGGCGGCCTTGATGATCAGTGTGCTGAACGTACAGACATAACCCCGGTCAATGGCGTAGCGGAACTGGCCCTGACGGCTTTGTGCATGAAGCCAGGAGTTGATAGCGCTGATGACACGCTGGGCAGACTGTTTGACTGACCAGGTTTCACTGGTACAGAAGTAATCCTGCAGAAAACCGGCCACCGCAGACTGACTGGCGATATGGCTGACTTCACTGCTGCTGATGCCATCGGCAATGGCAAAGGCAGCGCCTTTACTGGTCAGTTGTGGCTGCAGCGGCACCAGCGCGCCATGAAAGTCCTGATTGCTCGCCTTGCGTCCTGCAGAGGAATACTGTCCGAATCGAAGCGTCAGCTGTTGGTTCATTGCGTCAAACGTTGGTCGGGAGGAAGACTACCCCGGCAAGACCGGGGCGAAGGTATCAGGAAAGAGTGCGCTTGGGTGCGGTGCGTACGTGGGTGCTATAGAGGGTCAAACCTGTGAAGGCCAGACCTCCCACCAGATTGCCCAGTGCAGTGGGGATTTCATTCCAGATGAAGTAGTCCATCACCGAGAAGGCACCGCCCATCATCATCGCCGAGGGGAACAGGAACATGTTCACCACCGAGTGCTCAAAACCCATGAAGAAGAACAGCATGATGGGCATCCACATGGCCAGCACCTTGCCACTGACGTTGGTGGAAATCATCGCACCGACCACCCCCATGGAGACCATCCAGTTACACAGCATGCCGCGCACAAAAATGGTCAGCCAGCCATCAAAACCATACTTGGCATAACCCAGGGTGCGCGCTTCGCCAATACCGGCGATCTTGGTCCCGACGGCACCCGGGTCGGTGTTGAAGCCCATGGTGAAAACAAACGCCATGATAAAGGCCACGGTCAGTGCACCAGCAAAGTTACCGATAAACACCAGACCCCAGTTACGCAGGATGCCGCTGATGGTGACGCCCGGACGGCGATCCAGCCACGCTAGCGGCGTCAGCATGAAGACCCCAGTAAGCAGATCGAAGCCCATCAGATAGAGCATGCAGAAACCCACAGGGAAGAGCACAGCGCCCAGCAGAGGAACACCGGTCTGAACCGCAATGGTCACGGCGAAAACAGCTGCCAGCGCCAGAATGGCTCCGGCCATATAGCCACGGATCAGGGTGTCGCGGGTGGCCATGTAAATCTTGGACTCACCGGCATCGACCATTTTGGTCACAAACTCAGACGGAATAATGTAAGACATCTCGCAATCCTCAATGGAACATCGTTGAAAAAGGCGTACATCACCGACTACTGCTGCAACGCCTTGTTGGGTGGTGCGTTTAACGGGTTGTCTCCGAGGTCCTGGCTTTTGCAGAGCAAAAAAAAGCGTCCACGCTCTTACCTGTTTCAGGAGAGCGTGGACGCTATTGTCCGGTCTGCGAAGCGTTTGATTGGGTGCCTCGGAGAATACCTGTTCTAAGCACAGTATGTGCCAAAGTGTTTCTGATTGAGAAAAAAATGCACTATCAATGAGTTATGAGAGCAGTATGCGAACCTGTCTGTGGCAATAACGAGGCATCGCTGATCTGTTGCAGTGCAGTAGTGCGCTTCAATGAATCGCAAACGTGCACAGTACGCTGGCGGCTAATCCATCACGAAGTATCGTTCCGCACTCACCAGCTCACGAATGACCTCCCTGACGATAAGCACGGCATTGTCGGGAGAGGCACTGTTGCGCCATGCCAGCTCTACCGGATAGCGCCGTAAGGGAAGGGGGCAGGCGACCCGTCGCAAACCATGGCTGATGGCAGTAATGGCCTGATGGTGTCTGAGCGCATCGGCTGGGAACTCTAGTCATCGAAGCTCTGTGGCCCGATGGTACTCGCCAGAAAGTCGACGAAAGACTTGATCCGAGCAGAAACAGTGGTGTTGCGGTAGTAAACGGCATTGATGCTTTGCCGTGACACCAGCGTGAGCTCAGGGAAGAGCTGTACCAGTCGGCCGGATTGCCGGTCTGCTCGTGTCATAAAATCGGACAGGCAGGCAATGCCTCCATCATTCAGTGCCATTTGCCTTAATGTCTCGCCGCTGGAGGCTTTGACCTGTGGATGGATGTGCAGTAACTGACCATCTTCCGCCAGCAGCGGCCATTCATTCAGCGATTCCGGCTGGGTAAAGCCGAGCAGACGGTGTGATGCTAGCTCAGCGACACTGACTGGCATCCCACGCTGCGCCAGATAGCCGGGGCTGGCAACCACTCTCATCTGGCTGGAGGCAATGGGCATGGCCCGCAGCGTGGAGTCTTTCAGGCGGCCTATCCGTATGGCGATATCCGTGCGCCGCTCCAGCAGATCGATAATGCCCTCGTTGGAGTTCAGCTCCAGCTGCACTTCGGGGTATTGCTGCTGATAGTCTGCTACCCGTGGTGCAATCACATGCAGCATAAAGGGCGAGGCGGCATCTACCCGTAACAGGCCAGCGGGCTGATCACGCCGCAGCGCCAGCAATTCTTCGCTTTCCTCAACAGACGTCAGAATGTCACGCACCCGCTCCAGATAAAGCTGGCCTTCCTCCGTGAGCTTGAGTCGTCGCGTTGTGCGACTCAGCAGTGACGTATTCAGCTTTTCTTCCAGCCGCGCCAGTGACCGGCTGGTCGCCGAGACCGTCTGCCCAAGCTGTTCTGCTGCTGCACTGATAGAGCCGCAGTCCACAACGGCCTGAAAGGCCTGCATTTCATCCAGAGTGGCTTTCATTCTTGACTGATACGCAAAAGTGTTTCGTTGAAAGGCGTGTTTTTGCAAAGGTAATGAAGCGGCACACTGAGATCAATCACAACGGATGCAAATCCGACAAGTCACGAGAAAAGAGGTGTGTCATGGCTGTTCCTTCATTTGGTCTGGGGACGTTTCGCTTGCAGGGGCAGGTGGTCATCGATTCGGTCCGTACGGCGCTGGAGCTGGGCTATCGGGCAGTGGATACCGCACAGATTTATCAGAATGAAGCGGAGGTCGGGCAGGCGATTGCGGAAAGTGGCGTGGCGCGCGAGGAGATCTACCTGACGACCAAAATCTGGGTCGAAAACTACAGCAAGCACACGCTGATCGACAGCCTGCACCACAGTTTACGCAAATTGCGCAGTGACTATGTCGACCTGACCCTGATTCACTGGCCTGCACCGGGGAATGGCGTTGCTGTCGCCGAGTACATGCAGGCGCTGGCAGAAGCCAAAGCGGCCGGTCTGACCCGGGAAATAGGGATCTCCAACTTCAATATCGCACTGACCAGAGAGGCGATAGCTGCGGTTGGCAGGGAGCATATCGCGACCAATCAGATTGAGCTGAGCCCCTACCTGCAGAATCCAACGCTGGTGAGCTTTCTGCAGGAGCAGCAGATTCCGGTGACGTCCTATATGACGCTGGCGTATGGCAAGGTGCTGCAGGATCCGCTGATTCAGGCCATCGCAGCACGTATTCCTGCCACGCCGGCTCAGGTGGTACTGGCATGGGCATTGCGAAAAGGTTATGCGGTTATCCCGTCGTCAACCCAACGCAACCACCTGGCATCGAACCTGCTGGCACCGCAGCTAGCGCTGAGTGATAGCGATATGGCCCTGATCGACAGCCTTGAGCGCAAAGGTCGTGAAGTCAGCCCGGAAGGATTAGCTGCCGAATGGGATGACTGATGCTTCACCCGCGGATAAGAACCTTCGCCCACAGGTGAAAAGTGAGCGCATCCTGCCGGAAACGCCCGGCAAGATGCGCCAAAATGCAGAGCTGCTACCTGAAGACACCTGAAAACAAACCTTAGGCCTGAAAACAGACTTTGTGGACGTGTCGAAGGAGAGGTTTTGAAAATATATGTATTAAAAATATCTGATACGTAAAAAGTATATTTTTCTGAAAGACCTCGAAAATACCCAAACAGAACCGCCAGAAACCTTTTCAGCCGCCACGTTGCCTCTTTTGAATCAGCTCCACATAGCGTTTGGCACCCAGCCCCAGCGGTTTTTCCGTGCTCCAGACCACATCTGCCCAGAGCAGACGCTCATTGGTCATGTTGGTAAACACCACCTCAATCAGCTCGCCACTGTGAATGGACGGTTGTACCAGTGAAACCGGCAGCAGCGCCCAGCCCAGACCTTCCTGTACCAGACGCAGGGCAGCCAGGTGATTGTCGGTGCGCCATAGCTGGCGGGACTGCACCAGTCTGGGGTCGCTGTATGGTGCATCACGACTGGCGGCGACCATGATCTGCCGGTGTTCAAGCAAGTGCTCATGTCTGGCTTCAGCGCTGACCTGCGCCAGTGGGTGCTGAGGAGCGGCAACGATGATCAGCTTTTCGCTACCCATTTCCTGAAAGACTTCACGTTCTTCGATGGTCGGGCGTTCAAATACCACCGCCAGATGAGCACTGCCACGATGCAGCATCTGCATCGCATCCTCCTGCGGCACGGCAAGTATCTCCAGCTCCAGCGCCGGGAACTCTGCTGCCAGCTGTGGAATGGGTTCACTCCAGCGGGTAGCCAGCAACTCCGGTGCGATGGCCAGCGTCAGCCGGGTTTCCAGCCCACGATGCAGTGCCAGCGCATGGGCCTCCATCTGCTGATGCAGCGCGGCCAGCTGGCGGGCCTGTGGTTCCAGCGCCAGAGCAGCTTCGGTGGGGACGGGTTCCCGGCCGCTGCGATTGAACAGCTGTAAATCCAGCTCCGCCTCCAGCTGGGCGATGGCCATGCTGACCGCAGAGGGGACTCGCCCCAGCTTGCGCGCCGCTGCAGAAAAGGAGCCGCACTCCAGCACGGTGAGAAACAGGGTGATGTTGTCGGTAGAAAAGGCCATAGGGATCTGTCAGTTATTCTGAAAGGAGCTGACTAAACATATCAGCTTTCAACACATAGAGTAGGCGCCATTCAGGCCAGTCGCTGTCATTCATGCCTGATGATCAGTAACAACGGGAAAGGCCATGCAAGGCATCAAACGGAAAATCGTCTACGTCCTTCTTTCAGAAGCCATCGCCATCATGATCACCGCCGGCGTGCTGAGCCTGCTGGGTAACAACCAGCAAACGGCCGGCATCGGTGCCGTCGTTACCTCGGCGCTGGCCATGCTCTGGAACTTTGTCTGGAATACGCTGTTCGAGTGGTGGGAAGCGCGACAGCAGCAGAAGGGCAGAAGCTTGCGCAGGCGGGTAGGCCATGCCATCGGCTTTGAGCTTGGCCTGTCGTTGTTGCTGGTGCCGTTCTTCGTCTGGTGGCTGGATATTTCCTGGTGGAAGGCGCTGACACTGGATATCAGCATGACCCTGTTTTTCATGGTCTACACCTTTGTCTACAACTGGGCGTTCGATCTTGTCTTTGGGCTGCCCAAATCCGCCTTACCGGAGTGTCCTGCGTCCTGAGCTCCCTCTACTGAACAACGTGGTGGGTTTACACAGCCATCTCTGATTACGGATATTGATCAGTTCACCGGCATCGGTCATCAGGCTATAGACCGCATCCAGCCTGCCGGTGGCATCCGTCATTTCGAGGAAGTAATCGCAACCGCCCGGCATCACGGTGCCGTCTATCTGCTCTATTGAAGGGCAAAACAGGGTAAAGCGCCCACCGGTAATGGGGTAGTTCATCCGTGTGCCTTCGGCCACCTCGCCCAGAGTGAGCGCAGGGGCGATATCGACTTCAATATCAAGCCGTTTTATCAGCGTCGGGCGGGCGTTATCTGGGTATGTCATTGGCAATCTCAGCCGGGGGCGTGTTGTACGTTGCAAGATACGAACAGGTTCACCAACGCATTAGCCAGCCCGGTTTGTCCGCGATGGTGAACCCGTTCCGGGGAGTTACAGACCTGTCTTGACCGTTGTCCAGGCGCGGGTACGGACACGCTCGATGGCATCAGGCACGGCTTTCAGCGGGAACAGCGTCTGTTTGACCTCATCACTGACATACATGTTCGGGTTATTGCGGATGGAAGCATCGACCAGCGCCGTGGCATCGACATTGGGGTTGGGATAACCCACAGCGTTACTGATACGGGCGATGATGTCCGGGCGCAGGATAAAGTTGATAAAGGCATGTGCTTCGCTTTTGTGCTGGGCGTTGGCTGCGATACTCATCACGTCGGACCACATCGGCGCGCCTTCTTTCGGGATGCTCATCTTGATTGTGATGCCGTTACCTGCCGCATGGGCGATTTTGTCGGCCAGTACCACACCGCCCGACCAGCCTACGGCCATGCAGATATCACCGTTGGCCAGATCCATCCCATACTTCGATGAGTCAAAATAGCGCACATAGGGGCGGATACCCTGAATCAGCGCGGTGGCCTGTTTATAGTCCGCCTTGTTCGTACTGTTCGGATCAAGTTTGAGGTAGTCGAGGGCAATCGGCAGGATTTCACTGGAGGCGTCGAGGAAGCCGACGCCGCATTGCTGCAGTTTGGCCATGTACTCGGGGTTGAAAACGATGCTCCAGGAGTCGATTTTCACATCATTTCCCAGTACCGCTTTGACCTTGTCTTCGTTGTAGCCGATCAGGGTAGTGCCCCACATGTAAGGTACTGCGTACTGATTGCCTGTATCACCGACGGCCTCCAGGTTCTTCATGAAGTCCGGGTCGAGATGAGACCAGTTGCTGAGTTCTGAGCGGTCGAGCTTTTCAAGTGCGCCTACCTTAATCAATTTGCCCAGATTGGCCGTGCCGGGAAATACCACGTCATAACCGGAATTGCCGGTCAGTAATTTCGATTCCAGCGTTTCTACATTATCGAATACATCATAGATGGGGTGAATGCCGGTTTCTTTTTGAAAGTCGTCCAGTACATCCTGTGGCATATATTCAATCCAGTTGAATATACGTACTGTTTTCTCTTCGGCAAATCCTGTCTGTACCAATAACGTGGAAGACAGCGCAAACGCACAAGCCAGTCTGAAAGAAGGTTTCATTGATAATTCCTCAACAGGGCTGATCAGTATTTGTAAGTGAAGTAGAGTTCTATCGCACTGAATGGCTTGTCATCACCAAATAATTCTTTTGCAGCGGCTTGCGGCTTTACCCAGTTATAGGACAGTGACGAATAAAACTGGGCATTGGGAGCATAATCAAGGTAGACAACACTTTCATCAGCAAAGTGTTTATTCTCTACCGCTGTGCCGAGAAAGTTATTTTTGTCGAGCCAGAACTGGTAATGCATGGCACCCAGCGTAAAGGCATCGTTCAGCTGTAGTCTGGCACTGAGCTGATGCACATTTTCATTACTGTTGTTCATCAGGTAATTGCCCACCACATCGCCGATCAGCCAGGTACCCCAGTCAATAAAGCCTTTACTGAGCGGATCCCAGGCCTTGCTGGTGTTGTCCGTCAGGTCATCATCGCCGGAAAAACTGGCATAGCGATAGCCAATGGTGGGTTGCAGTGGCAGGGAGGTGAACTGGTAGTCACCCTGCAGATACCAGGCGGTAGCATCGTATTCGGTGGTGCTGCTACTGCCTTTCTGCCAGGCCATTTCGGCATTGAGGGTGAGGTTGGGTACGCCGGGCAGCACGCCATGCAACGCGCGCAGATCATAAACCCGCATCCCATCCCGCTGAGTGGACTGACTGCTGTCCGCTATCGTGGCCACGCCCAGCGCCATGGCGCCCAGTGTTACCTGATCGTTAAGGTTGTAGTCAACGTTAGCGCCCGTCAGGCGAAAATCACCGAGATCACTGTCGGTACGCAGGCTGAAGGCCTGAGCTTGCAGGGCCTGGTTATCCCAGGTCAGCACAGCGGCATCGCGAAAAGCACTGCGTGGCCCCAGCCAGTAAGCGCCGTCCTTGAGAAAGTCGAGATTGCCGTCCATGACGATAAAGCCATTGCCGACCATGAAGTTCTGTCGGCCCAGAGTGAGCGTCCATTGCCGGTAATGAACACCGGCATAGAGTTCTTCAACGGCTGTCTTGCCGTCGGAACTGCGGGAAAAGCCTCCGGCATCGCCATCACCCAGGGTGGTGGCTGACACCACTGAACCTCCGCCAACCAGTGCCCAGTCGTCATTGAGCTGGTAATTCAGGGTTAGCCCGGGCTTGAGATAGCCTTCCTGCCAGGTGGCGGAAGTACCGGTATTTTCGCCGTTGCGTATATCTACCCGACCTGTGCCGAAGTTGACATGACGGCTGATGATATTGGCCGCGCCCAGATCAAGGGTTGCTTCCCCTGACAGGGCACCGTTGGAAAATACATAACCTGCCTGAGCGGTAGGGCATATTAACGGCAATGCAGCCGCCAATATGCCACACACGTGGTAGCGTCTTTCCACCTTTTAACTCCTGTTTTTCCGATTCAGAAAACAGGCATGCATGACAAAATAGAATGCATATCCTGAATTTGTTTTTATTTTTGCCGAGATATGGTTGGAGAATGTCTTTTTATTGGTTGAATAGTTATTTTTTCTACTGGCTATTTAGTAGCCGTCTTTTTCCGGATGGCTCTGAATAAATAATTTGGTCTTATAATCTCTTCATAATGGTACGTATCATTGTCACCGAGTCGCTATCCATATAGCCGACCGCTGTTGGTAATGCAGATTGCTTGACCACCACAATATCTTTCTGCAGATCAATAAAGAGATACTGGCCATGAATACCTCCCGCCATTAATTGCTGGCTTTCGGCAAAGACATACCACTGGCTGGTGTAGGAGGCGCCGGGCGTCCAGCCGGAAAACTCGGTATTAGCTGCATAAATAGCGGGGTCTGCACCTTTCGCGATACGACGAATGGTATCGGCGCTGATCAGTGTTTTGTCCTGATAACGGCCCTGATGGGCAATCAGTCTTCCCAGTCGGGCCATATCACGCAGGGTGGCACTGAATCCGGCACCGGCGACGTTGCGCCCCCAGGGGTCTGCCAGAAAATAACCGTCACGCTGACAACCTATTTCACTCCAGATCGCCTCCAGCAAACGGGCGCAGGGCTGACCACAGGCGCGCTCCATGACCCAGGCCAGCACCTCGGTGGTGGCGGTCACGTAATGGAAAAAGCCGCCGTGCTCGCCGTTCTTGCGCAGTGACGGCAGGAATTCATACAGCGAGCGGTACTGTTCATAGCCTGAAGGGGTGGGCTGGAAGCCACAGGCATAGCCGTATTGCGAGCTTTCTGAAGCGGGGTCGTCATACACCTCGCTGTAAGCGATACCGACCGCCATATCCAGCAGTTGTCGAATGCTGGCATCGGCAAAAGCACTGCCCGCCAGCTCCGGGATGTAGTCGAGTGTCAACGCCTGGTCATCGAGTTTGCCTTCACTGATCAGTTGTTCCGCCAGCAATCCAATAAGGGATTTGGTGACGGAGAACATGATGTGTCGGTCATTGGCCTGCTGACCCTGAAAATAGCGTTCGTAAACAATACGACCTTGCTGCATGACCAGAAATGCATCGGTATGGCTTGCCAGCAGATGCTCTAGCACGGTGACGTCTTCGCCGCAGGTGCTGGTGAAATGTAAGGAGTCCAGCGGGAGAAGGGAGGACTCCAGCACATCGGCGCCCGCGCTGCCCGCAGAAACACTGATCGATGGCCGCAAACGGGCAAGATGGCGGAACCCCCAGCGATTGAAAGGGGGATGCATCCAGTTGGACCAGGTGACGCGCAGCTCGGGCTCCGCCGGGAAGCCTTTCATGAAGGGCAGGGGCACTTCCTTGCCGGTTTCCAGCATCTCCCGGGCAAGCTGGTAGTGCTCACTCAGGGTCATGGTGTGGTTAAGCATGGTTTTCATCCAGTGGTGACTGAATCTGATGTGGCAAAAGTATTAATCCTATAAAAAAATTTAGTCAATAAAATATTTTGTTGATGTAAGTTAAGTTGCTATGCTTGCAGCACGAAACTGAGCGAGTGTGAGAAAACGTGAGCGGATTACGAGAACAGCAGAAGCTGGCGCGCAAACAGGCGATTGCCCAGTCTGCGGTGCGGCTGTTTGAACAGCAGGGATTCAGTGCAACCACCGTGGAGCAGATTGCCCGCGAAGCGGGGGTTTCATCGCCGACGGTATTTAAATATTTCAGCTCCAAGCAGGAGATCCTGCTGGAAATGCTGCGCGAGCAGGACCACAAAGCCATTGTTGATGTCACGGAAATCATCGATCAGTTTGATGATCCCCTCGACGCGCTGTGTGAGCTGGAGCGCTGCCTGATCACCAACAGCCTGCAGATACTGCCGGCAGCGTTCTGGCGTGAAGTGCTGCCGATCATTCTGATCGGAGGCAACAACGAATTGCCGGAAGCCTATCGGGCATCCAATGAGCAATTGCAACGGGAAATAGAGCGTCTGCTGGAGCGCCTGCAACTGCGCGGCAAGCTGCGCGCTGATGCAGATATTGCCGCCGCCGCTTTTCTGCTCAATGACTACTCCCATCTGCAGTTGCTGCGGCTGGTCAGTCAGGACCCGCCTGACATGGAGGCGCACTTCAGACAGGTGCGCAAGATTTCGGCACTGGTACTGCATGGGCTGCAGGGAGAGTGAATAAGATCGCCACGCGCTGATGCAGCACGCTTCAGCGCGCGGCAGGTCAGGGATCAGAATGCTGTGACCACAGTCACACCGGCGGTGGTAGCCCTGTCCATGGTCATCAGCGCCTCAATGGATTCTGCCAGCGTGATGGTGCGGCCCAGCAGTTTCTCGGGTTGCAGCTTGCCTGACATGATCATGGCCAGCATGGCATCGTAGCGATGAGCCTGCATGCCGTGGCTGCCGATAATTTCCAGCTCGTGGCCAATCACTCTGGCCATGGGAATAGCCGGGGTCGCGTGCTCGGCCAGCAATAAGCCCACCTGAATATGTTTCCCCAGCCTGCGCAGACTGTTGATGGAGTTGACGCAGGTGACAGGGTGCCCGAGCGCATCCAGGGAGACATGAGCACCCCCGCGGCTGATCTCTCTGATGGCTTCGGCAACGTTATCCACTTCACTGGCGTTGATCGTGGCCACCGCGCCCAGTGAGCGGGCCAGCGCCAGTTTGTCTTCACCGATATCAACCGCAATAACGTTCGCGCCAATGGCGTTGGCGATCATGATGGCGGACAGCCCGACACCCCCGCAGCCGTGCACCGCGACCCACTGGCCTGCGGAAACCTTGCCCTGATCGACGACCGCGCGGAAGGAAGTCACAAAGCGGCAGCCGAGACTGGCTGCTGTTGCGTAGTCCATATGTTCGGGCAGGGTGACCAGATTGACGTCCGCATTGTGCAGAGCCACCAGCTCAGCGAAGGAACCCCAGTGAGTAAAGCCGGGCTGCGTCTGAGCTCCACAGACCTGATGATTGCCCGAATAGCATTCAGGGCAGGCACCGCAGCCGCTGACAAAAGGCACGGTGACGCGGTCACCGACACGGAAGCGGCGCACATCCTTACCCACGGCAGCGATGACTCCCGCAAACTCATGGCCCGGTACGTGAGGCAGATGGATATCCGGGTCATGACCCATCCAGCCATGCCAGTCGCTACGGCACACCCCCGTCGCCTTGACCTGTACGACGACGCCATGAGCCTCTGGCGTGGGGTCAGGCACAGTCATTAACTGAGGAGCGGTACAGAAGTTCTCGTAGACGATGGCTTTCATTGCTGGTGACCTCTGCAGGCGGTGCTGGGTAGACGGCCTGTTATTGTTGGAAGCTGTGGGGCAGAACCGATTGCCCCGGTGCTAATCAGACTAGTCTCAACCACAGGAATTACTTTGCTTTTTCAGCTTGAAGCATTCCCTCGTCAGAAATAATCTTCTCCACTAGTGCTAAAAATAGGTGGAGTCTTCTGATGTCAGCAGTTGATAAGGTGGATCTGGACATTCTTGCCCGGTTGCAGCGTGATGGCCGGTTAACCAATGCCCGGCTGGCGGCCGATCTTTCGATCAGCGAAACACCGTGCTGGCGGCGTCTGAAGCGGCTGGAAGAGGAGGGCTATATCGAGGGCTATCAGGCCAATCTTGACCGGCGCAAGCTGGGGTTTGGCGTCATGGCGTTTGTGCAGCTGACCTGCACCGCGCACGATGAAGCCACCACTCGCGAGTTCGAGGCCATCATTGCCCATTCGGAGAACGTGCTGGCCTGTCATAACACGACCGGGGCCGCTGATTTTCTGCTGCAGGTCGTCGCCCGTGACCTTGATGACTACAGCCGCTTCGTCGAACGGGTGTTGCGCAAATTGCCGGGGGTATCGGCAATCTGCTCCAACATTTCATTGCGGGAGCTGAAGGCTTCCAATCGCTTGCCTTTGCTTTAGCAGTATTAAGTTGCAGCTCTAACTAAATAGATATAAAACGCGCTTTTTTATCTCCGCAAAGGAAAACAGTAAAAAGCGCATTTACAATTGCTACCTATCTTGGAGCTTTCTTAAAACGAGCACTGTCCTTATTGGATGTTCATTTTCTCCCTCAATATATTCATGAATCACTTCTGTAGAGTCTTTAAATAAGATCTTGAGCCCATCGGGGGTGAATCTCCAATAGTCTCCTGGAGTATCATGAATAGGGAAATTCATAGGGGCAGATATTATGGCAACTCCGCCAGGCTGCAGAACTCGTACTAACTCTCTGCTTAAGTCGAAGGGATTGGTGCAGTGCTCCAACACTTCTAAGCAAAGCGCAGAGTCAAAGGTATTGCTTTCGATATTATGCATGTCTTGCGCATTGGCTATAATATCTGTTTTTGGATAACGCTCCATGTCAAGTCGAATATGTTTGTTATTGTCAACTTCGATGAATAAGTCGCAGTGCTCACCCAAGACACCATCCCATCCTGCACCTATATCTATTATCTGCCCTTGTAAGAGACCACTATTGATACTGGATTTAACAATATCTCTGATGAATGGAATTCCCGCATCAGGGTCAGTTACAGGGATATCTGTCACTACGATACGAACATGTTTAGGAGGTGTAACAGTGCTTTCCTTCAGATCTAACTCATACTTGATATGGTCACCTTCATTTCCTGACACCGTAAAGCCAATAGATTCAAACACACCTGAAATTTGCCCATTTCTTCTTGTAGGTCGATAAAGTCCAACAATCTTTTGTGCATTCTTCAGTTTGGCTTTTTCTGCCAGTACAGAGATGATTGCTGACTCTACTCCCTTTCCCTGAATACGGCAGGAAAGCATGAGATCCTGAATTGTTGCGGTTGAGTCTTCATACTTTATGCAGGAAAATCCAATTGTTCCATAATCTCCATATTTATCTTTTGCTGCACAGAGATAACAGTCATGCTCTTCTGACTGTAACAAAAGCAAAACATCATTTGGGGAGTATCTATTTGACGAGAAATTAATTTGATTCGTTCTCAGTGTGATTTCGCTGATGCGATCGGCTGTTGCAGCAGAACATGGACCAACTTTTAGTAGAAGGGCACTTTGATTGAGGAACTGCCTGAAAGTCCCAGAGTATTCTGACTCCGCCTTAATGCGCTTTTCTTCTGCTACATAAGATGCTTTGCGGTGCTGACCCTCTTCATACGAGCTAGATATGGCCCAGTTGTTCTTGTTGTCAATCAGCTCCAGAAATTGGTGAGGATATGCTGTATTTATATTGTTGTATAAGTGTTTGACTTCTTCTTGTTCAAATGATGAGTCGTCAACAAATAAGCAGGCTTCCGGAGAAAATCTTACTAACTCTAATACCCTTCTAATTGCAATTGATTTAGGCTCAAAAGAGACCTCTTTTCTGAAAAATACTTCTGATAAATTAAATTTAGCTAACGCCTCTTCTACGTCAGGTAAATGATTCTTACTGACGACAGCCAGAAGCACACCTATATTATCAAGCCTTCTTAGTCCTTCAATCAGCTTATTGTCAGGTTGAACGTTATCTAATCCATCCTCCAGAAGCGTACCCTTCCAAAGAGTGTCATCAAGATCGACAAAAACCAGTTTAATTTGATCGGGCATTGTTATCACCAAGTCACAAGTTTATTTGGGAATTCACCCACTTCATCGCCAATCTCAAGTAAAACTGATCCAGCCTTAAGACTCTTATCTTCGCTGATCCAGCGTATAATACCTGTTCCTAGTGATACCAATTCACCATATGTAACTATGGGGCAATCAGAAATATCATCAATGACCTCATACCGTATTTCAGCCACGACATCATTGGCATTGATTCTGTCACCAATATTGAGATCCAGCCCTCTAACGCTACACATTGTATTGCTATCTGGAAATATGTCTGGAATTGTAAACTTCATGTTTTATCTCCAATCTTTAGCTTTATATCCAATGTTTTTACTGGGAAGTTATCTATTTTCTTATATTGTCGGTCAAATGGGATGCAGTCCAGTACTTTCATGGCGATGTGTTTATTCATTAACTCTGTAGGGTGTCTGTCGCTCATGAACCATATCTTCTCATCATAATCATCCCTGTCAAAAATATCTGATAAAGAAATAAAGTGCTGTCCGTGATCTCTTGAAATATCTCTTATTACGCTGCTGAAGCTATTTATTTTTTCTACTATTCGTGGGCTTATATTAGGTGCCTTCAGTATATCTATATTTATGATAGTGGCATTTTTATTTATTTTGGCAGCTTTTTCAGATAGCTTGCTTAGTACTTCATGGAATTCTTCAGCGGTATCACAATAGTCGAAAGTGGTGCTTTGGCTGTGGTCCAAGTATTGGTTGCTCTTTATTTCGTTAAAATCCTGAATGGTTCTTGCTGGAGTATGCTCCAGGCAGTCTACAGATCCTAAACATAGGATAATCACATCCGGACTATATTGAACTAACTCTTGTTCATGCATTTCAAAATAATGAAGGCCAGCTTTGGCTACGTTAGCTGGCATTGCAATATTCCAAATATCTGCATGGCTCCAGCGATAGATGAGGCTGCGGTCAAACATATACATATCTTTACCAAAGCCTTGTAGTTCTTCCAGAGTGGGTAGTTCATCACCTGTAGCTCTGGCGTTAATGTAATGCATTAAAATCGCTGGCCAGTATCCATGAACTGAGTATGTGTTCTGCAGTCTCTCCGCCCACAACCTGTTATTTTGCTCTCCCATAGAAGGTGGGCGCCTTCGATTTGACTCACTTGCCCCCATAACCAACAGACGAATACTCACAGCAAACACCATCAATAATTAGTATGTAA
The DNA here is from genome assembly GCF_003194385.1 of Pokkaliibacter plantistimulans. Lineage (GTDB taxonomy): Bacteria > Pseudomonadota > Gammaproteobacteria > Pseudomonadales > Balneatricaceae > Pokkaliibacter > Pokkaliibacter plantistimulans. Next base: position 30,218 of record NZ_LAPT01000056.1, read on the forward strand.
CTATATTCTTGGAACATATTTAATGACAATTCTTAAAATAAATGGATGTCCATATGTCAATTTAATATGAGTTATTCTTTGGCAGATTATGATGTTGGAATATTACTATCCAGGGTTGGATGTGCCAAACATGTTGTGTCTTGTAGAGTCATGCTGGCAGGTGTGCATAGCCGCTACCGGCAGGCTTAACTGGCATCGGCTTAAGGAAGGATTGACTGTATTCATCAACATGAACACAGGCGATAGCCGACACCCTGCTCAGTCCGGATATAACGGGGTTGAGCAGGGTCATCACCCAGTTTCTGCCTTAAGCGACCAACCAGAATGCGCAGGTAGTGGCTGTCATCACGATGGACCTTGCCCCACAGCTGCTCCAGAAGAAACTGCTGGGTGACGACCTGATCAAGGTGCCGCGCCAGCAGCGTCAGCATGGCGTACTCCTTGCGTGAAAGGTGCAGTTCTTCGCCTGCCAGCGTGATGCGGCGGTGCACGAAATCCAGCAGCAATTCACCGATGGCCACCTGCTGTACCTCCTGCACGGCGTCGGCCTGAGGGCGGTTACGCAGCAGCACCCGCACCCGGGCCATAAACTCCTGTATGCCGAAAGGTTTGGTGACGTAGTCATGGGCGCCCGCATCCAGCGCCTGCACCTTATCGTCTTCCCGTGAACGGACAGACAGCACCAGCACCGGCGTCTGGCTCCATTCTCGCAGCCACTTCAGCACTTCGGTGCCGTCCATGTCCGGCAGGCCGAGATCCAGCACAATCAGGGCAGGATTGCCTAGTGCCGCCTGACGTATGCCTTCACTGCCGTTCTCAGCACTCAGGACCTCATAGCCTTCCGACTGCAGGGCAATCCTGAGAAAGCGGATGATCTGTGGCTCATCATCGATGATCAGAACGCGGTTGTTATTCATGACAAGGTGCGGTGTCCTGCAGGGTTAACATCAGTCGTCATCTTCGGGGAGTGGCGGCTGATTTTCCAGCGGCAAGTGGATGGACATGGTGGTACCGCGCTGGTCCGGCCCCGGCAGGGCAACCACTTTGCCACCATGAGCGCCCACCATGCCCTGACAGATGGCCAGCCCGAGCCCGGTGCCGCCACCCTGACGGTCACCTTTCTGCACGGAATAGAACATATCGAACACTCGTGCGCGATCTTCAGCACTGATGCCCGGCCCCTGATCACTGATCTGCAACACCAGCTCGGTGTGCTGCATGGCAGCGCTGATCAGAATTTCGCCATGATCGGGCGAGAAGCGGGCAGCGTTTTCCAGAATATTGATGATGGCCTGTTCGATCAGCGCCGCGTGCACATACAGCAGGGGCACGTCACGGCTGAGTTGCAGCCTGACCCGACAGTGGCTGAGCACCGAATGCAGGCGCTGCAATGCCGAGGCGATGATGTCATCAAGGCTGACCCAGTCACGCTCCAGCTTCATGCGGCCATAGCCCAGACGGGTCATGTCCAGCAGATTCTGGATGTAGCGGTTAAGCCGTTCGGCTTCCTGCAGAGTGGTTTCCAGCAGGCTGTGGCGATCATCCGGGCTCAGTCTGTCTTCATAGTGAATCAGGCTGGAGACCGCGCCGATCATACTGGCCAGCGGCGTACGCAGGTCGTGTGAAACAGATGAGAGCAGGGCGGACTTGAGCTGCTCGGTTTCACCCTGAATCCGGGCACTCTCCAGATCTTCATTGAGACGCGCCCGTTCCAGTGCCAGCACCAGCTGGCGGATCAGGGTTGCCAGCTGACTTTTGCGTTCCGGCTGCCAGGGCGGCGACTGAATACCCAGCAGTGCCAGCACACCGCGCTCGGAGACCAGTGGCATCCAGCACCAGTGGCTGCTGTTCAGGGTGTCGGTGCCTGCACCAGCGGGTAAGCCGCGTTGCCACGACCAGCGCGCGGTGGCCCATTCCCGCTCTTCGAGGATAGGATTATCTGCATCGCCCAGCAGCTGCAGCTGTTCTTCCGAGCGGCCGCGAACTACCACGACCGGGCCATTCAGCCACTCACTGATAAAGCGTCGCCCGCATTGCAGGATGCTTTTTTCATCAGCGGCGGTCATCAGCTGACGGCTGAGGCTGAACAGGGTATCCGTCGTGGCCTGGGCATAGCGCTGCGCCTGAATCTGTTCACGCAGGCGGACCGTCAGGCTGCCGATCACCGACGACAGGATCAGGAAGAAGCTGACGGTCAGAATGTCTTCACGGTGAAACATCATCAGGGTGTAGCGCGGCTCGGTAAAAAAGAAGTTGAAGCCGATAAAACCCAGCAGGGCGCTGAACAGGGCCGGGCCGACACTGGTGCGCAGCGACGCCACCAGCACACCGACCAGCAGCACCATGAGGATATTGGTGATGCCGAGCACATGATCAATGGCGATGGCAGTGGAGAAGGCCAGCAGCATGATGACACTGGCCTGCACATACTCGGACACCCGGCCACGCAGGCGCCATGGACGGGACGGATGCGGCTGCTCGGCACCGGCAAGAAAGGTCAGGGTGAACTGCTGACCATGTTTGAGCAGTCGCCTTGAAGTGTAGGGCACCAGCTTGCGCCAGCCTCGTCGGGGGCGATGTCGGCCCAGCAGAATATCGCTGACATGCTGGCGTTCAGCACAGGCCATCAGCTCTGCCGCGACATCGCGGCCCTGCAGACGCAGGCACTGGGCGCCCAGCTCTTCTGCCAGCAGGAACGACTGCCGCAGGCGCTGCTGGCCCTGTTCATCAAGGCTGCGGCCACGATCTACATGCACCACCAGCCACGGCATCTGGCGCAGTTCAGCACGCTGTTTGCCAAAGCGGATCAGCCGCTCGGCATCGGTGTCGGCATCAATGCACACCATCAGCCGTGGCTGCACTTCCTGCTCAGAACGCAGCCCCTGCGCCTGCAGATTCTGTTTGAACTCGGTATCGACATGAGCCGCCACGGTACGTAGCGACAATTCACGTAGTGCGGTGAGGTTGGGCAGGCTGAAGAAGGCTTCTATGGCGGCCCGGGCCTGTTCCGGCAGATAGACCTTGCCTGCCTTGAGGCGGCCAATCAGCTCTCGCGGCGGCAGGTCGACAAGAATGATCTCACTGGCCTGTTCCAGCAGCCGGTCGGGCACGGTTTCTCTGACCCGCACGCCGGTGATGCCCGCCACCGTGTCATTAAGGCTGGCGATATGCTGGATATTGACCGTGGTGTACACATCAATCCCCGCAGCCAGCAGCTCCTCGACATCCTGAAAGCGCTTGCGATGGCGGCCACTGCCAACATTGCTGTGCGCCAGTTCGTCGATCAGCACCAGCGGAGGGCGCCGCTGCAGCAGGCCGTCCAGATCCAGTTCCTGCAGATGGATACCCTGATAGTCCTCTACCCTGAGAGGGTACAGCGGCAGCTGTCTGGCCAGACGGGCGGTGTCTTCGCGACCGTGGGTTTCCACTATGCCGGTTACGACGCCGATGCCTTCGGCCTGTTTTTGCAGGGCCGCGTTGAGCATGGCGTAGGTTTTTCCCACGCCCGGTGCGGCGCCGAGAAATACCGTCAGTTTGCCGGGCTGTTCGTGCTTGAGCTGCGCCAGCAGGGCATCGGCTCTGTCATCCTGGTTCAACGTCGTTACTCACCTTGGATTGGCGTATGGGTATGGCATGGTTTCCCCTCTCCCCCAACCCCTCTCCCGCAAGGGGCGAGGGGAGTTGGTCCCATGTTTGGGGGCAGGCCGGTAGTGCGGATCAGCTCTGGTTAACCGGCTTTTGCGCCTCCAGCCCCGGTTAAGTAAAGCACCGAGGGAGTCGGTTCAGTGTTTGGGCGCAGGCCGGTAGTGCAGATCAGCTCTGGCTAATCGGCTTTTGCGCCTCCAGCCCCGGTTAAGCAAATCACCGAGGGAGTCGGTCCAGTGTTTGGGTGCAGGCCGGCATTACTATCAAGCAAACGGCAATTTTTCAGTGCACTCGAACAAGTCCCTCTCCCCTCGTGGGAGAGGGATTTAGGGAGAGGGGGCGCCGACTATCCTGCAAACTCAGATACTGCCATGGAACTAACGTCATTCGACCCGAATGTCTCATCAACGGACAGAAAGCAACTCATCCGTATCCAGCGCCATATTCAGCTGCAGCACATTGACTATCGGCTCCTCGCGTCCAGTGCGTTGTGCCAGCTGCTGCACCAGCGCTTCCACATCGGCAACAGGCACCTGCCGCGCAGTTGCCACCAGCGGCGCCTGATACAGCGCTGTGCTGAGATCAATCTCCGGGTCCAGACCGCTGGCAGAAGCATACACCAGTTGCGATGGCACCGGCTGATCAGGGCGCTGCTGATGCCAGTAGGCATAACGTTGTCTGATCTCAGCCACCAGCGCCGGATTGCTTTGCGCCAGATTACTGGCCGCACCATTTTTGTAATCGGAGGCGGATGGTCTGCCGTGAAAGTAGCCCGCTGCGCTGAACTGCTGCCCCAGCAGCGCTGAGCCGCGCAGCCGGTGCTGGCTGTCGAACAGCAGGCTGCCATTGCTCTGCCAGGGGAACAGCAGCTGGCCGATACCTGTCATCAGTAACGGATAGGCCAGTCCGCAAACCACCGTGGCCAGCAGCCACAAAGCAAAGGCGGTTTTGATGGCACTGTGCCAGCGGCTGCCGTGCTCGATGGTTGTCTGCGCGGCGACGGCTTCAGAAGATGGGTTTTGTTCACAGGGAGTATGTATCGTCATGGTGTTTTCCTCCGGCTCTCAAACCCAGCCAAGGGCGACCAGTAGCAGGTCGATCAGCTTGATACCGATAAAGGGGACAATCAGCCCGCCCACGCCGAAGATCAGCAGATTACGCCGCAGCAGCTGTTGTGCTGACTGGGCTTCGGCGTTGACACCGCGAAGCGCCAGCGGAATCAGCGCCGGAATGATCAGCGCGTTGAAAATGATGGCAGACAGGATGGCGCTGTCTGAGGAGTGCAGGTGCATCAGATTGAGACTGGCCAGCTGCGGGTAGAAGCCGGTAAACAGGGCGGGCAGGATAGCGAAGTACTTGGCCACATCGTTGGCGATGGAAAAGGTCGTCAGGGCGCCACGGGTGACCAGCAGTTGCTTGCCGACCCGCACCACATCCAGCAGTTTGGTCGGGTCAGAATCCATATCCACCAGATTGCCTGCTTCCCGTGCGGCCTGCGTGCCGTCATTCATGGCCAGACCGACGTCTGCCTGAGCCAGCGCCGGAGCATCGTTGGCACCGTCACCGCACATGGCTACCAGTCGGCCTTCACTCTGCTCCTGACGGATACGCGCCAGCTTTCTCTCCGGCGTGGCTTCTGCCATGTAGTCATCGACGCCCGCTTCGGCGGCAATAGCGGCGGCGGTCAGCGGGTTGTCACCGGTGATCATCACGGTACGGATGCCCAGCTGACGCAATTGCGCAAAACGTTCACGGATGCCGGGTTTGATCACGTCTTTCAGGTGGATAGCGCCGAGCAGCTGCCGGCCTTCGGTGACCAGCAGCGGTGTGCCGCCCGTGCGGCTGATCTGATCCACCTGATCGCGCAGTAACGCAGGCATGGCCTGACCCTTGATCGCGGTGCCCTGGCTGTCAGCCGCAAGCCAGTTCAGGACTGCATCTACTGCCCCTTTTTGCCATTCCTGACGCTCCCCCAGAACAGGATGACGCCAGGCGCCGGACAGGCGGGTTTCGGCAGTGAAGGCGATGGTGTTGAGATCAGTGCTGTCCTGCATGACGTCGCCATACACAGCGGCGAAGTGCTGCTGCACATAGTGGCGGATAGATTTCCCCTCCGGCGTGTCGTCGCCCAGCGAAGCATAGAGTGCGGCGCGCGCCAGTTGCTGCTGGCTGACGCCCTGTGCCGGCAGCAGGTTGTCGGCCATACGGTTACCAAAGGTGATGGTGCCGGTCTTATCCAGCAGCAGGGTCTGCACATCGCCTGCGGCTTCTACCGCCCGGCCTGATTTGGCCACCACATTGAGGCGCAGCATGCGGTCCATTCCGGCGATACCAATGGCTGACAGCAGACCACCGATTGTGGTGGGGATCAGCGTCACCAGCAGGGCAATCAGCGCCAGCATCGGCAGGGTGCCGCCGGAGTAGCTGGCAAAGGCGGGCAGGGTGAGCACTACCCAGAGGAAAATCAGGGTCAGGCCGGTCAGCAGAATACTCAGAGCCAGCTCATTGGGTGTTTTCTGGCGGCTGGCGCCTTCCACCAGCGCAATCATGCGATCCAGCGTCGATTCGCCGGGATTGGCACTGACGCGGATGACCAGCCAGTCGGACACCACGCGGGTATTGCCCGTCACTGCCGAGCGATCCCCGCCTGATTCGCGGATAACCGCCGCCGATTCGCCGGTGATGGCCGCTTCATTGACGGCAGCGACACCGCGTATCACTTCACCGTCGGCGGGGATCAGCTCGCCTGCCATGACCCGAACAAGATCGCCTTTGCGCAGCAAGGCAGCATTGACGCTCTGGCCGACAGTATCGTCGCTGTCTTGTACCTTGCGAGCCTGCAGATTCTGCTTCCCCGCCTTGAGGCTGTCTGCCCGCGCTTTACCACGGCCTTCCGCCAGCGCTTCAGCGAGGTTGGCAAACAGCAGGGTGGCCCATAACCAGCCGATAATCTGCCACGCAGTGCTGACGGACATGGCCGCCGTACCGCCGGATGACCCCAGCGTCTGGGGTGACAGCAGTGTCAGTACGGTGGCGAAGACAGCGCCGATTTCCACTACAAACAATACCGGCTGACGCACCATATGGCGTGGGCTCAGGCGTTGTACTGCCTGCCAGATAATCTGTAACCAGTACGATGCCGTGTGCTCTGCGCTGGTGCTGGCAGTAACGCTTGGGTCAGTCGCAGCGGCGGGCGCTTTGGTTGACACATTCATGCTGTGTTCCTCTCAGGAATGAATGGGCACGTGACAAGGGTGAACGCGTGCCCGTGTGTTCAGTCAGAAGCGGGTGATCAGGGAAGTGACAACGCCTCTGCCACCGGCCCCATCATCAGTACCGGGAAGAAGTTAAGGGCACCCAGCAGGCACAGTGACAGGGTCAGCAGGGCGATAAACAGTGGGCCGTGAGTGGGCAGCTCGGCTGCGCTGGCGGCACGTGGTGCTTTGCTGGCCAATGAACCAGCAATGGCCAGCACCGGGATAATGACGCCGTAGCGGCCAATCAGCATGGCCAGCCCCAGCAACATGTTTTGCAGCGGCTGACCCGCGGCAAAACCGGCGAAGGCCGAGCCGTTGTTGCCGGTAGCAGAGGCATAGGCATACAACCACTGGCTCAGGCCGTGCGGGCCGGGGTTGCTGGTGACGGCCTGCGGGTCACCCAACAGCGCCGTCAGGCTGCCCAGCACCAGAATCCCCAGTGGCATGGTCAGCAGGGCAACCAGCGCCCACTGGATTTCCCGCGCTTCAATCTTTTTACCCAGATAGGCAGGCGTACGACCAATCATCAGGCCCGAGAGAAACACGGCCAGCAGCACAAACAGCAGCATGCCGTACATCCCGGCACCGACGCCGCCGAAGATCATTTCACCCAGCAGAATATTGACCAGTGGCACCAGCCCGCCCCAGGCACTGAGGCTGTCGTGCATGGCATTGACCGAGCCATTGGAGGCGGCACTGGTCATGGCGGTCCAGAGTGCCGAAAGATCGATGCCGAACCGGCTTTCCTTGCCTTCCCAGTTGAGGCTATCGCTGAGTTGCAGTGATGCCAGCAGCGGGCTGAGACGACCTTCCGACCAGAGCAGCACACCTAGTCCCAGCAGCAACAGCGCACTCATGGTAATAAACAGCGCCACCGCCTGACGGCGATCTCTGACGTAGTGACCAAAGGCAAACACAAACCCGGCCGGGATCAGCAGAATGGCCGCGCACTGCAACAGATTGCTGAGCAGGGTGGGGTTCTCGAAGGGATGGGCAGAGTTGACGCCAAAGAATCCACCGCCGTTGGTGCCCAGTTGTTTGATGGCAATCTGCGAGGCGGCCGGACCACCGGGAATCCACTGCTGACCGCCGTCGAGCGTGCTGGCACTGAGGTAGGCATTAAAGTTCTGCGGCACGCCCTGCCAGATCAGCACCAGTGCCAGCAGCAACGACAGAGGCAGTAGCAGGTACACCACGCCCCGATACAGGTCACGACCAAAGTGGCCGACGCTGTGACTGGAGCGGCGCGCGATGCCGCGGAACAGGGCGATAGCCACGGCCATGCCGGTGGCCGCACTGACAAAGTTCTGCACGCCCAGACCGAGCATCTGGCTCAGATAGCTCAGGCTGTCTTCTCCGCTGTAAGCCTGCCAGTTGGTATTGCTGACAAAGCTGACGGCGGTATTGAAGGCCAGATCAGCACTTAACCCCGGCAAATGCTGCGGATTGAGCGGCAGATGGCCCTGTGCCAGTAACAGCGTAAACAGCAGAACGAAGCACAGCAGATTGAACACCAGCAGATAGAGCAGGTAGCTACGCCAGTTCTGTTGCTCCGACCAGTCAAGCCAGTGCGCCAGACGCTGCTCGACAATATCAGCGCGGTGGTGTTCATAAATACGGTGAATCCAGCGGCCAAGTAATGGCGCAGGCAGCAAGGCCAGCGCCAGTATCAGCAGCACGCCGGCCGTTGAGGTGAGGGAAAGAAAGGCTGGGTTGGTCATGATCATGCCTCTGCTCAGAACTGTTCAGGACGAAACAGGGCGTAAAGCAGATAAGCACTGATGGCGACACCAGACAGTATCGCCAGACCTTGCAGGATGGTCATTGCACTACTCCTGTGATGGGAAGGAATGGGAGTAGTGTGCGGATTCGCGGCGTAAAAATTCGATGGCGATCTGTAGGCCGGACCGTAAAAAAAACATAAAAAAGACGGGTTTGCCTGTGGCGCAGGGCGGTTTGACCCGCGCCACGGAGGGAAGAGTGAGCCTGCCTATTTGTGCCGGCTAGGGTGCCGGAGATGTGCCAGCAAGGTTTCGGGGGCTGCAGCAAAGTCGCGGGTGCTGCCCTGACAGCGGGTCGCCTCTTCGCGATGCTCCGGCTGCAGGGAAAAGCAGTCTTCACTCAGGCGCATATCGGCCAGAGTCTGATAGCTGTCCAGATCAAACTGACGCCCGGTCGCGACGATAATGGCGCGGCGCAGGATAAAAGCGTGCTCGGCTTCATCGATGGGCAGGGTTTCAGTCCACTGGCGAAAGCCCTGTTCAGTGGAGTAGCCCGCAGCGGTGGCGGGGGAGGTAATCCATTCGCCGTCGATCTGCCAGTCCATGATGCACTGGCCATCCATCAGCAGTTGCGCCCGGCCTTGCCCCAGATCGGTCACTTCCCGCAGCTTGGCATAGCCCGGTCGGGGGCGGTCAGAAACGATGGCCTGGTAACGGCGATGTACAGTGGGCAGGTGCGAAAAGGCTGACGCCAGCCCGGCCAGATCAAACAGATGCACACACTGGTAGCGCCGTTTCAGGTACTTGCCGACATCGGTCGCTCGTGACACCAGTGGCTGGCCGATCAGCTCCCTGAGCTTTTCGGTGGCACCGCTGCAGGTGGTCCAGGGCACCCGTACAGCGGTGGCCTGCACGTCGGTCACGATGCCGTCCTGATGATGAACACTGACCCCGAAATGGTGGAAGTCATCTTCCAGCCAGGCGGTGGTCTCGTTGTGGTTGATGTTACGCAGGTCAATCAGTCGATGCAGGCTGGCGCGTGTGCCTGAGTGATCGTCTGCGTGGTGTTTTCCTGTTGCGCCTTTGTTATTGGTCGTCACGTCCACTCCTCAAAACCTGTTCCATAGCATGTTCACATGCATCTGCCGGGTCGCCGTATGGTCTTGGTGAGTGGAAAGTATTGCCTGTCCGTTGTGGGCTGTCTGACGCCTGTCTCGCAACGGATCGTTGTTGCGTGGTGGACGCAATGTTACATAGCCGCCGCAGGATGCTGACACAGAGGACGAAATAAGGAGCGGATACGTGGCAAGGGCCGTCAATCCGGTAGCTGGCAGGGTGGTCACGGGCCTCAGAGTAGTCGGTCTGCTGCAGGATTGTCGGGGAAGAATTGTTGCTGAGGGCGCCGAACGCAGAGTGGCGGAGCACTCTGCGACGGACTGTTGCAGATCAGTTGCTGGCGCGGTTCTGAATCTGTTCAGGTGCTCAGTTCACCACTACCCAGAGCTTGCGCACGGTTTCGATGGTTTTCCAGACACCGACAAAGCCGGGCTTGAGGACAAAGGTATCGCCCGCCTGCAGGCGCACAGGCTCACCGCCGTCTTCGGTGATTTCCACCACGCCAGACAGAATGGTGCAGTATTCCCACACTTCGCCCTTGATCGAGCGGGTCGTGCCGGGGGTGGCTTCCCATACGCCGGTGCTGACTTTGCCGTCTTTGGCGCTGTCCACGTTCCAGGTCTTGAACTGGGGCGATCCTTCAATCAGGCGTTCGGGCAGGGGGCCGCTTTCCTTGGCGGTACCGAGATTATCCAGAGCAAAGACTTTGAACAGCGCGGGTTTAACCTGAGTGCTGGTGTCAGACATGGGGGATTTCCTGTAGGCAACGTGAGGGTTGGATAGCAGAATTTTACGCAGGTCGGCTGGCAGTAAAGGCCGATCACAGGGAGGCGGCTGTGGCTTTACGTCAAAAATGCAGATCGAACAGCATTTTCTGCGGCAAGCATCATGTGGCTGGGCACCAGAGCGGGTGGCCGCTGCCACGCAGGCCGAAGCGGGTCGTTCAAAAGGCACCGCTCGAAAGGCGCAGGTTAAAAAAGTTAACTAGTGAACTATATAGGGGCGCAGAAATACTAAAGCGCACCAATCTGATGCGCTTTGACGTTTTATATGGAAGGTGATTTTTGCTGAAGGTGTTTTTTGCTGAAAGTGACTGCCGGGCTTAGCAGCAGCGAATCCGGTCCAGATAGGTCTGCTGTTTGACCAGATTCTGATAGTCGAGTGGGGTGGCATTGACCAGCTTCTTGAATTCCCGCAGGAAGTGCGACTGATCACTGAAACCCAGATCACAGGCCAGCTCGGAAAAGGCCACCTTGTTATGGCGGCTGTGATTGATTTCGTAGACAGCAGACTGGCCACGAATCATACGGCTGAAGGCCTTGGGTGAAAGACCCAGATCATCCTGAAACTGGCGCTGCACGGTGCGGCTGGTAAAGCCGGTGACTTCTTCAAGATCACGCATCTGCAGATTGCCTTTGTGCTGCAGAATCGTGCGGACGGCCAGCGATGTCACCGCAGACTGCTTGCGAGTGCTTCTTTTCGCCACAAACTCCTTCAGCAGTGTTACCTGCCGGGCAAAATCCTGCTCACTGACAATCTGCTCGAACAGGCTGTGCGCACCGGGCACGGCATCCAGAAAATTGAGCTTCTGGTCAATCATTTCTGCCGCCGATGCCTTGACGAAATCAGGGACCAGGCCGGGGGCATAGCGCACCCCAAAGTAGCGGTGCTTATGAATAAAGCGGGCGCTGGTTGCTTCCACCGCGGTGCCACAGACAACCGCATTGGGCGCGCTCGGGTCGCAGTCAAAGACGATATCCACGCAGCCGTCGGGGATCGCCATGGTCATGCCATGAGTGTGATCGGCCTCAAAACTGTAGTAGTGGGAAATCATCGGATCATCAGAGGCAAACAGCGAAAAATACTCAGCCGCACTCATCACAAACCAGGGTTGTTTGGAGTGTATGCCCGCCACGCGATAAACCACGGATGATGACATGGAGCTGACCTGTGCTGATGACCTTATTGCTGTGTTACCTGTCAGGGTAAGTGCTGGCTTCGACGCGTTTTTGACTCCGCCTTCACCACTGCTTTTGCCCGACTCTTTAACAGGCTGTTAAAAAGCACGCAAAAAGAATGCCATTGAACAGGCATCACGATGACCTGCTGCGCATTATTTAATTTTTCCCTTTAATCCATGTCGCAAATCTTCAATACGCATGCAGACGTCGCGGCTAGCATCGAAAAATACCCGCCCCACAGTGAATTGACGGGTAGCAGTTTAATTCAGCGATTTTCGAATAATCCGAAATAGCTGAATACCCCGGTAATTGCCAATGAGCACCTTTATTTATGGGTGTTGTTCAGGTCAGTGTTTTAAAGGTGAAGCCATGTCCGAAAATACAAAGATTGATTTTATTTATCTGTCAGAGCAAGACATGATCAAAGCCGGTGTCACCGATATGCCCAAATGCGTCGACACCATGGAAGAAATGTTTGCGCTGCTGTACAAGGGCGATTACCGCATGGCTGGCCCCAACAGCGATTCCCACGGGGCGATGATTACCTTCCCTGAACAGTCACCCTTTGCCACCATGCCCAAACCTACCGCTGATCGCCGTCTGATGGCGATGCCTGCGTATCTGGGCGGTGATTTTCAGACCTGTGGCGTGAAGTGGTATGGCTCCAACATCGCCAACCGTGACAAGGGTCTGCCACGCTCGATCCTGATGTTTACCCTGAGCGACGTCGATACCGGCGCGCCCATGGCCTACATGTCTGCCAACCTGCTGTCAGCCTATCGTACCGGCGCGATTCCCGGTGTAGGTGCCCGCCATCTGGCACGTAAAGACGCCAAAGTCATCGGCTTGCTTGGTCCGGGCGTCATGGGCAAAACCTCGGTGTCTGCCTTTATGGCGGCCTGTCCGCTGATTGATACCATCAAGATCAAGGGCCGTGGCCGTAGAAGTCTGGAAGACTTCCTTGCATGGGTGAATGAAACCTTCCCGCAGATCACCACCGTCGAAGTGGTGGACTCCATCGAAGACGTGGTGCGTGGTTCCGACATCATCACCTACTGCAACTCCGGTGAAACGGGCGATCCCTCTACCTATCCGCTGGTCAAGCGGGAATGGGTCAAACCCGGCGCTTTTCTGGCGATGCCTGCTTCCTGCCGCATGGATGAGGAGATGGAAGGGCCGGATGTCCGCAAAGTGCTCGATAACACCGGCCTCTATCAGGCCTGGTACGAAGAAGTGCCCAAACCAGCCCACAACTGCATTCCGCTGGTCGGGGTGCGCTTCATGGACATGATCGCCGAGGGCAAGCTGACGCTGGATGATCTGGAAGACATCGGCAAGATCGTTGCCGGCGAGGCTCCGGGTCGCCGCAATGACGACGAGATCATCATCATGTCTGTCGGTGGCATGCCGGTAGAGGATGTGGCCTGGGCTACCAGGATTTATCGCAACGCGCTGGCCAATAACATCGGCGTGAAACTCAATTTGTGGGATGTGCCGGTATTGCGCTGAGTGCGCGCAGACAACGGCTGCTAGTTAATCAGCGGCCCTTGAATAAGCAATGCATGAATAAGCGCAGCATTAATAAGCACAGCATGAATAAGTACTGAATTAACAACGTGCCTGTTTTCCCGGGTGAATGCGTTCTGAGCGATATGGGACGATTCACACTCAGTGAATGGCAATAGCGGGCGGTTTAGCTATTCGCCATTTATTGCAGTGCAACGATATTGGCTATTTCGATTGGCAACAGGTGGCTGGCCGAATTGTTTTTGAATATGAGCGATAAATAAAATGACAAAGATTGTGAAAGTTAAAACCGGCTCCAAATTCGAGGAAATGGGCAGTTATTCCCGGCTGGTGGCCGTTGATAACTGGATTTATGTCTCCAACACCGCCGGTCGTAATCCGCTGACCAAAGAAATTCCCGAAGATGTCATCGCCCAGACCGAGCAGGTGTTCGCCAATATCGAAAGCGCGCTGGCGGCGGTCGGTGCTTCGCTGGCCGATGTGGTGTTCTCCCGCGTGTTCATTCAGGACCCGCAGCATGTGCAGGCAGTGATGGACTTCATCGGCAACAAATTCCGCGGCATCGACCCTGCCACCACCGTGACCTGCCCACCGCTGGGCTCCACTGTCTACAAGGTGGAGCTGGAAGTGACGGCCTATCGCGGCGCGGCCAGTGCGGACGTCGAACGTATCCAGATCGGCTAATAACCCTAGCCGGGCTTCTGGCCAGCTTTTCAACGGCCTGCCCGGCAAACGCGGGTCTGGCAAAAACCCTCGCTGGGCGAAACAGGTTGCAGGAATGGTGTTATGACAAAGGCACTTGAGGCGGTAAAGACGCAGGATCAGCTACCGGTATCGACGGAAGTGGTGATCATTGGTGGCGGTATTGTGGGCGTGACGGCAGCGCTGGTGCTGGCGGAGCGCAATATTCCCGTGGTGTTGCTGGAAAAGGGCCATATCGCTGGCGAGCAGTCCTCCAGAAACCTGGGCTGGATTCGTAAAACCAGTCGTCATGCCCATGATGTGCCGCTGGCCATGGCCGCAGACCGGCTCTGGGCTGAGATGCCTGCCCGTATTGGCCGGCAAGTGGGCTATCAGCAGGCGGGCATCATGTTTCTGGCCCGTTCAGAACAACAGATGGCGATGTATGACGGCTGGCTGAAGTCGGTCGACGGGCTGGAGCTGGATTCAAAACTGCTCAGTCCGGAAGAAATTGACCAGCGTGTTCCCGGTGGCAGAGGTAACTGGCTGGGTGGCATCTATACCGCCTCCGATGGCCGTGCCGAACCTGCGCTGGCGACCAGCGCGATGGCGGCAGCGGCGGTCGGGAAGGGGGCGGTGATGGTTCAGCACTGCGCCGTACGCACCCTGTCAACGACGGCGGGCCGGGTCAGCGGCGTGGTGACGGAACGTGGCGAGATTCGCTGCAATCAGGTGCTGCTGGCAGGGGGGGCGTGGTCACGGCGTTTTCTCGGAAACCTCGGTGTGGCGCTGCCGACCTTGCCGCTGATCTGCTCAGTTCTGCGCACCAGACCCATGCAGGGGCCGACCGATATCGCCGTGGGCGCACCGGATTTCTCCTTCCGTAAGCATAAGGACGGTGGCTTCATCATTACTCAGCGCGGGGCGCTGGATGCGCCCATCTGCCTTGATCACCTGCTGATTGGCTGGCGCTATCTGGAGCAGCTCAAGGCCCAGCGCAGTTTCCTGCGGGTGAAGCTGGGGCGCCATTTCCTCCGCGATCTGGCGCTGGCCCGCAGCTGGCGCTCAGGCAGCGTCACCCCGTTCGAGCAGGTGCGGACCATGGATCCACAGTTCAACCCCAGTCTGAATCAGGAAGCGCTGGATAACCTGAGTCAGGCCTGGCCGGTATTTGAGCAAGCGCAGGTGGAAGAGGCCTGGGCGGGGCTGATTGACGTCACACCGGATTCCAACCCCGTTATTGACCGGATTGAAGCCATACCGGGGCTGACCATCGCCACCGGCTTCTCCGGTCATGGTTTTGGCACCGGCCCCGCGGCAGGGCAGCTGGCTGCCGATCTGGTGACGCAATCCACACCGCTGATCGACCCGACACCCTATCGGTTCGGCCGGTTGTAGTTCATCCGTAATGCAATACCTCTGTTCCATGCGAAAAGACTGAGGCTCAGATCCTGTTCACGATCTCGCGAGCTAAGGCCAGTCAAGGCGAAAAGCGCTGAGGCAGCGGAGTTTACTTAAGGTAAATGAGCATGCCGAAGCTCTTTTCAACGCCGAGTGGCCGACGCGCCGCAGATCGTGTTCAGGATCTTAAGCACAACACAGCAGGGCATGGACAGAGTACCCAAGCGCATTCGTGGTTGAGTGAATGCGCTGCGGGCAGGCGAAAAGCATCAGAGAGACAGAAACGACTGGCCATCAGGCTGTATCTCCCGACGCTTTTCACCCTGATGTGGTCGACATGCTGCAGTTCGTGAAAACGTTCATAAATCCACGAGGGCAAAGCAATGAGCAATATAACTGACGCGAGGGGCCTGACATCGGCTGGACTAGCCGCTGCTTCTGACACCCGCAGCAAACTGCGATTACCCACCATGATGGCCATCTGTATCGGGCTGGTCATCGTGCAGGGAGCCATGATTTCGGCCATACAGGGCGTCGGCATCGGCGGTATGGCCTTCGTGGCGGCCATGGTGACAGCGCTGATTATTGCGCAGTTCAATGCCATGACCTTCTCCGAGTTGTCCCTGATGTTCCCGCAGGAAGGTACGCTGGCGACCTACACGCAAAAAGCCATTGGCCACTTTCCGGCTATCGTGTCGGTCTTCGCCGGTTATGTGGTGGTGGCCGTGCTGGCCATCCCGGTTGAGCTGTTTCTGGTGGATGCCATGCTGGAGAAACTGCTCCCCGGTGTGCTGCCTGAAAAAGCCCTGCCGCTGCTGATTCTGGCCATCTTCACCCTGACCAATCTGGTGGGGGCGGATGTGTTTGCCCGGGTACAGAACGTGCTTGCCTTTGTACTAGTCAGTGCGCTGGTGATTGTCGGTGCGGTGGCGATTACCGGCATGGCGGAGCCTCATCCGCAACTGGCAGGCCCGACGGTGGACTGGGGTTTTGACGGTGTGCTGAACGGCAGCTTCCTCGGTCTGGTGACACTGGCCATGTGGACCATGGTCGGCGTGGAGTTTATCTGCCCGCTGATCAACGAAGTACGCAACCCCGAGACCAACATTCCGCGAGCCATGCGCCTGTCTCTGTTTGCCATCTTCCTGATTTTCCTGGCCTTTATCTTTGGTGCCAGCCTTTATCTGAACGTTAGTTCCATGCTGGAATCACCGATTCCCTATCTGGATTACGTGCAGGCGGTGTTCGGCAAATCCGGGCTGATGATTGCCACCATCATGGGGCTGGCGGCCACCTGCAGCACCGTCAATACCGTGCTGGCCTCGGTGCCACGCATGCTGCACGGTATGGCCATGCAGGGGCAGGCCTTCCCGCAGCTGAAAGCCATCAACCGCTTCAGGGCTCCCTGGATCGGGATTGTCATGCTGGCCGTGCTGAGCAGCCTGCCGTATCTGCTGCTGGATATGGATTCACTGGTGGTACTGGTGATTGCCGCGACCACCAGCTGGTTGCTGGCTTACGTGATTGCCCATGTCAACGTGATCGTGCTGCGCAAACGTCTGCCTGACTATCACCGCCCGTACCGCACACCGTTTTATCCTCTGCCGCAGGTGATCGGTATCGTCGCCATGATCTATGTGATGCTACATAACTCACCGTCACCGGAGATGACCACCGAGGTGTACAGCATTACCGGCGGCATCCTGCTGGTGATCAGTATCATCGCGGCGCTGTGGGTGCGCCTGTACATGAAGCGCGGGTTGTTTGAGCCGGATGCCGTTGAAGGCTAACAGGTCGTTGAAAATCTATCTGCGTTGCCGAATACCGCGTCAAAAACAGGCTCAAAAATGCTCATTTAGTCCACTAAACTCCGCTTTTTCGCCTGTGTTTTCCTTGTCTCGGCTGCCTCGATAACGTTTTTCAACAGCTTGCTAAGGCCTGCAGCACATTCTTACCGAAACGCTGTCGCTGCATCTCATTC
>NZ_LAPT01000057.1 GCF_003194385.1 Pokkaliibacter plantistimulans
ACGCCACTGTGATCGGCCATCACAACGACAAGGCCGTTGCCCGGCAGTTGCGCAGTCTGTTTGCCCTTGAGGATTAACAGGTCGTTGCAAATCTATCTGCGTTGCCGAATACCGCGTCAAAAACAGGCTCACAGCCAACGGCTGAACGTGCTTCAGCACGGCCCCGAAGGGGCGAGCGGAGCGAGTCAAATGCTCATTTAGCTCACTAAACTCCGCTTTTTCGCCTGTTTCTTGTGCCCTCGGGGTATTTCCTTGTCTCGGCGGCCTCGATAACGTTTTTCAACAGCCTGTTAAGCGCGCATTCTGAGTACGCCCGGCGATTCAAGGTCAGGCGGAGTAAAACCAAAACGGCAGCCCGAGGCTGCCGTTTTGCCATAAACGTGCTGACGATCCGAGATTTATGGTCAGAGGGTCAGTGGCGTCGCAGGGGAACCACATTATCCGGTGCCCCTGATTCCTGATGCACCTGCTGCTGATACTGGTGGTACTCCAGCATCCCCAGCCAGCCATCAGCAAAGATCCGCACTGGTTGGAAGGGCTGGTGCTGGCCTTTGTAGCGGGTCGGATGACTGTTGCTGCGCAGGCCGAAATTGAACTCTTCTTCCGGTGTCTGCGGTAACCGGCCAAGCTGCTGAGCCTCACTCTCCAGACTGCGCATGGCCTGCTGCAGGTGAACATTGATGCTGGCATCGTAGCCCTGCTGATAGACCTGCTGCTCACTGACTTGATCCACCAGCTTGCCCAGTGTCTCCTGTGCCTGCTTGTCTTCCAGCAGACACACAGCAATGACCTCGCGCCACAGGCGCTCACGAAACAGCAGCGGGAAGTTCTCCAGCTCTGCCATCGGCAGGTTGCAGAACACCATCAGATAACGACTGTGGGCTTCGATAGCGAGAATGCACTGCTCACCCAGCAGGCTGACGCCCTGGGCGTACCATTGCATTCCTTCCGGACGGATATCGGGAGCTGGCACCAGCAACGACTGCATCTGCTTCGCCAACATTTTGCTCAGATGAAACTGCAGCATAGCCATTCCCTTCTATGAACTGGGGCCAGTGTAGCCCAAGCCCTGTGCGGTTGGTATCGAGTCCTGCGGCGCCGCCTGTGCTCAGTACCGCTGACAGCCCGCAGATAACCGCATGTTGGTGACGTTTCCCAGCTAAACCCTGCCCTTCTGCCGCTGTATAAAGCTCTGCAACATATACCGCCTTACTACCTGATAGAGCTGACCAATCCCTTTCTGCGTCATCAGCGGCCTTGGCCACAAAGCCTGCGACCGTATCATTCATTCAAGTCCTCCCGCAACGGCTGACCAGTATTGCAGGCTCCCGAGCCAAACCGCTCAGAAACGTGCCAGACGGTAGCTGGTCAGCTCAGGCAAAGCCTGCTGCGGCAGCACCGTTACAGGCAGAGCAGCCAGCCTGCCGATATGTTCGGCAGTGACGGCGGCCTGAGTCAGCCCCAGGTGCTGATGACCAAAAGCCAGCAGCACCCTGCCCTCAGCAACGCGGTCAATGATCGGCAACGAGTCGGGCAAAGACGGGCGGAAGCCCATCCATGGCGTCGCCTCTGCCACGTCCAGTGGTTGCTTGAACAGCCCCTGACTTAACCGCTGCAACTGCCAGGCCCGTGGCATGTTGGCAGGCTGTCTGAGCCCGGCAAACTCCACTGTACCGGCCAGCCGCAGCCCTTCGGCCATCGGCGTCATGATGAACTTCCGTTCCAGTGACGTAACGGCAAACGGCAGCCTGCCCTGCTCACGCGGCAGCATCAGGTGATAACCCCGTTCGGTATCCAGTGGTACTTTCTTGCCGGTCAGCGCCGCCGTCAGGGGAGCGGAATGGGCGCCACAGGCCAGCAGCACCTGACTGGCCTGCAGGGTGCCGGTCGCCAGGGTCAGATGAACGCCTTCCTGCAGCAGCTGCGCGCCAGTCACCTGTTGCCGCAGAAATTGCACCCCATAGGACTGAGCCGCGGCCAGCACGTCGGTCAGCAACAGATAGGGGTTGGTGACATGGCCTGTCTGTGGAAAAAACAGCCCGCCGCAGAGGTGTTCACTCAGTTGCGGTGCCGACTGCTGTACCTGCTGTGCGTCCCAGAACTCGACGGCAACCTGCTGCTCACGCAGGCGCTGCTGTAACCCGTCCAGTGACGGCCGTGAGTCAGCACGTTCATACACCAGCAAAGAGCCTTCTTCCCGCAGCAGCGAGCGCTTGCCGATGGAGTCCAGCAGGCGTTGCCAGGCAGGCAGGCTGCCCTCGTTGAGGCTGCGAATACCCGCGACACTGCGCTGGAACGGCTGTTGGCGCAGATTCAGCAGTAGCCGGGTAAACCAGGGCAAGGCCTGCGGCAGGTACTTCCAGTCCAGCCGCAGCGGCCCCATGGGGTCGAGCAGCATGGCTGGCAGGCGTTTGAGAATCGACAGGTCGGCAATCGGAAAAACCTGTTCGGTGGCCATGTGACCGGCATTGCCATAGGACGCTCCCTGACCCGCAGGCTGCTGATCAATGATCACCACACGCCGACCCTGACGAGCCAGCTGCAGGGCACAGGTAACGCCGATGATGCCAGCACCCACGATGGCAACATCCACCTGTGAGCTATGAGGTGTAGTGGTCAGCATAGTCAGCCGCTTCTTGCAGAAAAATGGGAGTGAAAAACAACGCAAGCGGTGCGCCACAGGCAGCACCGCTCAGGTCGACAGCTCATGCTCGTTACCGCACGAGCAAACCGCGCGAGGCGGCGAAGCCCCGCTCGGTATCAGGCCAGATTCTGCTCGGCAGACCAGCTGGCATACCACTGGCGGAACAGGTTGTACTGGTTCTCGGCATAGTGGCGCTGGGCATCGCTGAGCACATCGGTTTCGTTGAAATGCAGGGTGTATTCCTTGTCACCGTTCAGCACCATCAGATGCTTGTAGAACAGCACCAGATCGCAGCCTTCATCGAAGGATGACAGGACGGCCAGCGCCGACTCCAGCTCTCGCGCCAGACGACGGGCTTTGGCATCTCCCGCCGCAGCCTGCTTGCTCAGTGCCACCAGCTGCAGCACTTCTCGGGGCAAGGCATTACCAATGCCGGTGATGGCGCCGGTGGCATTGCAGTTGACGAAGCCGTGCACCACCTGGGTATCCACGCCCACCATCAGTGTCACCTGATCGTCTTTGGAGGTGATGTTCTCGGCGGCATAGCGCATGTCTGCAGCACCACCGAACTCCTTGAAGCCAATCAGGTTGGGGAATTCGCTGCGCAGTTCAAAGAACAGGTCCGCACGGGTGGCAAAACCGTAGTAGGGGCTGTTGTAGATCACCGCAGGCAGCGCTGGCGCAGCCTTGAGAATGGCGGAAAAGTGCGCTTTCTGTGCGGCGGGCGAGGCGCCACGGGACAGGACGCGAGGAATGACCATCAGACCATGAGCGCCGACTTGAGCAGCGTGAGCGGCATGGGACACCGCCTCACGAGTGTTGACCGCGCCGGTACCAACGATAGTGGGAATACCTGCCGCCACCAGACGCGCTACGCCCTCCTGACGCTCGGCTTCGGTCAGCAATGGCCAGTCACCCATGGAGCCGCAGTACACCACCGCGCTCATGCCGATATCGATCAGTTCGCGTCCCTTGGCGACCAGCGCATCAAAGTCAGGCTTGCGATCCGCAGTACAGGGCGTCATCAGAGCAGGAATGCAGCCGGTAAAGATGTTGTTGCTCATGTAGGTCGTTCCTAATCAGTCATTCGGGAAGATGGCAAAACTGCAGAGGCTGCATCTGCCATGGTGGTTCAGTTCGTGCAGATCCGGTTCAGGTTCTCAGATACCCCAGGCGAAGGGATCCTGCTCATCGATCAGCAGGGTGCTGTCCGCGCTCATGTAGGCGTTGCCAGTGATAAAGGGACGGATACGCTCACCTTCCCACTCAAAGCGCCCCTCGAACTGACTGCCGGTAATGCTGGCCTGACGCCAGATGTCACCGGCGGCCAGTTTGCCATCAGCGGCCAGACAGGCCAGCTTGGCACTGGTGCCGGTGCCGCAGGGCGAGCGGTCATAGGCCTTGCCCGGGCACATGACAAAGTTACGGCTGTCGGCCTGTTCGTCATCGGCGAACAGCTCGACATGATCGATCAGCGCGCCGTCCTCACCGTGAATTCCCTGCGCTTCCAGCGCTTTCAGCAGGGTCCAGGTGAAGTGGGTCAGGGTTTCGACATTGTCCAGCTGCAGGCGCTGGCCATGGTCAGCGACCAGGAAAAACCAGTTCCCGCCCCACGCCACATCACCGTAAACCACGCCATATCCCGGCACATCGACCGCCACCTGCTGGCGATAGCGATAGGACGGCACATTACCCACCGTCACTGCGCCATTCTCATGCAGGGTCGCGGTCACTGCGCCTACCGGGGTGTCGATCTTGTGCTCGCCGGGGCCGATCAGACCGAGATACTGCAGCGAGGCAATCAGGCCGATCGTGCCGTGGCCACACATGTTCAGGTAGCCGGTATTGTTGAAGAAAATCACCCCGCAGGTGGCATCTGCCGATACCGGGGGGCAGTACAGGGCGCCCACCAGCACATCGTTGCCACGGGGTTCCAGCAGGCAGGCACGGCGCCACTGATCATGCTGCTCGCGCAGTTCATTGCGCCTGTCTGCCATGGTGGCGCCTGTCAGCTCGGGGAAGCCCTTCATCACCAGCCGCGTAGGCTCACCGCCGGTATGGGAATCGATGATATGTAAACGCTTCATGGACCTGTCCGCTATCACTCTGTTCAGCTATGCAGTTGTAGACCATCACCCGCCAGTCAGCCCACAACGTCGATTGAGGGGCTTATCGGGCAAGCTCACTGCGGCTTGCAATGGTTATAGAGTAGTTCGCCTGCCCCCTCCCCGGCTTGATGTATTTCCTCATCTGCCATGACGATATCAGCACAATTACGGTCTGGATGACGAACTCGACAGCCTGTCATGGCTGCGGCACACTGCCGGGATGGTGAAGCGGGAGAGCGGATGAATGGCACAAGAGCTACTGGCAGGTCTGGCTCAGGACAATGCCCGGCAGCGCCCTGCCAGTCTGGAAGAATGGCTGGCCAGTGTGGCCTTGTTGCTGCCGATGCTGGATGTGATCCCCAATGCGGCGATCTTTATCAAGGATGATCAGGCCCGCTATGTGATGGCCAATCGCACGCTGGTGCAGCGTTGTGGCCAGAAACAGCTGCTACCACTGCTGGGCAAGACCAGTGCCGAAGTGTTCCCCGCCCAGTTCGGGCCAGGCTATACCGAGCAGGACCGCCGGGTATTGCAACAGGGGCTGATTCTGGAAGACAAGCTGGAACTGCATCTGTATGGCAGCCGTGAACCGGGCTGGTGTCTGACCCACAAGCGGCCGTTATTCAATCGCGCTGGGGAGATCATGGGGCTGGTGGGCATCTCAGTGGATCTGCAGTCGGCCAGTGATGCTCACCCGGCGTACCAGCGTCTGGCCGCTGTCGATGACTACATTCGCAGTCACTTTCATCAGCCCATCAGTCTGGCTGAACTGACCCGTATTGCCGGTATCTCCGTGGCGCAGCTGGAGCGCTATTGCAAGCGGGTCTTCCATCTGACGCCACTGCAGCTGATTCACAAGGTACGGCTGGAGCACGCCCATCAGCTGCTGCACAGCGAGTTACCGATTACCGAGGTGGCACTGCGCTGCGGTTATACCGACCACAGTGCCTTCAGCCGCCAGTTCAAATCCCTGACCGGCTTTACCCCGCGGCAGTATCGGCAGGCTACGGGCAGCGGCGTTTAGTCTCCGCCCTTTCCACCTGCTGGATTATTTACCGATACAGAACGAGCTGAAGATCCGTCCAAGCAGATCATCCGGGCGGAACTCGCCGGTGATTTCGTTAAGGGCATCCTGCGCCATGCGCAGATCTTCGGCCAACAGCTCACCGGCGCCATAGCCGTTCAGCTGCCGGGCACCGTCAACCAGTGCCTGTGCTGCCCGCTCCAGTGCATCGAGATGACGACGGCGGGCAATAAAGCCACCTTCGGTGGTGCTGTCATAACCCATACAGGCCTTGAGGTGCTCGCGCAGACCTTCCAGGCCCTGACCCTGCTGAGCCGACAGACGGATCACCGGAATGCCACTGCTGTTATCCACACCCGACTGCTCGGCACTGAGATCAATCTTGTTGCGGATAAGTGTAAGCTTTTCCATGGCCGGCACTTTATCCACAACCCGTTCGCCAAACAGGTCTTCCCAAACCAGCTGTGGATTATTGGTGCCATGACGCGAGGCATCGACCACCAGCAGTACCCGGTCGGCATCACGGATGGCACTCCAGGCGCGCTCCACACCAATCTGCTCAACCCTATCTTCGGTGTCGCGCAGACCGGCGGTATCGATGATATGCAGCGGCATACCATCAATCTGAATCTGTTCCTTGAGGATATCGCGGGTGGTGCCTTCGATATCGGTCACGATGGCAGTATCGCGGCCGGACAGCGCATTGAGCAAGCTGGATTTACCGGCATTGGGCCGACCAGCGATAACCACATTCATCCCTTCACGCAGTAACGCTCCCTGATTGGCCTCCTTAAGGATAGTGGCCAGATCATCCCGTAACTGCTGCAGTTGCCCGGCAACATGGCCATCAGCCAGAAAGTCGATTTCCTCTTCAGGGAAGTCGATGGCGGCTTCGACATAGATGCGCAGCTGAATCAGCCCTTCCACCAGCCGCTGCACCCGCTGGGAAAATTCCCCCTGCAGGGAGCGCACGGCACAGCGTGCTGCCTGCTCGGAAGCGGCATCAATCAGATCGGCAATGGCCTCGGCCTGAGCCAGATCCAGCTTGTCATTGAGAAAAGCCCGCTCAGAGAACTCCCCCGGCCGCGCCAGACGGGCGCCAAGACTGAGAATACGGCGCAGCATCAGATCGAGAATGACCGGACCACCGTGACCCTGCAGCTCAAACACATCTTCACCGGTGAAGGAGTGAGGATTGGGGAAAAACAGTGCGATGCCCTGATCCAGCTGCAGCCCTTCGGCATCCAGAAAAGGGGTGTAATGGGCATAGCGTGGCCGAGGCACAAAGCCGATCATGGCAGTCGCAATGGCTGCCGCTCTGGGTCCGGATACCCGCAGGATGCCGACGCCGCCGCGTCCGGGAGGTGTCGCCTGAGCGACGATTGTATCGGTATCAAGCACAGTGATTATCCACAGTCTCGGTGAAGGATACGCTGCCAACACACAGGTCAGCGGTTGTGTATAAAAACAAAAGGACCCTGAACAGGGCCCTTGAGTTTACGCTTCCGCACAGCGGGAGCAGAAGACAACGGGTTGTGGATAGTTCACTGCCAGCGATTATCCACAACCTCTGCCGGATCAGGCAGTCTTACCTTCGTTCTCGATTTTGCGAGTGATGATGTACTGCTGCAGAATCGACAGGCAGTTGTTCACAACCCAGTACAGTACCAGACCTGCAGGGAACCACAGGAAGAAGAAGGTAAAGATCACGGGCAGGAACTTCATCACCTTGGCCTGCATGGGGTCCGGCGGCGTCGGGTTCAGGCGCTGCTGCAGGAACATGGTGCAGCCCATGATGATCGGCAGAATGAAGTAAGGATCCATCACCGACATGTCGTGAATCCAGCCGTAGAAAGGCGCATGACGCAGTTCAACCGACTCGGACAGTACCCAGTACAGGGCAATGAATACGGGCATCTGGATCAGGATCGGCAGACAGCCACCCAGCGGGTTGATCTTCTCTTTGCGGTACAGCTCCATCATCGCCTGTGACATTTTCTGGCGATCATCACCGTACATTTCCTTCATGCGCTGCATTTCAGGTGCAAACTTGCGCATTTTGGCCATCGAGCGGTAGCTCATTGCCGAGGGATAGAAGAAGATGCCCTTCACCACCATGGTGGTCAGGATGATGGCGATACCCCAGTTACTCACAATGCTGTGGAAGAACTTGAGCATGGCGAACAGCGGCTGACCGATAAACCATAACCAGCCGTAATCCACGGTCAGGTTCAGGTTGGGCGCCACGGTGCGCAGCACGTCCTGATCTTTCGGACCAATGTACAGACCTGCGCTGATTTCACCTTTCTGACCTGCCGCTACAGTCACCGCAGGCTCTACGAAGCCAGCAATGTAATTGCTGCCGCTTTTACGCGCTTCATAGGTGTTCTGTTTGCTGTCGCCTTCTGCTGGAATCCAGGCGGTGAGGAAGTAGTGCTGCAGCATGGCAACCCAGCCGCCGGTACTGTCCTGCTTGAATTTGTCACCTTCATCCAGATCTTTGAAGGTCACTTTCTGATAACGCTCGCTCTGGGTAGAGAATACCGGGCCCAGATAAGAACGCATGCCCATGCCGTGCTGCTGGCTGGGATCAGGCGCGTTGTCACGCTTCAGCTGACCAAACATGTTGGCACTGAAAGGCTGCTGTGACTGGTTGTCGATCAGGTAGCTCACTTTGATCAGGTTGCTACCGGCAGTGAAGGTGAAGCGCTTGGTGACTTTCACCCCTTCCGCTGTGGTGGTGTTCAGATCTACATCCAGGCTCTTGTCGTCTTTACCCAGGGTGTAGGACGTTGCAGCCACGCTGTACTGGGGACGACCATCGGCATTGGCATCAGGGCCATTGGTGCCAACCAGTCCACTTTGCGCGATATAGGTATGGCTGCCGTTATTTTCCAGCAGCACCAGAGGTTGCGCTGGAGTATCAACACGTTCTTTGTGGTTGGGCAGAGCCGCGTACAGAACATCACCACCGTGCGGGTCAATGCGCAGATCAAGCACATCGGTATGCACGCTGATCAGAGAATTGGTTGGCTTACTGGAGGCGACATCGGTGGTGGAAGCTGCAGCGCCGGTGCTGGGCAGATCAGACGCGTTGGCAGCAGGCTGAGCACTCGGCATATCCGCCGAGCTGACGGTCTGGGCAACACTGGCTGTGGCCGCGGGCTGGCCATAGTCTTCGTTCCACTTGAGTACCGCCGTATAAGAAATGAGTGCCAGGGCACCCACCAGAATCATCCGTTGTACATCCATCGTTTGATCGCCAATGGTCGGTTTAACACAGACTGGGAGTGGTGGTGCAACGGTCAGCTCAGATGAATACTAGCCGCCGACTCAGGTCGACTGATACCGCAATCAATCAGCCAAAGGCAGGTAGTCAATTAAGATTGTTTACCTTCACTCAGAGCAGCCGCTTTTCGTTTCAATCGCTGCCAGAGCTTGGTCATTAGCTTCTGCAGTTCTTCGTTATCCTGCTCGGCAAGACCCTGGCGGGCGATTATGACGAGATCCAGCGCGTCCAGCCGGGATTGGTTGAGTCGAAAACTCTCCCTGATTACCCGTTTAACCCGGTTGCGCTGGTTTGCCCGTCGAACATGCTTCTTGGCAATCACCAGTCCTAATCGTGGTCTGGCTACCTCATTCGGCCTTGCCAGGATTAGCAATGTACGGTCCGCTGCCTTGACGACAACATCATCGAACACTCGCTTGTAATCCCGACTGTCAAGCAAGCGAGCCTGACGGGGAAAGGAATAGTCAGTCATGTAATAACCAGATCAGAACGGCGGTGCCTAGCTAAGCTTTATCTCAGGCGCAAAGACGCTTACGGCCTTTGGCACGGCGAGCAGCCAGCACTTTTTGGCCGTTCTTGGTTGCCATGCGAGCACGGAAACCGTGAGTGCGCTTGCGCTTCAGCACGCTGGGTTGAAAAGTTCTTTTCATGATCAGTAATCCAATTTATTGCACTAAAACCTAGGTTCATGCTTACCGCAACAGCAGGTTTCATGCAGGCGCACGAACCCCGTTGTTTTTGGTAAGCGCGGAATTCTAGATAAATTCCCCCGATAGTTCAAATACAGAGTTCAAATATTGATCGCCTGCTGCTCAGTGTTGAGCCTTGAACCTGATCATCGATGGTTACTAACCGTAGCACGCTGAGATTGCGGATTGATGGCAACAGCGGATTTCCACTTCCTATGACTTTGCCCGTGCACTGGTCTCTGTACCGCAGGTCATTCCTGTTTTCCCCAGCTGATTTTGCTCTGTTGGCTTTAGCCAGAAAAAACAATCGCCCCGGAGATGCATCTTCATGAAGTTTTCAACAGATCCGTTTTTTAACCTGGGTGAGGCTTTGATCATTCACATTCTATATAAGGGCATAAGCCCTTTTAGAAGATAGAAGCTGTAATAATGTTAAGGGCCGATAGTGTCTGTGGATAAGTGATTTTTTCCCAGATGCTACGGGCTCTGCAGAATGTTTAGAACTCTTAGGAAAAATGGTTTTCTGTATGTGTTGAGGTTGTCCACAGCGTGTGCATAAAACAAGGTGTTATCAACAGAGGTCGGTGGGCTCTCGGTTATCCACATTTTCTTTGCTCAGTTCATGAGCAGTTAATGACAGGGTTCAGGGCTTTTTTTTGCCCTCATTTGTGGATAACTGTTAGGCCAGCGGGTAGAATCAGCGGCCCTGTTTGGTGGGTTCAGTGCGGATAAACGAGGTAGCGCCGTAGTGGTGGTGGAGTTCTGGCAAAGAAGTTTGGTGCGTTTGCAGGAAGAGTTGCCGGTGCAGCAGTTCAACACCTGGATTCGTCCGTTGCAGGCTGAAGTGGATGATGCTGGTCAGCTGAAGTTGCTAGCTCCCAATCGCTTTGTAATGGACTGGGTGTCGGACAAGTATCTGCAACGTATCAAAGAAGTCTTCAAGGACGTCTG
Source organism: Pokkaliibacter plantistimulans (assembly GCF_003194385.1). Classification (GTDB taxonomy): domain Bacteria; phylum Pseudomonadota; class Gammaproteobacteria; order Pseudomonadales; family Balneatricaceae; genus Pokkaliibacter; species Pokkaliibacter plantistimulans. The sequence goes on from NZ_LAPT01000057.1 coordinate 10,706, forward strand.
TGCCGGACAAAGCATCAGCCTTTATCTGGATGTTGGTCAGGTGCGCCGTGGTGCACTGATGAACCGTGCAACAACCCAGGTCCGGCCCACCAGTCTCAGTGCCCGTAGTCAGGAACCCGCGCAACCCTGGCGCACCCCCTCACAAGTCACTGCGGATACTGTCTCGGCGTCACCGATTGAACCGCCTTACATTGCCCCCTCTGTGCCAGTCGCCGCTGCCCCAGCTTCTGTCATTAAAGAAGCTCCGACCATTATTACTTCCAGCAGCGACTATCGTAAGGCTGACGAGCTGGCCGAAGAGCTGGCTTATAAAGAGGAGCGCAACGAGCGCACGGTTGATGTCGAAGGCGGGATTCGTCACCAGAGCCATCTGAACAAGGCCTTTACCTTTACTTCCTTTGTTCAGGGCAAGTCCAACCAGCTGGCGTTGGCTGCTGCCAAACAGGTCGCCGATAACCCCGGTGGTTCTTACAATCCACTGTTCCTCTACGGCGGTGTGGGTCTTGGTAAGACGCATTTGATGCACGCGGTCGGTCTGGCCATGCTGGAGCGTAACCCCAATGCCAAGATTGTGTATCTGCACTCCGAGCGCTTTGTTGCGGACATGATCAAGGCGCTACAACTGAATGCCATCAACGATTTCAAGCGCTTCTATCGTTCTGTGGATGCCCTGCTGATCGACGATATTCAGTTCTTCGCCAATAAGGAGCGTTCGCAGGAAGAGTTCTTCCATACCTTCAACGCGTTGTTGGAAGGTGGTCAGCAGATGATTCTGACCTGTGATCGTTATCCCAAGGAGATCAGCGGGCTGGAAGAGCGATTGAAGTCACGCTTCGGCTGGGGCCTGACGGTCGCGGTGGAGCCGCCCGAGCTGGAAACACGGGTAGCGATCCTGAAGAAGAAGGCGGATGAGGCCAATATTGATCTGCCTGATGATGCGGCCTTTTTTATTGCCCAGAAGATCCGTTCCAACGTGCGAGAGCTGGAAGGTGCGCTCAAGCGAGTGATCGCCAATGCTCACTTTACCGGCAGTGATATTACCCTGCCGTTTATCCGCGAATCGCTGAAGGATCTGCTGGCGCTGCAGGACAAGCAGATCAGCATCGATAATATTCAGCGAGTGGTCGCTGAGTACTACAAGATCAAGGTGGCGGACTTGCTGTCAAAACGACGTAGCCGTTCGGTGGCGCGCCCCCGTCAGGTGGCGATGGCACTTGCCAAAGAAATCACCAACCACAGTCTGCCGGAAATTGGTGACGCCTTCGGTGGCCGCGACCACACTACGGTGCTGCATGCCTGCCGTAAGATTACCGAACTGCGTGAGGAAGATGCAGAAATCCGTGAGGATTACCAGAATCTGCTGCGTTCACTGACGGCCTGATCTGACTGCAATATCCATCTCTCAGGTGGCGTAAAAGTCACCTGAGCTACATTTATTTCGCTCGTTCTGTTCGATGGCAATACCTGATACCATCGACCCCCATTCAACAGAGCGATATTCAGACGACTCACGGAAGCCTGAGATGAAATTTGTCATTTCCCGCGAAGCCCTTTTAAAGCCTCTTCAACTGGTTGCCGGCGTGGTTGAGCGTCGTCAGACGCTGCCGGTTCTGTCCAACGTGCTGCTGGTCGCTGAAGGCGACCACCTGTCACTGACCGGTACCGATCTGGAAGTTGAACTGGTTGGCCGCGCCAAGCTGGAGCAGCCATCGGTTGCTGGCTCCATCACCGTGCCTGCACGCAAGCTGATGGATATCTGTAAATCCCTGCCAGATGGCTCAATGATTGAGTTTGATGTGCAGGAGCAGAAGCTGGTGCTGCGCTCCGGTCGTAGCCGTTTCACGCTGTCCACCTTGCCTGCTTCGGAGTTCCCCAGCGTTGAAGACAGCCCTCAGGCCTTCGAGCTGACGCTGGCACAACAGCAGCTGAAGCGACTGATTGACCGTACCTCCTTCGCTATGGCGCAGCAGGACGTACGTTATTACCTCAATGGCATGCTGCTGGAAGTAGTGCAAGGTCGCGTTCGTATGGTGGCGACCGATGGTCACCGACTGGCGACCTGTGCCTGCGATGCCGAGGTTAATCCCGCCGAAAAGATCCAGGTCATCATCCCGCGTAAAGGGGTGCTGGAACTGGTGCGTCTGATTTCCGATCCTGAAGCACCGCTGCGGATGCTGATTGGTAGCAATCATATTCGTGCCCATGTCGGTGACTTTGTGTTCACCTCCAAGCTGGTGGATGGCCGCTTCCCCGATTACGAGCGTGTCGTCCCACGCAATGGTAACAAGACGCTGCTGGCTGATCGTCAGGAACTGCGCACGGTGTTGCAGCGTGCGGCGATTCTGTCGAACGAGAAGTATCGCGGCGTACGCTTGTTGCTCAACCCCGGTCAGTTGCAGGTTTTCGCTAATAATCCTGAGCAGGAAGAAGCGGAAGAGTCACTGCTGGTGGACTATGACAGTGAAAATATGGAAATCGGCTTCAACGTTACCTACTTGCTGGACGTACTGAACGTCGTAGGTGAAGAACAGGTCAAGATTATTCTTTCTGACCCCAACAGCAGTGTGCTGGTGCAGGAAGCAGAAGATACCGACTCCCTGTATGTCGTGATGCCGATGCGTCTGTAATAGATGTTCAGGTTATCAACACTGATACACAGACTTATCCACAGATAACGGTTATTGGTAGTGGCCATTACCCGTCTGGATATTCATCGCATCCGCAATATCCAACAAGCTACCCTGTCCCCGTCTCCCGGAGTAAATCTGCTCTGGGGGGCGAACGGCAGTGGCAAGACCAGCATCCTCGAAGCCATCCACATGCTCAGTGTGGCGCGCTCGTTCCGTACCCATAAGGTTAAAACGGTTATTGCTCACGGTGAGCCGCAATGCACCCTGTTCGCCCGTCTGCGTCATCTGGAAGAACCGGAAATGACCGTGGGAGTGCAGCGTCAGCTTGATGGTGATAACCAGATCCGTATTGGTGCCGGTCAGCCAAGTAACCTTGCAGAGCTGGCGCGCTTGCTGCCTCTACAGGTCATCAATCCTGATGCGTTTCGCCTGCTGGAAGGCAGTCCGTCCGAACGCAGGCATTTTCTAGATTGGGGAGTATTTCATCAGGAGATACTGTTCTTTGACTGCTGGCGCCGCTATCAGCGTGCACTCAAGCAGCGCAACAGCTTGCTCAAATATGCTAGAATAGACCCTCTTTTGCGTGCCTCCTGGGAGGCCGAGCTGGTCACTCAGGCCGCAGCTATTGATGAGATGCGGAAAGCCTATCTGGCACGTTTTTCTCCTGTATTTCAGGACTATCTTGCCAAGCTCACCGGCCTTGAGGACATAGCCTTACATTATTATCCCGGCTGGGATGCTAAGCGTTCTTTAGACGACGTTTTACAAAGCAGTGCTGCGCGTGATCAGGAGCTGGGGTTTACTCAGCATGGTCCTCATCGCGCCGACATGCGTATCCGTTGTGGCCCGCGTGCTGCCGTTGATGTGCTGTCGCGCGGCCAGCAGAAGATGGTGGTCTGTGCCATGAAGCTGGCACAGGGGCAAGTTCTTGCCAGTGACCATCAACGCCAGCCCATTTATCTGATTGATGATCTTCCGGCGGAGCTGGATCGTGATCATCGCCAGGCGCTTTGTGAATTGATAGAGGAGTTGGCCTGTCAGGTGTTTATCACCTCAGTGGAGGCCGACGTGTTGGATGAATGTTGGAGCAGTGGCTGTCAGGTCAAACTGTTTCACGTGGAACAGGGACTGATCACGGAATGCTGAAACACCCCCATGCCATCTTGATCGGGAGTAACCTATGAGTGGCGAAAAGTACGATTCCTCCAGTATCAAGGTCCTGAAAGGACTGGATGCGGTACGTAAACGTCCCGGTATGTATATTGGCGATACCGACGATGGCAGCGGTCTGCATCATATGGTCTTTGAGATCGTGGATAACTCGATCGATGAAGCACTGGCAGGATACTGTTCGCTGATCGACATCGTGATTCATCCGGATGAATCCGTGACCGTGTCCGATAATGGTCGCGGAATGCCTGTCGACATTCACCCTGAAGAAGGGGTCTCGGCTGCCGAAGTCATCATGACTGTCTTGCACGCCGGTGGTAAGTTTGACGACAACACTTACAAGGTGTCTGGTGGACTGCATGGAGTGGGTGTTTCAGTCGTTAACGCCCTGTCAGAGACGCTGGAGCTGCGTGTTCGCCGTGATGGCAAGGTACATGAGCAGATCTATCACCACGGCGTACCCAAAGCGCCGCTGGGGCAGATTGGCGACACCGATAAAACCGGTACTACCGTACGTTTCAAACCGTCCGATCAGACCTTTACCAATATCCAGTTTCAGTACGATATCCTGGCCAAGCGTCTGCGTGAACTGTCGTTCCTGAACTCCGGAGTTAAGATCAACCTCAAGGATGAGCGCAGTGGCCGTGAGGAGATTTTCCACTACGAAGGTGGTTTGAAGGCTTTTGTCGAGTACCTGAACAAGAACAAGAACCCCCTGTGCAATGTATTCCATTTCTCTTCACAGACCGATGACGGTATTGGTGTCGAGGTGGCGCTGCAGTGGAATGACGGCTTCCAGGAAAGCATACATTGCTTTACCAATAACATTCCTCAGCGTGATGGTGGCACCCATCTATCTGGCTTCAGAGCGGCACTGACGCGCTCTCTGAATACCTATATCGAGCAGGAAGGCATTCTCAAGAAGGTCAAGATCGCCACATCGGGTGATGATGCCCGTGAAGGCCTGACGGCTATTATTTCCGTCAAGGTACCGGACCCCAAGTTCTCCTCTCAGACCAAGGACAAGCTGGTTTCATCAGAGGTGAAAACAGCTGTTGAACAGCAGATGGGCAGACTGTTCTCCGACTTCCTGCAGGAAAATCCCAACGAGTCCAAGTCTATCGTTGGCAAAATGATTGACGCAGCCCGTGCACGTGAAGCGGCACGTAAAGCGCGTGAGATGACCCGTCGTAAGGGCGCTCTGGATATCGCTGGTCTGCCGGGCAAACTGGCAGACTGTCAGGAAAAAGATCCTGCGCTGTCTGAACTTTACCTCGTGGAAGGTGACTCCGCGGGCGGTTCTGCCAAGCAGGGCCGTGACCGCAAGACGCAGGCGATCCTGCCGTTGAAAGGTAAAATCCTCAACGTGGAGAAAGCACGCTTCGACAAGATGCTGAGCTCTGCCGAGGTAGGAACACTGATCACTGCTCTGGGATGTGGCATTGGTCGCGAAGAGTTCAACGCGGACAAGCTGCGCTACCACAGCATCATCATCATGACCGATGCGGACGTTGATGGTTCTCACATCCGCACACTATTGCTGACGTTCTTCTTCCGGCAGATGTCAGAGATCATTGAACGTGGACACGTCTATATTGCGCAGCCACCGTTGTTCAAGATAAAGCGCGGTAAACAAGAACAGTATCTGAAAGATGAAGCGGCTCTGGATGCCTATCTGACTCAGGGCGCACTGGAAGATTCCAGCCTGCATGTGAGTGAAGAGGCTCCCGGTATCAGCGGTGAAGCACTGCAGAATCTGGTGACCGAATACCGTAGTGTCATGGCCATCATTCAGCGCCTGTCACGTCTTTATCCGCAGGAGGTCATGAAGCTGGCGATCTATTCTCCGGTACTCAAGGTTGAGGATCTGAAAGAAGAATCAGTAGTACGTGCCTGGGGCGACAAACTGGTAACGATGCTGGCTGACAACAATCAGGGCAATCGTTATGCGCTGGATGTGCAGTTTGATCCGGAGCGTCAGGAGTATTTGCCGACCTTCATGGTGACCTCGCATGGTTTGACCAACGATCATGTCTTCGCACATGACTTCTTCCAGTCCGGGGAATACCGGGCCATCGTGGCGTTGGGGCAGAAGCTGCAGGGTCTGCTTGAGGCTACAGCATTCGTCGCCCGTGGTGAGAAGCGCAAGCCTGTCCATTCCTTTGAAGAGGCGCTGGACTGGCTGACCGCTGAAGCCAAACGTGGCTACTCCATCCAGCGTTATAAAGGTTTGGGTGAGATGAATGCTGACCAGCTGTGGGAAACCACAATGGATCCAAGTACCCGTCGTATGCTGCGTGTGTCTATTGAAGATGCCATCGCTGCGGATCAGATGTTCACGACCCTAATGGGAGATGATGTTGAGCCACGTCGAGCCTTCATTGAAACTAACGCACTGAATGTATCCAACCTGGATATCTGATCGGTTAGTTCCTATCAGTATCCGTAGTTGCAGAAAGGAGGTCAGTTGACCTCCTTTTTGTTTATCTGCCGTTATAACTGGTTGTCGTAGTCTGTGGTGATTGTCGTTTGGAGCCTTGCTCCTTAAGGAATGGCAAGTCGCTCTGACTGGTGAAACCTGGAACCTAAGAGGATGGTGTGAACGACGTAATCTCATTAAGCAAGGACGAAGCAAGGAAACTGATTCTCCATCATCAGGGGCTTTTTGCTGTTTCACGTGGAACAGGTGTGAAGACGACACTCGACCGTATTCAACATCTGGGTTATGTGCAGATCGATAGTATTGCTGTTGTAGAGCGGGCTCATCACCATATTCTCTGGAGTCGAAATCGGCATTATCGCAGCCAGCACCTGCAGCAACTGTTAGAGCAGCGGTCAATCTTTGAGTATTGGGGTCATGCTGCAGCGTATGTGCCAATGACTGACTATCGATTTTCTCTTCCGAGAATGCAGCACTATCACCTTGGTGCCAGTCATTGGTTTGACAAGAATCCCAAACTTGCGACAGAAGTACTGGCACGAATCGAAGCTGAAGGACCACTGAAGGCCAGTGATTTTGCCAGTGCAGACAATAAATCATCACCCTGGTGGGGATGGTCATCTACCAAACAGGCACTTGAGCAACTGTTTCATGAGGGCAAATTGATGGTTGCTCGACGTGACGGTATGCAGAAGGTCTATGATCTCTGTGAACGGGTATTGCCAGAGGCTGTCGATTTGACCCCACCAACAGAGACAGAATATGGCAGGTATATAATTACTCGCTTTCTTCGTCATCAGGGACTAGGTAGTAAGGAACACTTTACCTACCTGATGAGAGAAGCCAAAACTGCTATATATGCGGGCCTGGATTCGATGCTTGAGGGCGATGAACTGCAGCAGGTAATGATTGGCGAAGAGATGTTTTACACCTTGCCTGATGCATTGGATTGCCTGAATCGCCCCCTGAAGCAAGGGCTCAAGATCCTGTCACCGTTTGACAATTTGCTGATCCAGCGACAGCGTGCCCAGCGCTTTTTTGATTTTGATTACCAACTTGAGTGTTATTTACCTGAGTCGAAACGCCGGTATGGCTATTTCAGTTTGCCACTACTATGGCGAGGCCGTCTGGTAGCCAGAGCAAATATCAAGGCAGAGCGGAAAAGCTCGGTGCTGCAGGTAAGTGAGGTGTATCTGACTGGTGTTGGATCGAGAGCCAGAGGCCATTTCCTGGCGGCATTTGAGCAGGCATTAATTGAGTTTGCTCAGTTTAATGGCTGTGAAACAGTGTCACTGACTTCTATGCAACTAATTGAAGATTAGCAGGCATTTTTGAAGACTGTGCCTGTATGGTCAGTTCGCGTATTCCCCGGCTGTTTCACGTGAAACAGGAGCAGTGCTGACGTTCACAGGCAAACTGGGTCAAAGGCCGTACTCCTCAAACAGCCGATATGCGGTCTTATGCAGCAGACCATGGCGTTGGGCAATCTTTCTGTGATCATGGTCGTAACCACCACCGATCACGCAGGCAATGGGAATCTGTTGCTCCAGTGCCAAGCGGATCACATACTCATCGCGCTGAATGATGCCATTATCGGTGAGCTTCATTCTGCCCAGGCGATCATCCCCATGCACATCACATCCCGCGTCGTAGAGGATGATATCAGGCTGCTCTACCTGCAGTATGGTCGGTAGCTGAAAGCGCAGAATATTCAGATAGGCGCTATCTGTCAGGCCATCTTCCAGTTCAATATCCCAGTCACTTTGCTGTTTGATAAACGGATAGTTGAGCCGGCCATGCACTGAACATGTGACCGTTTCACGGTGTTCGGCCAGAATGGCGGCTGTTCCATCACCCTGATGCACATCGAGATCAATGATCAGTACCTTGTTTACCCTGCCTGATACGACGAGTTGTCGGGCGCAGACAGCGAGATCGTTGTAGATACAAAAGCCACTGCCATGACTATAAAACGCATGGTGGGTTCCTCCTGCCAGGTGACAAGCGAGTCGGTTCTGTAACGCCAGCTCAGCGGTCAGCACTGTTCCTGCGACTGCTGTAGCTGTGCGATCCACGAGCGCATCGCTCCAGGGGAAGCCAATGTGCTTGAGCGATTTTAGCGGTAGCTGACCCTCGGAAAATTGCTCAATGTAGAGAGGGCAATGTGCCAGCGTCAGAATCTCCACATCGCAGCGGCCCACGGGGGCATAGAGATTGTTGGCTTTGATCAATTGCTCACTTTGCAGATATTCATACAGCAGTCGGAATTTGGGCATGGGAAAACGGTGCCCCGGTGGGAATGGAATGCTGTAGACAGGGTGATAAACCAGAGGTAGTGGCATGTGTTTGCGCTGGCATCAGACAAGACAGGGAGTAGGTCGATAGTTTAGACGTGTTCCACGTGAAACGTGGCATTTGTGTGCAATGCTTTCCGGCATGCAAATCAGCAGAAGTATTTTGGTTATTGCAGCTGTTTCACGTGAAACAGCTGCGCTCTATGCTGACTTCGATTAACTCTCCGTTGTATTCAGCAGGCTATCTGCTACGGCACTCAGATCATCCATGACGGTAATCTGCCAGTCGCTGGGCAGTCCTTTGGCGATGTAGCGCTCACCCTTACCGGTGCGGACTAGATAGGGTATACACCCCAGACTCATACCTGCTTCAAGATCGCGCAGGGTATCACCTACGACGGGGACCTGTTGCAGATCGGGCAGACCAAAGTGACTGGCAATCTGCTGGAAAAGTCCAGGCAAGGGTTTACGGCAGTCACAGTCATCATCCGGGCCATGAGGGCAATAGGCGATCATATCCACGTCGCCGCCCTGCTGTTGTACCAGCTCGCGCAGTTTGTCATGCATGGCATCCAGAGTAGCCTGGCTAAAATAGCCTCGTGCCAGACCAGACTGATTGGTTGCGACGGCAATGGCATAGCCTGCCTTACTCAGACGAGCGATAGCCTCAATCGCACCCGGAATGGGAATCCACTCCTCAACTGTTTTGATGTAGTGATCGGAGTCCTGATTAATGACCCCATCACGATCCAGCACGATCAGTTTCATGTTCTGTTCCGTTTGGCTTGCCGTGTTCTGTTAGAGAAAGTGTTCTGTGTTTATCTCAACAAAAAGGCCAGCACAATGGCTGGCCTTTTGTTTGTCCCTTCTCGATTGCTTCTCAGGCGTTCAGGTGAGAGATATCCGCTACCTGCAGGAACAGGCTGCGCAGGCTGTTGAGCAGCGCCAGACGGTTACTACGTACCGCCAGATCGTCACACATCACCATGACATCGTCAAAGAAGGTATCGACAGGAGCACGCAGGGCGGCCAGCGCAGTCAACGCTTCGGTGTAACTGGCAGATGCAAACAACGGGGCTGTTTCTGCGGTCAGTTGCTGTACCGCGGCATACAGTGCCTTTTCAGCATCATCCTGCAACAAGCTTTCCTGCACGCCCTGCTCTGTATTCAAGGCGTCGGCGTTCTTGCTCAGCAGATTGGATACACGTTTGTTGGCTGCCGCCAGGGCTTCGGCTTCGGCCAGCTGACTGAAGGCAGCCACGGCACGGGCACGACGACTGAAGTCCAGCGGACGGGTTGGGCGCAGGGCCAGTACTGCCTGATAGACTTCGGCTGACATCCCCTCGTCTTCAAACCAGGCACGGAAGCGCTCCAGCATGAAGTCCAGTACCTTGTCGGCCAGCCCTTCTGCTGCAGGTAATGAAGGATGCTGAGCCGCAGCCTGCTGCAGTAGTTCCAGCAGGTCCAGATCCAGTTCTTTCTCTACCAGAATACGCAGTACACCCAGCGCCGAACGACGCAGGGCAAAGGGATCCTTGGAGCCTGTTGGAGGCTGGTTAATGCCGAACAGGCCTGTCAGGGTGTCCAGACGATCAGCCAGAGATACAGCAGCACCGGTCAGCGTGGCAGGCAGCTGGTCTCCCGCAAAGCGAGGCATGTATTGCTCGTCCTGCGCCTTGGCCACTTCTTCCGCTTCGCCATCGTGAGTGGCGTAGTGATAGCCCATCAGGCCTTGCAGTTCCGGGAATTCCAGCACCATGTTGGTGACCAGATCGCACTTGCTCAGCATCGCTGCACGGGCTGCCCACTCGCTGTTGTGACCCAGCTGGCTGGCGATTGTGCTGGCTACTGCAGCCACACGCTCGGCCTTCTGATACAGGCTGCCCAGATCTTTCTGGAAGACGATGTTTTTAAGTCTTTCCTGATGGCTGGCCAGCGGCTGTTTCTTGTCGGTATCAAAGAAGAAGGCGGCATCGGCCAGACGAGGACGAACCACTTTCTCATTACCCGCAATCACCTGTGCCGGATCCTTCGATTCCAGGTTGGCTATGGTGATAAAGCACGGCAGCAGCTTGCCCTGGGCATCGGTGACAGTGAAATATTTCTGGTTGCTTTCCATGGTGGAAATCAGCGCTTGCGCTGGCACCTGCAGGAAATGCTCTTCGAAGCGTCCGGTCAGCGCGACGGGCCATTCGTTAAGGGCCGTGACTTCATCCAGCAGGTCGGCATCAATCTTGGCGGTGCCACCTACTTTGGCAGCTTCTGCCAGTACCTGAGCACGAATGTGCTCGCGACGCGCCTCGAAGTCAGCCATGACATAGCCGGTCTCCTGCAGCACGCTGGCGTACTCCAGAGGGCTATTGAGGCTGATGCGGTGGTTGTAATGGAAACGGTGGCCGCGTGTCTCACGACCGGATTTCAGCCCGAGTACGTCGCAGTCGACCACCTCATTACCCAGCAGCATCACCAGCCAGTGTACCGGGCGGACGAATTCCACGCGGCTGGCACCCCAGCGCATGCGCTTGGGAATGGGCAGCTTGTCGATAGATTGCTGCAGCAATTCTGGCAGGATACTGGCCGTCGCCTTGCCCTGCTCCAGACTTTTGTAGACGTAGTAGATCCCTTTGCCGGTATCGACCTGTTCCAGTTCGCTGATGGTCACGCCACACGAGCGGGCAAATCCATCCACCGCTTTTTCCGGTGCGCTGGTGGCAGGCCCGCGACGCTCAACCTGACGATCAGGTTGGGCAGTCGCCAGATCTTTGATGATGAACGCCAGCCGACGGGGGGCGGCGTAGGTTTTCACTTCACCATGAGGCACGCCCGCAGCAGCCAGGCCTTCGATAACGCTGCCTGCAAAGGCATCACGCAGGGTGGTCAGCGCCTTGGGTGGCAGCTCTTCGGTACCGAGCTCGACCAGCAAGTCCAGTTGACTCATTTGTTTTCCTCCGCGAATTGGGCCAGTACTTCTTCACGCAATGCCGGTGTTGCCAGCGGGAAGCCCAGCTTGCGACGGGCGTGGAAATAGGCGTGGGCAACGCCGCGGGCCAGAGTACGTACGCGCAGGATATAACGCTGACGCTCGGTCACGGAGATAGCGTGACGGGCATCCAGCAGGTTGAAGGTATGGGAGGCTTTCAGCACCATTTCATAGGCAGGTAGTGGCAGCTCCACTTCCAGCAGCTTGTTGCACTCCTTCTCGTAATGGTCGAAGTTGGCAAACAGCGTGGGGACATCTGCGTATTCAAAGTTGTAAGTAGACTGCTCTACCTCGTTCTGGTGATAGACATCCCCATAGGTCACGATGTTGCCATCGGGGGCTTTACACCAGATCAGGTCATAGACGGAGTCAACACCCTGCAGATACATGGCCAGACGCTCCAGCCCGTAGGTGATTTCACCGGTGACCGGATAGCATTCCAGACCGCCAGCCTGCTGGAAGTAGGTGAACTGGGTGACTTCCATGCCGTTTAGCCACACTTCCCAGCCCAGACCCCAGGCACCCAGTGTGGGCGATTCCCAGTTGTCTTCAACAAAGCGTACGTCATGGATGGAGGTATCCAGACCCAGAGCGCGCAGTGAGCCAAGATACAGCTCCTGGAAGTTCTCGGGCGAAGGCTTCAGTACTACCTGAAACTGGTAGTAGTGCTGCAGGCGGTTAGGGTTTTCACCGTAGCGGCCATCGGTGGGGCGACGGCTGGGCTGAACATAGGCCGAGCGCCATGATTCCGGGCCCAGGGCGCGCAGGAAAGTGGCAGGATGGAAGGTACCGGCGCCGACTTCCATATCCAGCGGCTGCACAATGACGCAGCCTTGGTCGGCCCAGTATTGTTGCAGAGCCAGGATCAGGCCCTGAAACGTACTGATATCAGGAGTTGCTGGGTTGGTCACAGAATCACCATGAACGAGTGGGTTTTGGCCAAAAAAAGTGGCCACAGTATACACCATGGGCTGCTTGCTCCCTAGCAGCGGAGCACACAGGGGTCAAGGCTTGACAACCGCTTTTACCAGCAGCAAAACACCTTTGTTATCCACAGCATAAAAAGTACTGGTTAATCATCCACAGGGTTGGATAGAGATACAGTGGTTTTGTAGAAATTTTTTTATAAACAATAGCTTAAGTGGTTTTTTTAAATTTTCATCTGTGGATAAGCTATGGATAGCTTGGGAATTAGCTGCGGAAGAACACCTTTTTACACGCCAGGACGGGCGATGGTTTTGCGCAGAGGCCATACTTGCAGCTTGATCTTCCTGACGTCAGCCGCTAGGGTTCTGAAACATGTGTGCATCAGGCACCCTTATCTACCGTCAGGTAAGACCATGGCTCAATGTTGTCTTCCACCATCCGCTGCCCGAATTATTCGCCCCTGGCATTGTCCGGTGGGCTGAAAACGCATTGCTTTCACAACCCGCCTCGGAAGGCGGCATTTGTGAACTGATTCCCCTGCTCCCTCTGAGGCTTTTACGACCAAGGAGGAGTTATGTCAGATACTCACCCCACCCCCGCACATCCCGTATTGGATCTTGTTACTCGTGCCGACCGCGCTATCAGTAACGAAGACTTTTCATCGTTACTGACGTTCTATGCCGAAGATGCCGCTCTGGTACTAACGGACTCGCTGACGGTCAGAGGCAGGCATGCTATTGCTGAAGCCTTCGTGGCCGTCGCCAGGCATTTTAATCACAGTCTGCAGGTCACGCAGGGGCCGATGAAGGTGATTGAAGGTGCCGGTACGGCGCTGGTATTGGCTCAGACTCAATTACGCTATCTGGATTCACAGGGCCAGGTTAAGAGGGAAACCCGCGAAGCGACCTACGTCTTCCGCTTCGATACCACCGACGGGTGGTTGTGTGTGGTGGATAACTCGTACGGCACGGCCTTGTTACACCCGCCTTCACCGCTGGCCATCATCAGGCCGCAACTGCATGGGCTGTGTGGCAAGATCGCGTCAGGCAAATCGACCCTGGCGGTGCAGCTGGCACACCAGCAGCAGGCGATATTACTGGAAGAAGATCGCTGGCTGGCAACGTTGTATCCCGGGCAAATCAATACTCTGTCCGATTACGTGCGTTGTGCTGCTCTGCTTAAAGAGGCGCTACGGCCGCTGATGCTGGCGTTGCTGGGGGCAGGAATCAATGTGGTGCTGGATATACCGGGGAATACAAGGAACAGCGGGCATGGCTGTCCGCACTGGCGGAGCAGGCAGAGGCGGAGTTTATCCTGCACGTGCCGGAGACCGAAGATGAGGTCTGCAAGGCTCGCTTACGCCAGCGCAATGCTGAGGCACGTCATGCCTTCCAGGCCAGTGAGGCGATGTTTGACCGGATCAGTACTTATTTCGAGTCACCAGAGACAGATAACCTGACCTGTCAGGTGATTCGTCATCGTCCGGACTGAGGTGGGTGGGTTGCACCCTAGCAGGTCGTTGAAAATCTATCTGCGTTGCCGAATACCGCGTCAAAAACAGGCTCAAAATGCTCATTTAGCCTACTAAACTCCGCTTTTTCGCCTGTTTCTTGTGCCCTCGGGGT
>NZ_LAPT01000058.1 GCF_003194385.1 Pokkaliibacter plantistimulans
CAGCCAGCTGAACCAGTTACTGCCCGATATGCTGGGGTTCAGTGACAGCTTTCTCAGCATGATGCTGATCGCCCTGCTGATACTGATCCCGGCGTGGCGCCTGAGAACCCATATACAGCCGCGCCCCCGTGTGGAGGCCGTGGTCAGCAATGGCTAGCAGGTCGTTGAAAATCTATCTGCGTTGCCGAATACCGCGTCAAAAACAGGCTCACAGCCAACGGCTGAACGTGCTTTAGCACGGCCCCGAAGGGGCGAGCGGAGCGAGTCAAATGCTCATTTAGCCCACTAAACTCCGCTTTTTCGCCTGTTTCTTGTGCCCTCGGGGTATTTCCTTGTCTCGGCTGCCTCGATAACGCTTTTCAACAGCCTGGTAAAGTACATCGGGTATGGCAGATGGCCCACGCTAGAGGCGGAAGTGCGCTATCTGCTCGGTCATCTGTACGGCCAGACTGGAGAGTTGATGGCTGGCCACACTGGTCTGGTTGGCACCCGCAGCGGTCTGAATCGACACATCCCTGATGCCTTGCAGACTGGAGTCCACCACCCTCGCCACCTGAGCCTGCTGCTCCGTGGCGCTGGCAATCTGCAGAATACGCTGCGACACCTCCTGCATACTGCCATTGATATGCTCAAACACCTGATCGGCAGCCTGCACTGCCGAGCTGGTTTGCTGAGCACGGGAGTTACTGTTGGCCACGGCGCCCACCACCTTTTGCATGCCCTGCAGAATGGCACTGACAACCTCTTCAATTTCCCGGGTAGAGCCCTGTGTACGCTGCGCCAACGCCCGTACCTGATCAGCCACTACCGCAAAGCCACGGCCCTGCTCGCCTGCTCGCGCGGCTTCAATAGCCGCATTCAACGCCAGCAGATTGGTCTGCTCCGCTACTGCACGGATGACCTCCAGCGTCTGGCCGATAGCGGCGGCCTGCTGTGACAATTGCTGCACTTCATCACTGGTGCGATTGATATCAATACTCAGCTCGTGCATGGCATTAACGCTGGCGGCAATCTGCTGACGCCCCTTTACCACCGTAGACAGGGTGGTATCGGTGATGGTCGAAGCCGCGCTGGCATTGTCGGCCACATCTTCGATGGCCGTAGTCATCTGATTGATTGCCGTTACGGCCTGCTGCAGCTCGTCGTCCTGCTTCTGCATATTTCTGGCGGCATCATCGGTCACCACACTCAGCTCTTCCGAGGCAGAAGCCAGTTGAGTACTGGAATCCAGAATCCGGTCAATGATGTCACGCAGCGCCTGCTGCATCGTCGCCAGCGCGGAGTTCATCTGTGTCAGCTCATCACGCCCCTCCACCCTGATGGTGGACGTCAGATCACCGGCCGCCACCGCAGTGGCCATTTTCAGGGCATTGCCGACCGGCCGCGTAATACTGCGCGTCAGCACCATACCGATAAGAATACAGAGCAGTACGCTGAACAGTGCCAGCCCCGTACTGAAGTGCAGCGCGAAGCGAAAGCGGCCCTCAGACTCATCCACCGCATTGCGGGCCTCATCCTCACTGACCTGTACCAGCGTCGACAGCTGTTGTGACAGGGTGTCATCCAGTGTCTCCATGGCATTGAGGCTGTCGCTGGCCTGGGCAATCTTGCCCTGCTGCTGCAGCTCCAGCACCTGTTGTTCCTGCTGCCAGTAACGGCTCAACGTCTGCTGAAGGGTGTCATAAGCCTGACGCTCACCGCGGCTGGCCAGAGCGGCGTTGAGTAATTCCAGACTGTGATGGGATAGCTGCAGGGTACTGTCGACTTTCTGTCGCTCATGCAGCTTTTCTGCATCAGTGTCCGCCAGCAGCAGATTGGCCGTGGTGGCCTGCAGTTGCAGCAGGCTGGTTTCGACATCGACGGTACGAACGATGGCAGGCAGCCAGACCACCTGCAGTTCCAGCGTCTTGCCGTTCATTTTCTCCATCTGCAACAGCGACATGGAGCCAAGCAGCACCAATAACAGCACTATGCACAGAAAGCCTGCCAGTAACCGTCCACCGATGGTGAACCGTCTGATCGCAATCATGTTACCTCCCGCCAGGCGCTAGCTGCGCGAACAGTAGTACTTGTATCCCAGGCTCTATCGAGCAAGTGTAGACCCCACCTACTACCTGTCAAAAATGACACTCAGCTCATCAGTTCCCACTGCGCATCGGCTCTGCGACAATAGCCGCCCGCTATGCAACCGGCTGTTAACACCGTCATGAATCTCATCCTGCTTGAACCCAGTGACTTCCTTTCCGCTACGCAGGTCAGACTGACCGGCCGACGCCAGCGTCATGTGCTGGAAGTGCATCAGGCACAAGCGGGACAACAGCTGACAGTGGGCCTGCTCAACGGCCAGATAGGTAAAGGGCTGGTCACCCGGCTGGATGAAACCCAGCTGGAGCTGGAAGTCAGCCTGACCACAGACGCGCCCCCCGCCCTGCCACTGACCCTGATTCTCGCGCTGCCTCGTCCCAAGATGCTGCGCCGAACCTTGCAGCACGCCTGCACTCTGGGCGTCAGCCGTATCGTGCTGGTCAATGCCGTGCGAGTGGAAAAAAGCTTCTGGCAGACCCCCTTTCTGCAGGAGCAGGCGATCCATGAGCAGCTGGTACTGGGGCTGGAACAGGCGCGCGCCACACAGCTACCGGAAGTTCTGCTGCGCAAGCGCTTCAAACCCTTTGTGGAAGATGAACTGCCTGCCCTGTGCGCTGGCAGTCAGTGTCTGGTCGCGCACCCCTATACCGAACAGGCCTGCCCCGCGGCGGACGAGCGACCGGTCACTCTGGCGGTCGGCCCTGAAGGCGGCTTTGTGCCCTATGAGGTGGATAAGCTGATGGAAGCAGGCTTTAGCCCGGTGCATCTTGGGCCGCGTATTCTGCGGGTGGAAACGGCAGTACCGGTGCTGATCAGCAAACTGTTTTACTGATCGCTCAGACTATTTACTGATCGCTCAGACTAACTGGCCCTTCAGGCGGTTGCGGAAAAAGTCTGCCGCGACTGCTGAATCTCAGACAGCAGCGGATTCTGCGAGCTGAGCCCCACCAGCGACATATCGACCTCAGCGGCAGCATTGCTGGCAGGTTGCGGACGGGTATTCAGCCATGACAGGGTCAACGCCAGTGCGCCAGACTGACGGTTCTGCAGCATGGAGGCCATGTCCATCACCAGCTCCGGGGTATAACCATCAATTTCTGCGGGTGGTGCACTTTCTTGTTGCTCGGGCTGATCAAGCTGCTGGAAGCGCGAATCCCACATCGACATCAACCAGGCAAAATGCGCCCCGTTCCCTTGCTGCAGCGAGGTACCGAGCTGGCGATCTGCGGCTTCGACGTGCCGTAGTGCCGTTGGGTTGACGATGGGGAGACTCACCTGACTTGCGCCCTTTGTGACAGACGCTAAGATGATCGGCCTGTCAGGGCAAAACTTGACGTCTATCTTCCCTTGGAACCTGTTCACGATCTCGCAAGCGAAGGCCGGTCAAGGCGAAAAGTACTGAGGAAGCGGAGTTTACGGTTTGTAAATCAGCAGTCCGCAGATATTTTCAACGCCGGGTGGCCGACACGCAGCAAGTTGTGAAGACGCTCCAGAAACCTGTTCACAACCCTCCCGACGGCCTACGCACCATGTCCCGATATCGTCCTCCCCGACAGAAAAGCAGCCCCTATATCACTCCCGAAGGCGATCGTGCCCTGCGTGATGAACTGCACTATCTGTGGCGGGTTAAGCGGCCGGAAGTGACTCAGGCGGTGTCTGAAGCCGCTGCACTCGGTGACCGTTCGGAGAACGCAGAGTACATCTACGGGAAGAAGCAACTTCGCGAGATTGACCGGCGGGTGCGCTATTTACAGAAGCGTCTGGATGAGCTGACCGTAGTGCGCCAGCTGCCCGACGATCAGGATCGCGTGTTCTTCGGTGCCTGGGTGGAAGTAGAAGATGAACAGGGCAACGCCTTTACTTACCGGCTGGTCGGCCCCGATGAAACCGATACCAGCAAGGGTTACATCTCCATTGATGCACCGATGGCACGACAGCTACTGAAAAAAACCTTTGGCGATCAGGTGTGGGTGGGGCATGAAGAGCACCGCAAGTGCTATGAGATTGTCGATATCCGCTACGTTGGCGCAGGCGAGCAGTAACGCCATTAGGCACAAACATCAGAGGCAGGCAGAGACTACTCTGCCTGCTACTCCGGCTAACTGAACGCATTCAGGCTCCTAGCCAAGCTCAAAAGTCGTTACCCCAAAGACACCTTCCATGCGCATAGCCGGAGCCTCTCCGGTATACATTCTGGCGGTCTCGAAGATGCTCTGCATGGCCATCCGCTGTGCCAGCGCGACCGCCTGCGGGTGACACTCTGGCACATCCAGATAAAACTCGGCGCCTTCTGGTAATGACATCAACAGCTGTTGCAACAGACTTTCTGCGATCAGCTGCGAGTCAGCGAACAGCGGCCCCACCTTGTAGCCAGACAGGCAGGGGCGAATAACGGCAAGACCGCTGATCGCATCAGCCGTCAGGCTCACCAGCGCGACGCTGTCAGGCTGACGTATCCAGCTGGACAGAAACTCGCTGCGCTCCGCCGGGAAATAGCGCCGGTCATAGTCAAACAGGGCCCGCCGGTCCACTTCAGTTGCAGCCAGCACCGTCAGTTCCGGGTCGCCGCTCAGCACCGGCAATGCGGCGTCACGCTGCCCATGAAAACGGATATTGCGATAGACCAGACGAAATCCTGAACGTTTGTAGTTGTCCTGCTGAGCGACGACCCCGTCCAGCCCGACATTACAGTTGCGCAGGTGGTTCATCCCGGCCTGCCACAGGCGCCAGCCATATCCCCGGCCACGATAGGCAGGAACCACGATATAACAGCCAATAAATCCAAACTGTCCGGGGTAGGCAACGGCCGAGATACAACCGACCTTCTCGCCTTCCAGCTCCGCCAGCAGAAAGCCCTGAGGGTCAGCCTGATAGAACGGCTCCGCATCATGCAGGCCGGGATTCCAGCCTTCCGCAGCGGCCTGATCAATCATCCACTGTACTTCTTCAGCCAGCATGGGCCGGATCGTCAACTCTGCCATGGCGTGTTCCTTCTTGGCGGACATGTTTGATCTATCTATGTTT
>NZ_LAPT01000059.1 GCF_003194385.1 Pokkaliibacter plantistimulans
CATGGCGTCTGCTCAAAACTAAACTGTGCTGTACAGTCTACTTCTTTCCGCCTATGGTGTGTCAATAGACTGTACAGTCCAGTTTTAAAAAGATTGTCTTAACAGGCTGTTGAAAAACGTTATCGAGGCAGCCGAGACAAGGAAAACACAGGCGAAAAAGCGGAGTTTAGTGAACTAAATGAGCATTTTGAGCCTGTTTTTGACGCGGTATTCGGCAACGCAGATAGATTTTCAACGACCTGTTAAGGTTCGTGACCCACTATGCGGGTGGCTGCCTGGTCAGGAATAAAGACGAATAACCACGAGTCAGGATCAGCATCTCGGGTTATACCGATCAAGTCGTTACAATGGATCACCGCCGTGCTGACTTTAGCTTGCAGTCACGGTGGCAGACAGAGACAGGTAATGAGAACCAAAAGTGAAGAAAAGCGGCAGTCGATCATGGCGATCGCTGCTGAGGTATTTCGGGAGGTTGGCTTCGAGCAGGCCTCGATGGCGCAGATTGCTGCGCGGGTAGGGGGGTCAAAGACAACTCTGTATAACTATTTCCCGTCCAAGGAAGACCTGTTCGTCAACATCATGATGCAGGCGGCAGAGGCAGATATGACGGCTCTGTTTGGTGGTTTGCAGTTGGGGCAGTGCAGTATGGAAGAGACCTTGCTGCGTTTCGGCCAGCGTTTTCTGCAACTGGTCTGCACTGACGAAATGCTGGCGTTGCGGAGGTTGCTGATCACGGCGGCGGGGTGCAGTGATATTGGTCAGCAGTTTTATGCCAAAGGGCCACAGCGGGGAATGAACCAGCTGGCGTCATATCTGCAACAGATGATGGAGCAGGGTCAGTTGTATCAGGAAGATCCACAGATCGCAGCCCGCCACCTGAAAGGCTTGCTGGAGTCTGAAATGCTGGAGTTGTGCACGTTACGGGTAGAACAGCTGCCGACACCACAGCGTATTGAGGCCATCGCCCAGCGTGCCGTCCGCGTATTCCTGCGTGGCTATCAGCCGACATGAACGCTGTGGGTGTGACGGTGAATGTGCAGGCCTGAAAGGCTGATGGCAGGCAGAAAAAAGCCGGAAGGGATTACCTTCCGGCTCAGAGCCTGTTCAGTTCAGTGATAACGCGGCAGGGCGTTATCAGCCCGCGTTAGGCTGATTCAGTACCAGCTGCCCTTCCCTGACCGGGATGGTTGCGCCGGGTTTGTGGTCCATTTTCACGGTACCAATGCCGTCGCCCAGCTTGTACTTGACCTCATACCCCACCACATCGGTTTTCTTGTCTGTCACTGTGCTACAGACCTGCTTGGTGGTGGTGTAGGTATCGCCATTCTGCATGTTCTTCTGTACCTGATTACCGGCATAGCCGCCTGCAGCAGCACCTGCGATGGTCGCCAGGGTTTTACCATTCCCGCCACCCACCTGATTGCCGAGCAGTCCCCCCGCCAGTGCACCGATGACTGAGCCCGCTACGCGGTTCTGGTCCTGTACGGGTTTCTGATGGGTGACGACTTCGTCATGGCAAACCTGACGAGGCACATCAGTGGTATGGGTAAGGGTTTTGACATCCAGCACCTGCGCCTCGGTTGGGCCCTGGGGTGCCTGATTGAAGTATTGGTATCCACCGATGGCACCACCGGCAGTGACGCCGACAGCACCGATCACGATTCCAATCAACATCGATTTGTCCATGGTGACAGCTCCTGTCCTTAACTGGCTCTACTCATCAGAGCCCTGAATCTCGCCTGGGTGCCACCCCGTGCCTATTGTAATGAGGCCGCGACGGTAAAGTCATCAGCTGACCGCGGCAAATGTGCAGCAACGTGCGAGGGTCCTCTTACTTTTTCTTTACGCGACAAGGCGCTGGCTTCAAGGCGGATTGCCGTTACGTTTGCAGCAGTTGGTAACCAAATGCTGCAGCAGGGCAGTGGGCTCAGGTTTTGCTCAGGGTAAAGATGCGCAGAGGGGCTTTTCCGCCTCTGACCTGCGTTGTGTCCACTTCGATGAAGTGCGTGTCCGGGCAGCGCACCACCGTTGTCTCTGCAATCAGTACCTGAGTCTGGTAGTCCTTGTTCATGCCTTCCAGCCGCGCAGCGGTATTCACTGTCGGGCCATGCACCGTGTAGTTCTGCCGCCCGCCGCCACCGATGCTGCCGGCAATCACCTGCCCGGTGCAGATACCGATGCGGGCTTTGATCTGCTGCCCGGCGAAGTGCTGACTGGCCACCGTGGTCAGGATGGCGCGTGCCGCTTCGACTGCACGCCGGGCATGCTGGCGGTCTTCCACGGGCACGTTGAACGTAGCGAGAATGGCATCCCCCTGAAACTGGGTGATGATGCCGTTGTGTTCGCTGATGATGCGGGTCAGGGTATCGAAGTAACTGTTCAGTACATCCACCACGCCTTTAGCGCCGAGGGTTTCGGTGAGATGGGTGAAGTTGGCCATATCGGCAAACAGGATGGTGGCCTCGGCCTCCATCGGCTCCAGGCTGCCCTGATCCGAAATCAGCTGTGCTGCAATCACTGGCGGTACGTACTGGCCGAAGATGGTGGTGATCAGCTGCCGTTCCTGTTCACCGTGGACTTGTCGCCGCAGTGCCGTCCGCGCGCGCCACATGACGATGGCAATCAGCAACGCCACCAGTACCAGCGCCAGGCTTTCCTGAATGCGGGCGGCGGTGCCGACAAAGTGGGGGTCGAAGAAATAGCGGACAAAATGGGCGGTGTCCGGATAGCGGCCAATGTCACTCCATTCGTAGGTCACGCTCATATCGTGGATGCTGTAGAAAAACGCGCCGAGCCAGCCCGCAGCGCCACTGATGCCCGCCCACAGCACCAGACCCGGGGAAAAACTGAAGGTACTGGCGCCGAGTGCGACAAAGTAGAACGGGAAAAACGGTGCACGAAAGATAATCGCCTGCGGCAGATCCAGCCCGGCATAGAGCGGCTGGGTGGCGATCAGGCTGGAAAGCAGAACGATATCGAGCAACACAAACAGGTATTTGACCCAGGGGCGGTCCAGCGGGCTGCCAATCACGCGATAGTGCAGCAGGCCGAGGGCGCCAAACACGCAGAGCACCAGCGCGTAGTTGAGGGCACGCTCTGGTGCGTCGGCACGGGTGGAAATCAGCCATATACCCAGCAGTAGCAGTGTAATGCCCCGGCCCTTGATAGCAAGACGCAGACCTTCCTGTTCCTGACGCTGAAATACGGTACCGAGTGCGAGGGGATCGACTAACGCAGCCGTCATCGACAATTCTCCGGGGTCCTTTCCGTGCCAGATTGGCGCAGTGCAACATGCTGTTATCTGGGGTTGAAGCGCAAGAGTTGGAAGGGCGGGAAGGCGAGATTGGCTCAGCGGGAAGAAAAAAGCGGGCCTGAGGGAGCCCGCAATAGCCAAGGTACAGCATAGGCATCGACTGCTGAGTGGTTGTCGGCGGGCCATGGTTCCTGATGCTGGTGGTTTTTTGCGCAAAAAAGGCGGACCACGAGGGTTCGCAAATAGACAGGATTGGGTAGCATACCAGCCGCCCGGCGGCACCTGTGCCGGGCGGCTGGTAAAAGCTAGCAGGCTGTTGAAAAACGTTATCGAGGCAGCCGAGACAAGGAAATACCCCGAGGGCACAAGAAACAGGCGA
>NZ_LAPT01000006.1 GCF_003194385.1 Pokkaliibacter plantistimulans
GCAGCCTTTGCCTGCGGATCAGGACCATACGCTGTGTTGCAACTGACACCGGCGCTTGAGCTGACTAAGTGAGCTTTTGGACTGCTGATAATAAGCGAGAAATATGTGCTTTTATATGACGGAAATAAGAGGTGGCGGAGTAAATACTGCGCATGGAATTAGCCAACATTATCAAACCCGACGATCTGGAACGCGCCCAGCGTCTGTATAACCCGGTCAGCGACGGGCGCTTTTCGGCCTTTCTGGTGCGGCTGGGGCTGGTGTCGGAGCGTGATCTGGCTGAACACTTTGCTGCGCAGTATCAGTTGCCCCGCTGGCAGGGCGATGAGGCGCAACTGGCACTGCTGGATGTGGCGGCGTTGCCGGAGGTGTCGCTGCGCTTTCTCAGGCAGCACAAGGTGTTCCCCTATGGCTGGCAGTCTGCGGCAGAGCGCGAGGCCACGCAGGGGGAGCCACTGCCGCTGTTGCAGGTGGTGCTGGCTGACCCGGAAGACCGTTATGTGGTCGATGCCCTGAGCTATGCCTGTGAGGCGCAGGTGGCCGTCAGTATCGGGCTGGCCAGTGATATAGATGAACTGCTGGAGCGCTATTACGGCCAGGGCCGCTCGGCCATGGGTTCGCTGGTGGAAAGTATCGGCGAGAGTGGCGACGTGGTGGAGGATGTGGAGCATCTGAAGGATCTGGCGTCAGAGGCACCGGTAATCCGGCTGGTCAATCTGCTGATCCAGCGGGCAGTGGAGCGGCGGGCATCGGATATTCATATCGAGCCGTTCGAGAACCGCCTCAAGGTGCGCTACCGGGTAGACGGTGTACTGCAGGACAGCGAGGCGCCACCGGTCAGCTCCACTGCAGCGGTGATTTCCCGCATTAAGATCATGGCACGGCTGAATATTGCCGAGCGGCGCCTGCCGCAGGATGGCCGCATCATGATGCGGGTGCAGGGGCAGGAGCTGGATTTGCGTGTGTCCACCGTGCCCACCAGCTTTGGGGAGTCGGTGGTCATGCGTCTGTTGCAGCGTGAAACGGTGCGCTTCGACTTTGCCAGCCTGGGTATGGACGAGGCGACACGGGCGCGTTTTCGTCAGTTGCTGGATCGTCCTCACGGCGTGGTGCTGGTGACCGGCCCCACCGGCTCGGGTAAAACCACCACGCTCTACACGGCGCTATCGGCGCTGAATACCTCTGAACGCAAGATCATCACGGTCGAAGATCCGGTGGAATACCAGCTCGAAGGTATCAACCAGATTCAGGTCAAACCCGCTATCGGCCTCGACTTTGCTCAGGCGTTGCGCTCCATTGTGCGGCAAGACCCGGATGTGATCATGATCGGCGAGATGCGTGATCTGGAAACCTGTCGCATCGCTATCCAGTCGGCACTGACCGGCCATCTGGTGCTGTCTACGCTGCACACCAATTCCGCCGCTGCCAGTATCACTCGGCTGCTCGATATGGGGGTGGAAGACTATCTGCTGGTTTCCACCATCAATGCCATTCTGGCTCAGCGTCTGGTGCGGCGGCTGGACCCGGCCCTCAGCGAAGCCTATGAACCACTGCCAGAAGTGACTGAGCGCTATCAGTTGCAACGCTATGCCCACGGCCAGCCTATCCGGCTGTATCGGCCCCGTGCCGGACTGGCCGCGGGTGAAGGTTATCTGGGCCGCTGTGCTATCACGGAGTTGCTGGTGCTGAGCGACAGCCTGCGCAAACTGGTGATGCAGCGGGCGGATGCTAGCCTGCTGGAGCAGGAGGCGCGGCGGCAGGGCATGCTGACGCTGTATGAGGATGGTTTGCGACTGGCCTTACAGGGCGTCACTACCCTGGATGAGGTGCTGCGCATTACCTACGATGGCAGCGAGGGCTGAGCATGGCACTGTACCGTTATCGCGCCGTGGCCCTGAATGGTGAGCAACAACAGGGGCAGATGCAGGCCCATTCCGAGCAGGACGTCATCACTTACCTGCAGGAGCGTGAACTGATGGTGCTGGAAGTCAGCGACCGGGCAGGGTGGGGGGCATGGCGACAGCTGGGGCAGAAGCCTGCCATGACCACGACCGAACTGCTGCGCTGGACCGAGCAGCTGGCGACCTTGCTGGCCGCCGGGCAAACACTCGACAAGGCGCTGACCCTGCTGGCCTCGCAGGCCCGCGAGCCGTTGCAGCGGCTGATTGAGCGGCTGCGCGAACGGGTCAAGGGCGGGATGGCGTTATCGGCAGCCTTGCAGGAAGAGCACGGCATCTTCCCGGCGCTGTATATCAGTCTGGTGCAGGCCGGTGAGGCCAGTGGCCAGCTGGACGACTGTCTGCGACAACTGCACGATTATCTGCAACGGGCGGCCGGACTGAAGGCCGAGGTGATCAACGCGCTGATCTACCCCTGTTTTCTGCTGGTCGGGGTGCTTGGCTCGCTGGTGTTGCTGCTGAGCTATGTGGTGCCGCAGTTTGTGCCGATCTTTACCGATCTGGGGGTGCCGATCCCGGCCATTACTCAGGCTATCCTGCTGCTGGGCAGCGGCCTGAGTGACTATGGCCTGATCGTGCTGATCTTTCTG
Organism: Pokkaliibacter plantistimulans; assembly: GCF_003194385.1. Lineage (GTDB taxonomy): Bacteria > Pseudomonadota > Gammaproteobacteria > Pseudomonadales > Balneatricaceae > Pokkaliibacter > Pokkaliibacter plantistimulans. The sequence continues at coordinate 2,549 of NZ_LAPT01000006.1, forward strand.
GCGATGCTGTTCTGGCTGCTGGCGCTGCGTTATCGCCAGCCTGCAACCCGGCTGGCGTGGCAGGCGTACTGGCTGCGGCAGCGCGGGTGGGGGCCGTTGTTACAGCGTATACACACGGCACGTCTGGCGCGGACGCTTGGCACCTTGCTGCACAGTGGTGTGCCGTTGGTCAGGGCGCTGCAACTGAGCCGCGAAGTGACCAGTAATCTGGCGTTGCAGCAGGCCATGAGCGAGGCGACCGAGCGGGTGAAAAATGGTGCCTTGCTGTCCTCCGCTCTGGCTGAGGCACAACTGCTGCCCCTGCTGGCGGTGCAGATGATGCAGGTCGGCGAAGAGGCCGGGCAACTGGATGAGATGCTGCTGAAGGTGGCGGTGCTGTTCGATACCGAAGTCAAACACAGCATTGATCGCTTTATGGCTGCCCTGACGCCGTGCCTGACCATTGTGATGACGCTGCTGGTAGCGCTGATCATGCTGTCGATCATGCTGCCGTTAATGAACTTGACCAGTGGTCTGTAACCCCGTACAGGGCATGATCAGCACCACCGGTCGGACGATTGAATTGATACTCGCTGTCATGTGTAAAGGACACTTCATGAACCGAACTCTGTACTCCGCTGTCACCTCTCCTGTAGCGCTGGCATCTCGCCGTGGCATGGCTGCCCGGCCCCGGCAGCAGGGCTTTACCCTGCTGGAGATGCTGGCTGTGATCGTGCTGCTGGGCATTGTGGCCACCATTGTGGTGCGCAATATCGGCGGCAATGTTGATAAGGGCAAGTACAACGCGGGCAAGGCGCAGCTGGCCAGCCTCAGCATGAAAATCGAAAGCTATGCGCTGGACAATGGCGCACCACCCCGACAACTGGGCTTTCTGTTGGAAAAACCGGCCGGTGTGAACACCTGGGTTGGCCCTTATGCCAAGGCATCGGACCTGAAAGACCCTTTCGGCCATGAGTTTGGCTACAAGGTACCGGGACAGCATGGTGCCTTCGACCTGATCTTCTTCGGGCAGGACGGACAGGCCGGTGGTGACGGCTATAACGCTGACATCGGCAACTGGGAATAATCATCGCGCATGGTTCGCTGCGTCGGGCAGCGGGGTTTTACCCTGCTGGAGCTGCTGCTGGTACTGGTGTTGCTCGGTATTGCGCTGGTCGCCGTGTCGGTCAACATCAGCCGTGGCCTGCAGCCACAGGCCCGGCAGGAGGCTGCCGCGTTGCTGGCGGCCTTGCACAGCGTGCGCAGTCAGGCCATCAGTCAGGGGCAGCCGCTGACCCTGACCGTTGACCCTGACACCCGGCAATGGTCAGCGCCGGGTCAGGGCAGCCATCGTCTTTCTGCCGGGCTGATGATCGAACTGCACAGCGCCGCTCAGTCGTCACTGCCGCAGGGCACCTACACCTTCTACCCTGACGGCAGTGCCAGTGGTGGTTATATCCAGCTGACCAGCGGCGGACAGCGCTGGCGACTGGATATCGACTGGCTGACCGGGCAGATACGTCAGCAGCAGAGTGAGCAACCATGAAGCATGCAGGCGGACGGGCACAGCACGGCTTTACCTTACTGGAGCTGATGGCCGCGCTGGCGATTCTGGCATTGACCATGACGGTGCTGCTGGGAGCGGTTGGGGATGGTAGTCGCCTGACCGGCAAAAGTGTGCGTGCCGGGCAGATGGCATTACAGGCCCGTTCACTGCTCGAAGGGCTGGGCCTCAGTGGTCCGCTGCAGGTGGGTAACAGTGAGGGCGTGCTGGATGATGGCAAGACTCACTGGCAGTTGCATATCCAGCCCTATCCCGGCAGCTCAGCGCAGGTGCAGCTGCTGCATATCGAGCTAATTTTGCAGCGCGATGGTCAGCAACAGCGCTTTGTCACCCTGCGGGCACAGATTGAGGGGCAGACATGAGCGCTACACGCCTGCCCCGGCAGCAACGAGGCTTTACTCTGCTGGAGCTGCTGTTTGCCCTGGTCCTGCTGGCGTTATTGCTGTTGCTGTCGTGGCAGGCCATCAGCCGGGTGCAGCAGGTAGCAAGGCACGTGGAGCAACTTAACCAGCGTCAGGATGAGATCCGTACCGCACAGAATTATCTGCGTCAGGCACTGATGAATGCGTTAGCGCAGACAGTTCACACTGATGACAGCGGTCAGCGTCAGGTATTTGTCGGTGCGCCAGACTCGGTGCTGTTTGTGGCGGCGTTGCCCAACCAGTTTGCTGGCCTGGGGCCACTGGCACAGCAACTGAGCCTGCAGGAGCAACGTTTGCAGATCAGTCTGCATACCCTGCCTGCGGAGCCGGGAGCCACTCCTTCACCTTTCTGGCAGGAGCAACATACCCTGCTGGATGGGGTCAGGCAGTGGCAGCTGCAGTATCTGGGCTGGAACGAAAACGGCGAGGCTTCTGCCTGGCAGTCGTCCTGGCAATGGAGCAATCGTCTGCCGCTGGCCGTGCGTATTCACATCACTCTGGCAGAGGGTACACCGTGGCCTGTCCTGACCATTCCCATCCGCCGCAATGTGTCAGGTTACTGGTAGATGAACAACGCTGGTATCCGCATTCAACAACGTGGTGTGGCCCTGATTCTGGTGCTGTGGATCGCGGCTTTGCTGACCGTCGTGGTGACAGCGATGCTCAGCGTGACCCGTACCTCGCAGCGACTGCAAAGCTATCAGCTGCAACATACCCAGGCCGTGTTGCTGGCACAGGCTGGCGTGGAGCAGGTGGTGGCAACCTTGCTGCAAGCGGCTGATGGCGCAGGGCCGTGGCAGGCCAATGGTCAGCCCTATGCGATAAGCATCGACCAGCAACCACTGGAAATAAGGCTGTACAGCGACCTCGGCAAGGTGGATATCAACGTGGCGGGTAGTGAGTTGCTGACGGCCCTGTTCACCGCAGCGGGAGCCGATAGCCGTCTGGCGCAACGGCTGGCCGCCGAACTGCTGGACTGGCGTGATGCGGATGATCAGCCGCAGCCCAATGGTGCCGAAGCGCCTGACTATCTCGCCAGTGGCCGCCTGAGTGTGCCGCGTAATCAGTCCTTTCGCAGCATTGAAGAGCTGCGCCAGTTACGCAGTATGACCCCTCAGCTGTTTCTGCAGCTGGAGCCGCTGGTGACCATCTGGACCGGGCAGGAGGTGCCGCGCCTTAAACTGGCCGCTCCGGCAGTAGCGACGGCGCTGCAGCGTACGCAGGGCACTCAGCTCAGTAATCTGGCCAGCGCGCCCGGGAACGTGCTGACCATCATCAGCCAGGTACAGATGGCCAGCGGTGCCCCCGCTGGTGTGGTGGAAACGGTGATTCTGGATGCCGGTGGCGGCCGGCAGGGCCGACCCTATCGGTTACTGTATTTACGTGAGTTTTGAGCATCGCCATTACGGCAGGCTGGCGGTCGTCACCCCACTCCCATCAGTTTGGCCAGCTTGCGCTTCACCTTGCTGATGATTTCCGGATGCAGGGCATTGTCCGCCAGATAGACCCATTCCCGTTTGGCCAGACTGTCGACCGCCTGCTTGTCCGGATGACGATAGAACTGCTGAATCTTGTCGACCGTCATGCCGTCAGTCTCCAGCCATTGCGGTATCAGGCCAGACAGCACATCCACATCAGTCAGTACCTTGCTCAGCCCTTTGCCGGTGGCGGGGGACACGCTCTGGAATTCATCACCAATAACGACAATACCGGGCTGCTCCACCTTGCTCAGTTGATAGTACTGAGTGGGGAACAGCGCCACCTTATCAGAACCGGTCGGTACCGAATCACCGATCTGTTCAAACAGACCGGGGAAGTATTCATCCAGCTCCCGCATGGGGTTGCGACGCATGGCGCGCACGCGCATATCCTTGGGATGCCATTGGGTAAAGAGGTTGATGCGGACGCTGTCGCCGATGGGGAACAGGGTGATGTAGTCGATCTGGTGTTCGCGAGGATCGAGGAAGTAGTTGAAGCTCTGGAAGTCATAAGGCTGGCCATCGGCCCGGCAGATATCGAACGCAAACGACAGCGAACGCAGCTCACGGGTGGCCTGCTGTCGCATGCCCAGCTTGAAGGCCAGTGGGTTGATGACATTACCGCCGGTAGCCAGCACCAGCAGCCTTGCTTGCAGCTGCTGTCCGTTTTCCAGCACGAGATGCTGTTGTGTGCCTGAAGTGGAGAGGTCAATCACCCTGGACTGAAAGAAGTCCACATGCTGTCTGGCCAGGCTGCGTAGCTGATTGACCGTATCGGTGTAGTGAATACCGTACTGCGGCCCGACATCCTGCTGATAATGCTGGCCCTTGCGGTAACAGTCGACACGGTGAATGGGCGACGCCAGCGGCTGGCGGGCATCGAGCAGGCCGAATTTGCTGAGCAGTTCAGCCTGATCCTGCTCCAGTTTTTCGGCACGAAAGCTGGGAGGGTAGCTGGTATTACGGTCAAGCAGCGCCACTCTGCACGACTGCTTTCGTAGCAACCAGCTCAGGCAGGATCCGGCAAAGCCGGCACCGATGATCGCGATATCGTAAGTAGTAGGTGGCACGCTCCCTGTCCTATGTTGAAAAGCCTGGGTAATTATTAACCAAGAACGTCAAGTGGGCTGTCGTGTTTGTGTAAATGGCAGAATAGGGTTGAGTTGACAGAGGGCTGATAGATACAAAGCTCAGCCCAGCGCTGAAAACGGACTTTTCCTGATGATAGCCAGCCAGGTCAGACTGTCGCCTGGGTGGATGGCTCACCGCGCTCCGTCACGACAGATTGCTTTTCCCCTGAGCCTGACAAATGCAACCATGTGGGATAAGTCAGCTTGCCTGCACTGACAGGTCGATACCATTGATGATCACTGGCTTTGACAAATCCCGCATTGTGGAACAGGTCTGCACAGGGGGAATTACGTTCGCTGGCAGTGAAGGTGCCAACGAGGGTATGGATACCCGTAAAAGTGGCTACCGGCATACTGATCAGCAACGATTCCAGGCCAAACCCCATGGCTCTGCAACTCATCACCACACTTTCATAGATAAGGCACTGATTATCGACGCGACAGATCACACTGCCGACAATGCCCAGCGAGCCAAACTTATCTGACAGGGTGGCAACAAAGACGCCATGGTCACGAGCCTTTAACAACTGCTCTAGCTCTGCCTGGCTATAGCGAATCGTGGTGGTATTGAACTGATTGGTGCGACTGATCAATTCATGCAATCGGTCCAGGTCCTTGTGCGTTGCAAGCCGCCAGCCCACCTTAAGTTCCAGGCTGTGCATCATGGCATCGTAGTCGAAGCTAATGGCTTGGGCTTCCCGACGTTGGGCAGCTTCACGGTACATGCTGGTGCGTCGGCCTGCCTCTTCCGTCTGTCGGGTGGCCGGGAATGAGAGTAACCAGCGCAGATATTGCCAGCTGGAGGGCTGTAAAGGGTCGAAGGCCGTGATGCCCTGTACGCTGGTGGTAACCAGTTCACGTTCCACAGGGTTGTCGTCCAGCATGACAAAGGAGCGTGGATCAAGGTCCAGTACTGATGCCACCTCAAGAACAGCCTGGGGCTTGGCATCCCAGCTAATTTTATGCAGTACGAAGTCATCCGGCTGGAGCTGCATTTCCTCCCAGCGGATGTTTCTTGGGTCGTTCTTGCTGAGGGACACCAGCAGAATGCCCGCCTGTTGCAGTTCTTTCAGTAGCTGCTGGCCAGCAACATCATGCACAACGGGGCCATCGGCCATGACTCCCTGCCAAAGCGTGTTGTCAAAGTCGACCAGCAGGACCTTGGTATTCGCCAGCAGGTAGTAGGCATTCACCATGTGGGCATACTCCTCAGCCATTAGCATGCCAAAGCGTGAATGGTGGATATAGGCGTTTTTTCGCAAGGCGTGCGGCAGTAAATGCTGGCTGGCGTAGCGGTGTCCTGCGCGCGCCACCACTGCTTGCTCATCGATCAGCAGGATATTCTCCAGGTGACCGGCAATATCTCGCAGCCCCGCATTCAGGCGCTCTACCACATAGCGCTTGCCAGGACTCATGACGGGCAGGAACGGCAGTCGCCGGCGATATTTTCCCAGTGGTAGCCCACTGCAGCCATGCAACAGAATGGGAGTGTTGGTCCTGGCTCGAATGGCAGCAATATAACGGTCGATTGATACCAGTAGCGCATCGCATTGCTCGTTCAGCACGGACAAGGCTACTTTTCCTGAGGTTGCTGTCTGTAGTAGATGGGTATAGAGCGGTAGCCCTTCAAAGGTCAGGAAACTGAGGGCAATCAGGTCGAACTTGCCGGAGGCGATACCTTCTTCAATGCCTTGGGTATCGATACCCTCGCCCATGCGGCTGCTGAAGTAGAAGGTTTTGTAGTCAATGCTGATAGTACGTTCAAACAGCAGTGGCTCAAGAAAGCTACTGATTTCCGTCATGATGCAGTCGCCAATCAAAGCGATACGAATCGGCTTGGACGAATGCTTGTTGAGCAGTGGCTGATGTACACCTTCCATTACTGCACAGAAAGCGTCTGCCACATCTGGAGCGTTGCAGCGGAGCAGGTCGGTTATTGACTGGATATCTGCCGCAAGCATGTCCACCAGCTCTGTCAGCCCTCCTTGCTCTCTACTGTCAAGCGGCATGAACCTTAGTCGCTCACTACCGTATATATGCAGGAAATGTCTATCCCCTTTAGCAAAGGCCAGAGACAGCAGTTTGAGCAAGGTACCAATATAGAACTCTTCATATTCCTGCCAGTTGCTATTGATTTTTATATTTATATTTTTCACATAAATAGGGTAGGTGCTATGACGTAATGACCAGCTTTTCACCAGACTTGAATAATGGTTACTGATGGTTGAGGAAATTATTTGCCGGTCTTTCCTATGTAGTCCTTCCATGGTGGAGGTCATTTGCATGGCTCAATCCTTTGATTTTTAGTGATAAATAGCTATTGCCAAAATATGTCTAACTAATTAATAGCAGAGGCTGTTCCTGTTAATAGAGTTATGTCTCGTTCACGAAATATTTTTCCTAGTAATTTAGACCCATCATTATTGAGATGAGTATTGTCCCGATAAGTTAGGATAGTTTTATGGTGAGAATGGTGCGTACGTATATCCAAAACTAGGAAAAGGAAGATCAGCATTATGGCCAGCTTAAATTTGGTTTGTGATATCAACCGCCTTTAGTCGTGCCCCTTTGAGGTGATAACTGACCAAGCCCCTGCTTTGCAGGGGATTGTACTCAGCCCCTTTCGTCACACCAGTTTATACTCCACTGTTTTACTGGATAAAATTTACATGCTGCTTCTCATCCATTTCTCGTACCACATTTGGAATATAAGCAGAGTCCATAGTTTTCCCACGTGGCGCTTATCTCCCGCCAGATATCTATTCTTTAACTTCATTATGGTTTTGCTATTAAAGAGTCCTTGTTTCTCTAGCCTATTGCTGTTCAGGTGGTATTCCAGTTGCTCATTAAAGGCATCATGCAGCCACTCGGCAATGGGCATGCTGAACCCCATCTTGGGTCTATCCATCAGTTCTTTAGGTAGATACTTATGGGTAATTTGCTTGAGCAGATATTTTTTCTCGCCATTCCGAATCTTGAGATTGGAGTCAAGGCGGGCAACAAATTCAACCAGCCGGTAGTCTAGTAATGGTTCTCGCCCTTCCAGTCCAACGGACATCGTGGCTCTATCCACTTTGGTCAAAATGTCATCGGGTTGGTAGGTTTTGAAATCCATTGCCATCATCTTGTCTTCATGGCTGAGTATGTCATTGAGCTGTGCCAGCGTATCGAAATCTGTAGGGGGGATGGTGGCGTTGGCTTTGAGCAGGTAGGGCAGTTCTGTGTCCATAAAAATCTGCTGTAAAGACTGGATGGTCTCGAACTGGCTGGAGCTGGACATGAATAGCAATGCCCTGTGGTATTTATTGGTGAAGTTGGAGATGATCGCATCCAATCCTGTGGCATTCGGTGGAATCTTCTGTAGCAGTTTGACCAGTGCTGCCTTGCAGGGGATGCTGTCAAACATATGACTGTGACGAGACTGCTGAATATATTTCTCGTAGCCGCCAAAAAGTTCATCGCCTCCATCGGCACTAAGGGATACGGTAACCTGTTGGCGTGCCAGTTGGCTGACGAGTGTGGTGGGGATGACGGAACTGTCGGCAAAGGGTTCATCCCAGATGTCAGGCAGACGCGGAAAAATCGCTAATGCATCTCGCTGTGTACAGTAGTATTCAGTGTGGTCAGTACCGAGATACTTGGCGACTTGTTTGGCATAGGGGGCTTCATTGAATTTGTCTTCGCTGAAGCCGATAGAGAAGGTCTTGAGCTTCTCGGTGCGATCAGATTGCAGCAGGGCAGTGACGGTGGAGGAGTCATAACCACCACTCAGAAACACTCCGACCGGAACATCGGCAACCATTCTGTAGGCACAGGAGGATTTTAGTAGTTGTTCTGTTGTATCCATGGCCTCTTGTTCAGACAGCTTTAGCTTGGGTTGATTATAGGCTGCATATACATCCCAGTACTTTTTCACTGAATAGCGCTGGGAGCTTAAATCGAACTCCAGATAGTGGCCTGTCTGTAATTTGTGTGCATGGCTGAAAATGGTGTGAGGCTGGGGGATATAACCGTGCTGCAGGTACAGGGCCAATCCATGGTGATTTATTTCCTTGGTAAAGCCAGGGTGACAATGAAAGCTTTTCAGTTCGCTAGCGAACATGAATAAACCATCTTTCTTGTACCAATACAGAGGCTTGACACCCATTCGATCTCGAATAAGGGTAAGTTTTTGCGCTTGTGTATCAAGAATAGCAATTGCGAACATGCCATTGAATTTCTGTACAGATTGAATCCCCCATCGGTGAAAGGCTTTGAGGATAACCTCGGTATCGGAGTTGGAGTCAAACTGGTAGCCTTCTACTTCAAGTTCACGCCGGATTTCCCTGAAGTTATACACTTCACCATTGTAGATCATAGTTAGATGGGTAAATGCCATTGGTTGATGGCCATGGCTGGAAAGATCCAGAATAGATAAGCGGCGGTGGCCCAGACCTACTTGAACATTGTCAATGCTTTTAAAAAAATAGCCGCCATCGTCGGGACCACGGTGATGCAGGGCCTCGGTCAGCGCCACTATATTTGCCTGACTACTGCTGCTGTTGAAGTCAATCAGCCCTGCTATTCCACACATAGGTCTTTTCTCTTTAAATATTGATGTTCGCGTGAGAACAGAAATACATGGTATACCTGTCCTAATACCCAGGCGGCAGCCAGCCCTTCAGCGCTAAAATAATGAATCAGTGGGAATACTAACAATAGATTCAATATCAGGGTTTTCTTCAATACGGTAGCAACCACTTCGCCCTTGCCTGCAGCCATGATGCTATTTGTATAGGCAGGGCCAAAAGGTGAAGTGATAATAGAAAGTGCCAAAATAGAGAAAACGGCCAAGGTATGCTGGTCTTTATTACCTGCAATCAAGATGATGATGTGTTCTTTAAATAACATTGAGATTACAAAAAAGGTAATGGATCCAAATAGCAGGGAGAAATTCAGCTTCCTGAACACGCGGTAAAATTTTTCTCTGGACTTTTGATAAAGATTAGATAGATAAGGATAAAAAGCTTGTAGGATAGGGCCAAATAAGCCAGCAATAGCCTGTACAATTTTGTCTGCGATAGCGTAGTAACCAACAATGGTGTGATTAGTCATAATGCCAAGCAGGATAATATTGGTAGAGCCATAGAGATTTGCATAGATTCTACTCAGAAAAACATGCCAGCCTTCGACCAGATACGACTTTACTGTCTGCCAGGATTGTATTTTAAATCGCATGTCGAAGTTTTTGTAGGCAATATAGAGTGAGCAGACAGCTACGGTAATAGATCCCATAGAAGAGAAAATGGGAACCCAAAAATAATGCTGTTGTTTATGAATAAAAATGAAAATACAAATAGTAAAGAAGGCCTTGGAAGCGATATTAATATAGGTAATGTATTTCATCTTTTCCAGACCTTGGTAAAGCCACACAGGAAATAAGGTCTGCCCTAGAACTGTGCCAAAATACAAAATATACACCAGCCAGTCCTTTTTTAAGCTGGGGAAAATCATTATGGCCACCATCAATAGCACGAGACTCAGTGCCATTAAGACAAGCTTGGCCATGAGTACAGCGCTGAATATCTCGTTGAGACTTGTCTGGTTATCTCTGTTGATGGAAATCTGCCGTGTGGCTGACAGACTGAAACCATAGTCTGTCAGCAAGACAAAATAGGCAGTGAAAGCCAAAGCAAAGGAGAGTAGACCAAACGTATCGATACCAAGCGTACGTACCAGATAGGGAAAGGTGAGTAGTGGCAGAAGATAGTTCACCCCTTGCAGTACAACCAGAGCCAGTATGTTGGCTGCCAGCCGCTTTTGCTCTTCTGACCTGAGTAGACTTTTCATTGCATTCTGTTTCTCACAATACAAATCTTAAAAATTGACTGTTTCGCTTTGATTGGAGTCTGCTTTCGGCTTCTTTGGGCAGACAAAAGCATAATCCATCTTCGTTTAGTTGGCGCTTTGCTTATTACCAGGTGACAGTAAAAGTTGCTTTACAACGGCATCCGCGGATGTCGTGGTCAAAATACTGCTATCCATGAATTGCGCATTGTTTACTGTCCAATCCGGGTTGAAGTGGGCATGATCCTTGAAAATCGGTAAACCTGAGGTGGTGACTCGGGGGCAAGAGTTATCCGGGCACGCGACTTCATAGGGATCGATAACCCTGGCGCCGAACTGTTCCGCTATCCTCAGTAGATCCTGATGCAACTGTTGCTGTGCGGTATCAATTAGTAAGAGGGGTTGGGTGGCCGAGCGGTTGGCGGGTAGCAGCCTCACACCAGAAGTAAAGGGGCTGAGTTCCTGACTGATGGGATTGCCCAGCACCAGATAGACCTCCTTGCCCAGCTGTTGGAAATAGCGAATATCCTGGCCCAGCTGACTAAGTGCTGCGAGACGACCAGCATCAGTGCTGACGTTGATGCGGCTGCCTTGTTGCTGCAGGTAGTAGGGACTGTTGAGCAGATACCAGTGCCATGCCCCGCCGATGACCACGCGCTTGATGGCGGGATCACTGGCCATCGCGAAACCCTGTTTGCGCAGCTCCCAGCAGCCCTGGCGATTCAATTCATCGGTAAATGCTTGTCTGATAGGGATGCAACCCCCGCCTACAGCAAAAATGGCGCTCAGGCTGTTGGGCTGGGTTGACTGCACCCGGTGAACGCGCTCGGCGTACTGCGCCAGCTGTGAGTCCCCCAGATACAGCACTGTATCGGCAGATTGCCCAGGCAGGCGATATATACCAATGCCGGTGCTGTCAAAGTGACTGACGGTGGTTCGGAGAAAATCCCATTCATTCTTCTCTGGCACGACTACCTGCTGCAGGCGTGGTGCCAGTGTGTGCTGGTAGCTCAATGCTCCCAGGCAAACTGCACCTATCATGGCTACCACCAGGTATTGTAACGGCCGACGGCTGCCATTTTGTCTAACCTGGCGTTGCAGCGGGCGCTCCAGCAGGTGGTAGGTCAGTACTGCCAGAAATACTGCCAGAGCCAGTAGCAGCAGCGTCAGTTTGTTGCCATGGAAAGGTTTGATAATGCGGCCGAAGGACAGCAGCGGCCAGTGCCATAAATAGAGCGGGTAGCTGATCAGGCCGAGATAGACCATGCCGGGTTGGCTCAATAGTAGACGGCCAATGTGGCTGTGCTGGCCGAAAACGATCAATAGTGCAGCGCCCAGGGTGGGTAGCAGTGCCCAATAGCCGGGAAAAGCACTGTCTTTGTTCAGTACAGCCAGTGCCCCACTAATCAGCAGTAGTCCCAATAGCACAGCTCCGTTGGCCAGCCAACGTTGTTGCTGCCAATACTGCAGGCGGGCAGATCGGTGGTGTTGAATACTTGCCAGTGCTGCACCCACTAACAACTCCCAGGCACGACTGAGGGGCGAGTAGTAGGCAGCAGTACTGTCGCTGAATACATAGTAGATGCCGAGCAGCATTGAGCTCAGTCCACTGCATAGCAGCAGCAGGAACAGCGCCCTGGTGCGCAGGCCGACCATCACCAGCAGTAGTGGCCATACAATATAGAACTGCTCTTCGATAGCCAGACTCCACAGATGGAGCAAGGGTTTGGCGATGGAGGCGTTGTCGAAATAACCGCTCTCATGCCAGAGCGTCAGGTTCTGGACGAACCCCCCGGCACTGAGGATATGCAGCCCCAGCTGACGGAATTCAGGGTTGAACAATACGAACCAGCCGAACAGCAACACACTGACCAGGACAGCCAGCAGTGCAGGGAAAATGCGCAGTATCCGCTTGCGATAGAAGCGCTGGATGCTAAAGCGCTGTTGCCTGATGTCGTTCAGCAGGATGCCGGTGATCAGATAGCCAGAGATGACAAAGAATATGTCAACACCGACAAAGCCTCCTGGCAATAAAGGGGGAAAGGCATGGAAGATCACCACAGCCAGTACGGCAATGGCACGCAGTCCATCGACATGGGGCAGATAGACTGGGTGTGACGCAGGTATGGGGGTGCCTTCGGTGGCGGGTGTCCGAAGCCTCGAGTCCATTCGTTTACGTTCCTTGCAACTGTGGGGCGAATCGTTTTGTTAGTACATGTTTGGAGCAGGCATGTGCCTGTTATGGCAGATTTTCTATGCGGTCGTGTCGGGGTAGTTGATTGCGTAACCACAGCTCGGCGTAGGCGAGCAGTTTCAGCAGACCGCGTATCCATCGGGGTTTGCCAACAATCATATAGCGGTCCGTACCGCGATGCTTGCGCAAGGCCAGACGAGCCAGAGCGGTTTGTTGGGCAGACCTGGCATTGCCGATGGAGCCTTCACGGATATAGAAGGTATACAGTGGCTGGTTTACGGAGAAGAAACGCCGCCCCTGCTGCAATAGCCGTAATATCAACTCGTAGTCCTGAGCGTAGCGAAACTGCTCATCATAGCCTTCGGCCTTCAGCAGGTCGGCCCTGAACGCCAGGGTGCCATGGGCAAAAATATTGCCATACTTGATTACGCTGTCGACCTGACGCAGGTGGTGAAGGAAGGGAATAGTTGCAATATGGCGCTGCTGCTGATCAATGATGATGGCTTGTGAAAACAGCACATCCGGTCGTGTGGCACAGCCTTCAAATAGGGCGGCAAGACGCTCAGGATGGCTGTCATCATCGGCATCTTGTCTCACCAGGTACTGCCCACGTGCAAGGCGAATGGCACGGTTGAGCGACTTGGTGAGCCCCCGATTGTCCTGATTGACATAACTTACCCGGGAGTCCCGTGCGGCATAGTCGGCCAGTAATGCCTCAGTGCCGTCGCTGGAGCCGTCATTGATCACGATAATCTCAAAGTCGGTAAAGCTTTGCTGTAGCAATGAATCAAGGCTGGCGGCCAGGGTGGCTTCGGCGTTGTAGGCACCCATGATGACACTGAAAAATGGGGCGGCTGCGTCACTGCCCGTGGTGGCAGGGCGTAAATGAAAGCTGCCGGACTTATCCTGACAAACTACTACTGTATTCATTGCATGTGGCTCAGGTTAGGCGCAGCCGCAGAGGTGGAGAAAAAGGCCTCTAACGTTGCTACGAAAGGATAACGGCGATCAGTGGGCATCTATGCTGCCTGATTGGGTAGACGGTTGTTTGCGCTGTTTGTAAGTATTCCACAGCCGATACATCAGACTCAGCACTATCCCTGCGGGTCTGTAGGAATAGAAGCTCCAGCGATAGTGGGTAATGGTGTTGGTCATCCGCTCATGCAGCTGATGATTGGACTTCATACTGACGCGTGATGCATCCAGCCACTGCACTCCCTGTTCCAGACCCCAGCGAATCCACTCATCCAGTAACAGGCGACCACTACCAAGCGCGGCATGGTCCGGGTGAAAGGCCAGATTGAAATCATAGATACGCCCCTTATCCAGGGGGCCGATACGGTAGCTGATGTATCGGCCTTCGTGTTGCAGGGCGATCACGCTCACCAGACCTGCCTTGGCTAACTGTCGGAAGGCCTGTTTCATCCACTGGGCGTGATCACTACAGAATACGCCAACCTCCTCGGTACCTTTCCAGCTGGCCAGTTCCACCTGGCTTATCTGTTCAAGAATGCTGTCGATACTGTGTTCATCGGGTTGCAGGCAGATGATCTCCGCCCCCAGAGCAGCAGTGCGTTTGCGAGCACGGCGCAACTTGTAGCGGGCATCGCCGCTGATTTCCTCGCGATCAGCGGCGGTGATGGCATGTTCCGGGGCATGACATATCAGCCGTTGTTCCCAGTAGCAACTACATTGACCCCACTGCCGAAACACGGCTTCACCGCTTTCAGCGGTGACCTCATTCAATTGCAGCAGTGCATAGGGTAAGTGCTGCTGGATGGCGGTGAGTATAAGCGGCGCAGCCTCGGCAGCCTCTTCCTTCAGCATCAGGCCGATGCGGTCACTCATGGGAAAGCCCAAATGGCGGACTACCATAAAATGCAAACCCTTTTGCTGCTCGCGACGACGGATCAGCGGCAAGCAGCCTACCAGCTGGGTGGTCTGCCAGATCAGCAGAATGGCCAGCTGAGTATCTGCGGTGAGCGCATCTTCGGCAGCAGTGAGCCATGCCAGATGGTTGTACGGGGTGGCATGGGGCAAGTATTGGTAGAGACTGACATAGTCCGCTGTCGGAAAGTGCGTGTCGTGAAAGGACGTCAGCCATTGCAGGCGATAGGTCATTGGTAAGGCGCTCCGCTGTCGTCAACTGCTGCACAGGCTGATAGCGCCCGCTTGCGTGTGGGTTTTATGAGATGCGCGAACCGCTGGCCCTGGTAGGGTTGCCTGCGGCTGAAATAAAAGTGATGAGCAAGGCAGTACACCTGCTGCATAAGCCCTGTTTCGTGAAAGCCGATACCCAGGCAGAAGGTCAGGGAGCGTAGATTGGACAGGTCAACAACGGCCTGAGCACGTTGATAGCCACGTTGGTGGCAGTCTGCAAAGACATAGTGCAGCAGTAGTGCCAGCCCTGAGCCGCGCAGCTTTTTTGCCACCTCACCATAGACCAGATAGACCGCATCCGTGGGTACACGTAGCCAGCAGTGATAGAGATGAGGATCGTAGTAGTCGCCATCTGCTACCCAGGCGAATGCAATCGCATCACCCTGTTCATCCACGGCGGCATAACCATGCAATCCATTGGATAAAAAGTCTTCAGCTACAGTGATATGGCGTGGAAAGTGCCGGGACAGTACGGTCAACGTGGAGGCTGACAGACGCATGTGTTCGCCTGACCAGATAATGCGTGCTGGCATGGGCATGGCCAGGCTGCGCTCCAGCCATACCAGCTGCCAGCGCTGAAGAATAAATCGCTGAAAAACAAAACGTACAGTGCCAAACAAGCCTTTCTGATAGGACTTCTTTAGCAAGGACAACAGATTCATGGTGCGTTATTCCAGTGCAGAGCAAACAGGCTCTGTGGAGGAACCGTAAAGCTCAGTTGACCCTGACGGCAGACGAAGTGGCCAGAAGTTTCACCCTCGACAGTGAGGATTGTCAGGTTTAATGAAGTATTCGCACATAACGACTTGCTTGGCAGAGTGACGTGCTGCATGCGTGCAGCTTTATTCACTGCAAGAATGCTGATACTGCGATTGTCAGTCATGGCCATGGCATCCACCTCAAAGGCACTGTTCTGCAGAGGCAGGGTGATGGGTTTCCAGAATCGGTTGATAAAGGCCATGGCTCTGGCAACCGGGCGAAGAGTGAACTGGCCGTTGTCAAAACCCACAATGCCCTTGTGATGGTTGTCATCATCGACTGTCAGAAACCAGGCAAGCCCAGAGAGTTTGCCGTCCATGGCACTGTTGATCACCACCGATGTCCACCAGAGATCTGCATAAAAGGTATCCTGCTGATAGGGGCTGGTGCTATTGCCTGAGCCAATATTGGTCTGGTCTATATATAACGGCAGACGGGCGCTGCCATCAGGATGACTACCAACCAGTTGTGCTGCCTGTTGTACCGAATGGCGATACCAGCGAGTAGCTAGCAGATCTTTGGAGTGATCCCACTCATGCCAGGCGACCGCATCGACCAGCCCAGGATTATCGGCGAGCAGCTGACGGGCCCAGTCAATACCTTTGCGCTGAGCCGCCCCATCACTGAAAGGTGTGTTGACGAAGTTGGCACTGGCAGGTGCTGCAATACGCACTCCTGCCTCATATGCGCCGGGATAACTGCGAACAAACTGGGCCATCTGGCGGAAGTAGCGTTCATAGCTGGCATAGTCAGGGTATACGTTGTTCGGTTCATCGGCGAAGCTGATATAGTGCAGGCCGCCATTCTGCAGGCGGATACGCATATTGAGCCAGGCAGCCAGGCCGCGTTTGACATCATCTGTTGCATCCAGCCTGCCTCTTTGTGCTCCGTTCATCCCTGTGCCTGCCAGGAGGGTGACGCTGTCTTCCATGCCCATTCTTTGCAGGGTCTGCATATTGTCATCCTGGCGGAATGGATCACGGTTGAGGGCATCATAGAAACTATAGGCTCCCAGAAAGCGCGGTTTCAGCGCTGCCAGAGACTGCAGCATAGCGCGGGGTAGCTGGCTGGCATTGAAGTCATAGAACCCTAGTTTGGGGGTTTTACCGTTGGCGTGCGTGCCCAGCGTCAGGCTGACCTGGCCAGTCGCGAAGTTGACATCGCGCAGGTCACCCGGTGACTGGGCGAACAGATTGGCGGTGCCATCCAGCCAGAACGCGGCCTTACCCGTACCATTCAGAGTGAGCTGCCAGACCTCCCGCTGCTGGCTGACGGGGAGGGGCAGACGGTCATACTGAAAACCGCGCTGCAGGGTTTGGCTCAGTGGTAGTTGCAGCTGCTTCCCATCGGACAACCGCCGCAGGCTGTAAGCACTGATACCTTTGTCCTGATATTTGCCGCCCAGTATCGCCTGTTCGCCTGCCTTGGTCTGGAAGTAGAGTTCACTGTTGCGTTGCTCTGCTGTCAGTGAGAAATGTACCTTGGAGGGCTGCAACAGAATGGCGGACTGCGGCGCGGCCAGTCGGAAGTTACGGAAGGAATAACCAGGGATTACAACCTGATAGGGCCCCTGACCGGTCAGTGACGTGGTGTGTGAACCATTGGCATTGCCTGCGTCCAGCGTCTGCTCATCCAGCAACTGGCCTTGGGCATCCAGTACAAAAAGGCGGTCCTGATTGGCATCAGCCAGCCAGGCAGCACGCCAGTCAATCTGCAATGTCGTCGCTGCTGCAGGAAAGATATACAGCTGCACGGCACGCAGATTGCTCCAGGGCAGGGGGGAGGCGTGAGCAAGGTTGCTGATAACTAAGATTGTAGCTATGCACAACTGCAGTAGTCTCAGCCTTCTTATGTTCATCGCTATCTCCCCTCATTCCTTAACAAGACTAAATCATTCGTGCGATTACTGAGCCGTCCATGACAGTGCAAAAATCGTTTCGCCGGGTACAGTAAAGGTGACCTTGCCATTACTGCAGCTGGTGCTGCGCTCGTACTCACCCCATTTGTTAAATACCGTCAGCTTGAGTGAGCTGTTGTTGCAGGGCACACCAGTTCCACCCAAAGTGACATTCTGTACTCGGTAGGGGGCCTTATTGACACCCAGAATGCGGCGTTGTGCCCCGTCCGACATGGCCATGGCATCCACCTCAAAAGCATCATTGTTGAGCTTCTGCACCTTAGTCAGCCAGTGTTTAGCGACAAACTGCTGGGCATATCCAACCGGACGTAGCTGAAAATCGCTGGTCATAATACCTTTGTGATGGTTGGTATCATCGACGCCGGGGAAAAAGCTAAAGGCGGATAGCAAACCATCCTGAGACGCGTTGATGACAGCAGAAGCCCACCACATCGCTGCAAACAACGTATTTTGTTCGTAGTCGCTGGTACTGTTACCGGGGCCGATATTGGTCTGATCGATTAGTAGGGGAATACGTGGTGACCCATCGGTTTTTTTGCCAACCAGACTGGCTGCTGTTTGTACTTCGGTGCGATAGCGACGGGTATCCAGCAGGTCGTAGACCATCCATTCATGCCATGCCAGTGCATCTAACGTTGAGGGGTAGCTTTTTAGTAGTTGTGCTGCCCACTGCACACCTCGTCGTTCGGTACTTTTAACATCCAGTGTTGTTGGTGGCGTTTCGGTAAAGCGTGAGCTGGCAGGAGCTATCACTCGAACCCCTGCCTGACGGGCGCCAGGGTAGTTGTTGATAAATTCGGACAGGCTGACAACGGCTTTTTCAAAAGTCGCATAGTCGGGATAACGGAAGTTTGGCTCATCAGCAATGGCCAGATAGTGAGGGCCGGGGTAGTTTGCCCGCACGATAGCATCCAGCCATTTACTGATGCCGGTTCGGATATCACCATTATCTTCAGTAATACTGGTAGATCCATCTCTTCCGCTACCTGAAATTAGGGTAATTGTTTGCTCAACGCCATCTGCTTTGTATTGTGCTAGTGGAGCGTCCATACGTGATGGATCTCGTGTCAACGAATCATAGATTGCATATTGAGAAATAACTTTTGGTTTGGTTTTCAAGATTTCAGCAAGTGCTGCCGAGGGTGGGTTATTGGCTTTATTTGGTGTGTCATAGTAATAACCGTACAGACCTAGCAGAGGTGTATTTCCTAATACAGTGTTGTTCAATGTTAAACCCACAGTGCCAACTGTGTAGAGATTGATGTCCTCATCTAGTGCGGCAGTATTCTGAGCAAAATAGTTATTAGTACCATCCAGCCAGAATGCAGGTCTGCCTCCTTGACCCTTTAAGGTCAGTTTCCATAGCTGATCACTACTGCTGGTGGGTAGATCAGCCAAATCATACTGATAGCCATATTGATAGGACTGGTTGAGAGTCAGGGTGACCTTTTTATTGTCCGACAGGCGGACTGCCTCCAGAGCCGTAATCCCCCTGTAGTACTTTCCGCCTAGCTTAGCTTGCTCGTTGGCTTTAACTTTGAAATACAGTTCGGCATCAGTCTGACTGGTATCCATGAAGTACCGGCCTTTGGGTGGTTGTAGCACAATGTTGCTGCTATTACTGACTACAGAAAAACGACGAGCAGAATATCCGGTTATTTCTAACTGATAAGGCCCCTTGTCGTTTAAAACGGCGGTATCGGAGCCATTAGTTTTATCAGTCCCAAGTATCCACGACTGACTGAGAGCACCTCGGCGGTTTAACAGGTAAACATGATCTTCATCTTGAGATGCACGGCCTACGGCGTCCTCCCATGAGAGTTGCAGATCTGTAGTACCTTGTGGAAAAAGATAAAAAGTCCCTTCTCTGAGACTGTTCCAATTTAAGGGGGCTGCCCAACTAGCAGAAGAGCCAATGGCAATGGCAAAGGTTAGCAATGAGCGTTTAAAGAGCTGGGATTTGTTGTATTGCAGTTCCATTGAGTAACGTCCTTAGATCCTTGTTCACATTCCTGAATAGTGCTTTTTAACTCAGCGTCTGGAAGAGGGGAGGTCCTTTGGTTGTTTGATGGCTCCTTGGGTTAGTGATGAGGTCGGCCAGCTTGTTGGATTCGCCAGCCTAGCAGAGCGGGTGCGGCTGCCACCGCCTGGCTGATCCCTATACGGGGCAGACCATAAGGCATTGAGGATTGAGCGCTGTAGATCCCCGCTCGAGTGCTCAGTGCAAAAGGCAGGGCATGCTGTTGAATACAGGCCGTGACTGAGGCGCTGTAATTGCCATTGGGATAGCAATATATCGGCAGTGGTTGCTCGCAGTGGCTGGCAATGGCTGCCAGGCTGCGGCTGATGTCTTGTTGCAGTTGCGATGGTGACAAGCAGTCGAGCAAGGCGTGACTCGCTCCATGGGCACCAAAGCGAATCAGGCCACTCTGTTCAAGCTCGGTGACCTGAGCCCAGCTCATGGCCTGCGGCGGGTCCGACAGCGGGCAGCTGTCTGCCAGAGCTTGTAAGGTCGGTGCAGGCAGGTCTTTAAGGCTGGCTAGATAGCGCATAACCAGGCGGCTTCGGTCTGCATTTTGTGGCATCGACCTCAGGAGCTCAGGTACAGGTTTACCGGAGGCGGCCAGCCGTGGCAGTAAGCTGTCGATCGCGGCTAAGCCGAAACTCCCCCACAGGGTTTCCCCAATACTTTCCCACCAGAACCCTTGCCTGGTGCCTATAAAGTCGGTGGAAAGGAAAATGCTGGCGGGCACCTGATGTCGTTGCAATATGGGGAAGGCCAGGGTGGCATTGTCATGCCAGCCATCATCAAAGGTCAGCGCCAGACGCGGTCGATCAGAGGAGGAAGGAGTGGTCAGCAGCGGCTCCAGCTCACAAATGTCGAAATGCCGTTTTAGCCAGCCGAGCAGACGATCAAAGCTGTGCTGACCAACACATAGTTCGTTGCGATGAGGTAGGGAGGCAGCTTCATCACTCTCCACCACGCGATGTAGCATCAGGATCACAGCACGGTCGGCCAGAGCCTGTTTACCTGAGCCCGAGCGCAAGTAGAGAGCGCCAGCAGCCATCTTCAAGGCGCGTTTTAGCATGGTGAGATGCCTCATCTATTCTGCTGTGGATTCCACATTTTCAGGCGTTTGCCAAAGATAAACTGGATCACCGCAATGGCCATTCCAGACAGTGAGATCAGGGTATAGCCTGCCAGTCGAAAAGGCTTGGGGAGTCGCTTGGTATGGTCCAGTAATCCGACGATTGCCACAGCATAGGCCGCTATTTGACAGAGTAGGGCGGTTTGATAAAAACCATGGTGTTGCCACAGGGCAAGATTACTAAGTATGAGAGGAATCAATAACAAAGGAGCCAGACGGCGTATCAGCTTGTGGCTGAGCAGTGCCACCGCATAGCCGCCAAATCGCAGTGGATTCATCAATTGTTTACGACAGGCCAGGCTTTGCAGGCCGCCCAGCGTGACTCTGAGCCGACGACTGAATTGCTTGTTGGTTTCGTCCACGCCTTCATCAAGGACTTTGGCTGCATCCACATAGACAAGGCGCTTGCCCGCTGCAGGGGCACAGGTGCTGATAAAGAAGTCATCATTCACGTCGGAAGGAATAGCTTGAAATAGTGATCGGCGGATAGCCAATAGGGCTCCATCCAATGCGACGGTACAGCCGGTCTGGTTTTCCGCCCTGCGTATCCAGGCCTCGTAGCGGCGGTAGAGGCTGTCGCCCTGACTCAGCGCATGGCCGGGTTTGGAGATGATCATATTCCCTCCGGTGGCGCCCACGGCTGTGTCACTGAACGGTGCCATCAGCGCTCCCAGCGTAGAGGGAAACCACTGATTGTCTGCATCGGTAAACACCAACACATCACCAGAGGCGTACTGTACGGCAGTGTTTAATGTGGCTTGTTTGCCTTGTCTGGGTAGGTCCAGCAGCAGAATATCGGGATGATTGAATGTCCGGGCCAGGGCAATGGTGTCGTCTGTAGAGCCGTCGCTGGCAATAATGATCTGCCGCGCAGAAGGGAGATAGTCTTGCTCCAGCAGGCTCTTGATCTTGCCCTCAATGTGCCGCTCTTCATTATGGGCAGCAACAATGATGCTGATGGACTGAGGGTGTGGTGCCAGGGCGATTTGCCGAGGCTTGAATGCTGCCATCATGGCGAGTCCCAGGGGAAAGCCGATATAGGCATAGAAAGGAATCAGCAGGCTCAGCCAAAAAATAATCTCAGCCACGTTCCGGCCTCCTTGCCTGGTAGCGGATCAGTCCCAGCAATAAAGCGACGGCTGCCAGATGCAGACGAAGCCAGTGCAGGGGCCACAGTCTTAGCGTCAGTAATGGGTCTCGGTGCCAGCGCGTCTGGCGCAGGCTCAGCAGTAATGGCAGGGCCAGGCTCATGCTGAGAGCAGGCAGGCCAGACCAGGTATTCCCCCAGATACAACCCAGCACTCCATAAAGTGTCAGCAGCCAGCACAGGATCGACAGCAGAGGGAACCGCAGTACACGCCATTGGCGCTCCTGCTGCAGTAGTTGCACATTGCTCCCTTGACGCCATAGCTCCTTACCAATCCATTCCCGCCAGCTGCCTTCATAACCCCAGTGCAGCGCTGGCGGATGGGTCAGGCAGATGAGCTTTGCCCCGGCCTTACGCAGGCGCAGGCTGAACTCTTTGTCTTCGCCGCTCTGCAATTGTTCATCGAAGCCCCCTGCTTTACTGATCCACTCCCGTTTCAGAACGACATTGCAGACCGACAGCCACTGCATATCGCGCACGGGGACGTGGGTAAGGTGATTGCGCGCCTGCCATGTGTGGGCAAACCAGGGAGCCGCAGCGGGGGTGGTCAGCGAGAGGGCTACCATGTCGCCTTGCTGATGAGCTATGGCGTCGAGACTGAGTGCCAGCCAGTCCAGGGGGACTTCAATATCGGCATCTAAAAACGCCAGATAATCACCGCTGGCAGCGGCAATCCCCCGGTTGCGTAGTGCACCAACGACGATGCCAGGGTAACTGATGACGCTGGCACCCAGGGCAGCAGCCAGAGCCGGGCCGTTATCCTGCGAGCCATTGTCCATCACCAGCAGTTCACAACAGATCCCTGCATGATCTGCCGCAAGGCGCGCTGCCCGCAGCGTTCGCTCGATATGGCGTGCCTCGTTATACATGGGGATGATGATGCTAACTAGGGTCATGGCTGATTTGTCGGTGGGGAAGATATATAGGGGGGAACAACATGACCTTGGCTGCAGCGGAGGCCAAAGCTGGAAAGTGCCAGCAAAAACCAGATGTATTTATGGTCTTGAATACTTAAAAACATGAGGAAAAACATGGTCACCATCAGGGCGAGACCGAAGTGGGTCATCAGGTTAGCTTGATGCTGCTGTCCAAGCTGCAAAAAATATCGCCGGGCAAGGTAGTAGTTGCGAAATGCGAGGATAAACAGACCCACAAAAGCGATCACTGCAGGCAGGCCCGCTTCTGCGGCCATCTGCATATAGGTATTGTGAGCTGCCCTATACAGGTCGGTGCGATCAGGCATAAAAGAAAAAGCTACGGCGTAGCTGGAACGTGCAAAATTCAACGGAAAGGTACCTGGTCCGGTGCCGAATAAAGGATGGTTCTCGACGACCTGCAGGCCTACGATCAGATATGAGGTGCGGCGACCAAGAGAGGGATCCTGAGCCACACTGGGGCCAGACACCAATGAGGTCAAAGACTCAATACGTTGGATGTAGCTTTCGGGCACCATAACGATCATGGTACTCACCAGTATCACCAGGCCTAGCAAGGCAAAACCGAAGTGACGTGGGTGCAAGTGATGAAGTGCATAGCGGTAGTGCCAGAGGCAAGCCAGTAGCACAACAGCCAGAACTACCAGTCCTGAGCGTGAGTCGGTACTGATCAGTGCCTTTGTCAGCACGCATGCAACACCAAGCCAGAAAAGGCGCTCCAACCAATGTGTTTTGGAAGCAATAAGCAGCAAAGAAAATACAATGCCAACATCCAACTGCAGGGCATAGTAGTTCGGATCCCCAGTGAAGCCTGCTTCGCGGTTGTTGATCATGGTGCTTGGATCGGCAATCAGGTAGGTAACTGCCACACCGAGCGCACAGCCTTTGGCTATAAGTGTCAGATTCAGTCTGGGAGCGAGCAGGATGGTAGCGGCAAAGCATATCTGACTCAGCATCAGCTCTCGTGTAGTAAAGGTAGACAAGGGTTTGTCCTGCGAGTACCAGACGCTGACCAGGTAGAACAGCATAAACGTGCCTAAGCTTAGCCATAGGTTACTGCGCAGTTGGTTGAAGGATATCTGCTTCAGTGCCAATTGCATGACCAGAATCACGAAGAGGGGGGCAAGAAACTTATTGGCACTGATGTCTATACCAAATGCACCCTCAAATGGCAGGCTCAGCCATGCAGCGGTGAGCACCCATTCTGGCTTTTTGTAAGCGACTATCATGACCACCAGTAAGGGGACAATCATGGGAGCCAGCTCTGGTGAAGGGCTGAGCAATATACCTATGCAACTCACCACCAGCAGGGCGAACAGCGCGACGGTAGCGATCACTTGGCCTGGCTCCCGCAGAGAGACTGATAGACCGCACTCCATTGTTTGACCAGCTCAGGCAGGTCATAGCGCTGTTTTAATACGGTAAAGGCTGACTGGGCTAAGTGTGGTCCTAGTTCTGGCCGCTCCAGTAGGGTGGTCAGGTGCTGTTGCAGAGTCTGCGTATCCAGCGCCGGTGCCAGCAGGCCACTGTGGCCATCGTCAAGCACATCGGGAATCCCTCCTACGGCAAAAGAGACGACTGGCAGACCGGCGGCCATCGCCTCCAGCAATATCATGGGTGTACCTTCGGTGCGTGAACTGATCACCAGAATATCCAGTCGTTGCAACCATGAGACCATATCCTGCTGGTAACCGGGCAGGGTGATCTGTGCCTGTAGTTGTTGCGCCTTGATACGCTCCTCCAGGCGGCTCTGCTCTGGGCCCTCGCCGAGCATGACGGCGCGTAGCTGAGGGTATGTCTGGCACAACGGGATCAGGGCATCCAGAAACAGGTCGGGGCCTTTCTCGCCACTCAGGCGTCCGACAAAACCAATCAGGCTGGTTGGGCCGAGGCGGCGGCGCGTTGCTGGCGGCTGATCAGGAGCATGCATGCCATTGGGGATGACTGTCAGCTTCTGTGACTGGACCCGATGGGCAGTATGGATGCGTGCCACGCTGTCCGCGACACATACTGCCCGTTTTATCCAGGGGAACTTGCACATCTGCAGGCTGGCCCAGGTATACAGCCGCTGTTTGCGGCTACGGGGGGTGAAACCATGCTGAGTAAATATCACCGGCTGGCGGTCGAGCACGCCCGATAGCCAGGCCCACACCTGGGCTTTGAAGTTATGGGCATTGATGATGCAGGGGGCATCGGGCATCTGCTGCAACAGCTGACGCCAGCTGGCAAAGTTTGCGCAACTGCTACAGTCTACGCCTGCAGCAGTAAAGCGCTGGCGCAGGGCGTCAGGCCCCTGAATCAACACCACCCGGTGGTGGCCTGGGGTGGTCAGGCAGTGGTCCAGTAACATCCGTTCGGCGCCGTAGAATTCGCGGCTGCTTATCAGATGCATGACAGTGGGCAGGTTCATCAGTGGCTCGTCCAGTACCTGAGCCATTTGATGCTGCCACGTTTGTGCGGGTTGACTTCCGCCGGTGTCTGATCATTGATGACTAGTAGAACGGGCAACTGCAGCTTACCTTGCACTTGCGCCGGATGCTTGAAGCGATGATCGAAGAATTCGCGAATATAACCCAGCGCCAGGGACAGGAAGGCGGCCGCGATCAGACCAGAGATGATGACCTTGAGAGCTCCCGGTGTAGACGGCTGGGTAGGAATAAAGGGTCGACTAAGAATCTTGGCATTGGATGCATTCTGATCATCCAGCACCTGCTGCGTGCGGCTTTCCTCGAAACGTTGGGTATAGGCGGCATACACTGTCTGCAGGGCGTTGAGGTCGGTGGTCAGCCGATCCAGTTGCGTCTGTACATCCTGCAGTTTGTGAATGCGCTCTTTATAGGACGCAACACGTGAGGTTTTCTGCGTCACCACATCCTGCATCACTCTTATATCGTTTTGCCGCTCATCAATACGGTTGGCGATAACTTTCAGCAACTGATTGCGGGTGCGCTGTATTTGGTCACTCTGCTGCTTGACGGGCAAGCTACCGGATTTAAAGGTGGCAGTGGTGTCGCCATACTCGTTGATCTGGGTGGTAAGCAGGGTGGTCAGCTGGCGAATCTCGGCATCATCGTAGGTCAGGCCGTTTTGTGTACTACTGAAGGTATAGGGAAAGGCGGCCTGGGTGAGGTCGGCCTTCTTCATGGCGTCCAGATTTTTTTGCAGGTAACTCAGCCAGTGCTGGCTTTCCAGCAGGCGGTCGTTCAGGCCGCTAAGCGCCTGTTCTTCGCTGTTAATGGCCTGCAGATTGAAAGAAATTTCGACTGCCGGGTCTGATACATTGTAGTCCCGCAGTAGATCCAGCCGCTGTTGCTGCAGGTGTTGCAACTGCTTCTGGTACTGGCTGCGCTTCTGTTCATAGAAGGCCGAAGGCATTTCGGCGGACTGCATTTCCTGACGGATGCTCATGTAGTTGTCGAGCAGGCGATTGACCAGATCGACGGCTAACGTCGGATCCGATGACGAGTAGGTAACAGACACCACGTTGGAGCCCGGCAGAGTGACTACATTGAGCGAGTTCAGCATCATCTCGGTCAGGTTTTCTACCCGGGTATCACGCTTTTCCGCATTACTTCCGATCAACGTTTTCAGGGGGGTAATGACATAGTTTTTCAGTGGCTGCTTGACCCAGGTATTGAGCAGGCTGTCTTCGGGAGCGAAATAGCCTTCCTGCAACATCTGCTCAATGGTTTTACGCATCAGCCCTGGTGAGCGCAGCATGGTGCTTTCCGTTTCCATGTCGGCCAGTGTCGGTGGCACGAACTTATCGGTATCGGCATTCAAGGAAGTGCTGGCATCAGCCTGGGAAAGTTTTTTCGACTGCACCACAACCTGTGCAGAGATGTCGTACGACTCCTTGATGAAGGCAGGCAGGATCAGTACCAGAACTGCCATGTAGATAAAGGTGCGCTTGATCAGTCGCTTGTTGGCGAAAAAGATCCGCAGAAACTCGTGCAAATGGTTTTCTGACGTATTCACGAGAGCACCTTAGTTATTGCTGTTGTCATCAGACAGACTGTAGGACAAGCCGAAGTTCAGCCCGGAGAACAGGATGACATCCGCCAGTTGGCGGGTCAGCTGTGCGGCAGCCACCAGCTTGGTCTTGGGTACATAGAGCAGGTCATCAGGCTGCAGGTAGGCAAACTGTGCAGCCTTCCCCGCCATGACATCCTTGGCGTTGTAGACCCGGGCCTCTACCTTATCGCCAGTTCGGCGCATGATTACTACCGAGTCCAGCTGAGCTCCTATCGTAGCGCCTCTGGCCAGCGACAGCGCTTCTAGCACAGAGACCGGTCGTTGGATCGGGTAGGCGCCAGGCTGCTGTACTTCGCCCATGACGAAAACCTCATTGGCTACAGTGGAGCGTAGCACGACATCTACACTGATTTGGCTGTTGCGCTGGTGATAGAGATCATTAACCCGGCTATGTAGTTTGGACAGGGTCAGCCCCCGTACAGGAATGTTGCCGATTAGTGGGAAGCTGGCATAGCCGTCATTGCTGACGGTGACGCTACGGGTCATACCTTGTCCGGGTGTGGTCAGGGTCTGACGCAAATTTTCCAGCTCGGTTTGAGGGCGAGATACGGCCAGAGATACATCAGGCCGCTGCAGTACCCGTGAATAGGCCAGCTGTACGGCATCCTTGGCTTTTTCTACGGTTAAGCCTGCAACCAGCAGCGAGCCCACGTAGGGGAGGGGAATGGTGCCATCCGGCATCACCAGCCGCGAGCCACTCAGGTTGGGGGCGGTCAGGAAGCTCAGCTCGACCTGATCACCGGCTTCAATACGGTAAGCCTGTGCTGACTCATTGCTGAAGTGATAAATAACGTCAAAAACATCCTGTGGTCGCAGTATCTGCTCGACTGGCAATGTCTCAGATAGCGTGGTATCCGCTGTAGGAGTAGATACCGGCATGGAGATAAGCTCCGGCCGACTTGAACAGCCCGCCATGGCTGCGGACAACAGTAGTACTGCCAAGGTAAAACGCATTGTCGAGCTCCGTAGTTACAGCTGATCGTACAGCCATTTCGGCATGTAATATTTGCGTCGGTTAAATACCGTACCCAGGATATGGGCGCCGTTCTGAGTCAGGCGATGGGTGGCTGCCTGCGCTACTTCCCAGCGGGTTTCCTCAGCGCCTATGACCAGAATCACGCCATCAACCAGTGAGCTGAATATCAGTGTATCGGCTGAGGCGTAGACCGCATCTGCATCAATGACGATAAAACGGAAGTGGCGTTTGAGCAGGCTCAGTAGCTGACTGGTCTTCTCCTGCATCAGCTGTTCGGACTGAGCGGTGCGCTGCCCTAACGGCAGCAGATGAAAGGGCAGCTCGGGAAATGACAGAACCGAGGCGGCCAGCTGCTCACTGGTCTGGTTCTCCAGCAGTTCCAGCAGACCAGGCGCGCGGCGCAGGTCTGACTGCTGGGTAAGACTGGTAGCAGAAAGGCTGGCATCAATCAGTAGTACCTGGCCCATAGATGCCTTGGCCAGCTGATTGGCCAAGGTGACGGCGCTGGTGGTGGTGCCGCTTTGACTGCCAGCAGAGGTGAGCAGAAATACCTGTTGTGCCGGGTCCAGCATGGTCGAGACCAGGTTGATCTCACTGGGGGCCTTGGCGAGGTGTTGCAACATACGGCTGTTGCCATTCATATCAGCCTGCTCCGTGTCCACTGATGACTTTAATCGGGGTCTTTAGAAGGATCTTAAAATCCAGCCAAGGGCTCTGTTTGCTGATATAGGCCAGATCCAGCAGCACGCGCTCGTCAAAGTCGACATTGCTTCTGCCAGAAATTTGCCACAAGCCGGTGATACCAGGATAGGCGTTGAGTCTTACCAGATGATGATCCTGATAACGCAGGGCATCAAAGGAAGTTGGGCGGGGGCCGACCAGACGCATCTGCCCCTTCACAACATTGATCAGATTGGGTAGCTCATCAAGGCTGGTGCAGCGCAACCAACGGCCGATGGAGGTAATGCGTGGATCCTTATCGACTTTGAAGTCCACTGAATGGGGGCCGTGCTTGTTCAGATGGCGCAGTGATTCCTTCAGTTCTTCGGCATTGACCACCATGGTGCGGAATTTGTACATACCAAAGCGGCGTCCGCGAAAGCCGGTACGTTGCTGCACGAACAGCACGGGGCCTTTGCTTGTCAGCTTGATCAGTAAGGCAATCGCCAGCAGGGCGGGCGACAGGATCAGCAAGCCCAATGCAGCGAGGGAGGCATCAATATAGCGCTTGCGGCGTGACAGTATCCAGGGGCAATACCCTGGCCGTTCTCGCGGCAGATCCTCAATGGCCTTATCAATCTTTTCACGTAGTGCTTGGTTCCGACGCTTGTTGTGCAGGGCCAGAGCCTCAACATCAGCATCTTTCGCAAGTCTTTCCATGAGCGAACGTCTCTCTGGTTGTGGTATGCCGTGCCGTGTCAATCAGCTGCACGTGCCACCTTGGCAGTGACTACATTGTTCACCTGCATGTTGCATATCTTCATTAACGCGATAAGCATTTGAGCATGCGTTCAATGTGTTTTTGTGTAAGTTTAAGTAATTAAAAATTGTTTATGTGCTTAATGCTTGCTTATAGATGTCCGGTTTAAGCAGTACCAAAATGGGTAACTAATAGGGCGTCAGCGAATACGATGTGAACAAGAGTCATGAATTAAGGGCAATACTAAGCGCTGGCTATTATTCAAATCGATTAGATGGATGTCCAGCTTTGAATGCTTAAGTGCTAATAAATAAGTTTGTATGTGTTTTTATGTTTTTTAATGTAAGTTTTGCTTTGCAAAAACATCCTTCTACTGACGCTGGTCAGATGGCCCCGGTCTGATTTTTATGTGATCAGATTTTTTAGCACATCAAGCTGCGATCCTGTCTCTGGGCACGTTCAACACACAAGCAATTCGCGCACCACAGTATGACTAACCCGGTGAGCTCATTATCGAAGTGTCGTAATGATGGCGGATGGTCCAAGCCTGACTACCGTTCACACCCCTAGAAAGGATATAGACCGTATCTAAACGACCGTAAAGGCAAGATGCAGTGCAGCGGGGAACAATACCGACAAGAAGGCGCATTCTTATCCGGTCATCGTGGAGGCTGGGGAATGTTGCGGAGGGCGGCGGTGCCAGCGCTTGCGTACTGGCACCGGTTTTCAATTAACCGATGGTGTCAGGTGAACGGGCGTTCAGATAGGCCTGTTCTGACACGGCGTGCCACTTGATGGCTTGCTCACGGAAAGCAACGAAAGAGTCGTAGACTTTCTTCGTAACGGGATCAAGTTTCGCCTCATCGGCGACCACTTCGTCAGACAGCCGCTTGAGCTCGGCCATAACGTCTTTGGGGAAGCGACGCAGCTGAACGTTGTTCTTCTCTACCAGTTCCTGCAGTGCAGCATTATTTTTTGCCGTCAGTTCCGCCAGCATGTCCTGGTTGGCGATGCGCGAGGCATTCAGTACCAGTTCCTGCAGCTCTTTGGGCAACTCTTCCAGTGCTTTCTGGTTAATGAAGCACTCCAGTGTGGTACCTGGCTCATGCCAGCCGGGATAGTAGTAGAACTTGGCTGCTTTATGCAGGCCGAAAGCCATATCGTTGTAGGGGCCAACCCATTCGGTGGCATCGATAGCTCCAGACTGCAGTGAGGGGAAGATTTCACCGCCGGGCAGCAGAACCGGAGTCCCGCCTGCACGCTTGATGACTTCGCCACCCAGGCCAGGGATACGCATTTTCAGACCTTTCAGGTCTTCAACGCTGTTGATTTCCTTGTTGAACCAGCCGCCCATCTGCACGCCAGTGTTACCTGCGGCGGTGGGAACCAGCCCGAAGGGGGCATAGACTTCTTTCCACAGATCCATACCACCACCGTGGTACAGCCAGGAGTTCATTTCCTGTGCGTTCAGACCGAAGGGAACGGCAGCGAAGAACTGGGCAGCAGGAGATTTGCCTTTCCAGTAGTAAGAGGCTCCGTGACCCATCTCGGCTGTGCCGCGAGAGACCGCATCGAAGATTTCCAGTGCGCCGACCAGTTCGTTGGCGCCATACACTTTTACCTGTACCTGGCCGTTGGTCATCTTGCCAATCAGTTCGGCCAGATAGTTCGCGCCAGTACCCAGGCCCGGGAAGTTCTTCGGCCAGGTGGTCACCATTTTCCATTTGTAGACTTTCTTATCGTCAGCTTTGGCACCACTGGCAACAACACCAGCAGCTGCGCCCACGCCAAGGGCTTTAATTAACTCGCGACGTTTCACGGGGATCTCCCTTATAGTCCAGTTATTATCGTTGTAGAAACTTATTGCGGGAAACGAGTGAGGCAGTGAACGCAGAGGTTGCCGGTGCAAATGGTCGGCGGCTCGCTGCGCGCCCTGACTTCCTGCAACTGTCTCTCGACGGACAAATAGTCACGTTCTGAAAAGTAGCATGGCATATGCATGCCTGCAATCTGACTATTGGACTGACAATCCCTCGACATCGGCGCCTTACGTCAGGGGGGCTTTGTGTATAATACCGACACTAGGGATTACGGCCAGGAACAGACCCTTGCAGCATCCAAATCTTCTCAAGCACATCGCTGAAAGCAAGCCACAAATGCGCAAATCGGAGCAAAAGGTCGCCGATTACGTGCTCGCACAGCCGCATGAAGCGATCCATATGCGTATCGTTGATCTGGCGGCGCAGGCCAAGGTCAGTGAGCCGACGGTGGTGCGCTTTTGCCGGGCACTCAATTTTGATGGCTTTCAGGATTTCAAGCTGTGTCTGGCACAGGTACTGGCGAGTAATACCAATTTCGAGCAGTTCTCCCTCAATAACTCCGACACGGTCAAAGAGTTCAAACACAAGATCTTCGAGTCCACGGTCGGCAACCTGATCAATGTGCGTGACAGCCTTGATCCCGACACGCTGGAGCAGGCCATCGATGCCATGGCACAGGCGCGTCGTGTGGAGTTCTGGGGCTTTGGTGCCTCGGCGGCGGTGGCGGCGGATGCCCAGCACAAGTTTTATCGCCTGATGGTGTCATCCACGGCGCTGTCTGATCCGCATATGCAGACGATTTCTGCCCTGACACTGGGCGAGCAGGATGTGGTGCTGGCGATCTCCCAGACCGGGCGAACCAAGGATTTACTGCATTCCATCCGTCTGGTGCGGGACTCCGGCGCTACGGTGATCACCCTGTGTCCGGGCAACACCCCTCTGGCGGATCTGGCTGATATCGCCATTCATATCGATCTGGCCGAAGACAAGGATCTCAATACCCTGATGTCCTCGCGTGTGGCCCATCTGGTGGTAATGGATGTGCTGGCCGTTGGGGTCGCCATGCGTCATGGCCCGACGCTGATTGATCATCTGAAGACCATTCGCCGTGGCTTGCGCTCGCTGCGCGTCAATGACCGGCGCCCGATCAAGAAAGACTGACCGCGGGCCCACTCCGAGGAAAACCCTGTCTTGCTTCCTGATGGTGTTACCTATGGAAGCACAGCGACGCTGCTACTGCGTTGATTCGCTTGCTTTCTTTCCCGGCCTCCAGATTGTTGCAGACATCCCGTCCAGCGCCATTTGCCGTTTTGCTATGCGGATGGCGTACGTCCTGATTATTTACCTTGTTACAAGAAAGCTGATTAATTGCTGATCATGTAACGTGGCTGACATCTTGCATATACATACTGTGCATCGACTGTACTGTTACATGCCGACGTGTTTCCCACGGTGGAATAAACGTCAGCAACGCAGAACAGGGTTTTGTGCGATTAAGCGTCTTAACTATCAGCTACTGCAGCAGTTATCTACTGAACCAGCAACTGACCCTGGATGAGGTGAAGCTGGCGATCGGCAGACAGCATTAGAGTGTTGCCCGGGATATGTCCGGATGCTTATGACCGGTGTTCACAGTTTTGGGGCGTGGGTGCTCCTGCTGTACCGGAACGGGGCAAAGAAAGACGTTATCTGCTGGAGCAAAACTACCGCCGACGGGTTTCGCCGCGCCATATCGAGTCAGACGTGCTGGGCATATAACAATGTTAAGGAGGCATGTCTATGCAACAGTCAGAGCGTCTTGTCGAAGTTCAGGCTCAGCTTTTTGACATCTATGCGAACCTGGAGCGTGATGCACGCCAGGAAAAACAGAAGTTCATGACCCGCAAATCCCTGCTTGCCCGTCGTACCATCGAAAAACTGCGCGAGGAAAAGGATCTGGCCAAAGCCGCGGCCCTTTATTGCTTCGACGAATAGTCGTCGCTGAGGTCTTTGCCAGGCGCTGCTGCGTGGTCAGGGCGCCTGCCACCTCCCCGTTATCTGTGCATTACCTCTGACAAGACTGCCAACGCCCTGCCTGGTTTATTGCTTCTTTATATTGACTCCTGATAGGAAAACTCACTGCCTATTGGCTAAAATTCACGGCAACTTCTCTATCCTGCAGGATTGCTGTCATGAGCCTGTTTGTGGCTACCTGGGTCAAGTTCTTCTTTCTCTATGCGCCCTTCTTTGTGGTGTCGATGTTCCTCTCCCTGACGCGTGGCGACAGCCCGGCCAGCCGACGCAAGGTGGTCAATCGGGCGGTACTGGCCGCGCTGGCCATCAGTGTCATTCTGCTGTTCTTCGGCAGCACGCTGTTTGAGATTCTCGGTATCACACTCGACTCCTTCCGCATTGGCTCCGGGGTGCTGCTGTTCCTGTCTGCGGTCAGTCTGGTGCGGGATGGCATTCGTACCCATGCCACCGGTATGCCAGCCGAGGAGCGGGATGACATTTCCGTCGTGCCACTGGCGATTCCGACCATCATTGGTCCGGCTACCATCGGTGCCATTCTGGTGTACGGTGCTGAGCTGAAAGGCTGGGACGTGATGATCGGGCTGTTAGGGATGCTGGCAGCGCTGGCCGGGCTGGCTATCACGCTGCATCTGAGCAGCGTGTTCGAGCGCATTCTGGGGCGGACCGGGCTGAATATTCTCAGCAAGATCACCGGCCTGATTCTGGCGGCGATGGCAGCACAGATTATTCTGTCGGGTGTGCGGGGCTTTCTGGAGTCAGTCTGAAATGCCTTGTGCGCGCCGGGGTACGCTGTCTATTTATGGCTGATGAACGGGCTGGGTTATAACCCCAGCCCTTCGCTATCTGCCAGCGGCATCACATCCACCTGCACCGTCAGCTGGTGCTGTCCGCCGCCACTCATCAGACCCTTCAGCGGCACGACATCGGCATAGTCGCGGCCAAAGGCCAGCGTGATATGGCGCTCATCGGGGATCAGATCGTTGGTCGGGTCAAAGTCGACCCAGCCCAGAATCGGATCAAACACAGCAAACCAGGCATGCGATGCATCGGCGCCGACCAGTCGTTCCTGACCGGGAGGCGGAATGGTCTCCAGATAACCGCTGACATAGCGCGCCGGGATGCCCATCGAGCGCAGGGCGCTGATGGCCAGCTGGGCAAAGTCCTGACACACCCCGCGTTTCTGCTGCAGCACGGTATGTACCGGCGTGGCGAGGGTAGTGAAGCCCGGGTCATAGGTAAATTCATCGAAAATACGATGGGATAGACGTTTCGCCCCTTCCAGCACAGGCATGCCGGGCTCGAACACCTCCATGGCGAAGTCACGAAACAGTTTATCCGTCGGCGTCATGCGGGTGGCAGTACGCAGCAGGCGGGCGTGCAGCGCCTGGGTGTCGGTGGCATGACCCAGATAGACCAGTAACTCTTCCCACGGCGTGGATTCTTCCAGTTGCTGGCTACCCAGACGGGGCAGCACTTCCACCAGACTGGTGACCTTTACTTCCAGCTGGGTATGCAGCTTGTTGACGTGGAAGAAGGTATGGCGATTGCCAAAAAAGTCCAGATGATCGTACAGGCTGCTGGGCGAAGGGGAGACTTCCAGCCGGGTTTTGCGGGTCTTCTGATAGGCCAGTTTACGCGGTGACAGGCAACTGAGGTTGTAGCAGTTGGCGATGTCCTGCAGGTAGTGATACTGGGTCAGGTGGCTGATCTGGTATTTCATGTGCTTCAGCCCTCAGATCCGCACGATGGGTTTGGGAATGTCGGCGTGATTGAAATACGCCAGCGTGATGGCATCTGACAGCTGACTCAGCAGCGTCTGGATGCGGCCCAGCAGATCACCGAGCTGTTCTGACGGTTTCCCCGCCTCGCTCATCAGGGCGTCAAGATCCACCAGCTGCAACAGGGCAACCAGCTCCACCATCAGTCGCTGTTCAGCGTTGAGGCCGGGCAGGGTGGAATCACGATCCGGCAGATGGTTGACCTGCCGCTTGAGGCGAATGCACTGATAGCCGACCGAGCGCGGGGTGCCCTCATCAAGCAGCAGCAGGTCGATAATAGCGATGGGGTGCAGCTCCGTGCGGTAGCGGCGACGGTAGGTCATCAGAGTATCGGCCATGCGCAGCACTGCTTCCATCAGGCTGGCAGGCGGCGTCGGGTATTTGACGAAGACATTTTCCAGCATGGCGGTGGTCTGCATCGCCCGTTCCAGATGCTGGCCAATGTCCATAAAGCGCAGGGTCTGGGTACGGCTCATGGTTTCATTATTGAGACCGTAAATGGCCGACTGCAGCAGGATGACGTCATCCAGCGCCCGCACCATGCGCGACGTCGAGCCCTGCGCCGGGAAGTTGTTCAGCGCATGCTGCAAACGCTCCAGCACGTGCCAGGTATCCTCACTGAAGAATTCCCGCACGGACTGGGCATTCATGATCAGCGACTGCATCACTGCCAGCAGACCATCAAGACGGTCGCGGGCAAACAGACTGCTCAGCTGCGCGGTCAGTTCGTCGGGCGAGTCGGTCGTGGTAAAGGTGCCACCATTGATGGTGCAGGCAAACTCCACCATCGGCGTGAGCGTTGCGACCTGCTCTTCCTTGACCACGGTGCTGACCAGCGGCAGTGCCGCGCGCAGGGCACGGCAGGCGAGGTTCAGGCGTTCGCTGTAACGACCCATCCAGAACAGATGATCAGCCACCCGGCTGGGGAGCAGCCCGGCCTTACG
Organism: Pokkaliibacter plantistimulans; assembly: GCF_003194385.1. GTDB lineage: Bacteria > Pseudomonadota > Gammaproteobacteria > Pseudomonadales > Balneatricaceae > Pokkaliibacter > Pokkaliibacter plantistimulans. The sequence continues at coordinate 38,196 of NZ_LAPT01000006.1, forward strand.
CGACAAACGCACACTGGTCAGGGCGCTGTGCAGCAGGCTGATGTACTGATCGGTCTGGCTCTGCAGCCAGACATCCTTGGCCATGAAGTTGGCTTCCAGCCCCAGCTGCAACTGCACCGGCTGGTCGTGGCAGCGGGCCAGACCACCGGGCATGACCACGTCTTTCTGTTCCTGACTGAGCACGAAGGTACGCAGTACCACGCTGCGTGACTGCAGTTCGTTCTGTTGCCATACCGGTAAGGTGCTGAGTGGCAGTATCTGGCGGGCCAGGTAGCGCTGCGGATCGGCATTCACTCGCTCCACCAGCGCATCGCGTTCACTGCGGCTGATCTGGGCGACGGCGATCAGCTCACCGGGGCGTTCGAGATCATGGATGATCATGTCATCCAGCTGTTTCAGCACGCGCGCCAGATGCTTCTCTTCGCCGCACCAGAATGCTGGGGCAGAGGGCAGTAGCAGCTCCTCTTCCAGCAGGTGCTCACAGAGGATGTCCATATAGGGCAGCAGGGCGCCGCTGTCGATAAAGGCCACACCGGGCGGGTTACAGCACAGCAGATTGCCCTGGCGAATACATTGCAGCAGGCCGGGGCTGCCGGCGACGCTGGCATCCAGCTCCAGTGGATCACTGAGCGCATCAGGCATATAGCGCATCAGCGCATCCAGTGGTTGCAGGCCGCTCAGGGTTTTCAGCCACAGGCGACCTTCCTTGTACATCAGGTCAGCGCCGTGCACGAGGGCGATATCCAGATAGTTGGCGAGGAAGGCGTGTTCAAAGTACTGACGATCACGGTAATTGCGTGTCATCAGGCCGATGAGCGGTTCGCTGGAATAAGGCATCTGCGGCACCAGTGCCTTTTGCAGATGCTTGAAGAAGGTGGCTAGCTGACGCTTCTGAAAGCGTCGCGATAATTCGGGAATGACCTGATTGATGGCGACCCGGTTTTCCAGCACATAGCCCATGCCGCCGGGGGCCAGCGTGCAGTCACCGTAGGCGCAGAAACGCCCGGCACTGTCACGGCCGATATCACAGCCGAGCAGCAGCAGCCATTCACTCTCTTCGGGAAGCAGGTGATGGCAGGGGAGCAGATAGTTGGCGTTCCGGTAGATCAGTTCCGGCGGCAGAATGCCTTGCTTGAGCAGCTCCTGCGGACCGTAGATGTCACGCAGGACAGCTGACAGCAGGCGTCGGCGCTGGCCGAGCCCGGCCTCAAGTTGTTGCCATTCGGCCGGGTCGATCAGCCACGGCAGCAGGTCGACAGTGCGGCTCTGCTGGCGTTGCGGATCAAAGGTGGCACCGTGTTCGCGTAGCTGGTGCTGGAGATCGGCGGTCAGGCCCGCGAGGGTATCGCTGCCCTGATCGGTGAACCAGCCCAGTACGTCAGACCAGCTGTCGTCCTCGGCGTGCGGTAACCACTCATCCATGCCCTTGGCGCGGCGTCGGTATGCCTGTGTCAAATTATCCAATGACAAAGGCGCGTCTTGCTGGATCATGAATGAGCCTTACCTAGTCCGTATGAACAGCACACCCGGCTGACCTGCGAGGGTCAGCGCGTCGGGGTATGCAGGGAGTCAGAAATCAGAGCTGTGTGAATGTCGATCAGCCCGGCCTGCAGATCATCAATCAGAGAGTGCAGGTCGTGGGTCGACAGTTGCGTCAGGGGCTCAGAGTCTAACTCTTTGCGTAGCTTTTCAATAGTCTGCAGCAGGCTGTCAGCACGGGGTAGAAGTTTGGCTTCATTCTGCATCTTGTCGAGGCAGTACACGATGGAGCGGGGGAAGGCCTTGTAGGTCAGCAGGAAATCGATCACGTCGGAGTCGCCTTCCTCGCGGGCGTAATACCGCTGGTAGGACTCCACCCCACCCAGCGCATTCAGCACGGCATTCCACTGAATTTCACGCCGCCCCTGATGGCCCATGGCAGGCGTCAGTTGCTGCAGAATCAGAACGTCCATGATACGGGTGGTCATATCCGCCCGTTCCAGATGACGGCCAATATTGAACAGCCGGTAAGCGTCGTCGCGCAGCATGGTGCCATCCATGACGCCAATTACCATCTGGCAGCGGCGCACCACTTCGACCATCAGGTTATAGCGCTTGCGACGACTGGAAGCCTGGGTGCATTCCGCCTGCATGAACTGGTTAAGTGAATTCACCTCTTCCCAGATATCACGGGGGATAACTTCCCTCACGCAGCGGGCGTTGGCGCGCACCTGAGTGCAGGAGAAGCGGATGGACGCCGGGCTGTCTTCCGCTGCAATCAGGTAATGCATTACCGTGCGCTCGCTGGAGCCACCTTCGCTGATAAAGCGGCGATTGTCCTCGCCCAGAACGTTGATCAGCACCGGCCAGCTGAAGCGGGTGTCCTTGTGCGAATCGATCAACATATGAGTGGTGGCGTTGATCAGGCGCGCGGTATCGTCGATACGCTCCAGATAACGACCCATCCAGTAAACATTTTCAGCCACACGTGCCAGCATGGTTTCAGCCCTCGTCGTTAATTATCCAGGTATCCTTACTGCCACCTCCCTGAGAGGAGTTGACCACCAGTGAGCCGCGTCGCAGCGCCACCCGGCTCAAGCCGCCGGTGGTGCAGTAGAGTTCTGCGCCCTGCAGGATGAAGGGCCGCAAATCCAGGTGACGGGGTTCCAGCACGCCATCACAGAGAGTGGGGGCGGTGGACAGGTTGAGGGTGGGCTGAGCAATAAAGTTACGTGGATTGGCCTTGACGGCTTCGGCGCACTTGGCGCGTTCTTCGTCGGTGGCGCGTGGGCCGATGAGAATGCCGTAGCCGCCGGACTCGTTGGCGGGTTTCACCACCAGCTTGTCGAGGTTGGCCAGCACGTATTCCCGCTCTTTGTCGTCCATGCACAGATACGTGGGGACGTTGTCGATCAGCGGTTTTTCACTGAGGTAGTACTCAATGATCTTGGGTACAAAGGCATAGACCACCTTGTCGTCGGCCACACCGGAGCCGGGGGCATTGGCGATGGCCACATTGCCTGCCTTCCAGGCGCGTACCAGACCTTTGATGCCCAGTACCGAGTCCTTACGGAAGACTTCGGGATCGATAAAGATGTCGTCCACGCGCCGGTAGATCACATCCACCTGACGCGGACCGCGCAGGGTACGCAGATAGACCTTGTCATTATCGACATACAGATCGGAGTTTTCGGCCAGATAGCAGCCCATCTGCTGGGCCAGATAACTGTGCTCAAAGTAAGCCGAGTTATAGATGCCGGGTGTCAGTACCACGACCACCGGCGTGATGTCCTGTCGGGGCGACAGCGAGGCCAGCGTCTTCCACAGCTGATGAGGGTAATCATCGACCGGATAGATCGTCGATTCGGCAAAAAGCTCAGGGAAAACACGCTTCATTACGGTGCGGTTTTCCAGCATGTAGGACACGCCGGACGGTACCCGCAGGTTGTCTTCCAGTACATAGAACTGGCCATCCTGATCACGCACCAAATCGGTGCCGCAGATATGCGCCCATGCGCCGTGTGCGGGGGTCATGCCCTGACATGGTGCCAGGAAGTTTTTGGAGTGGAGAATCAGCTCGGCGGGGACAATCTTGTCCTTGAGGATGCGCTGGTCGTTGTAGAGATCGTTGATAAACAGATTGAGGGCTTGCAGGCGCTGCTTGAGACCGTCACTGGTGCGCTTCCATTCCGTGCTGGAGATGGTGCGTGGTACGACATCAAGTGGCCAGGAGCGATCAATATTCTGGCTGTCGGAGTAAACCGTGAACGACACCCCCATGGACTGGATGGTGGCGTCCAGCTGCTGCTGGCGACGGACCAGTTCTTCTTCGCCCTTCTGAGAGATAAAACGCGCGATGGGTAAAGCCTGGGGGCGAGCGTTACCATCAGAATCGACCAGCTCATCAAAACAATCCGGGTATGGCTGGTACGGACTTAGTGCAAAGACTTCTGACATGGATGCACACTCCCTATTCAACATTTCCGTAATTACAAACTGCCGTAACTACAATCTTCCGAACCTGTTATTTGTTTCGGGCACATTGCGCAGTGCTGGGCCGGGCATCAGAGGTAGTACTTCGCCTGTGTCTGGGCGCCAGGACCACGCCACATCGGTGAATGCTGTCAGCTCGACAGGCCTGTCAGATCAGTAATCTGACCTTCACTCACTGCTTTAGCAAAGCGGATGCCATATTTGTCCGGTACGGGCTTTGGCATGGTGTCAGTCAAGCCGACTAAGAAGTCCTCCGTGAGCGAGTGGAAGGGAAAGGGTGATCACATTGTGAGCAAAAACACCCGTTTCTGATCCTATACCCGCCTTCAGGCGGATAACAAGCGCAAGGCTGCAACAAATCGCAAAAAACCTTCATTGTCAGCCTAATGGACCAGACAAAAAGTCACGGAGCGGCGGATGACAGCCCCCGGCAGTGGCTCTACTATGGTCAGCCTTACTCCACCGTGTGACTAAACGACAGGTCCATCATGTTTAATGTGAATGAATATTTTGACGGTAAAGTGAAATCCATCGGCTTCCAGACTGCAGACGGACGCGCCACTGTGGGTGTAATGGCTGCCGGTGAGTACACCTTCGGTACCGATGCGCCGGAAGAAATGACTGTCGTCAGTGGTGCGCTGACTGTGCAGCTGCCCGGCGAAGAAGAGTGGGTGACGTTCGAGGCAGGCGAAGCATTCTTCGTGCCCGGTAACAGCAAGTTCAATCTGCAGGTAGCAGAAAACACAGCCTACCTGTGCCGCTACCTGTAAGTAGCCGCTTAATTGACGCCAACAGGCGTCGAGAAACACCAAAGCCAGCTTGATGCTGGCTTTGGTGTTTTTGATCACATCTCTTTTGTGGTGATTACACTTTCCCAAATCGCTGCTGCTGTTCGGTATTGATGGCGTCTACTCTGGCTTTGAAGGCTTCTTCGCTGAGGTCACGCCACTGGCGCGGGTGGCGCCCGGTTTTGCGGTCATGTTCGGCAGTGGTGGGGTCGAGATGGCGGAAGGCTTCGAGCATGGGCAAGTCAGGCAGTGGCTGGTTGATGTCCATATAGGTATGCAGGCAGTCCCATAAACGCCGTGCTTCGTGCTCTGAGCCTACGGCACCGTAGAGTTTGCTCAGGGCGATATTGTGATGAGGCTGTGCGGTTTGGCGTAGCCACATAAAGTACGACATGATCAAACCCTGATGATTGGGTACGGAGACCAGCTCAGCCGCCATGTCAGCGAAGGGAATAACGGCTTCTACTTTTCCCTTCCCTTTGTATATGGTCACCATGCCAGTACGTCGGTTGAGGTCAAAGTAGGGGCGCATGGCGTTAAAAGTAAAGTTACTGCCCAGATACAGAGCGGCTTTGCCTCCCCCCCATAGGGCGAGTGGGATACCGACCAAAGAAAAAAAGACAGGAAATGCTGCTGCTCCTGCACCTTTAGCCAAAGCAACAATTAGAGCAAATGTGCCTGCAACCAATAATACCCAAGTACCCACTTTCCCAATGGCATAAGCAAGGGTGCCGAAGGCATATAGCCAGGAAGCCTCCCCATAAGAGACCCCCCTGAGTATTTCGTGGTCGAGGCGCATCGGCAGTTGCTGCACTTCTTCGGTGGTGAGGTCGTCAGCG
>NZ_LAPT01000060.1 GCF_003194385.1 Pokkaliibacter plantistimulans
AATGCTCATTTAGCTCACTAAACTGCGCTTTTTCGCCTGTTTCCTCCTTGTCTCGGCTGCCTCGATCACGCTTTTCAACGGTCTGGAGTCATCAGATCTTCCTGACCATTAACGCAGCCCGTCCTGAGCAGCGGCAGAGCCAGACACTGACGGCTTATCGGTGCTGTCAGCGCCATGTGTTTGCACTACTTGCTTTTGTTGTCAACCAGCACCGCCAGCAGGATCACCACCGCTTTGGCGATCATCTGATAGTAGGACGACACATCCAGCAGGTTCAGCGCGTTATTAAGAAAACCAATGATCAGTGCGCCAATCAGCGTGCCCATCACCCGGCCCTTGCCACCTGCCAGACTGGTGCCGCCCAGTACCACAGCGGCGATGGCATCCAGCTCATAGCCCATACCGGCGGTTGGCTGAGCGGAGGAAAGACGTGAGGTCACAATCAGGCCTGCCAGTGCCGACAGCATGCCGCACAGGGCATACACCGCCACTTTGACCTTGTTGACGTTGATACCCGACAGACGGGTGGCCGCCTCGTTGCCGCCCAGTGCGTAGATATAGCGGCCCAGCGGTGTGTGATGCAGCAGATACCAGGCACCGGCAAAGACAAAGACCATCAGCCAGACCGGAACCGGAATCCCAAACCAGTAACCGGTGCCAAGCACGGCAAAGGCATCGCCCGCCTCATTGAAGCCAGTGGTAATCGGACGACCATCGGTATACACCATGGTCACACCACGCAGCAGCGTCATGGTCACCAGTGTGGCGATAAAGGCCTGTACCTTGCCTTTGGCCACAATAAGACCGCTGACACAACCGAGCAGCAATCCGGCGCCCAGTGTGACCACCAGCGTGACCGCCAGCGGCAGTTCCATGGCCACCATGGTGGCGGCAAAAGCGCCGGTCAGCGCCAGTACGGACCCGACACTCAGGTCGATACCGGCGGTCAGGATCACCAGCGTCATCCCCACGGCCATGATGGCGTTAACGGAGGTCTGGCGCAGAATGTTCATGAAGTTGTCGACAGTGAAGAAGTTGCTGCTCATGGTCGACACAACGGCGATCAGGATCAGCAGGGCAATCAGAGACTTCTGCTCCATCCACCAGTGCTTGCTGAACAGGCCGGTGGCAGGAGTAAGTTGACGGGTGCTGTTATTCATTATTTTCACTTCGGCAATTGATCAAAGGTGACTGACGACGCAGGAGGCCATTACGCCGCCTGCTTACCTACGGCAGCGGCCATTAATTTTTCCTGGGTGGCATCGTTGCGCTCAAACTCGGCACTGATGCGCCCCTCATGCATTACCAGAATGCGATCACTCATCCCCAGCACTTCCGGCATCTCCGATGACACCAGAATGATGCTCATGCCTTCCGCCTTGAAGGTATTGATCAGCTGATAGATCTCCTTCTTGGCACCAACATCGACGCCACGGGTAGGCTCATCGAGGATCAGCACGCGGGGACGGGTCATCAGCCCCTTGGCGATGGAGACTTTCTGCTGGTTACCGCCGGACAGATTGCGGATCAGCTGCTCCTGACTAGGGGTCTTGATATTGAAGTGGCGCACGTATTCATCCACGGCGCCGGTTTCTGCCTGCTTGCCGATATGGAAGCCCGCACCGGTAAACTGACGCAGTGAACTCAGGCTCATGTTCTCCCGCACTGACAGCTCCAGCACCAGACCATCGCCCTTGCGGTCTTCGGAGATATAGGCAATCCCGCTGCGCAGGCCATCCTGAGGGCTGTTGTGCTGAACCACCTGCCCGGCGACACGGATACTGCCCGCCGTGGCGCGACAGGCACCAAACAGCAGCTTCATCAGCTCGGTACGCCCTGAGCCCATCAGGCCGGAGAAACCCAGAATCTCACCGGCTTGCAGGCTGAAGCTCACCTCCCTGACGCCGGGGCCGCTCAATTGCGCCACTTCCAGTGTTGCCTGCCCCTTGTCGGTATGAATACGGGGGTATTGCTCCTCCAGCTTGCGCCCCACCATCAGCTCGATCATTTCCTCTTCCTGCAGGCTTTCAATGGCACGTTCAGTGATGAAACGACCGTCACGCAGGATGGTGACACGGTTGCAGATCTCGAAGATTTCTTTCAGACGGTGGGAGATATAGACGATGCCGCGCCCTTCGGCCCGCAACTCGCGAATCACCGCAAACAGGGATTCGGTTTCAGTATCGGTCAGCGCATCGGTCGGCTCATCCATGATGATGACCTTCGATTCGAACGACAGCGCCTTGGCTATTTCCACCATCTGCTGTTCGCCGATGCTGAGATCACCCAGACGAGTCCGCGGGCTGTGGCGCACGCGCAGCCTATCCAGCAGCTGCTGGGCTTCGGCGTACATCTGCCGCCACAAAATGCGGCCATAAGCGCTGGTCTTTTCGCGACCGAGGAAGATATTTTCGGCAATGCTGAGATCAGGGATCAGGTTCAGCTCCTGATGGATGATGCTGATGCCCGCCGCCTGCGAGGCTTTGGGGCCGGTGAACCACTGCGGTTGGCCCTGATAGCTCAGGGTGCCCTGGTCTGCCTGATAAATCCCGGTCAGCACCTTCATCATGGTGGACTTGCCAGCGCCGTTTTCTCCCAGCAAGGCCATGACCTCACCGGGATAGACATTGAGTGCGGCACCGTCCAGCGCCTTCACACCCGGAAATGCCTTCTCGATACCTGTCAGCGAGAGGATGGGTTCCATCACTGCCCTCCCTCGAATGCCACTCCTGCGTGCAGGATGATATTGGCATAGGGAGTACATTCGCCTGTGCGCACCACGGCGCGGGAGCGTCCGCTCTGTACTTTGAAATCACTGTGGCTGACGTAGTGGATGGCGATGTCGATACCGCGGCGCTGGCCTGCTGCACTAACCAGCGTCAGCATGGCCTGATGCATGTAGGGGCTGACGGAAGGCAGTTCCTGCGCCAGCGTCACGGCCTCCACCGCCACTTCGGCCAACACCACTTCCAGTGTATCTAGCAAACCGGGAACGCCGCGTTTGAGCGCCAGATCAATACGTTCAACCTGTGCAGGGATGGGCAAACCCGCATCACCCAGCGTAATTTCGTCAGTATGACCAAGCATAGACAGGTAGGCAGACAAGGGCTGGTTAAGTAAAGGACCGAGTCTCATCGACGGCTCCGGGTTATAGGTATTAGGTGGAGCGAAACGTTTGCGCAAACGTTTCGATGAAAATTTCAGGAAGTATAGAGAGAAATCCGGACGGAGCAAGAAGTGTTCAACGATGACGTTAACGTCAAAAGACGGCTGAATCGAATCAGCTTCAGAGTGTACGCGAGCCGGGCAACAGTGAAATTTTCCCGGAAAGGTATTCACTGTGACACCTGCCAGACAGGAAGACTGACAGAACGACGTTAGCGGTGCCCACTATCAGAATAATGGCTTCCACCATGCAGGCACGTCCGTGCACAGGCCCAAAAGGATCAGACTCCCCTACTCTGCCAATGTCTCCTGCAGTGGCAGGCGGCAGTCCAGCGGGAAACGCAGGTGCATGGTGGTTCCTCTTTCATGCAGCCCGGTTTCAATCCAGACCCGCCCCCCCAGCACCTCGGTGGTCAGGTGATGCACGATATGCAGCCCAAGCCCTGTGCCACCGGCGCCTCGCCGCGTGGTGTAGAAAGGGTCAAACACACGTTTGATGTGCTCTGGCGCTATCCCGATACCGTCGTCACTGACCAGAATGTCCACCGACTGGGCGGCACTCACGCTGGCACTGATCGAAATGGTGCCGGTATCGCCAAGGGTAAAGGCATGCACCAGTGCGTTATGCAGCAGGTTTTGTATCACCTGCCCCAATGGCCCGGGATAACTGATCATTTCAATGTCGGCAGGAATATCGGTCACCACCTGATGACCGCTGTGTTTCCACTGGCCGTGCGTCAGAGCGAGGATGTCGGCTACCAGCGCCTGCAGGGAGAATGACTGGATATCCGCATTGGCACGATCAGCGGCCACCTGCCTGAACTGCTGTATCAGCGTGGCTGCCCGATTGAGGCTGGCTTCGGCCATCTGCAACCCTTCACTCTGATGCTGCAGCAACTGCTCCAGCTCAGAGCGCTTGACCCCGCCCGCCAGAAAGGCCTGTTTGAAGTCTCGCAACCGGTCAGCCAGAGTGGTGACGCACAGCATGCCTGCACCAATCGGCGTATTCAGCTCATGGGCGACACCCGCCACCATCAAACCGAGTGATGACAGTTTTTCCGTGCGAACCAGTTCATCCTGTGAGGCCTGTAGCTGGCCAAGTGTCGTGGTCAGCTGAGCATTGCTGTGTTGCAACTCCTTCGCCTTGGTGTCAAGACGGCGGCTGCTCAGGGCAAGAAAACCGGCCAGACAGGACACCATCAGCAATACGGCAGCGCCAACACTGAAGTAAAAAAGCTGCAACTGACGCTGAAGCACCAGCGGCGTGGTTACCCGCGACAGGGTATATAACTCCGGTATTTCATCGGCACTGATCTGCAGCTCCTGCTCGGGGTTGGCACGCGCGAACGTCCATAAACCGTGCTCATCGAGAAACTGCCCTGCCTGCTCAGTGATGATGTGTTGCCAGACCTCCGGGTACTCAACCTGAATACGACGAGACGGGTCGTTGAACATGAAGCCCCATTCCTTGCTGGCGTCAGGCCCGACCAGCCAGTAGCCCTGTTCATCAACCAGCATGGCATCAGCAGAGGTTCGGAGTTCCGCAATCAGCTTGCTGGCGTCGAGATTCAGCACCGCTAATCCCTGCGTGTCGCCACTGGCTGTCACTACTTTGGTCACTGCACGCAGTGTCGGACGGTAGGGTGTCTCAATCTTCTCGCCCTCTACATTGAGATCCAGTGGCGAGACATAGACTTTACCCGGCGCTGTCTTCAACCCCTGCTGCACGTAGTAGCGACTGGATTTGTCCTGCAAGTCCTGCCCGGCAATGACCCTGAGCTGCGGCCCTGCTCTGTCGACACGCACCTTTTCCACCCCCTGATTCGATAACCAGCGAATCTGCATGTACTGAGGGTAAGCACGACCTATATCGCTGAACAGGCTGGCCAGCAGCGCATCGGGAGCGGCAGCTGAGCTGTCCAGCACGGATGCGGTACTGCCCGCCAGCAGCAACACATCCTTGTAGACCTTGGTCAGATAGCCTTCGACCAGACGGTTGTCATGGGCTACCAGATCACGCTGGGCATAACTGATCTGATCCAGCTCGCGGCTGGAGGCATTGTTATAGATCAGCCAGGTGCCCAGCGGGATGATGATCCACCAGGGCAGCAGGTACCCCAGCCAGAGGGTCACCCGGCGAGCAGATGTATGTGCCATGTGCTCACTCACCTTTCGCCCTGCTGGCGGTTATGCAGCCACTGGATCAGGTCCTCCAGCGGCATGGGCCTGCCAAACAGCCAGCCCTGGGCAATATTGCAGCCATTGTCACGCAACCAGTTGGCCTGCTGCTCGGTTTCAACCCCCTCAGCCACCACAGAAATACCCAGCCGTTGTCCCAGCGCAATGATCATGCGTACCAGCGAGCGGCTGCGCTCGTCCATATCGAGGCGTGACACAAAGGCGATATCGATCTTCAGATGATCAGCGGGTAGTTCAAGCAGATACTCCAGCGATGACATACCGGTGCCAAAATCATCGATGGCGACCGTTCCCCCCAGGCTACGATGCTGCTCCAGTAACGCAGTCACCTGATAGAAAGACTGCATCATCGCCGTCTCGGTCACTTCAAGGCATAACCGCTTGCGCTCTATTCCTGCCGCCTCATAGGCCACACGTAACCGCTCAAACACATCTGCCCGCTCAAGCTGCCGCGCCGAATAGTTGACGCTGACCAGCATCTTTTCGAACCCTTCCGCATTGAGGCGCTGCACCGCCTGACAGGCGTGGTTGACGACAATGTCACCAATGCAGTGGATATAAGCCGATTGTTCAGCCAGCGGGATAAACACACCGGGGGAGATCATGCCCTCGTCGGATTGCCAGCGAATCAGCGCCTCTACTCCGACCACCTCGCCCGTCTGCAAATCGACCTGCGGCTGATAGTGCAGAATAAACTGCTGCTCACGAATGGCCGTGACCAGCTTCTGCATCAGCTCAAAGCGTTCGCTGGCCTGTCGCTCAAACTCTGGATCGAACGGCTGTACCGACCCGGCACCATGGGCCTTGGCAATGCGCAATGTGGTGACTGCCGAGCGCAGCAATGACGAAGCATCTTCCGCCCCCACCGTCAGTGACATGGCCGTCAGACAAGCCGTGAGGTTGTGGCTGCTCTGATTGATTTCAAAGGGCTGCTCAAACATCTGCTGTGCCGCATGCAGATTGACACTGTCGGCATGTCCGATGATGGCAAACAGGTCCGAATGCAGGCGCCCGATGACGGTAGGCTGAGGAAAGGACGCCGACAGGCGTTCAGCCACAGCGCGCAAGACGGCATCGCCAAACTCGGAGCCAAACAGGTTGTTGAAACCAGAGAAGTGATCCAGATCCAGCAGTACCAGCCGGAACATGCTGGCATCCTTCAGCTTATTCAGACGCGCGAGCTCCCTTAGGATCGCACTGCGATTGGGAATACCCAGCAGCTCATCCTGATAGGCTACCCGGTCGAGCTTGCTGATCAGTGCGACATTGCCGAAACCACGCGACACGTTAGCGGCAAACACATGCAGCAGTTCCATTTCGGTTTCAGTGAGCTGACGTCCGGTGGCCACGTAAATGGCGAACTCGGAAATGGCGGCCGATTTAGAGAAGAACAGCACCTGCCCCTCTGGCGCTCCGACAAAGGCTTTCTCCAGCAGTGCCTGATAGAGAATGGTCTGCACTTCGCTATCGGGTAACTCGCGCAAAGCCCTGTTGATGTAGGGCCGGAAGCGGCCACTGGCAGCGATGGTAATGGGTTCAGGCTCGTCCATACCCTCTGCCAGACCCACCGCCGCCGCCCGATTGACGCACACCAGCCCTTCGTCAGGCACGTTGATCAGGGTGGCAATTTCACTGAGGGTGGCCGAGGCAATCTGCGACAGGTTACGAATGCCCAACAGGCGATTGCTGGATTCGACAATCAGCTGCAAGCCACGGCGGGCCGCCGAAATCGTCTTCAGCTGATGATAATTGCGTACTGCGGCGGTCAGAATATTGCGTATACCGCGGGTTGCCAGGTCCGATTTGAGCACATAGTCGGACAGGTCATAGTCCTGCATGACTGATTCCGCTGGCGCCATTCCCGGCTGGCCAGTGAGCAGGATAAAGCGTGTCTCCGATACCCCCAGAATCTCACGCACCGCCTTGATCAGACGCAGACCAGCATCCTCGGTTTCCATCACAACATCGACCAGTACCACCGCGAAATGCGGATCCTGCCCCAGCAATGCGGCCGCCTCGGCCATGCTGTATGCCTGCACCAGCTCAATAGCGCGCCCCATCAGCTCCATATTGGCCAGAGCAAATGCCAGCGAGCGCTGAAATTTAGGGTCATCATCAACGGCCAACACCCGCCAGTTAGTGCTGGAGGCAGAACCGACCGGCAGATCGGACTCTGGCAGAAAATCTAATTCTTCATCCATTCAATACTTCCCCGAACCCTGGCCAGAAATACTAACGGTGGCGACATAACGCCTAATGGCGACAGGTAGCCTAAAACCCAAATGTGACTCTTTGTCAGCCGCTCTTTAGACAGGCTAGTGCAGAAATTCCTGCTCAGCCACGTCATAAGGTGCCAGGCCTCAAACAACTGCACGAAAGGAGAAAAATCATCAGTGATGCTTGCCAAGTCAGGATTAAGCAACATAATTAGCAAACTTTAGTTTGCAACACGGACATAAGTTTGTGATCACTGAACGCGAACAGGAAATTCTGCTGCTGATCCGCCAGGATCCGCTGATTTCTCAGCAGGCGCTGGCTGACCGTCTGGGCATCACACGCTCTGCAGTGGCTGGCCATATCATGAACCTCACCAACAAGGGGGCGATTCGCGGCAAGGGTTATATCGTTGCCAATGCGCCCTACGCGGTGGTGATCGGCGGTGCCAGCATGGATATCCTCGGCCAGCCGGCCACTGCCTTTCAGCTACAGGACTCCAACCCCGGCCGGGTCAGCTGTTCACCCGGTGGAGTGGGCCGCAACATTGCCGAAAACCTCGCCCGACTTGGGGCAGACAGCCGTCTGATCGCACCTATCGGCAAAGACGCCTACGGTCAGATGCTGCTGGAACACTGTCAGCAGGCGGGTATCGACATGCGTTACTGCCTGCTGCTGGACGACGCCACGACCTCTACTTATCTGTCGATTCTGGATGCCAGTGGCGATATGCATGTGGCCATCAACGACATGGCCATTATTGAGCGCCTGCGGGTGGAAACGCTGGTCAGTCATGCCGAGATGCTGCGACGCGCCAGCCTGCTGATCATCGATACCAACCTCAGTCGTGAGGTACTGGAATACCTGCTGAGCCAGTTCAGTCAGGTGCCGATCTTCGTCGATACCGTCTCCGGGCCAAAATCAGAGAAGCTGCGCGGGCTGCTAGGGTCCATTCATACCCTCAAGCCCAATCTGCTGGAAGCGCAGCAGTTATCGGGGCTGCAAGTCCGCTCCGATGATGATCTGCCCGGCCTCGCCGACTGGTTCCATCAGCAGGGTGTAAAACGCCTCTGCCTGAGCCTGAGTGCACGCGGCACGTATCTCAGTGAAATGAACGATCAGGGCACGGCAGAGCAACAGATTCTGCCCCCTCTGGCGGTCGATCTGGTCAATGCCAATGGTGCAGGTGATGCCTTCCTCGCCGGTCTGGCCCATGGCTGGCTGCAAGGCTGGCAAAGCAGCGACGCCGCACGCTTTGCCGTAGCCAGTGCGGCGCTGGCTCTGACCCATCCATCGACCATCAACCCCACCATGTCGGTCACCGCTGTCGAGCGCCTGTTGCAGCAGACCCGGACACTCCCCTATACCGCCCATTCTCAGCACAACGCCTGAAAGGATTAACCATGAACGCCTATCTCGATATCCATCCCGAAGTGAAAGCCGCCCTGGACGCAGGCAAGCCGGTTGTCGCTCTGGAATCCACCATCATTTCCCACGGCATGCCCTGGCCGCAGAATGCCGAAACCGCACTACAGGTCGAGCAGATTGTCCGTGACAACGGTGCCGTACCGGCCACCATCGCCATCATCAAAGGCCGTCTGAAAGTGGGTCTGAGCAAGGAAGAGATCGAATATCTGGGTCAGGCTGGCCAGAACGTGATCAAAACCAGCCGCCGCGATATTCCCTTTATCGTGGCCAGCGACAAGGATGGCGCCACCACTGTTGCCTCCACCATGATTCTGGCTGCCATGGCAGGTATTCGTGTTTTCGCCACCGGCGGTATTGGCGGCGTGCATCGCGGTGCAGAGGAAACCTTCGACGTCTCTGCCGACCTGCAGGAGCTGGCCCACACCAACGTGGCGGTCATCTGCGCCGGTGCCAAGTCCATTCTTGATATCGGTCTGACCCGTGAATATCTGGAAACCCACGGCGTGCCTGTGGTCGGCTACCAGACCGCTACCCTGCCCGCGTTCTACACCCGCGAAAGTGACTTCAGCGTCGACTACCAACTGGATACTCCCCAGCAGATCGCTGATGCCCTGAAAGCCAAATGGGCACTGAACCTGAACGGTGGTGTGGTGATCGCTAACCCGATCCCCGAACAGTTCGCCATGGATCGCAGCAAGATTGATCAGGCCATCAGCAACGCGCTGGCCGAAATGGATGAGAAAGGCATTGGTGGTAAAGACTCCACGCCTTTCCTGCTGGCCAAGGTGGCGGAAATTACCGGTGGCGACAGCCTGAAAGCCAATATCCAGCTGGTCTTCAATAATGCCCGTCTGGCTGCGCAGATTGCCGCGAGCATGTAAACAGCGTCAGGCTGGCAGTCGCCTGTCGCTCTGACGAAAACGAACATCGGGTAAAAATAAAAATGGGCGCACCTCACCATAGATGCGCCCATTTTTCTCACGGTAACTCAGCCAGCGGACACGTCCTCAGGCCAGGTCACTCAACAGTCCGGCCACTTCCTGACTGGCACGTTCCATCTGCCGTAAATGGTCGACCATGGCCGGGATATTACCTTCCACCTTGGCCTCCAGTGCTTTCAAACCATGCTGATGCACCTGACGGTGAGGCTCTTCCAGCCGCTTGAACGCCGACTGATGGCCATACAGCGCACTGCCTTCGCCCTGGTAGTACCATTTGCCGAGGCGGCACGCCTTATGATCAGCCAGCTCAGCGCCCATGCCACCCAGCTCCCAGACGCTGGCGTAGACATTGTTCTTCCACACCACATGATCGAGCTTGACGGTTTCCACGAAGGTGGCATTCACGCTGTGCTCGATGGTTTGCTGCATCTTGCCAGACATGTTCAGCACTTCGTTGACGGCACTACTCACCTGCTCCGCCGACGCCGCCATGGCATCGCTGCTGGAGGTCATGGACTGAATATTGTTCTCCACCTCACGGGTAACACCTGCAATCTGCTCCACCAGATTGGCAATCTCGCCACTGGCCTCGGAGGCCTTCTGCGCCAGATTACGCACCTCGTCAGCTACCACGGCGAAGCCACGGCCCTGCTCACCGGCACGGGCCGCTTCAATGGCCGCGTTCAACGCCAGCAGGTTGGTCTGCTCAGAAATATCACGAATCACGCCGACAAAGCTGACGATTTCCTTGGCCACACCCTGCAGGGAGTGCACATGCCCGACGCTTTTGTCCGCCTGCGATTTAGCACTGGCGAGCTGTTCGAGAATCTTGCCCAGTACCCGACGACTGTCTTCAAACAGATCGTCGGCATTGGTCAGGCCATTCTTTTCCTGCTGCAAGGTGGCAAACACGTTGGCCACACTCTGCCGTACATTGGTAATTAACTGGGTACCGGTATGCCAGTGCTGGCTGACATCCCTGAACTCTTTGCGCTGCGCCTCACAGCGCTGGAGTGATGCTTCAGTATCCCGTGACACGGTGTTCTGCTGCTCACGTATCTGCGCCAGTTCGGCCTCCAGTGCATTGATACGATCCTGGTACTTCTGCTCCATGGCCAGGTAACGGCGATGACTAACCCACACAACAGGCACTCCCTAAATGTCGAACAAAACCTGCCCAGCATAGAGATAACGGGCTACACAGCCAATGGGGGGAGGCAGATTCGCGCGCTTAATTGACATGGATCGTGAACTCCATTGTGAGGCTGAAACACTCTCAGCCGGGCAGCTAGTTTACTTTTACGTCAACGTAGAATAGGGTGGTGCAATCTTTGATCAGGGCGATAATTTTATTTGACACTTACCCGCTGGCTGCCTTGAACCACCGGGCACAGACACCAAGAATCAGTTAACCCTGACTGCATCAGCGAATGCAGGCAAAAACAGCTTCAACGACGTACCTTTAATAGCAGACATGGATATGCCCAAAGCAACGGCCACTACCCCCGGTCCCGCGCTGGCGCTCTTACCGGAGCTCGGCTAAATCCGCTCAAATACCCTTTGAACCGCCTAGATAACAACAAAAGAAGGTCACTTATGAGCAGTCAACAACAGGATGGTGGCATCGTTCACCAGCCGGTATTTACCGGCAGCGCGGATCTCTCCATTCCGACACTCAGGATTCTCCAGCAAGACGGCCAGCTCTACCCCGGTGCAACCCTGCCCGAGATTGATCAGGCTCTTGCCGTCAAGATTTACGACACCTTTCTGTTTATCCGCGCGCTCGACGAGCGCATGCTGGCCGCCCAGCGTCAGGGGCGTATCAGCTTCTACATGACCGAAACCGGCGAAGAGGCGGCTGACATCGGCAGCACCGCTGCGTTGGATAACCAAGACATGGTGTTCGCCCAGTACCGCGAACAGGGCTCACTGGCCTTCCGCGGCTTTCCGCTGGAAAACTTCATGAACCAGATGTTCTCCAACGAGCACGATCTGGGCAAAGGCCGGCAGATGCCGATCCACTATGGCTCGCGCGACCTGCACTATATGACCATCTCTTCACCGCTCGGTACCCAGCTGCCACAAGCCACCGGTTACGCCTATGGCCTCAAGGCACAGGGTAAAGCCAACTGCGTTATCTGCTATTTCGGTGAAGGCGCAGCTTCTGAAGGCGATTTCCATGCAGCGCTGAACATGGCAGGCGTGTTGAAAACCCCCACCATTTTCTTCTGCCGCAACAACGGCTATGCCATCTCGACCCCGACCAGCGAACAGTTCGCCGGTGACGGTATTGCTCCCCGTGGCGTTGCCTATGGTCTGAAGTCCATCCGGGTTGATGGCAACGACGTGCTGGCCGTCCTCAAAGCCACTCAGGAAGCGCGCCGTCTGGCGGTTGAACAGCATCAGCCGGTGCTGATCGAAGCCATGACCTACCGCCTGGGTGCGCACTCTTCTTCGGACGACCCCAGCGGTTATCGCAGTCGCAAAGAAGAAGAACTGTGGCGCCAGAAAGACCCGGTTATCCGCTTCAAGAACTGGCTGGTCCAGCAGGGCTGGTGGAATGAAGAACAGGAAGCCGCCGCCAGAGATAACCATCGCAAGGCCGTGATGGATGCCATGAAAGCCGCCGAAAAAATTGCCAAATCCCCCGTGGAGGAACTGGTCAACGATGTGTACGACACCCCGCCCTGGCATCTGCAGGAACAGCTGTCGGCGCTGAAGGATCACATCCGTAAGTATCCGGATTTCTATCCCGTCACTTCCTGGCGCCTGACGCAGGACAACAGCACCGGGGAGGGCAAATAATGAGCACGAACAAACAGACCGTTAGCCAGCAGGGCACCGTCGGCGATATGAACCTGCTGCAGGCCATCAACAGTGCGCTGGATATTGCCATGGCCACGGACGATTCCGCCCTGTGCTTCGGCGAGGATGTCGGCCATTTTGGCGGGGTATTCCGTGCCACCAGCCACCTGCAGGAAAAGTACGGCAAGCAGCGTTGCTTCAATACACCACTGACCGAGCAGGGCATCATCGGCTTTGCCAATGGCGTCGCCTCTGGCGGGATGACGGCCATTGCCGAAATCCAGTTCGCTGACTACATCTTCCCCGCCTTTGACCAGATCGTGAACGAGTCGGCCAAGTTCCGTTATCGCTCCGGCAACCAGTTCAATGTCGGCAGCCTGACCATTCGCACTCCTTATGGCGGCGGCATCAATGGCGGCCACTATCACTCCCAGTCACCGGAGGCCTACTTCACCCATACCCCGGGCCTGAAAGTCGTGGTGCCGCGCAACCCTTATCAGGCCAAGGGCCTGTTGCTGGCGGCCATCCGCGACCCCAACCCGGTCATCTTCTTTGAGCCGAAGAAACTGTATCGCGCCTCGGTCGGTCAGGTGCCCAGCGAAGACTACACCCTGCCTATCGGCCAGGCAGAAGTGATCAGTGAAGGTAAGGACGTCACTCTGGTCGCCTGGGGAGCACAGGTGGATGCCATCGAGAAAGCGGCCAAACTGGCCAGCGAAGAAGGCATCAGCTGTGAGGTGATCGACCTGCGCAGCCTGCTGCCCTGGGATGTACACACGCTGGAAGCGTCGGTGAAGAAAACCGGCCGCCTGATTATCAACCATGAAGCGCCTCTGACCTGTGGTTTCGGTGCGGAAATCGCCGCCACCCTTCAGGAGCGCTGCTTCCTTTATCTGGAGTCCCCCATCATGCGGGTCACCGGTCTGGACACGCCCTTCCCTCTGGCACTGGAGAAGGAATATATGCCCGACCACCTCAAAACCTTTGAGGCCATCAAGCGCAGCGTCTCCTACTGAGCGCCCGCCGAACTGCCCCGCAAATAACAGATAACAGGAGAGGGACATGCAAATTGATTTTATTCTGCCGGATATCGGCGAAGGCATTGTCGAATGCGAGCTGGTGGAGTGGCTGGTGCATGAAGGCGATGTGATTGAGGAAGATCAGCCCGTCGCTGATGTGATGACCGACAAGGCACTGGTACAGATTCCCGCCATGCACTCCGGCACGGTAACCCGGCTGTACTATCAGCAGGGAGAAATCGCCAAAGTACACGCGCCGCTGTTTGCGCTGGATATTGCCGATGCTGCTGAGCAGGCGGCCAACGACCCGGCATCGACAGCAACATCAACCACACCGGCAACCGTAAACGGTGCCAGCCGCATCAAGGACTTTATCCTGCCGGATATTGGCGAGGGGATTGTTGAAACCGAGCTGGTGGAGTGGCTGGTCAAAGAAGGTGATCTGGTCGAAGAAGACCAGCCCGTCGCCGATGTGATGACTGACAAGGCACTGGTACAGATTCCGGCGATGGATAGTGGCCGTATCGTCAGGCTTTACTACCAGCAGGGCGATATCGCCCGGGTACACAGCCCGCTGTACGCCATCGAAGTCAGTGGTGAGCACCCGCCCCATGTGCACACCATCGCCCAGCTGAAACCTCAGAGCAGTGCAGTTTCCGCCAGCACACCCGCTCAGCCCGCAGCCCTGCAGGCAGGTGTCATTGGTCAGGGCAAGGCACTGGCCAGCCCGGCAGTGCGCCGTATCGCCCGGGAGATGAACCTTGACCTCAGCCGGGTTGCGGGCAGCGGCAAGAACGGTCGGGTATTGAAGGAAGACCTGCTGCGACTGCAACAGGCACCTGCTGGTTCACCCGCTCCTGTCGATACGGCTACCTCACCCGCGACACAGACCTCATCACAGGCTGACGCTGCTGTATCACAAGCCCCTGTATCGCAAGCCCCTGTTTCACAAGAGTCGGTATCACAGGCACAGGCACCAACAAAAGCCGCGGCACCGGCTGCCGATCAGGGCGACAACCGCATCGAGCCCATTCGCGGTATCCGCGCTGCCATGGCGCGCCAGATGCAGGACTCGGTCTCCACCATTCCCCATTTCACCTACTCCGAAGAGCTGGACATCACGGCGCTGGATAATCTGCGCCAGCAGATGAAAGCCCGCTTCGAGAAAGACGGCGTCAAGCTGACCATGATGCCGTTCTTCATGAAGGCACTGGCCCTGTCGATTGAGGCCTTCCCCATCCTCAACAGCCGGGTGAATCCTGACTGCACCGAGCTGACCTATCTTGGTGATATCAATATCGGTATGGCAGTCGATACCCCCATGGGATTGATGGTGCCCAATATCAAACAGGTGCAGCGTCGCTCACTGCGTGAGATCGCCGAAGAAGTGGGCCGCCTGACGCAGGCTGCCCGTGCAGGCCGGGTCAGTCAGGATGACCTGAAAGGCGGCACCATCACCATCTCTAACGTCGGTGCCATCGGCGGCATTGTGGCCACACCCATCATCAACAAACCGGAAGTCGCCATTGTCGCGCTGGGACGGGTGCAGACCCTGCCGCGCTTCGGTGATCAGGGTCAGGTGGAAGCACGCAAGATCATCCATATCAGCTGGTCAGGTGATCACCGGATCATCGACGGCGCCACCATGGCGCGCTTCTGCAATCAGTGGAAGAGCTATCTGGAAGATCCCGTTTCGATGCTGAGTTACCTGCGCTAAAAGCAAAACGCCCGGCACTGTTTTAAGTAGCCGGGCGTTTTATCTGCTGTCTTCAATAACGCAAGCACTACGATTTTCGTCACTTGTTTAGTCAGAAACTACTTATCGATGTCAAGCCAGCCTGAATTTGCTGCTTTTCATAAACGCAGGATTGTCAGGCTCATAACCCCGGCGCTCGGTGGCACTTCTGAGGCGCTGCTCCATTGAGGTATTACCGCGGGTATTGAGCACCTCACTGATGATGGCGGCGCGTGACAACCCAAGGCTACCACCCAGCTGCATATCGGCCTTGGTTAACTCACCATAGAAACATCCTTTGGCCAGTGGCTGCATGCCTGCAATAGCGTGGTCAGCAAAGGCCTCTTCAGGCAGCAAACGCCTGACACGCTCAGCCACCTGACTGGCTTTGTGCAGGTCAGGGCCCAGATAAATCACGGCAGAATCCGCACTGCTGCCGAATCTACGTGGCGAAATCAGTTTGGCCTCCCTGATGTCAGGATCAGTAGCGCAGAGTTGCACCAGCACCTTCCCCAGCGTGACGCAAAATTCCGGTTTGACTGCCAGACTGACTCTGGCGCCTGACTCGCCGTAATGCAGCTGGCCATCTGTTGCCTGCTTGAAAAAGCGGATATTACCTGCGAAGGCTTTAACGCGATCCGGGCCGCGCAATTCATTGACATAATCACGCAAGGAGACGCCCTCACGACCATCCGTCAACTGACTATGAATCCATACACGTCCCTGATAAGGCTCCTGTAACTGACACATCTCATCCAGGACATGCTGTTGATCCTTGGGCCTGAACGTCATCTGCTGATTACGTGGTTTGGCAGTTATCTGGTTGTAGACAGCCATCACATCCACAGGCTGGGTGAGTCCACGCAACCGTCTGAGTGCATCCGCTGACTCAGCACAACGCAGCATCGACACCAGTGCTGAATAATCTGCTGTTGATGATGCACCAGCCAGACTTGAGGCCGCTGTTTCCGCCACATGGCGACTTAATGCCTGTCGCGCCTTGTCTTCAATGACTGCTGCAATACTGCGCCCTGTGGCAGCACTTTCTGCCTTGCTTGACTCGCTTTTGAACAGCCCTTTCATTCCCTTGAAGGCCGAAGGCGATACGTGCAACTCACTATGACTATCGAGCTTGATGCTGTAACGCTTGCCATCCACCTTGAGTTTGCCGTGCTGCAGTAACTCAGGCACCGTGACCGTTGAACGCTGCAGTTCGTCCACCGACTGAAAGTGGCTGGAATCCACCGTGTTAACCATGATGGCGCCCCTGCAATCGGCCCGCAGCCTGCCCTGCCATCAAAGGCGCTGCCCCCATTACGCTACAACCGCCTGCTTGCTCCACTCCACCAGTTTGATCATCTCCTGGCATACTTTGTCGGCATTAATGTCGTGACGCGGCAGCGTGGTGTAACAGAAAAACAGACCTGACTTTTCATCTCGCCCGGCACCTGGTCCACTGGCCATCAGCGGATTCAGCCCCGCCTGCAGCAGCCGGTTAGTCACAACAGGCAGCAACTTGTCGGAGACCTGGCTGGTATCAACATTACTGACCAGCAGCACACGCTCATTGATCGGGTCATACCGCATCAGTACCGGATACTGGTCATCAATCAGCAGCTGGTATTCACTACCGATATTGTCCGGGTCCAGCTGTATGCCCATTTTTTCAAAGGTCTCGCTGAACAGGCGATTGATAAAGATGTCGTTCATCGGTGGTGTCTCCCAGCTCCGTCCAGAATCCTGTTCAGATCTTGCAGCTTGTTCATGGTCGTCCCGAGGTCCTTGTTACTCAGAATGTCGATAAAGGTTTCCAGTGCATCTCGTTTGTTGGCATGACTGAGGACGCGCTCATTCCGCAGCGTATCGACTTTTTCCAGAATGCTCACAGCAAAGGAGAGATTGTGGCCACTCAGTTTGACCGCAGCATCCACCGCCTGACTCTTCAATTCCTTGGTAGAGAGCCGGCCTACGGACTCCAGCTGTGCCGGAGCGGAATGGGCATGCTGCAGTGTTGAGCCCGGCATGCTGCGCTGTTCTGAACGGCGGTGCGCAGCGACTTCAGCCTCTGATTGCAGCAGCATGGTGTCCCACTTCGACAGGCCGGCACTGTGTCCGTAATAGTTTGCTTCATCCTGAATTTCGCGAGCAGACGGCTGTCTCTGTTCTTCCTGTCTGACCGGCGCACTGTAGCGTTGGGTCGGCGGTGGTGCAGAAGCGGCTCGACGTTGAGCCTGATAGTCATCATAAGCTCGCCGTGCACCCTGCAAATCTGGCTCTTCACTGTAATGCCCTGCTCGCTGTATTTCGTCCTGCTCAAAAGACGCCAGACTGCGGTTTGGCAAATCAACTGAATGACTCTTACCCAGATGCTCATGAGAACTTACACGGCTTTGCTTTGCCTCTGATGCACTTGGCCGCATGCTGTTCTGGTATTCCTTGAAGGCCCGTTTCGCACTGCTCATATCAGGTGACTCGCCATGATAATCGGCCCGTTCTATTTCATCGTTCTCAAAATCCTGCAGAGTACGTAGTGGCGGAGTCGATACCGGACTTCTTGTTACAGGCGGAGTGGTGTTCCCCATCCCTGAGGGGCGCTGGGAGAAAGCCTGAGGCTCACTCCGGCGAGTACGTACCGATTCAGGCCTGCTTTGCTCACTATGCTGGGAGGGCCGTGACAAGTGCTCCTGCCTGCCTAACCGCTGGCGGGCAGCCGCTTCGAGTGACTGCTCTCTGTGGCGGTTATTCAGAGCATCAGCTATTCGATCACTTCGAGAAGCGGTCGTGCCTTCGTTTAGCCTGTGAGTGAACATCTCCTTGGCGGCACCAAAAAACTTTTGGCTTGCGGGCTTTTGCCATGTATCCCTGCGTACGGCAATGCTGTTGTCCGCCGCAAGGCTAACGCGGTATGTACTGCCACCGATAGACAGACTGCCATGACGCAGCAGTGCCTTGGTGTCGACATTGCTCTGTCGCAGATGTTCAACAGACTGAAAACTGGGGGTGGGGGAAACGGATCGCACCATGACTATTCTCCTTGCAGCATGGCTGACAATCGATGAGCCAGGTGCCCGCCCTGCGACTTCACTTCCGGTGCGCGAGGAGAGCCCGCTACCACCGACAGTGCCCGGAATACGGCCTGTAGCGGCTGATTACCGTCCGTTGCGGACGTCTGACTGTTTCTGGCAATGCGTACCTGATATTCCTTCCCTTCCAGCGCCAGCAAGCCTGTCTTGACAGGTCTGGAGGGTTTTAATTTGCCTGAGACAGGCTGAAAACTGGAACTGTTGGCCATAACGGTATCCCCACCGTATTGAACTGCTTGGATAGCGTTCAGTCAGAGGGTCCTACCTGTCTCTTGGTATGATGTGACCACCATTCCGAACGGCTTAGCTGTCAATTAAGTAGAGGGAAGAAAGGAGTCAGTTCCGTAAGGACATAACGCAGTATCAAAACGGTTGGGCCAGTTGGCCGACCGCAGATATACAGAGTGGGGGTTGATACAACCTGTTCTGTGCATGAACCTGCCATACTCACACCCACAGCAACTCTGCAAACCGGGAGTCTGGAATAAAACCATTGGTTTGTCCGTCAGACCGCCCCAGCCTGACTACGACGTGCCGCCAGCACCAGCAACAGCGCCAGCAGCCCCGAGGCCAGATAGGCAATAGGGATATGAGTGACGGAGTGGTCATACAGTCGGCCAATAGGTATCGCGACCAGCACCGCCGTCCAGCTGGAAATAGACGACATCAGCGACGAACCGATACCCGCCACCCGGCCGAGATACTGCATGCCCATGGCATTGATATTGCCAAACAGCATGCCGTGGCAGAAAAACAGCAGAAAGCAGCAGGACATGAAGATCCACAACGGTGGAATGCCCTGGTAGTACCAGGCCAGCAGCAGAAAGGCAGAACCCACCACCAGAATACCGCTCAGCGCGCACAGTGTGAGGCGCTGCATACCAAGACGCATGACCAGACGACCATTCACCATGGAGGCCAACCCCGCGCCCAGCGCCAGGATGGCGAAATACAGCGGGAAGCGCGCACCTGCCTGATACAGATCCTGAAACATGGCCTGGGTGGTCGAGACATACGACAGCAGGGTGCCGAAAATCAGCCCGGCGGTCAAAGTGTAGGCCATCACTTTAGGGTGACTGACAATCAGCCGTGCCGACTGATAGAGATTGCGCAGAGAGATGGGAATACGGTGTTCAGGCAGTAAGGTTTCAGGCTGACGAATACCCATCCAGGTGACCGCCAGCACCGCTGCCACCAGATAGACCAGAAAGATCGAACGCCACTCACCAAACAGCAGAATAAACTGCCCCACCGCCGGAGCAATCATCGGCGTCAGGATAAACACCATCATGATGAAGGACATGATGCGCGCCATGGCATTGCCCTCGAACTGATCCCGTATCAAGGCTCGCGAAGCAATCTTCGGCCCCGATACGCCAATCCCCTGCACAATGCGCCCCAGCAACAGCTGCTCGATACCGGTTGCCGTCAACGCCAGCACCGCCCCTGCACAGTAGATGCCGATGCCGATATAAATCGCCTTCTTGCGCCCAATGGCATCGGACAGCGGACCGAAGAATATTTCGCCGCAGCCCATACCGAGAATAAACAGCGAGATGATCAGCTGGGTGTCCTTGCTGTCTTCCACTCCCAGTGAATGACCGATAGCTGGCAGCGCAGGCAACATGGCATCGATACTCATGGCCGTCAGCGACATCATCACCGCAAACAGGGCAACAAACTCAGGCAGTCGCAACGCGGGTGTCACGGGAAGGCGCTGATTCACGCGAAGCTCCTTTCAGACAGGAGGAAACGGAGGGGGCAACATACTAACCGATTGGTCATGTTTTTCCAGCTATATGAACGGCGTTCTGACATCCAGTGTGCGACGGCTATGAGACCATCATATTCTTTCGCCCCTTGCAGTCCTGATGGAGAGTACTAGGCTCTAGACATTCTCACAGCTCTCGCACTCCCCAATTCATGGAGGATTCTTTGTGCCCCATCCCTTAACCCGCATCATTTGCCAGTATCTCGACAGCCCCGTTGAAACCCTGGCCAATCACAAGCCGCTAATCGATGAGATGTGCGCCATTCTGTGTAATATCACCGGCATGGATCTCAATCCCACGGTGATGTCAGAGCGTAATACAGCAACGGCAAAGGGGAATGCGGTGTCACCCGTCGTTGCCGGCCGTTGTGCCTGGGAAATACTGCGCAGCCAGGTATTTATACGGGGAGTATATGCCGCCATTCGCGAACGGCTGGATAGCCCGGATCGGGATGCTGACAGCACGCCGCTAAATATTCTCTATGCTGGCACCGGACCGTTTGGACTACTGATCGTGCCGCTGTTACCCCTGCTATCGGCAAAAGAGGTCCAGATCACCCTGCTGGATATCCATGATCGCTCGTTGACGCTGCTGAACAAGCTGATAGATGAACTGGATGTCAGAGACCGTATTGCTGCCATCCACTGCACCGATATTCTCAAATGGCCTGCGCCAGTAGCTCACTATGATCTGGTTGTATCGGAAACCATGACGGCCATGCTCAAGGCAGAACCACAGGTGGCGATATTTGCTCATCTGGTATCGGCGCTGAAGCCCAGCGGCAGCCTGATACCTGAGCAAATTCAGGTTAACGCCAGTCTGCTGGCCGCTGGTACATTCGATGAACAATCAGCGATTCCATTAGGCCGTATGTTCAGCCTTGACAGGCAGACTGCTCTGGCGATTGCTAGCGGTGATGAGCGTTGCTTCTCTGCGCAGCTGGTAATACTTGAACATCCTGCGCATTACACTGACTTGCAATTTACTACTGAGATCGTCGTCTATGGTGACCATCGTCTTACTAGGGGACAGTGCTCACTGACCATGCCTTTTACCCGCCATAAAGTCCGACTGGAAATTGGCAGCACGCTGGAGTCTCGTTACGTATTGAATGACAGACCTGACTTCGAAATTCGCTACAAGGTCACCAATGCTGTGAACTATGACACCCCAGCAGACAGCTCAGACTGCAGCATGTTCGGCATTCCCCATGCAAAACGCCTGTGGCAAAAGGTTCAGCTACTGAAGCTGAACAGGCTTGACCCCGGCATAGTGCAGAGCGAACAGGATCTTGATCTGCAATGCTATCGGGCACTGGGTCTGCAGTATCCGGATGATTTGGCTGAGCTTTTTTCCAAAGATAGCCTCAGCGATTTTGAAAGCTGGGTGATGACAAGAAATCAGAGCCTCACCAATCACAGTGCTGTCTCCTGATAGCAATATGCTCACAATACGTGAGCCAGATAAGACAAAAAGTGCTGAGCTACGGAGTTGAGTCACCTGCTGAATGAGCACTCCGACGTACTTTCAACACCGAATGATCACCGTGCAGCAAGTCGATTAGATATTCCAGAACAGGTGTTTTCTCTCGCAACAACCACCTGTTCTGGCTGTTTATCATTCAAGACTTCACCTCAATCGCCGTCTCGAATTTGTCCCGCTTCATGGATATCAGGGTGCGGAACTTTTTCATGTTGTCGTCCGCATGCAGCACCCGGTCACAGAATGCCTCATAGGCATCCATATCCGGCACCATCACGATCAGAACGAAGTCCACTTCGCCGGTCACCCGATAGCATTGTTTCACTTCAGGCGCGGCCACTGCCCGGTTCAGAAAGCGCTGGTACATGGCCTTGTTGTCACGCTCCATGATGACCTCTACCACCATATGCAGGCAGGGACCGAACTTCTCCGGTACCAGCAGTGCGACCTTCTTGTCGATATAACCCTCATCGGTCAGGCGCTTGACCCGTTTCAGGCAGGCCGGAGGCGACAACCCGACCTGCTCTGCCAGCTGCAGATTGGTGCAGCTGCAATCCTGTTGCAGGGTACTCAGAATGGCACGGTCAATACGATCCAGCTCCATCACACTCACCTAATAAAATTTCTTTTAATTTAAATAAAACAAATTAAATAAAAAGAACTGACAACTTATCTGGAAATAATTTTTACCCGTCACGCTACACTGCCTGCAATGCCCACACCTGCCAATGGCTGCTCATTGGCACCCATCATTGAGGCCTTTGTTATGTCGACGTTGCTGCGCTGTCGGAAGGAAGCGACCGCCCTGCTGGGAGAATCGCTCAGAGTGTACTGGGCCCTGCTGAAAGTCATGGTGCCCGCCTTACTGGCGGTCAAACTGCTGGATATGCTGGGCGGCACCGCGCTGCTGGGGAAACTGCTGTCGCCCCTGATGCAGCTGATGGGGCTGCCCGATAGCCTGGGTATTGTCTGGGCCACGGTGCTGCTGACCAATATCTACACGGCAATGATGGTCTTTCTGGATATTGCCGCTCATGAGACGCTGACCGGCGCCCAGATCACCATCATGGGTACGCTGC
This sequence comes from Pokkaliibacter plantistimulans, assembly GCF_003194385.1. Classification (GTDB taxonomy): domain Bacteria; phylum Pseudomonadota; class Gammaproteobacteria; order Pseudomonadales; family Balneatricaceae; genus Pokkaliibacter; species Pokkaliibacter plantistimulans. The sequence goes on from NZ_LAPT01000060.1 coordinate 22,923, forward strand.
TGCTACTGGCACACTCGCTGCCAGTTGAAGGCGCCGTCGCCAAAGCCGCCGGTGTGTCGTGGCGCCTCACCCTGACTCTGCGCATCGGCGGCGCGCTGGTACTGGGCATGCTCCTGCACTGGTTCTACGCCGCTACTGGCTGGCTGCAGACACCGGGACAGGTACTGTGGAACCCGGCGGCCTCAGCAGACACCGGGGTGGTGGGATGGCTGATGGATCAGGTAGTCACCCTGCTGACTATTTTCCCCATCATTTTGGCCTTGCTGACCCTGCTCAAAGTGCTGCGCTGGCTGGGTATCGAGCGGCTGATTCATGCTCTGCTGTTCCCGGTACTGCGCATTCTCGGTATCGGCAAGGATGCCGCCAATGTCACCATCATCGGGGTCACCCTCGGGCTCAGCTACGGTGCAGGCATCCTGATTCGCGAAGCCCGTTCAGGTCAGCTGCAACCGCGTGACATCATGTTGACCCTGTGTTTTCTCGGGCTGTGCCATAGCGTGATAGAAGACACCCTGCTGGTCGTGCTGATGGGGGCGGATCTGTCGGGCATTCTCTGGGCACGTCTGCTGTTTGCGGTCGTGGTGATCGGCATTCTGGCGCGTTTGCCGTTTATGCGTCGCGTTGGAGTAACCCTGCCCTTGACGGTAAAGGAGTCATTTCGCGGCGACTAACAACCTAACAGGTCGTTGACGATCAGGACTTCACCTTCAGTGCGGCCGCCAGCCCTGCGCTCAGCCCGGACATAAAGCGCTCCACCGTGCGGGTGTAGTCACCTTCTGTGCCCAGTTGCAGATTGATATCACGATGGGACAGATCCTCTCGCAGCACACGGCTGCTCACCTGCTGCTGTTGAGCTTTGCTGGCAAACCGCTCGGCTTCTTCACAGGAGGTCTGGCGGCGACTGGAACAGACCGCCAGAAAAGGGGCAGCCTGATGACCAAGATAAAGAATGGGTGAAACCTCTCGCCAGTAACCGGGGTCATCACCAAAGGCATCATCATAAAGCCGCAGGTGGCGGCTCGACATGATGCTTTCCACGTCCATCGCTGCGCTATCGAGCAGCACCGTGCCCAGCCAGGGCTTCAGCCCGAGGCTAGCAAAACGACCGGGGTCTGCACCAATCAGCGCGCTCAGATGCGCTCCGGCCGAGTGCCCCATCAGTACAATCTGCTGGCTGTCGCCGCCCCACTGCGCGGCATGCTGTTCGACATAGGCCAGCGCCCTGGCGACATAGTTGGCCTGCTGCAATACCGACGTGTCGGGCAGCATCGGATAGTTGACAGTCACGAAGATCAGCCCGCGCGGCACCCAGCGTTCGATCTTGTTGACGACCACGCTGCGTGAATCCTTGTCCCCTCCCCGCCAGCCGCCACCATGGACCATCACAATCAAGGGCGCCTGATGGGGCTGATGCGGCAGATAGATATCCAGCCGTTCCTGGTCGGAACTGCCGTAGGCCACGTTTTCCAGCACCTGCCCCTTGCTGGCACCGCCCCGCGCTTCCTGCTCTTCACTTTGTGCCTGACGCCGGGCCTGCCACAGCTCACGCAAAGGCCCGGCATGGCTCCACGGCGACAGCAGCGTGGGCGCTAGTAACAGCATAGCCAGCATGAAACGACTAACGGTGCGACGGTGAGTCCGCGGCTTTACCCCGTTCATGGTGTTATTCCATCTCATCCAAAAGCGAAGGCAACCAGCAGGCACGCGTATCCAGATGCAGGTCAGTGATATGTTCCGGCCTGTAAGGCGTATCAAAGGTGCCCATGGCGATCGCCACCCGATCCGGAGCACGGTGTGGATCACTCCACTCCAGACTGGAGCCGCAGTCGCTGCAAAACCGGCGCAGTACCGTGCCGGAGGAGTTGTAGGTCTTGAGTTTGTCGAGCCCGGTCAAATAGACCAGATCGTCGCGGGCAACGTTGGCGTAGGTGGCAAACGCAGCACCGTGTTGCTTCTGACACATGGTGCAATGGCAGTGAGATGCCCGCAGCGGTTCACTGCGGACTTCATAGGTAATAGCGCCACAAAGACAGCTGCCGTGATACATGATGTACGCTCCCGCCAGGGGTGGTTTTTTTGTCCTACAATGTTGTCCCAACACTGCCTAAGCATAGCCCTGCTCTGAATAACTGCCATGCTCTCAATAACTGCCATGCTCTCAATAACTGCCATATTAGGGGCGTCTGGCCGAACGGTGATCGGTTATCTGTGATCCATCGAGACGGACAGTTCCCTTATTCTGCCTGACCGTCTGATATGCAGATTGCTTCATGCATGCAGCCAACTGTTTCACCGACTGTTTATTCCTGTGAAAGCGGCTGTCTATTCCTGTGACAGCGGCTACACTGTCGCCGACATCAGCCTCACCGGCGCGACGTTGTATGCGCTTGCTACGCCATCCAAAGGTGCTCCATGGACCTCGAACTCGTCTTCCTCTGTGCCCTGACTTTCGTCATCCACCTGATCAGCACGCTGGCATTTGCCGTGCGTATTTCCGGTGTGCGCACCCGCCGTATTGCCATCTCCTTTTCGCTCTTCAACGTGCTGGTGCTGGTCTCCCGCATCGCCAACTCCTTTCAGGGGCCGTTTCTGGCCAAACGCATTGAAGAAAACATTCATGCCGGTCTGGGTCAGGACATGCTGGGCGACTTTCGCTGGTTGCTGGCCTCAGCGGCACTGGCCACGCTGGTGGGTGCAGTACTGATCCCCACCTTCCAGCGGCTGTTCAGCTCGGCGGTGGTGCACTTTCAGAACCACCGCTCAGTACCCAGCCTGATCGGCTATGCCATTCGCAACAGCGACTGGGATGGCCTGAAGGAAATGGCCCGCCTGCCCACCCGCGAAATTCTTGTCGGCATGAAGCAGAGCCGCGAAGTGCCGTTGAGGGTGATCGCCATGAATATCGGCGTCTCGGCCCTGTGGACCATCGGCGTGCTGGCGTCCCTCTACGCCGGTTTTATCAACCCTGACGTGCGCATGACCTCCAGCAACCTGTCCGCCATCATCAACGGTGTTGCCACCATCATGATGTACGTTTTTGTTGACCCGCATATGTCACTGATGACCGATGACGTGATGGACAACCGCATGACCGAAGCCCGCTTTCGCCGTGGCATTGCCTGGCTGGTAGCCAGTCGCTTTGTTGGCACGCTATTGGCACAGGTGCTGCTGGTGCCTGCCACCCTGTTGATTGTATATGTCGCCGAACGCATGTAACGTGGCCACCTTCAGAACAGGTTCATGATCCTGCTGCCAGCACGAAATGCAGCGTGACTGGCTGCCGGCACACAACAGATTGTGAACAGGTGATTTGTAATGCCCCAAGGTTGGGGCTCCCACTTCGACAGTGAAGCCTGTACCCGGGTGACTACCTGACCGGCTTCAGCTGTCGCTGCTGGTCCAGACTGCCAAGATGGATAACCGGACATGCTGACCCCGCTCTTACCCCGTGCCTGCTTTGCGCATCACAGCAGCGCCAACCGCTGGCCACTGGCCCTGACATTGAGTGTGATCTTGCTGTGGCTCACCGTACTGATACCGCTTCGTCAGGCACAGGCGGTGACACCCCCACCCAGCTCCCCGGTCAAGAAGCTGTTTGTCGCTTCCCACATCGATGACTTCCTGATCGCCATGGAAGACAAGAAGAGCCTACTGATTCGCATGTCGCGTAATCTGCCCGGCAGCCAGCCGCCGGTCGCGACCGAAGAGGCCGCCACCACCGCGATGTTTGCTGACATTTTCGTCAAGGAGCAGATGTCGGCTGTGGCGCAGGACTATCTGGTCCAGCATTACGATCCGGTGGTCGCACAGGGTGCTCTGACCTTTGCCCGCACGCCCATGGCAGCCAGACTGATATTGCTAGAAGCTGAAGCCAGTCTGCCTGAACACCGCGAAGCCATGCGCAACTACCTCAACACCATGCAGAACCATATCCCCAGCCAGCAGCGTGTGGCTACGCTCTATCAGCTGGACAGCCTGACGCATTCTTCGCGCTGGATGGCGAGCATTCTGCAGTTGATCGCCAGTGGTCTGGAAACACAGGTGCAGAGCAAGACCGAGTACAAGCTGATCAACAAAGACCGGCTGGTTGAGTTGATCAATGGCCTGAAAGAGCAAAGCAAGAGCTATCTGGAATCCCGCCCTGGGGTGCAGTTCCTCGCTTATGCCTATCGCGACGTACCTGATGCCACGCTGGCCGACTATGCCCAGCAGCTGCAAACCAAGGAAGCGGCCTGGTTTATGAAGGTCACCAAGAAAGCACTGATCGAAGCCATCAAGCCCAGCATCAATCTCTATACCGCACGCTTCGTGGAGCAGCTCTAACAGCCTGTTCAGCGGCTTAACTAACGCCGCTGCACCCCGGTACGATGCCGGTGCAGCGGCAACGACTGTTCAGAGCCTGTTTACGATCTGTGCTACTGCGCTGCCGCCAGCGCTTCCACCGCCTTGATATCCGCCACCCCTTTGGCAAAACGCCATTGTGGATCGTTATATACGGTCCCCATCCAGCGGCTGATCAGGGTCTGATATTCCCGTTGCTGGCGATAACGTCCGATAAAGTCATTGATGGCCTGCAACAGACTCAGGTTGCCTGCCTGTCTGCCGACCGCCACAGAATAGAACCACAACTCGGGGCTGAGATTACCCGGCAGCACTTCCATCTTGCCGCGCCAGGGGCTGGCATCACCGTAGCAAGCCCAATGATAGATCGGCAGGTCCACCGCAAAGGCATCGACAACGCCGTTGGCCAGACAGTCATGAATCTGGCTCTGATCGTTATAGGTCAGCAGATTGGCCAGCTGCACCTTGCCACCCGCCACATGACGGTTGGCGCCCCAGCGCAGACCGGCATCCTCCAGCACCTGCATGGCGGCAGGGTCATTGATACAGCCCAAGACCTTACTTTCCAGATCCTTCAGGCCAGCAATACGCCCGTCTCCCTGACGTTTGGCCAGTACATAGGGCAGGAATACATAAGGCTGGGAAAAGGCCACCTGATCGTAGCCCGGCATCGGCGGCATGGCGCTCCACACCAGATCGACCTCTGCTTCTCCACGCTTAGGCCCCGCTTCGAGTAACTGCAGGCAGCGGTCCCACGGGTGTTCGACAAACCGGCATTTCACCCCAAGCCACTGGGCAAAGGCCTGCGCCAGCTCGGCATCAAGCCCCTGCAACGGCGCGCTGGCACTGGGGTGGAATGACACGCCGACAAACGCCGGTTCAATGGCGATGCGTATTTCGCCACGCTGTCTGATCGCCTGCAGCCGGTCAAACCCTTTGCCGGTATGCAAATGCTCCAGATGCAGAAGACGCTCAATGGCACCCTCTGCACGCGAGTCCCCCTGACGACCCGGCTCTTGCAGAGCATCCGACAGGTCGGCCAGCAACTGCTGCCCCCACTGGCTCTTACCAGTGACCTGCTGCTGCGCACCGTGGCTCAAGCCCAGCGTCGCCTCGATAATCCGGTTGTTGCTGTCCACCTCATTGAGCGAACTGCTGATCTCATCAAGCAGATGGTTGATGCTGTCCAGTGACTGCTTGACCTGCACAGCAAGCTCGCCCAGCTGATGATCGGAACTGTTCAGTATCGCCCCCAACCGGTCACTAACGATGGCCAGATCCATCTGCTGGTAGGCTTCCTGCGTGCTGGACTGGGTGCGCATGGCCAGGTCGCGAATCTCGCTGGCCACCACAGCAAACCCCCGCCCCGACTCCCCTGCATGGGCAGCTTCGATAGCCGCGTTGATAGACAGCAGCTGAACTGTCTTGCCTACCTCCTCAATGGACTTGATCACAGACAGCGCCCCGGATGAACGCTCGTTGATCAGGGCCTGCAAGTCAGCAAACTGGCTGGAAAACAGCCGGGTAGTCTCGCCCAGCTCCTGTTCTATTTCAGTGCGCAGCGCCTTGGCGTTGTCACCGCTGTGCTGCAAAAAGCCGCGTGTACGTTCGACAAAGGCATGCTGTTCGGCGGTGCGCGCTTCAATCTCACCAAGGGTAGACGACAGCACGGTCAACGCCTGTTGCCCATGACGCTGTAACGCCTGCAACCGCTGCACCAGCACAGACATAGCCACATCGCTTTGACTACCTGCACGTTCATCGGACGCAGTGGTGCTCAGCAATCTTTCACGCAGGGCTTGCGGCATCTGCTCAGCCCCCAGCAGCAGGGCCTTGTCAATCTCACCGCGGCAGAGCGCGTCCTGCCAGCTGGGTTCTGCATCACTGTTGGTTAACGACTGATAGCGGGAATTGATCCAGCTCGCCATGAACGTCATGCCTGCCTCCTTTTCCTCACAGTAAAAAATTATTAAGCAAAAAGCAGACCGTCAGCCCAACTGCGACTATGCTTGGCGAAGTGCCCAATGAGTCAAATTCACTGTTATAAGCGCGCTCACGACCTCGCCGGCGAGAGTCAGCAACATCGTGAGTCCATCCCTACGGAGAGCTAACTGATGCGTGTCCTGGTTTTGCAACATGTTGCCTTTGAAGGCATCGGCGCCATGGAAAACTGGTTTGAACAGCACGACGCCAGCATCGACTATGTACGCTTTTTTGAAGCGGATGCGACATTGCCCCCGGCACAGGATTTCGACCTGATCATCGCCATGGGCGGCCCCATGAGCGTCAACGATGAACAGGGCTATCCCTGGCTGGTCGCTGAAAAACGCTTTCTGCGTGAGGCCATCCAGCAGGGTGATACCGCGGTGTTAGGGGTCTGTCTGGGCGCGCAGCTGATCGCCAGTGCACTGGGCGCCAGGGTGTATGCCAACCCTGTGGCAGAAATTGGCTGGTATCCCATTCATCAGCAGGGAACCGACGAAGACTGCTTTATCTTCCCTCCGCAGATTGAGGTACTGCACTGGCACGGGGAAACATTCGACCTGCCGGAAGGCGCTCAGCTGCTGGCTTCCAGCGCCGCCTGTGCCCATCAGGCGTTCCAGCTGGGCGACCGCGTCATCGGCCTGCAATGCCACCCGGAAATGACAGCTGGCATCATTGCTGATCTGCTGGAAGAATGCGGCGATGAGCTGGTGCCCGGCGAATGGGTACAGGATGCCGCCACCCTGTCGGGTGTCAGTGAAGCACGCTATATCAAGGCACATCAGCTGATGCAGGCCATTCTGGAATATCTGCTGATGGAGTGAGGCAACAGCGGTGGACGGAGGTGTCAGAAAGCGCCGACAATGGCATCTACCGCCACAGGTTCAGGATCCTGCACGCAGCAGATCGTGAGTTCCAACAATAATAAGGCCCGCCCCATGCCCACCCAGCCCATCCTGCAGCAGTTCTATATCAACGAGGAGCAGTCGCTCTACCTGATGAGCCATCAGGATGCCCAGAAGATCAAAGACTGGGTCAGGTTGTGTATGGAACAGCTGGAGCAGCTGGGCTTCAGCGACATCGAATTTATCGGCAAAGGTGCCTATGGCTTCGTCTTTGGTGGCCGCTCCGGTGGCGGCACCGACTATGTGTTCAAATTCTCACGTATCAATCTGCCGCAGCATGTACAGGACCGGCTGGAAGAAGAAGCCTGGATGCAGAGTCAGGTCAGCCACCGCTTCATTCCTGCCGTCAGTGAATACAGCAAGATTCGCAAGCAGTCGGTGCTGATCATGGAGCGCGCTCAGGGCGAAGATCTGGAACAGTATCTGCTCAAGGCCGGGCGCCTGAGCCCGCGTCTTGTAGTCAGGATTGCCGCGCAGCTGGCCGACGTGCTGAAGGCGCTGCGCCAGTTCAAACGCGCTGGTGAAAGCGCGCCAGTGGTACACGGTGATATCAAGCCATCCAATATCGTCTTTGATCCGGTCAGCGAGGAAATCCGCCTGATTGACTGGGGTTCCAGTGTCTTTGCCCAGCTGGATGAAAGCGGCCAGCCCGTCGGGGGTGGTGCCTTTGGCATGCTCGGTCAGGATATGCAGCACACCAATGCCAAACTGGGCGATGTCTACTTTATCGGTGATGAACAGCTGAACGGCGGGCTCAGCTCACCACGCTTTGATGAGCAGGGCGTGGCAGGCACGCTCTATGCGCTGGCCTCCGGTCAGTCATGCCGGTATGGCTTTCGCGCCATTCCCGCTACCTCGCTGGGGCTGCCCAAAGAGTTTGCCCTGATGCTGCAGGCCATGCTGGCAGGTGACTTCACCAGCCGCACTCAGGCGGGGGATTACTTCCTGCGCAATATGCAGTACATGAGCAAGCTGGTGCTGCCTGATCTGCCCAGTACCGCAGAAAAGCCACTGATACCAATCTGGAGTTACGATCAGGACCGCGATATCGACACCGTGGTGTACTCCTCGCGCAAGAGCTTTCTGCGTGAGGAAAATGCCGATCACTATCTGGCAGCGGTCAACGATGTGGAGCTGGAGAAGTACTATAAGAACTTTATGCACGGCATGGGCGATACCGAACGCGCCCTGCTGGCTGCTGTCAGCCGTCTGGGCAAGTTCCCCATCGTCGGCGGGCTGGCCATCCGCTGGGAGGAAAGCGGCGTCTTTATCGACTCCAGCCTCAACCTCTACAACAAGGCGCTGAAGCATTCCTTCATTATCGCGGTCAACAATATGGTCACCCTGGCCCGTGCAATCCGGCGGGTCGGGGTATTCAAATGCTGTATGTTCAACGCCCGGGTTACCCAGCACGTGGAGCGCGCCAGTGAGCAAGATATCTTCCACCCCTTGCCGGGCATGCATATTCCCTATGAGGTGCACACCGCGCCGCAGGTCGAGGACAAGAGCCGTAACCACTCCTACTTTGAAGACGGCCAGGACCCCGACGAGTTTCTGCAGTTACCTCAGGAAATCATGCGTGAAATTGCCTACCTCAACGAGATACATCACACCGGCCTGCTGATCTTCGAGGCCCTGCCCACCCATCTGAAAATTCACAGTTATTACGTGTTGCTGGATAAGCAGCGGGAGCAGGATTTTGCCGGTGCCCTGCAACGCATTCTGTCCTGCATTCCTCTGATCCGCGGCCTCGGGGTATCTGGCTTTATGAAGATGCCCTATAAGAACACCCGTCAGCTGCAACATCAGGACGCGCTGGCCGAGAACTTCTATCCACGGGATCCACGCGAACGGCTGGCATCGTAACCGCCTCAAGCCATATTTATCAGGCAGAAGACGCCATGGCCTTAAAGGTATTCGGAGGTTGCGTAGTTCGGTGCGGTTCGTACCTCACCAGCACCCTCCGCCGTAGTGCTCCCGATGCAGGATGCCGGTGAGCGCAGTGAACCGCACCGCGGTGGCAGGCAACACAATCGTCTCGCTGATTGAGAGGGCTTCTGGAGTTGCGGAGTTCGGTGCGGTTCGTACCTCACCAGCACCCTACGCCGTAGTGATCCCGAGGTAGATACCATCTCTCCTAA
>NZ_LAPT01000061.1 GCF_003194385.1 Pokkaliibacter plantistimulans
GGTATTCGGCAACGCAGATAGTTTTCACATCAAAGGACGATCACGATGAACACAACCTTAGCCCCACTCAAACCCACTGACCGTTTCGGCGGTTTTGCCCAGCTGTTGCACTGGCTGACGGCCATTCTGGTACTGGCCGCCTTCAGCACCGGTCTGGGTGGTCCGGAACAGCACGTCTATGCCGCCAGTCGCGACTTTGACCGGCAACTGCATGAAACCCTGGGCATGGCGGTGTTTGTGCTGGCCATTATCCGGGTGATCTGGATGCGTCTGGACAGCCGCCCTGCGCAACAGGCGGTCTCACGTCTGCTGCATATCGGCGCCAAGTCCGTGCAGGGGCTGCTTTACCTGTTGCTGTTCGCGGTGCCGATGACGGCCATCGCCGGTGCCTGGCTGGGCAATCACCCGATCATCCTGCTTGGAGGCGTGGAGCTGCCCGCACTGTTTGGCGACGCCCACGATCTGGGTCAGAGCATTGCGGAGATTCATACCTGGCTGGGGGATGCCATTCTGTGGCTGGCCGGGCTGCACGCCGTGGCGGCTATCTATCACCATGTGATCCTGCAGGATCAGGTGCTGGAAACCATGCTGCCCCGCTGGCTGAAAGTATGGCGCCCGGGCAACCGGCAGTAGTGGGGAGATTCAGAAAAAACTGACGCCGGATGGGTCAGCGTCAGCAGGTTAACGGGTCAACAAGCAGACGGCAGCTTCCTGCTGCCGCCTTACACAGGGTGAGCAGCCTGAGCCACTCACCACGATCAGGTGAAAACGGTGTTAGCCGACGTGTTTTACCAGCGTCGGCTTGGCGGCTGGCCGGGGCGTTTCACTGCGGGAGATAGCCGCCATGATGCCCTGCATATCGACCATGCCCAGCCTGCTGCCGTTGTCATCGACGACGGCCAGCTCATAGCTCTGCGCCGCTGACAGCAGGCTCATGGCCTCTTCCAGTGTGGTCCCTGCGGTGGCGGTGACGTTCGGCGTCACGCCGGCAGACAGCGGTTGCATGATGGCTTCCACCTGCACCACCCGACCCCGGTTCACTTCTTTAACAAAGTTGGCGATGTACTCATCGGCAGGATTGAGCACGATCTCCTGACTGCTGCCCTGCTGGATCACTTCACCGTCGCGCAGAATGGCAATGCGATCCCCCAGACGCAGGGCCTCATCCAGATCGTGGGTGATAAAGACGATGGTCTTGCGGATTTCCTTCTGCAGATCCAGTAACACCGTCTGCATGTCCACCCGAATCAGCGGGTCCAGTGCCGAGTAGGCTTCATCCATCAGCAGAATCGGTGCATCGTTGGCCAGTGCCCGTGCCAGACCGACACGCTGCTGCATGCCGCCTGATAGCTGATTAGGGTAGCTGTCCTCAAAGCCCTTGAGACCGACCCGCTCGATCCAGTAGCGCGCAGCCTGCTCCTGCATGCTGCGCGGTTTGCCCTGAATCTCCAGTCCGAACACGGTGTTCTCCAGCACCGTACGGTGAGGCAGCAGGGCAAACTTCTGGAACACCATGGCGGTCTGATGACGGCGAAACTCACGCAGCGCCTGATCATCCATCTTCACTACGTCCTGACCGCCGATCAGCACCTCACCAGCGGTCGGCTCGATCAGCCGGTTGATATGACGAATCAGGGTCGATTTGCCGGAGCCGGACAGCCCCATGATGACCTGTATACCTCCGGCCGGCATGCTGATGCTGATGTCACGCAGACCCAGCACATGGCCATATTTTTCGTTCAGCTCGGTCTTGCTGATGCCCTGCTTGGCCAGCTCAACATGGCCGACCGGGTCCCTGCCGAAGACCTTGTAAAGATGGCGGATCTCAATACCCAGCCCCGGTGTTGCTTCAGCCATGGACGACCTCCAGATGTTTCTGCAGCCGCTTGCCATAGGCCTGACTGACACGGTCAAAAATAATGGCGATACCGACAATGGCCAGACCATTGAAGATACCCAGGGTGAAATACTGGTTGGCAATGGCCTTCAGCACCGGCTGCCCCAGCCCCTGCACGCCGATCATGGAGGCAATCACCACCATCGCCAGCGCCATCATGATGGTCTGGTTGATACCGGCCATGATGGTCGGCAGGGCCAGCGGCATCTGCACCTTGGTCAGGCGCTGCCAGGGTGAGGCACCGAAGGCATCGGCGGCTTCCAGCACGTCCTTATCGACCAGCCGGATACCGAGATTGGTCAGGCGGATCACCGGCGGGATGGCATAGATCACCACGGCGATCAGCCCCGGCACCTTGCCGATACCCAGCAGCATCACCACCGGAATGAGATAGACGAAGCTCGGCATGGTCTGCATCACGTCGAGAATCGGATTGACGATCTTCTGCATGCGATTGGAGCGTGCCATGGCAATACCGATGGGGATGCCGACCAGAATCGACAGCACGGTACAGACGAAGATCATCGAAATGGTCTTCATGGTGTCTTCCCACATATCGAGGAAGCCGATAGCCAGCAGAATGGCCACCGCACTGACCACAATCTTCCAGTTACGGCTGGCCAGCCAGGACACCAGCGCCACCAGACCGAGAATGATCGGCCAGGGGGTTTCGGTCATGAAGCGTTCGGCGTGCACCAGAAAGAAGTGCAGCGGATCAAAGAAAGACTCGATGGCATCACCATAGGCGCGGGTAAACGCCCTAAATCCTTCATCGATGGTTTTTTTAAGTGCTCTCAGCAGCTCGGAATCAAGATGCGGAAAGTCGGCTAACCAATTGGCCATGGTGAGGTACTCCACCCAAGCGTTCCGGGTTGGTCGGCAGGCTGCACAAGCCTGCCGGCGATACAGTGCTGGCCGTCAGCAACAGCCATGAACCTGTCACGAGCTGACGGCCCGAACGAGAAATCAGAGCGCTGATTTCACCTTCTCTGCCACTTCGGGAGAGACCCACTTGCTCCAGATATCCGGATTGTTCTTGAGGAAGTATTCCGCGCCTTCTTCACCGGTCGCCTGATTGTCAGACATCCACGCCAGCAGTTTGTTGACGGTGCTGCTCGGCCAGGTACGCGCCTGCAGATACACCATGGCATCCCCGGCGCGGTCCGCAAACCCTTTGGTGACCAGGGTTTCGACGCTGTCTACCGGCCAGTCGTTCGGCTTGGGATCGGCGCAGTCAGCAACGGTGTTGCAGCGCTTCCACTCCGCCTTGTCGAGCGGTACGCCATGGCCCAGTTTGACCATTTCGTATTTGCCCAGTAGCGCGGTCGGTGCCCAGTAGTAGCCCACCCAGCCTTCCTTGCGCTCATAGGCCTTGGCGATGGAGCCATCCAGACCTGCGGCAGAGCCGGTATCGATCAGATCGAAGCCGGCTTTCTCGGCGCCATAGGCCTTGTACAGCTGCGAGGTGACCACCGTGCCACCCCAGCCCTGCGGACCGTTGAAGATCGCGCCGTGCTTGGGATTTTCAGGAGAGGGGAACAGTTCAGGATGCTTCAGCATGTCCTGAATGGTCTTGATATCGGGATGGGCATCGGCGATGTATTTGGGAATCCACCAGCCCTGATTGCCGCCATCTGACAGCGCTTTGGAAGTGACGACCAGCTTGCCTTCGTCGAGGCCGCGTTTTACCACGTCAGGAATCAGATCAACCCAGCCTTCCGGGGCGATATCCGGCTGGCCCTTTTCGGTCATGGAAGTAATGGTGGGAACGGTGTCACCTACAATCAGCTCGGCATGGCAGCCATAACCGTTGTTGAGGATGAACTTGTCGATGTTGGCGAGCACTTCAGCGGACTGCCAGTTCATGTTGGCGATGGTGACATCACCGCACTCAGCCGCCTGGGACACGGCAGAAGCCCCCATCATTGCCATGGCCAGGCAAGTAGGGACGACAAACTGCTTCTTAACCAGTTGCTTCATATCCTGTTCCTTCGTGGCGCGGTGCGTAGCGAGGGTCAGGAAGTCAGCGGCACCGCCTCAGCTGTCTCCCTTGGTACGGGGCGCTCCCACGGGAACGCTATCGGGTGTTCTGCTGTTCATTGTTTCTGGGGTCATGTTGAAAGCGGCCTGTTCTGCCGCCTGCAGACCGTGATGGATGGCCTGCTCGAATCCTTCCTGGATCATCGTTATCAATGCCGCCGCGGTGGTGCCCTGGTAATCGAGGAATCGCTGCGCAACGCGGGCCGGTCCCTCATTCTGCCCAGCCAGCAGCGGGCTTGCCCCGACCAGAACGCCCTCTACTGCTCTGTTTACGACATGCGCCGGCAGTCCTCTTGACAGTGCATGCTCACTCATGGCGCGTCCGAGCAGGGCCGGAAAGGCCGGTCCTGATCCGGATAAACCGGTCAGATAGTGCAGATGATCTTCCTCTTCCAGCTCATCCTCGCTGCCCCAGGTCGACAACATACTCTGTACCCAGCGCCGTTGTGCAGCGGATACCTCTGCCGATGCCAGCCAGGGGCTGTAGGAACCTCTGATGGCAATGGCTGCGTTCGGCATGCAGCGCACCACCGCGCTGCACGCCGCATGGGCGCTCAATTCAGCCACAGAAATACCGGCCATGACAGAAATCAGCAGGGTGTTTTCAGCCCGCAGCGACAACGCAAAAAAATCCTGCGGACGCAGCGACAGAATGACGGCATCGCACTGGTTCAGCAGCTGCTGGTTATCGGTCGTCCAGTGCACCGGCTGCCCGCTGATCAGCGGCTGTGCTGGCAGCGTCCGGCCCGACAGCCACAGGGCGTCGGGCGGCAGCCAACCACTGCCGAGCATGGCCTCAGCCATGGCCCGGCCAAGCCAGCCATTGCCACCGATGATACCCAGCCGCCGGGGTTGCCAGCTCATACGCCCTGCCCTGCTTCCGCCGCAGGCTGAAAGCCATGGCGGGCGTAAAAGCGCTGCAGCTCGCGGGCTTCGGCATGGCTGCCAGTGAAAATCTGCACATAGTCGGCAATGCGCTGCATGCGGATCGCCAGCGCTTCACTGGTCTTCATTGAGATATAGCCGATCTGCGTCAGGTAGACGGTGCGGGCGCGCACATCGGCGGCCAGTGCATCCATACCGAAGCGTTCAAACATCTGCCGCAGGGCGGCCAGCCGTGCTTCATCGGCAGCCGCCACCTGCGCTGCCACCTCGGGTGACTGCAGCGCCCAGGAGCGCACAGCAAATTCAAACTGAGCATCGAACAGCTGCGGGTCGAGCCAGCAGTCGAACACATTGAGGACGGCCTCGGCGACGCTCTCGGCATAGGCCTGGGTCTGGCCGATCAGATTGTCAGTATTACGCTGCCGCCACTGCGCCAGCAGGCCGGTCAGCAGGGCATCCCGGTCCTTGAAAAACCAGTAGAAGCTGGTGCGTGACAGGTTGAGTTTCTTGGCCAGCGGCATGATGCGTACCGCGTCGATACCGGCCTCGATCAGGCTATCGTAGGCCGCCTGCAACCACAGCTCCGCCGAGCCACGCCAGCCACTGTCGGGCAGTGCGCTGGCCGTCGCAGTGGCGCTACTGGCGGCGGCAGTATCGGGGTTATCCAGTTCAGGCATGAAGGTCGTTCTCGTTGTGGTGTCAGCATCGCCGAAGGCGTGCTCACTCTTTCTGGAGTCATGTTGACAGGGGGAAATGTACATCGGTGTTTTTATCAAGTACACCCATGAACATAAAATTGACACGTGTGTACATAGTGCTCTAGCGTTAATCACCACCCCATTCTGGTTATCGCGGAATAGTGACATTGAGGAGCGCCGACGATGTCCAACGATCCCCTGCTGCAGCCCTATCAGCTCAGGCACCTGCGCTTGCGCAACCGCATCATGATTACCTCCCATGAACCGGCTTACCCCGATGACGGCATGCCGAAAGAGCGCTACCGCGCCTACCATGTGGAGCGCGCCAAAGCCGGGGTCGCCCTGACCATGACGGCAGGTTCGGCGGCGATCTCCCGCGACAGCCCACCAGCCTTCAACAACATCCTCGCTTACAAGGATGAGGTCGTTCCCTGGCTCAGGGCGCTGACCGATGAATGCCATGAGCACGGTGCCGCGGTCATGATCCAGCTGACCCATCTGGGCCGCCGCACCCGCTGGGACAAAGGTGACTGGCTGCCGGTGGTATCGCCGTCACACAAACGCGAACCGGCTCACCGTGCCTTTCCCAAACGGCTGGAAGACTGGGACATCCAGCGCATCATCAGCGACTACGCCGATGCCGCCGAGCGGATGCATGCCGCCGGGCTGGACGGAATCGAGCTGGAAGCCTATGGCCACCTGATGGATCAGTTCTGGTCACCGCTGACCAACACCCTCGACGCGCCCTACGGCGGCGATCTCGACAACCGCCTGCGCTTCACCTTCGACGTGCTCAGGGCGATCCGCCAGCGGGTGGGCAGTGAGTTTATTGTCGGCGTGCGCTACGTGGCCGATGAAATGCTGGCAGGCGGGCTGAGCCGGGATGACGGGCTGGCCATCTCCAGGCGCCTGAAAGACAGCGGCATGGTCGACTTCCTCAATGTGATCCGCGGCCATATCGACACCGATGCCGGTCTCACCGATGTCATCCCCATTCAGGGCATGCGCAACTCGCCCCATCTGGACTTTGCTGGCGACATCCGCAGCGCCACTGACTTCCCCACCTTTCATGCGGCCAGGATTGCCGATGTCGCCACTGCCCGCTATGCCATCGCCAGCGGCAAGGTGGATATGGTCGGCATGACCCGTGCGCACATGACCGACCCCCATATCGTGCGCAAGATCATCGCCGGACAGGAAGACAGCATTCGCCCCTGTGTCGGCGCCAATTACTGCCTCGACCGCATCTATCAGGGCGGCGCGGCCTACTGCATTCACAACCCCGCCACCGGCCGCGAGCTGACCATGCCCCACGACATTGCCAAAGCCGCCACGCGCAAGCGGGTGGTGGTGGTTGGTGCTGGCCCCGGCGGGCTGGAAGCGGCGCGGGTAGCGGCCGAACGGGGCCATGAAGTGATCGTCTTTGAAGCTGCCAGCGATGCCGGTGGTCAGGTCCGGCTGACGGCACAGAGTCCGCGTCGGCATGAAATGATCAGCCTGATCGACTGGCGCCAGACGCAGTGCGAAGCACTGGGGGTACGCTTCCAGTTCAATACCTGGGCCGAAGCGGACTCGGTGCTGGCAGAGCAGCCCGATGTGGTGATCATCGCCACCGGCGGCTATCCCGATACCGAGGTAGTGGAGCACGGCAGCGAACTGGTGGTTTCGGCCTGGGATATTCTCTCCGGCGACATCAAACCCGGTCGCAACGTCCTGCTGTTCGACGATGCCGGAGACCATGCCGCGCTGCAGGCCGCCGAGGTCATTGCCAGCAGCGGCGCCCGGCTGGAAATCATGACGCCGGACCGCAGCTTTGCCCCGGAAGTGATGGGGATGAATCTGGTGCCTTATCTGCGCACCCTGCAGCAACAGCAGGTGACCTTCACCGTCACCTATCGTCTGCAGCAGGTATACCGCGAAGGCAACCAGCTGGCCGCCCTGATCGACAGTGATTACAACGACGGCCAGCGTGACTTCAGCCAGACCCGGCTGGTGGATCAGGTGGTGGTCAACCACGGCACTCTGCCGCTGGACGAGCTGTATTTCGAGCTGCAGCCGCTATCGAGCAATCGTGGCGAAGTCGACTACGGCCAGCTGATTGCCGGTCAGCCACAGACACGGCTGCCCAATACCGAAGGGCAGTTCCAGCTGTTCCGCATCGGTGATGCGGTGTCGGCGCGCAATACCCATGCGGCCATCTACGATGCCCTGCGACTGGTCAAAGACCTGTAGCTCACGCTGTGGGAGCCTGCCCCGTCAGGCTCCTGCTCCTGTCTCCCGACCTTATTCAGCTGAGCTGCATCTGCCACTGCGTATTCACTCTTGCTAAAGCCGGTATTTCCCTGAGAATCGGTACTTTCGGGGCAAACGCACCACAGCGTAGTCACCCGCATAAGCAAAACAACACACGGGATCTGACACCCGTTTCAAGGGCTACGACAGGATGTCTGGCACCGCATATTCTCTCTGGTAAGGCCGCGGAATTGGTCTATAACCTCATACTAATCAGACAGTCACAGGGGCACGGGTCATGTTTGGTTCCAAACTGAAGCAAGAAAACCAGGCGCTGCGGGAGGAGCTGCACGCGCTCAGGCAGGCCCGCGATGGTCTATATGATGAAATGATGTCAATGAACATCGACCCCAGCGGCAAGATCATCTTTGCCAATCACCATTTTGAACAGGAGCTGGGGGTCAGCCAGACCGAACTGCTCGGTCGCACGCTGTCCGATCTGGTGCCGCAGGAACATCGCCAGACCGATCACTTCAAACGCATGAATGCCGCCATCAGCGCCCGCCAGCACTGGGTCGGTGCACTGCAGTTGGGGAACCGTCACGGCGAGCAGTTCTGGTTACGGGTGATTATCCATCCGGTGGCCAGACGTCAGGGTGAACTCGACTTTTTTGTGCTGATTGCCAATAACCTGACCCGTACCATCGAAGCCTCGCAGCAGTATGAAAACCTGATCAAGGCGCTACAGCGCTCCACTGCACTGATCGAGTTTGATATGCAGGGCCACGTACTGGATGCCAACCAGCTGTTCCTCAATGCCATGGGCTATCGTCTGGAGGAGATCAAGGGCAAGCACCACCGCATATTTTGTGAGCCAGCCGTAGCCCAGTCAGCCGACTATGAAAAATTCTGGGACCGGCTGCGCCAGGGGCATTTCAGTGCCGGTCGTTTTCATCGTATCGACAAACACGGCCGTGATGTCTGGCTGGAGGCCTCCTACAACCCCATCGCTGATAGCCGTGGGCGTTTCTACAAGGTGGTGAAGTTCGCCTCGGTCATCACCGACCAGGTCCAACGTGAGAAAACCGTGGCCGATGCCGCCAATGTTGCCTATGAAACCTCTAATGCGACCGACATCAGTGCCAGGAACGGCCGCCAGGTGATGGAAGAAACTGCCGGCGTCATGCATAAACTGGCCGAGCAGATGACGACGGCCGCCAAAGGCATTGCCGATCTGGATCAGCAGTCGCAACAGATCAGCGCCATTATCCAGAGCATCAGCAGCATCGCCGCCCAGACCAACCTGCTGGCCCTCAATGCCGCCATTGAGGCCGCCCGCGCCGGCGAACAGGGCCGTGGCTTTGCCGTGGTCGCAGATGAGGTGCGCTCACTGGCATCACGCACCAGCGCCGCGACCGAGGAAATTGTCGGCGTGGTCAGCCAGAACCAGGCGCTGACCTCCAATGCCGTCGCCATCATCGAGGGCAGCAAGCAACAGGCCGAGCAGGTGCTGGAGCTGGTCAATCAGGCCGGAGTGGTGATCGAGGAAATTCAGGAAGGTGCGCAGAAAGTGGTGGCGGCGGTCTCGCAGTTCTCCAACCAGCTGTCGAAATAATCCCCACCAGTCAGACATTGACGCAATAAAAAACCGGATCTCAATTCCGGTTTTTTATTGCCTGCGGCCACTCAGCTGGCCAGCAGATGCTGATGGTGGAAGCGCAGATGCGCCTCGATATAGGTGGAAATGAAGTAGTAGGAGTGGTCGTAGCCTTCGCACAGCTGATAGTCCACTTCCACTTCGACCCGTTTGGCCACTGCCAGCAGGGCTTCGGGCTTCAGCTGCTCCTTGAGGAAGCTGTCCTCTGAGCCCTGAGAAATCTTGATGGGCAGTGCCACACCCAGTTTTTCCAGCAACAGCGTGGCATCGTACTGCTCCCATTCCTGACGCGCTTCGCCGAGATAGGCAGCGAAGGCTTTTTCGCCCCAGGGGCAGCTGCAGGGGTTGCAGATGGGTGAGAACGCCGAAATAGAGGTGTAGCGCTCGGGGTTCTTCAGACCGATGGTCAGGGCACCGTGGCCGCCCATGGAGTGACCACTGATGGCCCGCTGCTCCGTCACCGGGAAGTGTGCTTCGATCAGCTCCGGCAATTCCCTGACGATGTAATCGTACATGCGGAAATGCGCGCGCCAGGGCTCCTGGGTGGCATTCAGGTAGAAGCCTGCGCCTTGACCCAGATCGTAGGCAGCATCATCGGCCACCGCATCACCACGGGGGCTGGTATCGGGGATCACCAGAGCCATCCCCAGTTCTGCCGCCACCCGCTGGGCACCGGCTTTGGTGGAGAAGTTCTCATCGCTGCAGGTCAGCCCGGACAGCCAGTACAGCACCGGTACTTTTTTGCCCTGCGCGGTCTGTGGCGGCAGGTAGATGGAGAAGGTCATGTCGCAGGCAGTGCTCTGCGCCTGATGGCGGTAGCGTTTCTGCCAGCCTTCAAAAAGACGCTGGCTGGAGACCAGAGTGAGGGGCATGGGAATATCCTCAGGGCGATTCCCTGCCGGCGTGACCCGGCAGGGAAGAGTCAGATCAGAACAGGATGACGGAACGGATGCTCTTGCCTTCGTGCATCAGATCGAAGGCATGGTTGATGTCGTCCAGACCCATGGTGTGGGTGACGAACACATCCAGATCGAAATCGCCGTTCATATAGCGATCGACATAACCGGGCAGCTCGCTGCGGCCCTTGACGCCACCGAAGGCGGTGCCTTTCCAGGTACGGCCAGTGACCAGCTGGAACGGACGGGTGCTGATTTCCTGACCGGCACCGGCCACACCGATGATGACCGAGGTGCCCCAGCCCTTGTGGCAGCATTCCAGTGCAGAACGCATCACGTTGACGTTACCGATACATTCAAACGAGTAGTCCACACCACCGTCGGTCAGATCAACGATCACTTCCTGCACGGGGCGGTCGTAATCCTTGGGATTGACCACGTCTGTGGCGCCCAGCTGTCTGGCAATCTCGAACTTCTCGGGGTTGATGTCGATGGCGATGATGCGACCGGCTTTGGCCTGCACCGCGCCGATAATGGCGGCCAGACCGATCCCCCCCAGACCAAACACGGCCACGGTTGAACCGGGCTCTACCTTGGCGGTATTGCGCACCGCGCCCATACCGGTGGTGACGCCACAGCCCAGCAGGCAGACTTTATCCAGCGGTGCCGCCTTGTTGATTTTGGCTACGGCGATTTCCGGGACGACGGTGTATTCGCTGAAGGTAGAGGTGCCCATGTAATGCAGCAGCTGCTTACCGTTCTGTGAGAAACGGCTGGTGCCGTCCGGCATCAGGCCCTTACCCTGAGTGGCGCGGATGGCCTGACACAGGTTGGTTTTGCCACTCAGGCAGAATTTGCACTTGCCACATTCGGGGGTGTACAGGGGAATCACGTGATCGCCCACGGCAACGCTGGTCACACCCTCACCGATGGCTTCAACAATGGCACCGCCTTCGTGACCAAGAATCACCGGGAACAGACCTTCAGGGTCCGCACCTGACAGGGTGTAGGCGTCGGTATGGCAGACACCGGTAGCAACCATCTTCAGCAGCACTTCACCGGCCTTGGGCGGTGCAACCTGCACTTGCTCGATAGTCAGAGGCTTACCTGCTTCCCAGGCAACGGCGGCACGACACGTAATCATCTTTCACTCCTTGGTTGTATCACGGTGGCGCTCGGCCCGGACGCCCGTCAGCAACATCGCACTCAGGCGTCACCGACAGGGCAAGGCGAGCAGGCACTCATTCACGCGGATGAAATCAGCTTTCATCCATCAAAAGACAATGGCGCCCATTGTAGGACAGCCCGCTGCGGTGATAATCATGGCAAAATGCAAAGCATCATTACGTTGATGTAATAATCACCTCAAAATTCACAGAGTGGCCTGCAGTAATGGAAAAATGGTTTGGTCTGAACGAGTTTGTCGCGCTGGCAGAAACCGGCAGCTTTACCGCCGCGGCTGAGCGCCTCAGCACCTCCACCGCCAATATCAGCCGCCGCCTGCATGCGCTGGAGAAGCACCTCGGCTTGCGTCTGGTCGAGCGTACTACCCGCCACGTCGCCCTGACCGAACTGGGCCGTATCTACTATCAGCGTTGCCGCCCGTTGCTCGACAGCCTCGATGAAGCCCAGCGCACCCTGATTGATCTGCAACACTCGCCCAGCGGCAAACTGCGCCTGACCTGCGCGGTGGCCTATGGCGAGCGCCATATCGCGCCACTGGTTAACGACTTTGCCCAACGCTACCCCGAGCTGCAGATTGAACTGCATCTCAGTAACCGGGTGGTGGACATCATTGATGAAGGCTACGACCTTGCCATCCGCCTCGGCCATCTGCCGGAATCGTCACTGGTGGCACGGCGGCTGGCGCCACGGGATATGTACGTCTGTGCCTCACCGGATTATCTTGCCCGTTACGGCGCACCGCACAGTCTCGATGAACTGCTGCAGCACCACTGTCTGGTGGGCACGCAGGACACCTGGGCTTTTGAAGAGCAGAAACGCACCCGTCTGCTGCGGGTAGAAGGACGCATCCACTGTAATAACGGCCACGCCATTCTTGATGCGGCCCTGAAAGGGCTGGGGATCTGCCAGCTGCCGGACTTCTACGTCACCCCCTATCTGGCATCCGGCCAGCTGTGTGAACTGCTGCCGCAGTTTCGCCAGCGTGATACCGCAGTGTGGGCCGTCATGAGCTCCAACCGCTACACCTCACGCAAAGTGCGCCTGCTGGTGGACTTTCTCGATCAGGAGCTGAAAGCCCGCCTGCCTGCTGCCTATTTACAGGGCAATCAGCCCTGATCACCGCCGTTGCAGCAAACACCGATGAACATGCCATTTATTCCCATCTGCTTTAAGAAAAATGTAACAAAGCAGTGCGACCATCTCGCTCGGCAAGGGTCAGTGCACCCGCCCTCAGTACTCTCCAACGCCGCTGCGGCGTTACACCCTCCCACTGGAGAAAAGAATGTTTGCGCTCTCCTGGCGTCACAAATTCATCCTGCTGATTCTGGTTACTCTGGCCGGTCTCGCGCTGATGACTGTCAGCTCCCTGAGTGGACTGATCCAGGTTCGCGCCTCGTACAAGGATATGTTGAAGGCGACGGCCTATGAGACCACCTCCCAGCGCCTGTTGAGCGACTGGATGCGAATTGAAAACCTCAGCATCACCCTGTCGGAAGACAACCAGATTGAACTGCAGAACAACCTCAATACCCTGACCACCTCCGCCGAGCAGATGGCCGCTGCGGCCGATACCCTGCAGGACAAAGACGTCAGCGATGCCGCCGGGGAGATCCTGAAGAACGTCAACCGTTACGCCGATCTGCGTGAGAAATGGCTGGAGAACCGCAAACAGCTGGGCCTCGACACTGACCTCAGCCAGGTTGGCCCGGAGCAGAAAAAGCTCAAGGACACCATCGACGATCAGGCCACCGTGCTGGAAGCCGTCGGTGAAATGCTCGCCACCCAGATCGAGATGCAGAGTGCCTCCATCCGCAATGGCATCCTGCTGGAAGACTCCGAGCGGGCCGAAAAGGTCCACCAGTTCTCCATTTACCTGATGCTCGGCACCTCTGTGGCCGTTGCCCTGTTCCTGCTGCTGACGCTGGGCCGCATCTCCATGACCCTCAACCGCCAGCTGAAGGCCATCCGCCATCTGCTGTCACGGGTCGCAGAAGGTGACCTGACCTCTTCGGTGACCCTGAACAAAAACCGTCGTGACGAGTTCAATCAGCTGGGTGATGCCGCCAACAAGATGGTGGAAGAAGTCGCCTCGCTGATTCACCGGCTGGTGGAGGGCAACCGCGAACTGACCGAGCTGCATGACCGCCTTGATCACACCATGCACGAGCTGGGCAAAAACAGCTCGCAGGTGGAACAGCAGACCGAACAGGCCGCCTCGGCCACCCAGCAGATTTCCGTCACTGTGGGTGATGTGGCGCGCCGCACGTCTGACGTCAGCCAGGCCTCACAGGTGGCCACTGACGCTGCCCGTACCGGCTCCGATGTGATCGCTGGCAGCGTCGAGGCCATGCGTCATCTGTCGCAGCTGATCCAGAGTACACACGAACAGGTCGGTCGCCTGAGCCAGTCCAGCTCACGGGTCAACGGCATTATCGACATGATCAACGGGCTGGCCGACCAGACCAACCTGCTGGCGCTCAATGCAGCCATTGAAGCCGCCCGCGCCGGTGATGCCGGTCGGGGCTTCTCGGTAGTCGCCGATGAAGTGCGCTCACTGGCGCAGAAGACCATGTCAGCCACCACCGGCATCAGCACCATCATCGGTGAATTCACCGAGCAGACGCAGCAAATGAGCCGCCTGATGGAAGATGGTTTGCGGCTGGCGGCGGAGGGTGAACGCAGCGCTGGCAATGTGGCGGGTGCCATCGGCGACATTACTGCCGCTATCACCACCCTCAGTCAGGAAATGGAGCAGGTGGTGGTCGCGGTGGAGCAGATTTCTGCCACCACCGACGATATCGCCGCCAAGATGGAACACATCAACCATCACACCAACGCCACCAAGTCCCTGCGCCTGAGTCTGGACCAGCACACCCGTCGTCTGGCCGAACAGACCGAAGTGCTCAACCACGCCTCGGACCACTTCCAGATCGCCATGTAACGGCAGCGGAAACGGCAATAAAAAACGGCAGGGGGTAACCTCTGCCGTTTTTTGTTTGTTCGCGGTGATGGGGTGAGGAGCGGTCTTCGCTGAAGCGCTGTCTATTATGAAAACGCGATCAGCGTCAGAGCTGTTGCCGTACCCGCTCCAGGACCCGATTGATCACTTCCATACTGCCGGGTGGCAACATCCCGGTGGCTTCCCATACGGTCAGTGCCTGATTGAACATCTGCTGCTGGCCGCTGCCCTGACGCAGCCAGTTACCCAGCCCGGCCAGTAGCACCTGATCACGGACCTCGCCCTCGGCGTCGGTCTGTTCATGGAGTTTAAGTAACCAGTCGAGGGCTTCCTGCCAGAGCTGTTCATCGCTAGGAGGGTGTTCGTTGGCCATAGAGGTTCCGGCATCTTTGTTACTGCAACCGCCGTATTTCAGCGGAATCAGGTACAGAAGGCCAGCCCCAACGACGTCTATTCCTGATTGAATAACGCCTGCCTGCAGGCGGTCAGGGCATCCTTGACCATAAAATTCACCAGCGTGGGCGAGACCTCCATCTGCTGGGCAATTTCCTTCTGGGTAAAGTCGCCAAGTCGGTACATTTCAAAGGCGCGGCGGGTGCGCTCGGGCAGGCTGGACAGGGCACGGTCCAGTGCTAACAGAGTTTGCCCCTGAATGGCCAGATGCTCGGGCGTGCTCAGACCATCGCTGATCTCATGCAGGGAGGCATCGGCCTCGTTGACGAAGTGACACTGCTCGAACTGCAGACGGCGACGGCGATCAATGGACAGATTGCGCACCACCTGGAAGGCGTAGCTGACAGGCTGACGCACGGAGCCACGCAGCTCGGTCATTTCGGTGATCTTGATATAGGCATCCTGCACCACGTCTTCGGCCCGGCGGCGACACCCGACAATGCGATTTGAGGTATCAATCAACGCATCGCGATAGTCGAGGAAAACCGCTGACCAATCCAACTCTGTGGACACTGGCTGTTCACACATGCCTCTGCTCCCTGAAAATCTGACCCAACCACCAAACAAATGAGAATCATACTCATTTAGAATATCAAATCAACGTAAACATCATGAATGTAGTGTGCCGTGGCGTGAATCAGACAAATAAGAACTGCAGATGTGCCTAAATATCAGGTCAGACAGCATGAAATCAGGCATATAGTTGAGCAGGATTAAGGGAAAGCCTTTAGAAGCGCAGACCGCTGACAAGCCATTCTTCAAGTGAGATGGCTGCGGTTGCCGGGGAAGGGAGAAAAGCAGCAGAGCCCGAACCATAACCGGCCCGGGCTCTGTCTGAATATAAGCCGTGGTTTACTCGCCGCGCAGGAACTGCACGATCCAGCGCAGGACCAGCCGGTCATCCAGCGCAGCATTGAGTGATGCCATGCCTTCGCGCACACGATTTTCAGGGATGATGCCCTTGCGCATCTGCATCAGGTCAGCCGAATACGCCTTGCTGAATTCCGGATGCCCCTGAATGCTCATCAGGTGGTCGCCGTACTGCACCATGTAATAGGGGCAGAAACTGCTGCTGGCCAGCACCTGCGCATTATCGGGCAGCCCCACCACCTGATCCTGATGGCTGACGATCAGATCCATGGCCGGCTGCCAGGGTGACATCCAGGGCTGCTCGGCATGCAGCTGGTTGAAGGACACGCCCACGCCCCAGCCCTTCTCCGATTTGATCACCTGCCCTCCCAGCGCCTTAGCCATCAGCTGGTGGCCGAAGCAGATGCCGACCAGCCGCTTGTTGGCTTCATACAGCTGCCGCACCAGATGCTCCAGATCAGCGATCCAGTCAAAGCCGTCATTGACGCCATGACGGCTGCCGGTAGTGATATAGGCATCACACTCATCGGGATGAGCGGGCAGTTCGCCCTCCATCGCCCGATAGGTCTGAAACGTCAGAGCAGGGTCCTGTTCACGCAGCAAAGCCATGAACATCTCTGGATAATTACCGTGACGCGGCTGCAACTTTTCGTTGACGTCGTCACATTGCAGAATGCCGATTTTCATCGGTATACCTCCCGCCTGGCAGAGCAACGCTTGACCCTGCTGCCCTGCACTTTCTGGATAGCTCGAAACTACAGCTCGCCGCGTACCGCCCGGGCGGCGATAACGCTGTATTGCGCGGCACTGAATGCAATCGGGTTAGAACCGGCAGAAGGATCCACCGCCGCCATTTCCCCGACCTTTTCCAGTCTCGACTCATCGATACCGATCTCGGCCAGGGTATGGGGAATACCCAGACTCTGACGCAGCTCCAGCACCCACTCCAGCACACCGGCAAAACCAGCGGTGGGCAGGTTCAGATAGCGGGCCATGCGCTCCATGCGCTCTTCGATCACTTCGCGGTTGGCCACCAGCACGTAGGGCATCAGTACCGCGTTCAGCAGGCCGTGGTGCGCGTCATACAGCGCCCCCAACGGATGCGCCAGCGCATGCATGGCCCCCAGCCCACGCTGGAAAGCGGTAGCACCCATGCTGGAAGACACCAGCATCTGCAGACGTGCCTCAACGTCCTGACCATCGGCCACGGCGCGTGGCAGGTATTCCTTGACCAGACGCATGCCTTCCAGCGCGATGCCTTCCGCCATCGGGTGGAAGTACGGCGAGCAGTAGGCTTCCAGACTGTGCGACAGCGCATCCATACCGGTCGCGGCCGTGATTTTGGCCGGCAGGCCGAGGGTCAGCTGCGGATCAAGAATGACGATGGCAGGCAGCATACGGGCATGGAAAATGATCTTCTTCACATGCTGTTCACTGTCCGTGATGACCGAGGCACGGCCGACTTCCGAACCGGTTCCGGCAGTGGTCGGCACCGCGACCACCGGCGCCATGGCGGCCACGTTGACGCGCAGGTAGTTGTCACCCACGTCTTCAAAATCCCACAGCGGACGATCCTGCCCGACCATCAGGGCAATTGCCTTGGCAGCATCCAGCGCCGAGCCACCGCCCAGTGCAATCACACCGTCATAGCCACCCTGTTTGAACGCGGCTACCCCGGCGCTGACGTTCTCGCCGGTCGGGTTGCCTTTGACCTCGCTGAACAGCCCGGCGGGCAGGCCGTCCTGTTGCAGCATGGTCTGAATCTCCGTCAGCATCGGCAGCGCTGCCAGACCGGGGTCAGTCACCAGCAACGGCTTGCTCATGCCCAGCTGGCGGCAGGCGGCCGCCAGCTCCCTGATACGCCCTACCCCGACCTTGACCGCCGTGGGATAGTTCCAGTTCATGGTGTATTGAGACAGATCTGCGCTCATCACTGACACCTCAGATGGTCGTCTTGATATGGAAGGATTTGGGACGGGTCAGGGACTCGTAGCCGACTTTCGACAGGCTGCAGCCACGACCGGAATTCTTGACGCCGGTCCAGGCCAGTGCCGGGTCCAGATAGTCACAGCGGTTGATAAAGAAGGTGCCGGTGTTGACCTGCTCACCCAGCGCGATACCGGTCTCGATATCACTGGTGAAAATCACCGCGGTCAGCCCCAGATCGCTGTCGTTCATCAGCGCCAGCGCTTCTTCATCACTGCTGACTTTCTGGATACCCACGACCGGGCCGAACGACTCTTCGGTCATCACCCGCATGCTGTGGTTCACATCGGTCAGTACCTGTGGCGCCAGATAGGGCGTGCCGGGCTGATCCAGCGGGAACAAGGCCGGGTCGATGCGGGCGACGGCGCCCTGAGCGACGGCTTCACGAATCTGTTCGCGAACAAACTCCGCGGCACTGGCCTTAACCACAGGCCCAAGGGTGGTCTGCGGATCGTCGGAACGGCCGAGAGTGTAGGTTTTGACCATCGCCACAGCCTTTTCGACAAACTCGTCGTACACCGCTTCGTGCACGTAGATGCGTTCGATACCGCAGCAGGACTGGCCGGAGTTGAAGAAGGCGCCATCGATGGCAGTATCCACCGCATGGGCAATATCGGCATCCGCGCGGACATAGGCCGGGTCTTTGCCCCCCAGCTCCAGCCCGACCGGAATAAACCGTCCCGCCGCGGCCTGTTCGACCATGGCCCCGCCGGGCACCGAGCCGGTGAAGGCCACGTAGTTAACCTCAGGCGCTTTGATCAGTGCTTCGGTATCGGCGTGATTCAGATGCAGATACTGGAATACCCCTGGCGGCAGGCCCGCTTCGGTAAACGCAGCCACCAGCCGTTCTGCACACAGCGGTGTCTGCGCCGAATGTTTGATGATGACGCTGTTACCAGCAAGGATCGCCGGCACCACCGAGTTGATGGCTGTCAGATAGGGGTAGTTCCACGGCGCAATGATCAGTGCCACCCCCAGCGGCTCCCGCTTGATATAGCGCTGGAAACCGGGCTTGTCGCCGACGTCCACCGGCTTCAGCGCCTCATCGGCAATGCTGATCATGTAGCTGGCGCGCTCAACCACGCCGTTGACCTCACCCGCGCCATAGCGAATGGGGCGCCCCATCATCCAGCTCAGCTCTTCAGCGATCTTGTCCTTATGGGCAGCAAAGCACTCGATGGCCGCAGCACAGAGGGCCTTGCGTTCGCTGAGCGGTACCTTTTTCCAGCTGGCCTGGGCAGCGACAGCGGCTGCCAGTGTGGCCTGCACCTGAGCAGCGCTGGCATAGGGCCGCTCCACATAGACGCTGCCGTCAATCGGGCTGATGGTCTTCAGGGTGGTCATAAATCCTCCACGGTAGCCTGTGAACAGGCTGATTGGGTCATAGCGGAATAGAGCACGTGGCTGGGTGCAGCGCCTCAGCGCCGCATCGCGTCAGGCCACTCGGCGCGGCTGCCCGACGGCCTGCAATAACCCCAGCAAGGGCGGTGGCAACACGCCCTGCAAGGCCAGTCGTTCAGGCTGGAACAGCGTCATACAAAAGAATGGCTGGTCAGTCAGCTCCAGCGCCCGTACTTCACCGGCACTGTCGCGGGCTGCTACCTGCATCCCGGCTGCCAGCAGCGCGTCCAGACAGTCCGGGTTAAGACCAAAGCGGCAGTGATAACCCGCCTCGGCACGATCACTGCCATACAGTTCAGCCAGCCGGCTGCCGGGTTGCAGACTGACCTGCTCATTCACGCCCACCAGCGAGCAGCTCAGCGGCGTGACCAGTAACCGTTCCGCATCCGGTGCGGTTTCAGCATGATCCGCCTGCTGCCAGCCCAGCACATTGCGGGCAAACTCGATCACTGCATGCTGAAAGCCACCGCAGGTGCCAAGAAAAGGCTTGCCCTGCTCACGGGCAAAACGAATGGCCAGCAATGCGCCATCCATGCTGCGATAAGGGCTGCCCGGCACACACCAGATGGCGTCGAAGGCGCGCAGTGGTTCCTCATCGGTCAGACTGTCGGTGGCCAGCCACTGTGCCTCAATGGCGGCGTGCAGTGCGCTCTCCGCCAGCTCAACCGCTTTGACGATGCCCTGATGGGCGGTGATACCGGGATCAAAATCCCCCACCAACGCCAGCCTGATATTGTTCACTGCACTTTCCTCCGTTCTGCCATGCGATTCACACTGCCTGTATCCGTTACGCCTGATATCACTGCTGGTTCTGACTCTGTGCCAGAGCCTGATCAGGCTCTAACAGGCTGTTGAAAATCGTTATCGAGGCCGCCGAGACAAGGAAAAAACAGGCGAAAAAGCGGAGTTTAGTGAGCTAAATGAGCATTTTGAGCCTGTTTTTGACGCGGTATTCGGCAACGCAGATAGATTTTCAACAGCCTGCTAAGCCACCGTCACGTTCTAATCCATAATCACGCTCAACCAGCGCGATACGGGTCTTGAAGGCGCTGTACCAGTCCAGCCGGCCACGGCACTGGGCTTCGCGATGATCCACCTGCTGTTTCCAGTGGCGAATCGCCTCCAGATCTCGCCAGTAGGAGACGGTGATCCCCAGCCCCTCACGAGCTGACTCCACACCGAGAAAGCCCGGCTGCTGTTCGGCCAGTACCACCATGGCATCCGCCGTCTCGCCGTAGCCATCGTCCACATCGGTACGCAGCGAGGTGAAGATCACCGCGTAGTAGGGAGGTTTGGGGGTAGCCGCAATGGTCATCATGTTCTCTCAGTGAATAAGACCGTCTTAACGATCTGACAGGGGATAAAAATCCATCTGCGTTGCCGCGGATAAGGCGCGGCCACTAGCAGGCTGTTGAAAAACGTTATCGAGGCCGCCGAGACAAGGAAATACCCCGAGGGCACAAGAAACAGGCGAAAAAGCGGAGTTTAGTGAACTAAATGAGCATTTTGAGCCTGTTTTTGACGCGGTATTCGGCAACGCAGATAGATTTTA
>NZ_LAPT01000062.1 GCF_003194385.1 Pokkaliibacter plantistimulans
TGAGCCTGTTTTTGACGCGGTGTTCGGCAACGCAGATAGATTTTCAACGACCTGTTAACACGAAGGCAAACAGGGGTCTGCTTCCTCTGTTTGCCTTCGTGATTCCTGCACACGACGCCCCGTCCTCGCCGGGTGAAACCTGCCTCTGCCTTTAGCGCCTGACTGGCATTTCGACTACCCTCAACTTCAAGGTAGCCAGGCAACACACTGCAACGCTCAGAGTGCTTCTATCCATGACGGGGTCTGGTTGGCCGAAATAAAACCCGGTAAGGTTGATGCCGAACTTTAGCGACAGGATGTTCCATGCTCCGGCTTTCAGGTCTTGATCAGGCACCTTCCCGGCCTAACCGCATTCCTTCTCGTCGAACAGCCTTTGTTCGCAGCCTTACCTCGTTCTGCATGATATTGCTGTCCTGCCTCCAGCTGGCACAGGCTGCGGATGACACTGCTGCAGCCAGCGCGGCGACCGTTGCGCAACCGCAGGCAACAGCACAGCATGCCTGGGCCATGTACGGAGCCCCTAAGTATCCGGCCGACTTCCGTCACTTTGCTTACGCCAACCCTGATGCACCCAAGGGCGGCACACTGAGGCGCTCCGCCATGGGCACCTTTGACAGCCTCAACTCCTTTATTTCCAAAGGCACACCAGCGGCAGCCTCCACGCTGCTCTACGACACCCTGATGGTGCACTCACAGGATGAAACCTCCAGCATCTATGGCCTGATCGCCCAGACCATTACCGTGCCTCCTGAGCGCACCTGGGTAGAGTTCGGCATCAACCCCAAGGCCCGCTTTCAGGACGGCCAGCCGATCACCGCGGCTGACGTCAAATTCTCCTTTGAAACCCTGATCAACAAAGGCAGCCCGCTCTACGCGGTGTATTATCACGACGTCACCGCTGTGGACATCAAAGACCCGCTGACCATCCGCTTCACCTTCAGGGATGGCAACAATCGCGAGCTGCCGCTGATTCTCGGCCAGCTGCCGATCTTTCCCGCCCATTACTGGCAGGACAAGGATTTCGCCGCTGCCAACCTCACCGTTCCGGTCGGCTCCGGTGCCTACACCGTGGAGAAGATCATTCCCGGCCGCACCATCGTCTATAAACGCCTGGACAACTACTGGGCCAAAGACTTACCGAGCCGCAAAGGCATCGATAACTTCGACCACCTGAGCTACGACTACTACCGCGATGGTGACGTCGCCCTGGAAGCTTTCAAGGCTGGAGAGTTCGATCTGAGGCAGGAAAACTCCGCCTCGCGCTGGGTGACACGCTACGATATTCCCGCCGTACATGACGGGCAGATTCTCAAATTATCGATCCCTGATCACAACCCCTCCGGCATGCAGGGCTACATCTACAACACCCGCCGCGAGCTGTTCCAGAATATCAAGGTGCGTGAGGCGCTGGCCTATGCCTATGACTTTGAGTGGGCCAACAAGAACCTGTCTTACGGTGGTCTGACCCGTACGCGCAGCTATTTCATGAACTCGGAAATGGAATCCACCGGCACGCCCAGTGCCGATGAACTGAGCCTGCTGGAGCCGCTGAAAGATGAGATTCCGGCGCGGGTGTTCAGCGAGCAGTACAATCCCCCGCAAACCGACGGCAGTGGCAATATTCGCCCACAGTTGCGACAGGCCTTACGCATTCTGCGTGAAGGTGGCTGGGAGATTCACGGCAATCGCCTGCTCAGCGACAAAACCGGCGAGCAGATGCGCTTTGAATTACTGATCTACTCCGACCCCGGCATGGAGCGCACGGTATTGCCTTATATCCGCAATCTGCGCCGCCTCGGCATTGATGTGGAAATACGCCGGGTCGACGTTACCCAGTTCATCAATCGTCTGCGTAGCTTCGACTTCGATATGACCGTGGCCGTGATCCCCATGTCCAACTCCCCCGGCAACGAACTGCGTGACTACTTCAACTCTGCCAATGCCAATGTGCCTGACAGCTCCAACCTGGCGGGCATCAGCAACCCGGCAGTGGATACGCTGGTAGAGAAGATCATCAACGCCCCGAGCAAAGAGATGTTTGTGGCCGCCTGTCAGGCGCTGGATCGGGTACTGCTGTGGAACTTCTATCTGGTGCCGCAGTTCACTATCCCCGACACCCATATTGCCGTGTGGGACAAGTTCGGCCGCCCCAGTACCTTGCCGTTGTACAGCCCCGGAATCGATACCTGGTGGGCCAAATCAGCTGAACATGCCGCCTCTAGCCAAGGAAATCCGTAATGGCCGCCTATATTGCCCGCCGCCTGCTGCTGATCATCCCTACCCTGTTTGGCATCCTGCTGCTGAACTTCATCATTATTCAGTCCGCCCCCGGCGGCCCGGTTGAACGGGCCATCGCTAACCTGCAGGGGCTGAACGTCAGTGCGACGGCACGTATCAGCGGTGAAGGCGGCTCCACCATGAGCAGCCAGCATCACGACTCGCGGGCAGCACGTGGCCTTGATCCGGAGCTGGTGAAGCGCATAGAAGCGCAGTACGGGTTCGACAAACCGCCAGCGGAACGCTTCTGGCTGATGGTCAAGAACTACCTGAGCTTCAACTTCGGCACCAGTTTCTATTCCGATAAGACCGTGCTGGAGCTGATCAAGGAGAAACTGCCGGTCTCCATCACCATCGGCCTGTGGACGACCCTGATCACCTATCTGGTATCCGTGCCACTGGGCATCCGCAAGGCCGTGCATCATGGCAGCCGCTTCGATGTCTGGACCAGTACCGCCATTACCGTCGGCTATGCCATTCCCAACTTCCTGTTTGCCATTCTGCTGATCGTCGTCTTCGCCGGAGGCACCTACTTCAGCTGGTTCCCGCTGCGAGGGCTGACCTCCGCCAACTTCGATCAGCTGAGCTGGGGGGGAAAAGTCATCGACTATCTCTGGCATATCACGCTGCCGGTGCTGGCCTCGGTGATTTCCAGCTTTGCCACCATGACCATGCTGACCAAGAACAGCTTTCTCGATGAAATTCACAAGCAGTATGTGATGACGGCCCGGGCCAAAGGGCTGGGTGAAAAGCGCATTCTCTACGGACACGTGTTCCGCAACGCCATGCTGCTGATCATCGCCAGCCTGCCCGCATCGCTGATCGGCATCTTCTTCACCGGCTCCATGCTGGTGGAAGTGATTTTCTCCCTCGATGGCCTCGGCCTGCTGGGCTTTGAATCGGTGATGAACCGCGACTATCCGGTGGTGTTCGGCACCCTGTTCATCTTTACCCTGATTGGCCTGCTGCTGAAACTGATCAGCGACATTACCTATGTTCTGGTTGATCCCCGCATTGATTTCGAGAGCCGCGAACAATGAGTACCGACATGCCGACTTCTGCAGCCGCCGGCACCGCCTCCGTCACTGCCGGCAATCCACCCAAGCGACGTCGCTTGAGCCCCATCAACCAGCGTCGTCTGGCGATTTTCAAAAACCACCGTCGTGGCTACTGGTCATTCTGGCTGATGCTGGTCCTGTTTGTGCTCAGCCTGGGGGCCGAGCTGATCGCCAATGAGCGCCCGCTACTGGTGCGCTATAACGATCAGTGGTACTTCCCGCAGCTGCATGACTACTCCGAACTGACCTTTGGCGGCGAGTTCGATATGTATGCCGACTATAAGGACCCCTTTGTCGCCAGGCAGATCAATGAACATGGCTGGATGCTGTGGCCGCCCATCCGCTTCAGCTACGACACCATCAATTTTGACCTGCCGACCCCCGCCCCGTCTGCGCCCACCACCACCAACCTGCTGGGTACCGATGATCAGGGCCGTGATGTGCTGGCAAGGGTCATCTACGGCTTCCGTGTATCCATGCTGTTTGCCCTGACACTGACAATTGCATCTTCCGTCATCGGCATTGTGGCGGGTGCGGTGCAGGGCTACTACGGCGGCAAGGTGGACCTGTTCTTTCAGCGCTTTATCGAGATCTGGTCGGGCCTGCCGGTGCTGTTCCTGCTGATTATTCTCAGCAATATCGTGCAGCCCAACTTCTGGTGGCTGCTGGGCATCATGCTGCTGTTCAGCTGGATGAGTCTGGTGGATGTGGTCAGGGCCGAATTCCTGCGCAGCCGTAATCTGGAATATGTTCGCGCCGCCCGCACGCTGGGCATGGGCAATGGTCGCATCATGTTCAAGCACATCCTGCCCAATGCCATGGTCGCGACCCTGACCTTTATGCCCTTTATATTCAATGGCTCGCTGGTGACGCTGACCTCCCTCGACTTTCTCGGTTTCGGTCTGCCGCTGGGCTCCCCTTCACTGGGCGAGCTGCTGGAACAGGGCAAGAACAATCTGCAGGCGCCCTGGCTGGGTATCTCCGCCTTCGTCGTGCTGTCGGCCATGCTGACCATGCTGATTTTCATCGGTGAGGCCGTGCGCGATGCCTTTGACCCGCGCAGTACCTTCGTTCCCGCTGCCAGCCAACCTGCAGCAACACCCCAGACCAGCAACGGAGAGCAGCACTGATGAGCACCACTACTTCTCCATTGCTGCAGGTAGACAACCTGTGGGTTAGCTTCAATGGCCATCCGGTGGTCAAGGGCGTCAGCTTCTGCGTGCAGAAAGGCCAGACTCTGGCACTGGTCGGCGAGTCAGGCTCGGGTAAGTCGGTGACTGCGCAGTCGATCCTGCGCCTGCTGCCCTACCCCAGCGCCAGCCATCCTCAGGGCCGTATCCTGTTTGATGGGCAGTCACTGCTGGAACTGGGCCAACAGGGGATCCGGCAGATCCGCGGCAACCGCATTGCCATGATTTTTCAGGAGCCGATGACCTCGCTCAACCCGCTGCATACCATCGAAAAGCAGATCACCGAGATTCTCGAACTGCATGTGGGTCTGCGCGGTGCGGCAGCCCGCAAGCGCACACTGGAGTTACTGGAGTGGGTCAAACTGCCTGACCCGCCCAGCCAGCTGCAGCGCTACCCCCATGAACTGTCCGGCGGTCAGCGCCAGCGGGTGATGATCGCCATGGCACTGGCCAACGAGCCTGAGTTGCTGATTGCCGACGAGCCGACGACCGCGCTGGACGTCACCATCCAGAAGCAGATTCTCGACCTGCTGAAAGAACTGCAGCAACGTCTGGGCATGGCGATACTGCTGATCACCCACGACCTCAATATCGTTCGCCACTACGCCGATGAAGTCTGCGTGCTGTATCACGGTGAGCAGCAGGAGTACCGCCCCACGGCCGAGCTGTTTGCCGCTCCGCAGGCAAGCTACACCCGTACCCTGCTGGCGGCAGAGCCATCGGGCACACCGGCGCCGCTGGCAGCTGACGCCGCCGAGCGGCTGCAAGGTCATGACCTGAAGATCTGGTTCCCCATCAAGCGGGGGTTCTTCAGGAAAGTCAGCAGCCATGTGAAAGCCGTAGATGGCGTCAACTTATCACTGCGTGCGGGAGAAACCCTGGGTGTGGTGGGCGAGTCGGGCTCAGGTAAGACCACACTGGGACTGGCACTGGTCAAACTGCTGGGGTATCAGGGCGAGCTGAGTTTTGATGGTCAGTCCCTGCAGGGGATGAATCAGAAAGCCTTCAAACCTCTGCGGCGACGTATCCAGATGGTGTTTCAGGATCCCTATGGCAGCCTCAGCCCCCGTATGACCATCGGTGAAATTATCGCCGAAGGTTTACAGGTGCATGCCATGGGCTCCGACACTGAACAGGAGCAGGCGGTGATCACTGCCCTGCAGGAAGTCGGTCTCGACCCGGCCAGCCGCCATCGCTACCCCCATGAGTTCTCCGGCGGGCAGCGCCAGCGGATCAGCATCGCTCGTGCGCTGGTACTGAAACCCGAGGTCATCATTCTTGATGAACCGACCTCAGCGCTGGATCGCACGGTGCAGTCACAGATCATCGACCTGCTACGTAACCTGCAGCAGAAGTACGGCCTGAGTTATGTCTTTATCAGTCATGATCTCAGTGTCGTGCGGGCGCTCAGCCACCGGCTGCTGGTAATGTATCAGGGCAAGGTGGTGGAAGCCGGAGAGGCTGCCGATGTATTTGACCGCCCCCAGCATCAGTACACCCGCACCCTGATGCAGGCCGCACTGGGCTAACGCGCCCCCGCAAGTCCCTCTTCTCTTATGGAAGAGGGACTTATGCTGAGCATGTCAGGCTGAAGGGGATACCCGCTGCATCTGCTGCAGAAAAGCTGCCACCCCCGCATCACCTTCTGCCGGTGCCCAGGGAGCAAAGTCGGTTTTGACCTCAGGCCGGTAGGGGCCGGGTTTGATTTCCATGACCACGGCAGGCCCATCCAGCGGGTACAGGCTGTGCCAGGTGTGAGCATCAAACTCCAGCGCACAGAGCGCGCCTCCCGTCTCCAGCCGATGCCGGCTCAGCTCGCGGCCATCCTCGCTGAACGTCACCACCATCATCCTGCCCTGCAGCATCAGCAACAGCTCACGCTTGTCTTCCTGCCGGTGACAATGAGGGCGCACATAGGTGCCGGGCTGCAAGGCGATACACACCCGCTGCACCGGCTCATCGTGACTGGCATGCAGCAGTAGGTGACTGCGTAGCCGTGGTGAGGCGGCGGCCTGCGCCAGCAAGGCATCAAACAACGACTGGTCGAGCAATATATCAGCCATGGTGAAAGCCCTCTACAACGGTAGCCTGAGCCTGCGGCGCCAGCAGCCAGCGTGCCTCTGCGGTCTGCAGATGTGGCTGATGCCGGTGCAGGGCGGTGCTGACTCCGGCCGCCCAGGTACAGCTGATCTGCAGGGTGTCGCCATGAGCTACCAGCAACAGGGTCTGCTGCTGGTAGCGCTGCTCCAGCTCAGCAATCAGCCCCAGCACCCGCCGTGCCACTGCCGTGGTGCTTTCTACTCCCCACTGCTGATGATCTGCATTTTGTTCATCCTGCCGCCACACGTCGGCATAGTGCTGATCTCCCAGCCCTTCCAGCTCGCCGAAGCTGCGCTCACGCAGGGTAGCGGACAGCTCCAGAGGGGCGGAGAAAAACGCCGCAGCCGCTTCGGCCGTCTGTTTTGCCCGCAGAAAGTCAGAGCTGAAAATACGATCCGGCTTCGGCAGTGACCAGCCCTCAAGCGTCGCGGCCACCTGCCCACGCCCACGGCCGGTCAGACCATAGCGGCTGCAGCCGATCTCAGGCGTACTGACAATGATGCCCTGCCCGTTCGCTTCGCTATGCCCATGACGCATAACCAGATACCGATTGGACCACGACTGCCCTGTCTTGCTGTCACCCTTACCCATTTACTTCACCTGACACTGTGTTACCTGATACCGCTCACCTGGTACTGCTCACCTGTTGAGCCATGACCATCGACGCATTCTGTTGATATTGCTGACCAGAACTTTACCCCTCCCGGCCAACTCCCCATTCGCTGAATCACTGGCTGCAGAGTAAACTCCTTACCTTACCTATTTACTCCACAGGAGCAACGAATGGAGTCGTTAATGATGCTGCTTGGCCTTGGCCTGCTGCTGGCTCTGGGGTTCAGCCTGATTGGCGTGCCCCTGCTGATGCGCAAGGTCAACCGTTTGGAGCAGCAGCTATGGGACGTGCAGCACCAGCTAGCACAGCGCAGCCAGAACCAGCCGCAACCCACCTCCTCCGCTACCACTGCCGCAGCTGCAGCGTCCGTATCGACAGCTGAACAGCCAGCCTCTGCCGCCAGCACCGTCAGTCCGACAAGCGATTCCATCCGTCCGCCGCAATCGCCGGCCAAGGAATCCACGGCTCAAGCAGATACGCACAACACCACCGCGCAGCCGTCCCCCTGGGGGCGACAAGCACCGGCTGAGACTCAGCGCGCAGCCAGCACAGAATCACTGCAGCCGCTCACGGCTCAGGCTCCGTCAAGCCTGTTCGACAAACTGCTGGCACTGGGCAAGGGTCACTTTACTCAGGACAACTGGCCCGTCCTTACCGGCATCATTGTGCTGTTCTTCGGCGTCAGCTACCTGATCAAGTATGCAGCTGACAACAACCTGCTGCCCATCGAACTACGCCTGCTGGGTGTGATGCTGCTGGGTGCAGTACTGATCGGCGTGGGCTGGCGCATGCGCCATCGCGACAGCCACTACAGTACCCTGCTGCAGGGCGGGGGTTTTGGCCTACTGTTTATTACCCTGTTTGCCACCTACCGCTTCTACGGCCTGCTCCCGGCCAGTGTGACCTTCGCTGCGATGTTAGGCGTTGTGCTGTTTGCCAGTTTTCTGGCGGTCCGTCAGAACAGCCTGATCCTCGCAGTACTGGGCTCGCTCGGCGGCTATCTGGCCCCCCTGCTGGCCTCCAGTGACAGCGGTAACCATATCGGTCTGTTCAGCTACTACGAAGTGCTGAACCTCGGCCTGCTGGCGATGGCCTGGTTCAGGGCCTGGCGTCTGCTCAATCTGATTGGTTTTGTCTTCTGCTTCACGCTGCTGGGGATGTGGATGGCCCACGGGTACAGCCCGGCCGACCAGCTGTCCACCGGCGTATTTGTCGCCCTGTACTTCCTCCACTATGCCGTCCTCAGCCTGCTTTATGGCCTGCGACGGGCACCGCGCTTCCGTGATTATCTGGATGCCACACTGCTGTTCGGCACGCCGACGGTCTGCGCCGGGCTGAATTATCTGCTGCTGAACGATCTCGACTACGGTTTGCCACTGGCCACGCTGGCCATGGCTAGCGTCTACGCACTGATGGCCTGCTGGCTGCACGCGCGTCAGCAGTTGCCCCTGCTGCAGGATACCTATGCCGCGCTGACGCTGATGCTGGCGACCCTGGCCATCGCCTATGCCGCCAGCGACTTCTGGACCGGAGCTATCTATGCACTGGAAGGCGCTGGCTGTGTGTGGATCAGCCATCGTACCCAGCGTCCGTTACTGGGCTACTGGGGCATTCTGGTGCAACTGATCAGCGGCTATTACTTTGCCGACGCCAGCCTGTATCAGTCACCGACTTCCCTGCTTGATCCGACCCTGCTTGGCGATGTGCTGCTGGTCGCCGCTGCACTGCTCAGCATGGGCTGGTTGCCGCATCAGACGCAGGCCATGAGTACGCTGGGCAAACGCCTGCTGCAACTGCCGGCCATTGACTCCATCTCGCAACTGCTGCGTTACGCGCTGGCCGTCTGGAGCCTGGGCTGGTGGCTGCATTTTGGTTGTGAGGCAGTGCCGCTGATCTTCAACCATGGCACAGAGGGCAGCCCTTATGACTACCGCTGGCAACCGGGTTGGATGGCATTCTGGACCTTGTCACTGCTGATCACCAGCGTCCTGCACAGCCTCACCCGCTGGTCGCTGTTGACTGCGGCACCGGCCATCTGGCTGGGGTTGGGCAGCGCCACTCTGGTATGCCAGATGGCCGAATATCAGCATCTGGGCTTCGCTGCCGGACAAGGCTGGAGCTGGCTGTGGCTTGGCGCGTTTTATTTGGCCCTGTGGTGGCATGACCAGCCCCTGTTCGCCGATCAGCCACCGCGTGGAGCAGACGCACTGCACGCCTGGCTGGGGCTGCTGTGGACAGCGGCCGTCAGTCAGGAAATCTACTGGCAGGCCAGCCATCGTCTGGGCAGTGCAGACTGGGGTCTGTGTCTCGCACTACTGCCGTGGATGATCGCACTGCTGAAAATGACCTACTACCACGGCTGGCCCTTCGCTCGCCATCAGCGTGGATACGGCTGGCTGCTACAGGCATCGGCACTGGTACTGGTTGCAGGCTCACTACTGACGCTGATTCTGCCCGGTGATCTGCCTCCCTGGCCGTCCATCCCGCTGCTGAACCCTCTTGATCTGCTGTTGATGGCGGCCGCCGCTGTGCTCTGTCTGGCCCGCAGCCAGCTGCAACTGGAACGCCTCAGTGTCGGCGGCTGGTTGGTGGTCGGTCTGATCGGGCTGGCGCAGTTGTCAGCCATCGGTCTGCGTACACTGCACCACTGGCTGGATGTGCCGTACACCCTGTGGGGGCTGTTTGCCAGCTCCGCCGCGCAGGCCTGGCTGTCGATACTCTGGTGCTTCTGTGGTCTGGCGCTGGCCATCGTCGGCAATCGCAAGCTGGCCTCACGCCCGGTATGGTATGCCGGTGCTGGTCTGCTGCTGGTAGTGCTGGCCAAGCTCTATCTTGTTGACCTGCATGGTACAGGCACACTGGCGCGGGTGGTGTCCTTTATCGGCGTCGGTCTGCTGCTGGTCGTAGTGGGTTACTGGTTTCCAGTGCCGAAACAGACCATGGAAAACGACGAAGGACAATAGCCAGTAAGCCCCGCGGGCGCGGGGAACGCGTAAGGGCAAGTTAACTTTTGCTTAATAAATGGCAGTAAGCCCCGCGGGCGCGGGGAACGCACGTTATTACAGGGTCAGTAACCGTGGTTGAGCGGTTTAGCCCCGCGGGCGCGGGGAACGCACGTTATTACAGGGTCAGTAACCGTGGTTGAGCGGTTTAGCCCCGCGGGCGCGGGGAACGCAAGTTCGAACTCACGTTCACACATAGAACCTCCGGTTTAGCCCCGCGGGCGCGGGGAACGCGGGTTATTCTCACGGCTTTGCTCTGACCAATCCGGTTTAGCCCCGCGGGCGCGGGGAACGCAATACCGACATTACCGGGCGCCCACGTGAGCCCGGTTTAGCCCCGCGGGCGCGGGGAACGCTTCAACTCCAAGTAGGTTAGTAGGCGTTGCGGCGGTTTAGCCCCGCGGGCGCGGGGAACGCCCACACAGGGAGATAATGAAATCCTGCAGTGACGGTTTAGCCCCGCGGGCGCGGGGAACGCTACTGAATCGTAATCGTCAGCCTCGATAATGGCGGTTTAGCCCCGCGGGCGCGGGGAACGCCTCGATCCAAACCGGCACATCACAGAGAGTGCCGGTTTAGCCCCGCGGGCGCGGGGAACGCTCGATGCCGATCTGGCGCAAGCGAGCACGATGCGGTTTAGCCCCGCGGGCGCGGGGAACGCTCGATGCCGATCTGGCGCAAGCGAGCACGATGCGGTTTAGCCCCGCGGGCGCGGGGAACGCTCTTGCTACTCTCCGTTATCGTCATTCAATTCCGGTTTAGCCCCGCGGGCGCGGGGAACGCTGTCTCTGCTGGTTTTCTGGTTTTGCCACAGCCGGTTTAGCCCCGCGGGCGCGGGGAACGCAAATTGGGCCTTGCGACTGCCCGTTCAGATGACGGTTTAGCCCCGCGGGCGCGGGGAACGCTATTACGCAGGCGCTGGCCTGTGCCAAGTGGACAAGGGCACGGTTTAGCCCCGCGGGCGCGGGGAACGCTGGGGAGTGCCGCGCGGAAAATGCGCTCGATTCGGTTTAGCCCCGCGGGCGCGGGGAACGCCGCTGCTATCTGGATGCAGAACGCGAACGAACCGGTTTAGCCCCGCGGGCGCGGGGAACGCACCGTCTTTGTAGTATATGCCAATCCATCTATCGGTTTAGCCCCGCGGGCGCGGGGAACGCACCGCATCAGCCACGTCATCATAGAACTCAGCCGGTTTAGCCCCGCGGGCGCGGGGAACGCACCGCATCAGCCACGTCATCATAGAACTCAGCCGGTTTAGCCCCGCGGGCGCGGGGAACGCATGGTTCACCCGTGAATAGAACGAATCGACTACGGTTTAGCCCCGCGGGCGCGGGGAACGCCTGGGTGTTATTCAGCGGGCGACCAAGGCGACCGGTTTAGCCCCGCGGGCGCGGGGAACGCGCAACATATCAACCTGTGACTGGCTAACCTCTCGGTTTAGCCCCGCGGGCGCGGGGAACGCGCAGCAACACCCACATCAGCGCGTTAGCGTTGCGGTTTAGCCCCGCGGGCGCGGGGAACGCATCTGTGACCGCTGGCGTCGGCCAAGGTTTTTCGGTTTAGCCCCGCGGGCGCGGGGAACGCCCCAACAATCTAACATGGAAGCATGGCGCTAGCGGTTTAGCCCCGCGGGCGCGGGGAACGCGCGCGCCAATATTTTTGTTTCTGAGCGGTCAGCGGTTTAGCCCCGCGGGCGCGGGGAACGCTCTGATGATACTTGCGAGTTGTGTTCAGTGTACGGTTTAGCCCCGCGGGCGCGGGGAACGCTGTCGGATGGTGGTCATCATTGGATTCATGGTCGGTTTAGCCCCGCGGGCGCGGGGAACGCGATTGTCCAGCCGCCATCCTCATCTGCGCGCTCGGTTTAGCCCCGCGGGCGCGGGGAACGCGGGCTGCGAAATTTAGGAGAGTTGTGAGGTGGCGGTTTAGCCCCGCGGGCGCGGGGAACGCTATACCATTTGCGCCACTCATCCGATGGCGCTACGGTTTAGCCCCGCGGGCGCGGGGAACGCATGCCCTGATCCTGCAACCAATCGGCCACGACCGGTTTAGCCCCGCGGGCGCGGGGAACGCCCGAACTCATCACAGATCTGGATGACTCTCTGCGGTTTAGCCCCGCGGGCGCGGGGAACGCCCCTGTTATCCGCGTCATTTGCTGCCCAGCGGCGGTTTAGCCCCGCGGGCGCGGGGAACGCGCCAGTAGGGTGTATTTTTTTGTCCAGACTGACGGTTTAGCCCCGCGGGCGCGGGGAACGCTCCTCAAGTGCCTTATCTATGTTCTGGCGTGCCGGTTTAGCCCCGCGGGCGCGGGGAACGCTCGATTTCCAGCGATGAAACAGCCATTCCTGACGGTTTAGCCCCGCGGGCGCGGGGAACGCGGCATTTGGTGACATATTTGCCTCAGCTGATACGGTTTAGCCCCGCGGGCGCGGGGAACGCACAACCACCACATTGCAAGAGGTCCGTGA
This sequence comes from Pokkaliibacter plantistimulans, assembly GCF_003194385.1. Taxonomy (GTDB): domain Bacteria; phylum Pseudomonadota; class Gammaproteobacteria; order Pseudomonadales; family Balneatricaceae; genus Pokkaliibacter; species Pokkaliibacter plantistimulans. The sequence goes on from NZ_LAPT01000062.1 coordinate 12,709, forward strand.
GGACGGTTTAGCCCCGCGGGCGCGGGGAACGCTCGATTTCCAGCGATGAAACAGCCATTCCTGACGGTTTAGCCCCGCGGGCGCGGGGAACGCGAGCCGCATTTGCTTCAGCTTGTGCTCCAGCACGGTTTAGCCCCGCGGGCGCGGGGAACGCCTCCGGGCAATGCTGATAACGGCTACTCAGACCGGTTTAGCCCCGCGGGCGCGGGGAACGCAGAAAGAGGCCAGCAATATCATGGGCCGACGCCGGTTTAGCCCCGCGGGCGCGGGGAACGCTTGCGCAATTGCAGCAGCTGACGAGTGCAGTCCGGTTTAGCCCCGCGGGCGCGGGGAACGCCGACATAGCGCTTGATGCTGATGGCCATCAGTCGGTTTAGCCCCGCGGGCGCGGGGAACGCTGGATTTTGGCACTGCGGTTCATGCAGCAATTCGGTTTAGCCCCGCGGGCGCGGGGAACGCTTACAGCTTTGCATTTGAGCGCCTATCGCGAGGCGGTTTAGCCCCGCGGGCGCGGGGAACGCTGCGGCACCTGAGTAATCAATGCCCCATGATGCGGTTTAGCCCCGCGGGCGCGGGGAACGCGCACCAGTTAGCTGGTCTGCAAGACGTTTGGCCGGTTTAGCCCCGCGGGCGCGGGGAACGCTGAGCAGAGCGGTTCAGAACACCATCACCGCCCGGTTTAGCCCCGCGGGCGCGGGGAACGCCGGTATCAACCAGTGTAGGCGTTGAGATATTCCGGTTTAGCCCCGCGGGCGCGGGGAACGCCCGGTGATCAGTTTCATTTTCCGCCTCCAAAACGGTTTAGCCCCGCGGGCGCGGGGAACGCTAATGGCTGGGCGAATGGATATGGCTCAGGTGCGGTTTAGCCCCGCGGGCGCGGGGAACGCTCGATACTGCGTTTTGTGGTTTTGTGGACCAGCGGTTTAGCCCCGCGGGCGCGGGGAACGCGTCTTCACAGCATACCTGGTAAACCTGCAGTACGGTTTAGCCCCGCGGGCGCGGGGAACGCATCAGGCCCGATGGCAGCTATCAGGAAATTTACGGTTTAGCCCCGCGGGCGCGGGGAACGCACAATTGAAAGTGAGCTGGATTCTGAAGCCGCTGGTTTAGCCCCGCGGGCGCGGGGAACGCTCATTGACGCCTACCATTTTTGGTCGGACCCGCGGTTTAGCCCCGCGGGCGCGGGGAACGCCCACATCCAGATAATCCGCCAAACTGTTAACGCGGTTTAGCCCCGCGGGCGCGGGGAACGCGTGAAAATGAAAGGTAGCCAATGCCTTATTGGGCGGTTTAGCCCCGCGGGCGCGGGGAACGCCTGGGCACGAGCACCCCGAAACAATGGATTACCGGTTTAGCCCCGCGGGCGCGGGGAACGCACAGACGAAGTGCACAGATTGAAGGCGCCAGGCGGTTTAGCCCCGCGGGCGCGGGGAACGCTGGTGTAGGCTGAGAAGTTCTAAAAAGTACCTCGGTTTAGCCCCGCGGGCGCGGGGAACGCGCGCCATTGCCAAGATGTTCGGAGGCAAAGCGCGGTTTAGCCCCGCGGGCGCGGGGAACGCGGTCTTGGCGGGGACGAGTCGCCCGGATCGTGAGGTTTAGCCCCGCGGGCGCGGGGAACGCACTTGATGGATACTATTGTTTTTAAAGGTCTTTTTCACCCTCTAAATTTCCACCAACTATTCGATCATTTTTCCGTCTTGTTAAAGAGCGCTAACCTATTGATTTTCAACAGGTAGAAAAGACACCAGCCGCAACCCATCCCAGTCCACCGGCATACGCCGGTTACTGCCATAGGTTTGAAAGTCAAACCCTGACTCCGTGTTGGTGGCCCAGGCCATCACCACATTGCCCTGCTCGGCCAGTGCGTTGATCTGTTCCCAGATCATCTCTCTGATACGCCGTGAGGTATCGCCGATATAGACCCCTGCCCTGACTTCCAGCAGCCAGACAGCAAGGCGTCCGCGTAACCGTGGCGGTACATTTTCAGTAACAACCACCAGCATGCTCATCGATGGCTCCGGTGCCCGGCATCGCCGGACGGCGCAGGTTCGGGAATGGCAGGGGGTTGGGCATCCGCAGGCGCGGCAGGCGGTGCAATTTCTCCGGCGGCGAGTACGTCTTCAATCAGCGGGATCAGTTTGCCCAGCACCTGTGAGGAGCGAAATATATCGCGACAGGCCAGCCGTACTTCCTGATCCGGTTTGCCAGGGCGTTTGGCCGCAATCTCGAACGCTTTGGGCACCACGGTATCGAATTTGATGATGTCGGCGATGTCGTAGACGAAAGACAGGGGTTTGCCACTGTGCACAAAACCGATGGCGGGGGCATAACCGGCGGCCAGCACGGCGGCTTCGGTAATGCCGTACAGGCAGGAAGTGGCCGCACTGATGCACTGGTTGACGATGTCACCCCGTGCCCAGTCGTTGGGGTCGTAATTGCGCCCCTTCCACTCCACGCCAAAGCGCTGGGCCAGCAGTTTGTAGGTTTCCCGCACTCGGGCACCTTCAATACCGCGTAGCTGTTCCACTGAACGACGGCTGGGTACCGGTTCACCAAAGCGCAGCTCAAACATTTTGCGCACTACCTTAAGCCGCAGCTCTTCATCCAGCGCCAGTTTGGCCTGATAGAGCAGGCGGTCAGAACGCGCGCCACCGGGCTGGCCCGCAGCGTACAGCCTGACGCCCGCTTCCCCCACCCATACCAGCAAGGTCCCCACGGTGGCAGCCAGTTTGATCGCCGCATGGGAAACACGGGTGCCCGGCTCCAGCATGATGCAGGCCACTGATCCGACCGGGATATGAGTCCGTACTCCGGTGGCATCGATGAGCACAAAGGCACCGTCGATCACGTCGATCTGGCCGTATTGCAGAAACACCAGAGACACCCGGTCTTTCAGCGGGATGGGGTTGAGCGGGACAAAGGCCATCGTGCCCTCCAGTTATTCAGTAAGGCACCGGCCTGACCAGCATCAGCCCGCAGCCAAAGCCTTTCGCTGCCCCCACTCCCTGCTTTAACAGGACGGTAAAGCGCTGCGGGTCCGTCACTATCAGCTCGCCACTCATGTCCACTGACAGGAAGCGTGCCTTGCGGCCACTGCTGTCAATACGGCCTGCTGCGGGGTCTTTTTCCGGTAGCGGATGAGCGTGGTATGCCTGCCACTCAAAAGCGGCTACGGTGCGGGCCTCATCGGTAATGTCGTCTTCAATCACGCGCTCGGCCAGGGTGAAGATACCTTGTCTTGAAGGGTTCTCCGTCAACCAGTGCATCAGGCGTTGTGCCACACGTTCCTGCATGGCCAGATCGAGCAAGGTGCGCAGTTCATGGCGCCGCCCGGTCTCAGCAAAGTAGCGGGTCTGGCTGAGGTAGCTGCACAGCCAGTCGTGCAGTGCAGCTGGCTGAGGCAGCTTGAGCAGGCGTTTGCGCATCTCCTCTTTCCCCCCTTGCGTCGCCTGCCCGTGCAACTCACAGAGGTGGCGGAAAAACCGCAGCTGTTCGTCCATCACCAGATCATGGCGCTGCCTGTCGCGGGTCACCACGGGATTGGCGCGCAGGCGGAAGGACAGATGCTGGCCTGCACTAAACTCTGGCTGGAAGGGTTTGCTCTGCACATCAAACAGGGGTGAATCCAGCCTGGGCGGTTGAGGCGAGAGCAGATAGTAAAGTGGCTCGCCCTTGATGCCGGGCTGCGCGATTTGCTCCTTGGCGATCTCTTCGCGATAGAGAAAATCGCGCTGTTGCTGATCAAACAAATCCCACAACAAGCGGTGTACACCGTAGGTACGATCCAGCAATACGCGGCTCAGTTGCGTGTGCTTGCTGATGTCTGGCTTGAGCATAACGCGTGACAGATACATGTTAGTGGCCCTCCGTGAGGTACAGGCGCAGCACTTTGCGCGGCGCAAACTGCCAGCGCTGCCGTGATAGCAACTGGTCATGCTGGGTGAACGTCATCAGGGCACTGGCGTCGATTGCCTGCTCGCCGCGGAAGTCATCCAGCTCGCCTTCCCAGTTGTATTCCACAGTACTCTCAGCGGCCAGCTGCGGTGTGTCGTCAGCCGCCTGCAGTGGCTGTTGTTCGTCCCGCTCAAACTGCAGTGGTTTGGGCTGATACTGCGCAAATGCCCCATAGAAGCCATCTGCCTGCAGCAGCTGCGGTTGCAGCGGGGCTGCCAGCGGGCAGGACTTGCGCCCAAGATAGAGGCTGAATCGGGGCTGCTGCAGTGCTTCTGCGATGTCTGCCAGCGTGAAAGGGACGCCGTCACGCTCACCGTGCTGACTCACCCGCAGTGCCACCCATGCCAGGGCATCGGTGCGGTATTCACGGCTGGACAGCACCGTCCCCAACCGCTCACGACCAGCCACCAGCTCGTCGCGCCGGGTGCGATAACGAAATTTACCCACGGAGTCAGGCGCTTGCACTGTGTGGTAGTCACGCAGTAGCTGGCCTTTGCTGCGCACCGCTGTCGCCAGTGCATAGCGCTGATTCAGTGCCAGATGGGTCGCTTCTTCTTCCCGCCTGATGCCGAGGGCGGCGGCCACCAGCCCCAGCACGGCGGCTTTAGTCGGCCCGCTGTGGCTGTGGCGTGACTCGCCGACAGCAATATCGCCCCAACTGGCCATGGGCCCGTAGAGGCGAAAAACCAGATAGTCCATACCGACCTCCCGTCAGTGGCTGGCATCCGCGACAAAAGCCAGCAGCTCAGCGAATGACGACTTTTCATCGCCGACCACTAACTCATAGCGATGCTCAGCACACTGACCGTAGGCCTGATCAAACCCCTGATACTGGCGACGAATAGCGGCGACTGCCTGTGTCAGGTAGTCCGCATCTACCTTGCCCCAGACTTCAATCGGTTTGAGATAAGCAACGGAGAGGGAGCGCGGCTGCTGGTTGCCCACTTCGGCCAGAACGTAGCTGGCATAGCCTTGATGAGCAAAGCTGTTTTGTTTGCCCGACGGCGGCACTTTGACGGCCGCTTCAATCAGTGCAGCGATGGCGGTGTCGGCCAGTGCGGCGTCCCCGGCCAGGTTGTCGATCAGCTGTTCGCGGTTGATGCACAGGTAGGAATAGAACAGGCCAGCGGCAAAACCGGTTTCGCCGATATGAGAGGAACCGGCATCTTCGCGCCCGTCGTTAAGATCATCCACCGCGGTGAAGTAATCGTCCTCAATCACGACCGGGTGAACCGACAATGCGTGAGCCACCTGACAGGCTGCCTCTACATTGAACGCGGGCTTGGAGGCCAGCATACGACCAAACAGCGCAATATCCACTGCGGCATTGGTTTCTCGCAGCAGGTTCAGCTCGCCCTCTTCCGGCGCGCGCTTCTGCTCGATCAGGGTCTGCACCAGCTGGTCAATCAGTGCCTGCTCCTGAGGGCTGACATGCACCAGTTGTTCAATTTCCAGCTCATTCAGCGGCTCTTTCTTGTCAGCCTTTTTGTTCTTGCCGAACACCCCTGCAATCGATTTAGCCCACTCCAGCGCGTCCTTCTCTTTGATACCGCCTGCCAGCAGCTGGTTGTAGGCTTCCGTACCCAGCATTTTGGTGCGCACTCCCAGATGCCCGGCCAGCGCATGCTGAAACAGTTCAGAAGTACGCCAGTGGCGCTTCAGGCTCTGGGAAGACACCCGCAGGCGATCCACACCGCCCATTTTCGCCGTCTTGGGGCGGCCCTGATCATCGCGGTTCAGGTTGGCAGGTGGGTAAGATGTCAGCAGGTGAATCTGGATAAAACGGTTCATGGCATTACTCCTTTGCTTCAGGCGGCAGTGTCGGTGGTGGTTTTACTTTTGCGTGGCAGGTAATAATCCTGCGCCCATTTCACACTCAGGCGTTTGATGGGGTTACGGTCAGGGCCATGCAGGTATTCGTCGTACCAGTGCAGGATGCCCTCCGTCAGCGAGAAAATATTGACGTGCTTGTCCAGCAGGCGAATGGCACGCAGCAGGCGACGGAAGAATTCTTCCGGGGTGCGGCTTTTAATCAGCTGCCTGAAGCGCAATTCGCTCATGACCGGGCGGTCATGGTCACCACTGCCTAGCTGCGCCGCGAAAGGGATGCCACTGCTGTGCTGACTGACCTGGGCTAACGCCGTCGCGACCATCGCGCTGGCATAGAGATGACCGGGCTGTGCCCAGCGCTCCGGCATCACACTGAGAAACTGAAAAAAACTGTCTGTCAGCAGGGCATCGTCAGGCCGGTCTACCCGGCGCAAACGAGCTCGTACGCCGCGATGATCATCCAGTGATTGCCACCATGCGATGAGGCGCGCAGGCTCAGCACCGTGCAGGTCGTAATAGGGTTCTTTGGGTGACAGCTCAGCCATGGGCTACCTCCTGAGTGTGCGGGTTGTCAGATTTCAGGGCTTTGACCGATTTGAGGGAATGGAACTTGCCGAGCAGAGCGGATCGGGCTGTGATAACCCGTCGCAAGTCCAGGTCTTCGACTCGGGTGTGCAACGCATACTGATCAAACAACTGCTCCAGCGTCCGGTGCAGGGTTTTCCACCATGCCGTTGCCACCTCCGCGGGCATGCGCTCCTGCGACTGCACGGCGGTGACCAGCTGCTGCAAGAGCTGATAGAAATGGCTTTCGGTGGTTTGCCAGAATTCAGTATCGATAAAACTGTTATCGCCGCTGGCGTTTTCCGGGCTGCGATACCATGCCTCTTTGATAAATTTACGCAGCAACGGTGCCGCCTCTTTGGCTGGCATCAGCAAGGCTTCTACCCAGCGCTGCAGCATAGTGATCTGCGCCGTGGGCAACACAAACACCGGCAGGGTATGGTCGTACCAGCAACGGGCTTTCATGTTGTCCATGTCGTAACCGAAGCACCACAGCTGCAACTGCACCCCGCTGGCCAGATACATTTCCTTGTCCTGAACCAGTGACTGCACCACGCTGGCCGCTGTGTCACCGTTGTCTTTGTCTTCAATGGCCAGCCCCAGCCAGTGCCGGTAGCTGAGCCCGCCTTTTTGCCCTTTGAGTGACAGCGGTGGCGCTTCATTCTTCTTGTCAAAGCGATAAGGGGTCAGCGGGTGCCGCCAGGGGCCTTCATAGTTGGTGCCGTAATTGCGGGTGAGATAGTGGCTGAACAGCGTGTCACTGTGATCGCCACACAAATCACAGTCGCCCTCTGTCACAGCAGGCTGCAAACGAATGCGACGCGGCATACCCCAGTACATCTGCAACGGATGGACATCACCGGGCAGCGTATTTTGCCCGCCCTTGTCCGACAGCCGGGTGTTACCCAGCCAGGGGAATATGGCCGCCGTCATGGCCTCGTGACTATGCAAATCATGGCGCTGCTCCAGCACATTGAGCCATAGCCTATGCCAGAGGGTGCTGTGAGCCGGGTCAACAGGCTGGAGCAAGGTGGTCAGGGGGCCACCGCCACGCAGCCCGACACGGTGACCGACGCCACCGGAAGGGGCATTGGTTTGCAGGGTGAAAAGCGCCTGTGCCGCGCAGGCCGGGCAAATGGCTGTGACCCGACCGCCTTTGATAAAAAAGTCGAGGTTATCCTTCAGGGTTTTGCCACCGGGCGCTTCGACCAACAAACCAGCGATGTCTTTCTGCTCCCCCTCCTCCAGCGTTAAATCCTGTAAAAAGGCCGGTTTACCCACCTCGCTGCTCAGCTCAAAAGCCGTAGCCAACGCACTGAACTGCTGTGCCAGCACGTGCGCATCAGGCGGAGTCTGATACCACTCGGCCCACACCTCACTGTCCTCAGGCGCACAACGGGATTGCAGCAGGCCGATCAAAAACTGGTACAACCCGCCCTGAAAATCCGCCCGCGGGGCCGCCAGCTCCACCACGGGGTTAGCGGTTTCCGCGATTTGCCAGGGGGCAATACGACAATAACTGCCATCCTGACGGAGGGCGGGTATCCACGGGTCATGGATCAGGTTCATCGCGTTTCTCCTTTGTTAGCTGTCCAACCACACCCGGCGTCGTACCAGGTGGCCAACTCCCCGACCAAAGGCATCAGCCGATACCACTTGAGTACAGGGTGTGCGTCACGCAGTTGTTCCATCTGTGTTTTGAGGTCTGCTGGGATGGCCTTCTCGGCCTCCTGCCAGAGGGTGTCGCGCATCTGCAACGCGCTGAGCTCCCAGCCATGAGCGAGCTGACCGGCGTAGGGATGCCAGAGGCCCGCCTCATCCTGTATGACCAGCACCACCGAACAGGTTTTGTCGCTAAGACGGGTAGGAATATTGACCTCCTCATCCCAGCCATCGCTGCTTTTGCGGCTATAGCCCTGCTCCAGCCTGAGCTGGTTGAAGACTCCCATACTGGCCTGACTGCGGCGCTTGCCTTCAGCCTCACTGGAGGCGTGCTCGACGGCATCAGGGGTCTCGATGGCCGCGTGCGGGGAGTACACGGATTCGATCAGACGGCGGGCGTCATCCGGCATGCGATAACAGCCCTGTTCAAACAGCACCCTGGCCGAGCGCCACAGCTGCCCCAGATCCTGATAGACCGCCAGCGAGCCTGACTGCTGTTGCAGCCAGCGCTCATCCGCCTGCGGGTCAGGTGATGGCGCCAGCACATAGAACACCGCCGGGCCACGCTGATCAGCGGAAGGGGTGTGCAGGCGATTGCCATGTCGGTCCCGCACATGGCGGTGCAGCCGCCCGGCCCGTTGCAGCAGCAGGTCAATGGGGGCGAGGTCAGAGATCAGTACATCGAAGTCGAGATCCAGTGACTGCTCCACCACCTGAGTACTGACCAACACACGCCCCGCACGCTGCTGCTCAGTACTGCGGTTGCCAAACCATTCCAGTACCGCATTTTCTATGCGCTGCCGGTCAATCATGGCGAAGCGGCTATGGAACAGGTGTACACGGTCAGCACTACCGGCCTGTTGCTGCACTAACAGTTGCAGTTGCTGGTAACTCTGCCGTGCGTTATCGACGGTATTACGTATCCAGCAGACGCATTTTCCCTGCCGCACACTGTCCAGAATCAAGGCATGCACTGCCGCTTCGTCATCAAGACGCTGTACCTGTACTACGCGCTGCACTTCCTTGCGGGTTGCCAGTGGTACTTCCTGTTCACCTTGCCCGGCAGGAAAGTGCGTAGCCAGCGGATAAGCCACTTCACTCAGGGCGGGCACAGGTAAGGCACAGCCCCTGGCATAACTGGCTACCAGTTTGTTTTTCATCTGCTGCGGCAAGGTGGCAGACAGCAAAATGGCACTTCCCCCCTGACGGGCATGCGCCTCCAGCAGGCAGGCGAGCAGGGTTTGCATATAGGCATCGTAGGCATGCACCTCATCCACCAGCAGCACCTTCCGCCCCAAGCCCAGTAAGCGCAGCGATTGATGACGGGCAGGCAGAACCGCCAGCAGCGCCTGATCAATAGTGCCGACGCCAATATCTGCCAGCAGTGCCTTCTTGCGGCTGTCGGCCAGCCAGCTATTGCAGTAGGCCGAGGCGCTTTGCTCATCCTGCAGATAGCTGATGTCTTTGGGCTGAGCGCCGACGGACTGCATAAAGTCTTCCGACAGATGACGCGCCCCGTGGGCCAGCACCAGCGAGGGCTGCTGCTCTGCGCGGTAAAGGCGCTGATAGCATTGGGACATGCGGTGATACATGGCATTGGCGGTGGCCATGGTGGGTAAGCCCACATAGAGCCCGTCCGCCAGCCCGGCACTGATCAGCCGGTGTACCAGCACCATGGCGGCTTCGGTTTTCCCCGCCCCTGTCACATCTTCCAGAATAAATAGCTGCGGCTCAGGGGGGATGGCTACCTGAATAGCATGGTGCTGCAATGGCGTGGGGCTTTGGATAAAGGGAAATAACTGCTCAATGCCAACAAAAGGTTCTGCCCGTGCGGGTGTGATGCCCGCCTGACGAACGGCGTTATAAGCGGCAGGTAAAGCACACTTATCCCAGTAGTGCTGCAGTGACAGGGGCGTTTTGCAATAGGGGAAGAAGGTTTGGTTGGAACCCTGCCAGTCTGCCAGTACCGCCATCCCGGCCAGCTGCCAGGAGCAGGCTTTGAGCTTTTTGCCGAGGCGTTTATCCAGTAACAGCGCGGCATCTTCCGGCAGCAACCAGCGTTGCCACATTTGCCGGACGAAGCTACGCACCGCGTCGGTATCATCGGGGTGAAAATAGCTGGGGAGACTGATCGACTGAATGACAGGAGGCTGACCGTGATGGCCGGTGACAATCTCAAACCAGCTATCCAGCTGGTTGCTGGTGCGCACCTGCTCAACAGGTACAGCAAGCAGCTCGGCCAGCAGTTCCTGAATTCCCTTGTCTCTGCTTCGCCACAGCTGATAGCCCAGTGAATCGTGGCGCACGGTGGTGTATGCGTAATTAGCGGGGGCGTTGGCCAGGGTTTGCAGAATATCGGGCCGCAGCCCCTGAAAGGCTCGGGCAAACTTGCCCAGATCGTGCAGGCAGAGGAAGAAGACAAACAGGCGGCGCAGTTGCTCAGCGGAAATGCCCAGCTCTGCGGCCAAACGCTGCCCCCAGGGGTATTCATCCGACAGCAGCACCCAGCCACAGGCGGCCACATCCAAACAATGATAGGGCAGCAAGTGGTATGGCTCTCCCCCCTGCTCATCCGACTGATGAGCTTTGCCCCAGTAGTTAAAGATTGCAGCCATGCGCCCCCCCTTTCAGCTAACACCCTTCCGAAAGCCGACAACTGAAGTACAGGATTACCGTGATCACAATCAGCAACAGGATCACCTTTGTAAACCACCCCGAACCATCCAGCACCAAAACCAACTCTTTCAAAGACTTCAACATGACAGCCTCCCACCACTCTCAGGTAGCCGCCATCCTAAGACTCATGTCACAGAGGAGTCAAAATTCTTTTTTAGGCTCATTTACATCTATGAACCTTAACTTTTTCAAAAAATAGCATTCTAGAAAATTTTTGACGCCTCACCACTTCGCAACTAACCTAGCCCCGTTCTGCAACTAAATGCAGATCAACCAGTTCATAGGTGCAACTGCGCCTATATGCTCATCTGTTCCCCGCCTCTGCGGGGCTGAACCAAGAAGTACTGCCACTGCAAACTGCCCCGCGTATGCGGGGCGAATCGCTGTACTTTTTGCGTTGCCACTCTATTCACACACACACCGACCTACGCGCCAAGCTGGCAATTAATACAGGTCAATTAAGTTGACGTACCTTGCCTGTTCGATGAACAAACCGCTCAGTACAGCCACTGCTCGATGTCGCGTTTATTGACAAGCACCAGTTGCTGGGCCTCAGGTAAGGCATCGAGAAACTTGATGTTGACCCCCATCTGTTTGATCAGATAGTTAGCCAGCGCAGCACGCTCGCGAATGATCAGCCTGCCGTCTGTCATTCCGTATTCCTGCTCCAACGCCTGTTGCCGCTCTGCGGCCAGCCGGTTGTCAGGCGCAAAGACCAGCTCTACCCAGGTGTGCCAGGCGTGATCCTCTTGTGGTGAAGGAATATCGCGCGTTTCGTCCACACTGGCCGAGCGGGTACGGGCAAGCACAAAGTCCCGGTACTCCTGCCGTGCAAGGCACCATGCCCGGACATGCCAGCGCCCTGCCGCCAGCACCAGAGAATGGGGCGCGATAATGCGCTCCTCGGTGGTATTGGTGACTGAGGCATAGTTGATATCCACCGCATAACCAAAGGTCAGCGCATGAATGATGGGTCTGAGGATGTGCGGCAGAATTTGCCGTTGCGGTGAGCTAAGACGGGCGACCTGCAGGTGATGACGCGGTATGCCCTGCAGCCATTGCAGGTACTCATCCGCCTCGCCGCTGATAAATCGGGAAGCAAAGCAGGCGGAAGGGAGATAGGCTTTCAGGGTGTAGGAATAATCCAGATTGTCAGGCATTTGCTCCCGGTAGCTGCCCAGTACTTTACTGGCCTGCTGGCGAGACAAATGAAACTCACGCTCCAGATAACTGACATTAACCCGCCCTTCCCAGTACGCCAGCAACTCTATCAGCCAGTAACGCTGATCGTGTTCATTCTTGGCCATTCACTCTCCTGCATGATGTGATGTGCATACCCACCACTTGAGCACACACCGGACATATAAGCAGGAAACTCTAGTGCCACTTATGCATTTACTCCATGCTGAATATCAGTCATTGAGCGGTTACCGAGGCCCCTTCCTACAACCTTAGTCTCATGCCACGGTCGCCAATATCGGCAACTTCCGTTATACTTCGCCAATTCTGCCCGCGCCATGCGGGCCTTGGCGGCTGTGGGTAGAGCGGTAGCAGACATCAGCATTCTCTGTGGTTCAGGAGAGATACCGACGTCAAACCCGGCCTTTTACGTGCTTCGTGACTAAGGTAGCAACATGGGTTTTCTGCAAGGTAAACGCTTCCTGATCGTTGGTGTCGCCAGCAAGATGTCAATCGCCTATGGCATTGCTGAAGCCATGCACCAGCAAGGTGCAGAACTGGCTTTCACCTATCAGAACGACAAGCTTAAAGAGCGGGTGATTGGCTTTGCCGAACAGTGGGGATCGAATCTGGTGTTCCCGCTGGATGTCGCCAGTGATGAGCAGATCGCCGAAGCTTTTACCCTGCTGCGTCAGCACTGGGATTATCTTGATGGCGTTGTCCACGCCGTGGCGTTCGCCCCCGGTGAAGCACTGGATGGCGACTTTACCGATGCCACCAGCCGCGATGCCTTCCGCATCGCTCACGATGTCAGCTCCTACAGTTTCACCGCCCTGGCACGGGAAGCCCGCCCACTGCTGCAAGGCCGTAATGGTGCCCTGCTGACACTGAGTTATCTGGGCGCGGTTCGCACCATGCCCAACTACAATGTCATGGGTCTGGCCAAGGCCAGCCTCGAAGCCAATGTGCGCTATCTGGCGACCAGCCTTGGCCCTGAAGGCATCCGCGTCAACGGTATCTCTGCAGGCCCGATCCGCACACTGGCCGCCTCCGGTATCAAGAGCTTCCGCAAGATGCTTGATTACAACGAGAAGCGCACTCCTCTGCGTCGTAACGTGACCACTTCCGAAGTGGGTAACGTGGCCGCCTTCCTCTGTTCCGATCTTGCCTCCGGCATCACCGGTGAAATCACCTATGTGGATGCAGGCTTCAATATCACCGCCATGGGCGCGATTGATCAGGAATAGCACAAACGATAACCCGCGGCGGCAGCCGACACCCCCTTCAGTTGGTTGCCGCCCACCTTTTTGTTCAGACTGATGCATGCTGCCCTTGTGCAGCCAGTCGCGGAAGCGACAGCGTCAGTTCCGGTGTGTGGCAGATCGGCATTTCCGGTCTACCCTGTATTTATCCTCCTTCATTCAGCTGCTTCACTATGCCTACTAGCAACACGGTCATTATTGGAATTGCGGGCGCCTCGGGATCAGGCAAGAGTTCTTTTTCAGATGCACTGCTGCATGAGTTCGGCTCGGCACAGATCACCATTCTTCGTGAAGACAGTTACTACAAAGACCAGACCCATCTGGCCATGGAGGAGCGGGTCAAGACCAACTACGACCACCCTGATGCCTTCGATCACGATTTGCTGCTAACCCAACTGCAGCAGGCGCTGCAGGGCGAGCCGGTGAACGTGCCGGTCTACGACTACAAGCTGCATACCCGCGCCGCCGAAGTGCAGCCGCTGCCCGCCTGCAAGATCATCATCCTTGAAGGTATCCTGATCTTCACCGACGCCCGCCTGCGTAACCTGATGCACACTCGTATCTATATGGATACCCCGCTGGACGTCTGCCTGCTGCGCCGCCTGCAACGGGATGTGAATGAGCGTGGACGAACGCTGGACTCCGTGCTGGAGCAGTATCAGGCCACCGTACGGCCGATGTTCATGAAGTACATCAACCCCTCAAAGGAACATGCCCATCTCATCGTTCCGGGGGGGGCGCGCAATCGGGTAGCGATTGATCTGGTAAGAGCACGTTTGCGGGAAATGCTGTAACAGCGCATCCCATCTACACCGCATCAAGCCTGCTCAGACAGCAAAAAACCAAAGGGGGCCATGCCCCCTTTGGTTTTTCCACAAACGCTATTACTGCCCCTGCTGACAACGGCGCACCTGACAAGCCAGCTGCTCCAGCTCTCCGTCATCGATACCGCTTTGCCGAAGCCCCTCGCAGGTATGGAACAGATAGTCTGCGGCTGAGCCCAGCGCCCCCGCAGCCAGCGACAGCCGACGCACGATCTCGCTCTCACACAGATCACCGGCATATTGCTGACCTGTATGGTCAATGGTGAACGCCAGTGCGTAGCCAAACTGGTTACCCGCCACATCAGTAACAGGCAACCAGCGGGGAATATAGGCCCCCGATACCATCTCCCGCCGCCAGAGCATGCGCAGCTCCGACTCGGCCAGTTGCAGCTCCAGTCGATAGGCCACACCGGTACAGCTGCCACCATGGTCCAGTGCCAGCACCAGCCCGGGCTGAGACGGTGAACCACGCCCTGCCGTTACGGACAGGCAAAAGGACCGATGCCAGTCATGAAGGGTACCCACGCGTTTTTCAGCATGGTGGATAGTCGGATTCCAGATCAGTGAACCGTAGGCAAAGAGCCACACATCACCTGCAGGCCTGCTTGCCAGCGTGGCCTGTAACGACACTTCACGTTCCTGCTCGGTGAGGATGCGGTGCCCCGGCGAGTCACGCGCAACCATGGCTTCGACACCGCCGCTTTCCATCAGCAGCCGGTCAAGTACATGGGGGTGACTGGGATTCGTCATAACGTACACTGCCTCACTCTGCCCCTTCGGGGTTCAGCCGTGGATCATTTTTTAACCAAACAGATAAGTAGAACCATGGTAAACCATCTGTCTGGGATGACCAGCGCAGTAATGATGCCTAAAACGACAAAGTCTATTGCTTTAAATACAAAAAAGGGCGAACCCATGGTCGCCCTTTTTCACTATGACTCGCGAAGGTGTTCAGCCCGTGCTCACGATGCCGTGTAGCCGGAACGTGACGACGTTCTTAACGCAAGGAGCCCCACAGATCGTGCTCATCGGCATCTTCGACCACCGCCTTAACGAACTGGCCGGGCTGCAGATGTGTGGCGCCATCAAGGAAGATCTGACCGTCGATGTCAGGAGCATCAGCCTTGGTACGACCCACAGCGCCTTCTTCCACGACTTCATCAATCAATACATCCACTTCACGGCCGATTTTTGCGGCCAGCTTGCGGGTGCTGATTTCAGCCTGCTTTTCCATAAAGCGTGCCAGACGTTCCTGTTGCACTTCTTCAGGAATCAGCGGTGCGATGTCATTGGCCACCGCCCCTTCTACGGGTGAGTAGGCAAAGGCGCCAACGCGGTCCAGCTGTGCTTCGTCAAGGAAGTCGAGCAGCTCCTGAAACTCAGCTTCGGTCTCACCGGGGAAGCCAACGATAAAGGTGCTGCGCAGGGTGATATCCGGGCAGATACTGCGCCAGGCCTGGATACGCTCCAGCGTCTTCTCAGCCGCTGCCGGGCGTTTCATCGCCTTCAGTACACGCGGGCTGGCATGCTGGAAGGGAATATCCAGGTAAGGCAGGATCTTGCCTTCTGCCATCAGCGGGATGACGGAATCCACGGAGGGATAGGGATAGACATAGTGCAGGCGTACCCATACGCCCATGCTGCCCAGCGCTTCGCAGAGCTCAGTCATGCGGGTCTTGACCGGACGGCCCTGCCAGAAACCGGTGCGGTACTTCAGATCAACACCGTAGGCGGATGTGTCCTGAGACACCACCAGCAGCTCCTTGACGCCCGCCTTGACCAGACGCTCCGCTTCATCCAGCACATCACCCACCGGACGGCTAACCAGATCACCGCGCAGTGATGGAATGATGCAGAAAGTGCAGCGATGGTTGCAGCCTTCGGAAATCTTCAGATAGGAATAATGACGTGGTGTCAGTTTGATGCCCTGTGGTGGCACCAGATCGATAAAGGGGTTGTGATCCTGTTTGGGGGGCAGGTATTCATGCACGGCGTTGACCACCTGCTCATACTGCTGCGGACCGCTCACGCTCAGTACAGACGGATGTACTTTGCGGATATCTTCTTCCTTGCCACCCATGCAACCGGTGACGATGACCTTGCCATTCTCTTTGATGGCCTCGCCGATGGCATCAAGGGACTCAGCCTTGGCGGCATCGATAAAGCCACAGGTGTTGACTACCACCAGGTCGGCGTCCTGATACGTCGGCACAACTTCGTAGCCTTCGGTTCTCAGCTGGGTCAGGATCCGCTCAGAATCGACGAGGGCCTTGGGACAGCCGAGACTAATGAATCCGACCTTAGGATTTGTAGCACTCATGTTGTATGGAAGCTCTTCTATCACGGTTTTTGAGAGGCGCGCATTCTACCTGATTTTTTGCAGACGAGGTACTGAATGGCAGCGTCATTTTGTACAAAAAATAGACGAATTTTACCACCTTGCTGAAGATAGTCCGTCTCTTCAAACACCCCTTTCTACCCTCGTCAGTAACGCCAGAATGTGCGGGAGAAAACGACGATCAGCGGGAATATCTCCAGCCTGCCAAAGAGCATGGCGGCGCACATCAGCCACTTGCTCACGTCATTGAGGCCACCAAAACCGGCTGCGGTGGCACCGTAACCAATCCCCATATTATTGATGCAGGCCGCCACCGTGCCAAAGGCAGTCATCACATCATTGCCAGCCACCACCAGTGCCCAGGTAAACAGGCAGGTGAAAAAGATATAGAGGAAAAACAGCCCCAAGACCGACTTGATCACCCGCTCGGAGATGGCTCGCCCGCCGACCTTGGCAACATAGACGGCACCGGGATGGATAAGCTGGCGGATTTCATGACTGCTTTGCCTGCGCAGAATCAGAAAACGCAGCGCCTTGATGCCACCACAGGTCGACCCCACACAGCCACCAAAAAAGCTGGCGCCAAACAGCAGGAGCACCGTGTCCTGTGACCAGTCGGGAAAACCGGCACTGCCGAGCCCGTTGTCAGTCATCACCGAAACAGCCTGAAAGAAACCATGTACCAGTGCCTCGCGCCCGTTGAACAGGCCGGAGTGGTAGAGCGAAAAGCAGGTGTAACCCACTACTAAGGTGACGATCAGGGCAAAAAAACGGAACTCTGCATCACGCAGGACAGGCAGCAGGCTGCGCCGCCGTAGTACCACAAAATAAAGTGCGAAGTTGACCGCAGCGAGAATGGAAAATACCCCGGCCACACTCTCAATGGCATCACTGTGGTAATAGCCCAGACTGTCGCCATGGGTCGAGAAGCCTCCCAGTGAAACCGTCGACAGGCTATGACAGAGCGCATCAAACCAGTCCATGCCTGCCAGCCGGAAAGCCAGGGTTCCGGCCAGAGCCAGCCCGGAGTAGATCATCCACAGATGTTTGGCGGTGTCGGCCAGTCGCGGAGTCAGGCGTTCCTCCTTCAATGGGCCCGGCAGTTCGCCCTGATACAACTTGGCCCCACCAATCCCCAGCATAGGCAGAATGGCAATGGCCAGCACGATAATGCCAAGCCCGCCGAGAAAGTTGAGCTGCGCGCGGTAATACAAAATGGATTTGGGCTGATCATCGATGTTGTCGAGGATGGATGCACCCGTCGTGGTGATCCCGGAAATCCCTTCAAACAAGGCATCGGTCACGGAGAGCTGCAGGCGCTGATCAAACCAGAACGGCAAGGCGCTGACACTGGAAAACACACACCAGAACAACACCACGACCAGAAAGCCATCACGGGTCTTCAGATCACCGCGATAGCGCGACGTCAGCCCCCACAGCAACAGGCCACAACTAAAGGCGCCAGCAAAGGTCTTGAGGAACGCATACAGATCACTCTCACCGTACAGCAGCCCCATCAGGGCAGGTACCAGCATCGACAGGCTGTAAATAATGATGAGAAATCCGCAAAGGTGAAGAACGGTGTAAAAACGAGCGCGTCGCAGCATAGGTCTCAGGCAGGCATGGAAATATTCACTACAGGCAGCCCCCACAGCCGGAAAGGCTCGACAGGTCTGCCAGAACTCCTGCTCACAGTAGGGCTCCACGGCAACCCTGTCGCGTAAAATTAGCGTAAAAAATGCCAGATCATTCAGTCTGTTCAGAGGCAACTTTAATCCCCTTCATAGAACTCCTGAGAATAATGAAATTTACTGACCTGATATCTTTGTTCTAAGATGCCCTACCCAATAAAGGGAACGCTGGAGTACTCTACCCGGCAGACCTGAAGAATATCCCCAAACCTGTGCCGATTTATTTTGGGAGCCCGTCAACCATGAGTAAGCCAAATTTCAGTCTGGAAGTATTTCCTCCCAAAACTGCTGCAACAACCCTTTCGCTGTGGAAAGCCAGCCAGGAGTTGGCTCCCTTCAAACCTGAATTTATCTCCGTGACCTGTGGCGCGGGTGGCAACGCCCCTGGCGACACCACCAAAGAGGTGGCACTGGTGATGGCGCAACAGGCGCATTGCCCGGTCGCTGCGCACATGACCTGCGTCAGCGGTAGCCGTGAGGAGCTGCTGCAACTGGCCAGGGACTACTGGCAGAGCAATATCCGTCACATTGTTGCCCTGCGTGGTGACATGCCCGGTCAGGAGCGTTACACCCCGCGTGCTGACGGTTTTGCCTATGCCGATGAGCTGGTAGCCGCGCTGAAGGAAGTAGCCGATTTCGACATTTCGGTGGCTGGCTATCCTGAAGGCCACCCTGACTCCAGCTCGATGGACAAGGAACTGGAGTATCTGAAGAAGAAGGCCGATGCCGGTGCCAACCGCATCATCACCCAGTTCTTCTTCGACCCTGAAGTTTTCCTGCGTTATCGCGACCGGGTGGCTGCTGCCGGTATCAAGGCCGAAGTTGTGCCAGGCCTGCTGCCCGTTCTGAACTTCAAGAAAATGACCGCCTTCGCTGCACGCTGCCAGACTTCAGTCCCGGAGTTTCTGCACAAGATGTTTGAAGGCGTGGAAGCTGAAGACATCGATCATCGTCTGCTGGCCATGAACATTCTCAGTCACCAGATCACTCGTCTGCACACGGAAGGCGTCAACTTCTTCCACCTCTACACCCTGAACGAGTCGATGCTGACTCGTCACGTCTGCCGCTGGATTCGCTCAGCGTTCTGACGGTCACCCAAGCTGAAGCGTCAACGAATATCGTAACGCTTCAGCTTGCGGGCAATCTTGGCATGGGAAGTCTGCAGCCGTTGCGCCAGACGCCGCGTTGAAGGGTACAAAGGCCACAGGTTGGCCAGTAGTCTGGCCTCATAGGCTTCTAATGCCTGATCCAGCCCCTGTACATCCTCCAGTTCACGCTCCGCACCAGCCCCACCTTTACTCACAACGTCCGGCAGGGACGCCATAGCTGCATACACTTCAGAATCCGCAGGTGGCTCATCGCCATGTGTCAGGCGACGCCCTTCCAGGCCACCCATGGCCAGTTGGGCAATATCTATTTCCACCTGACTGGCAGGCTGATCCTGTTGCTCCAGCAACGCCGCCGAGCGAAATATCACGTTCTGCAGCTGACGAATGTTACCGGGCCAGGGCGCTTCACACAGTTGTCGCAGTGCCTCACGGCTCAGCGTTGGCTTGCTACAGTTCAGCTGCTCAGCGGCGCGACGCAGAAAGTAGTCAGCCAGCAGAGGAATGTCCTCCCGCCGTTGTCGCAAGGGGGGCAAATGTAAATTGAGCACATTGAGGCGATAGAACAGATCAGCACGAAACTCGCCCGAATCAGCCATAGCCTCAAGATCACGATGGGTAGCGCAGAGAATGCGCACATCCACCTTGAGTTCGCTGGTTCCACCGATGCGACGAAAGCGCAGATCCTGCAGAAAGCGCAATAACTTGGCCTGCAGATAGGGGGACATTTCCCCGATCTCATCAAGAAAAATCGTGCCCTTGTCGGCCAGCTCGAACAACCCCGGTTTCCCACCCCTCTGCGCTCCGGAAAAGGCCCCCGCCGCGTAGCCGAACAGTTCGCTTTCCAGCAGGTTTTCCGCCAGGGTTGCGCAGTTGATGGCAAGAAATGGCGCACTGGCGCGCGGACCGGCCTCATGCAGGGCGCGGGCAAGCAGCTCTTTTCCTGTGCCTGTCTCTCCCAGAATCATTACCGGCAAATCCAGTGCAGCAAACTTCAGCGTCTGCCGCTGCAACGCCAGCATGGCAGGCGAAATACCAATGATGGTATCGATGCCCTCACCGTGCGTCGCCTTCACCGATGACAGTTGCTGGCCAATACGTTGCGGGCTGCGCAGGACCATGACGGCGCCGTTCAGCTGTCCATGGCTGATCACTGGCTGGATATCCAGAAGATAAGTACCACCTTCAGGGAGCACTTCCACGGTTGCGCCGTCCTGCCGCAGCAGTGCCGCCAGGTCCAGACCCATACCGGCATTGCCAATGACCCGGCTGACGGGCATCTGCTCCAGTTGCTCTCTGGTGGCACCAAAGGCATCGGCCGCCGCTGCGTTCAGATGCAGAATGCCACCTTCACTATCCAGATCGATGATCGGATCAGGCAAGCGCGACAGCAGCATGTCCAGATGCTGACGGCGTCGTTCACTGGGCAGCAGATCGATCTGACGGACCGCCTGCACACCGGGCAGCGCCAGCATCTGCTGCTGTAGCTGGGACCATCGGTCCGGTTGCGCATCGCAGGAAACAAAGGCGTGACAGGGAATCACTTCCAGCGCCTGAATATTGCACTGGTTTTGCGCCAGCACCCTGAGAATTTCCAACGCCATACCCAGGCGATCTTCGGCTTGAATGTCGAGTTTCATTGTTGTTTTTAACTCTGGCCATTGAGACTGCTGATCAAGAGTGTCACAGATTCAATACACGTATCAAATCAGAGACATTCTTTTCGCCCATACTCCGCCAGATTCATCTGTTTCAGCGCCTTTACTGTCTCATTTTTAATACGACCTTACTTATCCTCACCTCATAAAATTTATAACTATTTGATTTTAAATAATTTTTAAAAAGAGGTACGGCCCTTGCTGAAAGCACTCTGGTTACAGCAAAAACAATAGGCACATCATGTCCAAACACCACAGCACCGCACACCTGCCCACCCTGCATCCAGAGACGCTGGCCATCCACGCTGGTCGCATCAATGACGAGCAGTTTGGCTCTCTTGCTACCCCCCTGTATCAAACCTCGACTTTTATCTTTGACTCCGCTGCTCAGGGTGCGGCGCGTTTTGCCGGGGAGGAGGATGGTTACATTTACAGTCGCCTTGGCAACCCCACTACGCGGCAGCTGGAACAACGTGTGGCAGCACTGGAAGGCACTGAAGACGCGGCAGCTACTGCGACAGGGATGGCTGCAGTGTCCGCCTGCCTGCTGGCCAATCTGTCTGCAGGAGATCACCTGATTGCTTCCGATGCGCTCTATGGCTGCAGCTTTGCCCTCATCAGCCATATGCTGACGCGCTTCGGCATTGAAGTCAGTTTCGTTGACATGACCAACCATCAGGCGATTGAGGGAGCACTACGCCGCAACACCAAAGCCATTTTTCTGGAAAGCCCCATCAACCCCAATCTGGTCGTGGTTGATCTGGCCTTTGTCGGCCACTTTGCCCGCAGCCACAATCTGCTGGCCATCTGCGACAACACGTTCCTCACCCCGCTGCTGCAGCAACCAGCACAATTTGGTTTTGATCTGATCGTGCACAGCGCTACCAAGTACCTCAACGGCCATGGCGATGTGGTCGCCGGTATTATCTGCGGCTCGGCAGAGATGATCCGGCACATCAAGCTGACAGCACTGAAGGACATCGGCGGCACCATGAGCCCGCACGATGCCTGGCTGATCACTCGAGGTCTGAAAACCCTGCCTGTGCGTATGGAACGACACTGCCAGAATGCCCAGCAGGTGGCAGAGTTTCTCGAACAGCAGCCTAAAGTGGAAAAAGTGCATTACCCCGGCTTAGCCAGTCATTCTGGCCATCGTTTTATCGGCACACAGATGCGCGCTGCAGGCGGCGTTATTGCTTTCGAACTGCGTGGCGGTTTGGCAGAGGGTGAACGCTTTATCAACCACACCCACCTGTTCCATATCGCAGTCAGCCTGGGTGATGCAGAGTCGCTGATTCAGCATCCCGCCAGCATGACGCACTCGCCCTACACCGCAGAGGAGCGTCATGCCGCCAGCATCAGCGATGGCCTGATTCGCATCTCGGTGGGGCTGGAACATGCCGATGATCTGATTGCAGACTTGCAACAGGCGTTAGATCAGCTGTAGCCCCCAGCAAGGCTGGCAGACAAGTAACGCAGTGAAGCTACCCGACGCCGGTCCACTCGGGTAGCATGGCGAGGTTTTCATTACAGAGCCTGCCCGATGTTTGAATGGATTGTGGAGCCCCAGGCCTGGGTCTCACTGTTTACCCTTGTCGCCCTGGAAATTGTTCTGGGTATCGACAACATAATTTTCCTCTCCATTCTGGTCGGTCGCTTGCCTCCTGAGCAGCGCCAGCAAGGTCGCATCATTGGGCTGGGCCTGGCGATGCTGACCCGTATTGCGCTGCTGCTATCTCTCAGCTGGGTAATGAGCCTGACCACTCCGTTGTTCAGCGTTCTCGCACAAGAAATCTCGGGGCGAGACATTATCCTGATCCTCGGCGGCTTGTTCCTGATCTGGAAAAGCACACACGAGATTCACAACTCGCTGAATGAAGCTGACGACAGTGACTCGCCCTCCAGAACCCAGGCAGGCTTTCTGCTGGTGGTCATTCAAATCGCCATTATTGATATCGTTTTTTCATTGGACTCAGTGATTACGGCCGTGGGTCTGGCGGATCATGTGCCGGTCATGGTGATTGCCATTATGATTGCAGTCGTGGTGATGATGC
The DNA here is from genome assembly GCF_003194385.1 of Pokkaliibacter plantistimulans. Lineage (GTDB taxonomy): Bacteria > Pseudomonadota > Gammaproteobacteria > Pseudomonadales > Balneatricaceae > Pokkaliibacter > Pokkaliibacter plantistimulans. The sequence continues at coordinate 35,507 of NZ_LAPT01000062.1, forward strand.
TGGCATCCAAGGCGATTGGCGATTTCGTCGATGCCAACCCGACTATCAAGATGCTGGCTCTCAGTTTTCTGATTCTGGTGGGGATGGCGTTATTCGGCGAAGGCTTGGATATGCACATTCCCAAGGGCTATATCTATTTCGCCATGGCGTTCAGTGTGCTGGTGGAGCTGCTGAACATTCGCCTGCGCAAGGGTTCAGAGAAAGCGGTGAAGCTGAGCAAGAGTTCCCCTGACGAAATCCTCTGAGTCAGTGACGTATACGAAGGAGGTACAATGGGACCCTCCTTCCCACTCTCGCGCCATCTGTGGTTGGTGACGTCATAACCCACCGGCCAGGACAATACCGGTCACCAGTAAGGCAAAAGCCGACAATCCCCAGGCTGACCAGCACACAAAACGGGTCCATTGTGACCTGGCCTTTGACGCAGCATAGTCAGCCGTAGCATCCCAGTACACCAACAGATCGACCTCGTCTTCAGCCGATATCATGACAGCTTCTGCCTGTTCTGCTCGTGGCTGATCGGCATTGTTGAACGCCTGTCGATGAAATGCGGCAGCAGATCTTGCCTGCTGAGCTATCGCAGGCTGCTGCAGTTGCTCAGCTAATGCAGCAAGCTTGTCATTCGCCTGAATAAGGAAGTGATGCAGCAAGGTGGCATAGGTTAAATCAGAGTGGTAGTGACCTTGCTTGAAGAAGTCACTGGCAGCGTTATCCGCAATAATCTGGGCGGTCTGCAGCGCCTCCTGCACGTTGCCAGCCCGTGTGAGTGCCAGCGGATATTCAAATAACACCGCAGGGCTGTAGTTGGTGCTGGACAGCTTAATAAGCTCAAACGCTCGGGCAGCGCTCTCAATCGCCTTGCTGAAGTTGCCAGCCATTTTCAACTCTGCTGCACAGATACGATGTACGGCAATCTCACGATCTATGGCACTTCGTCCACTCAGAGGTGTAGCCAGAGCGTATTTTCTGGATCTGCTTGATGTCATTTCGGCAAGGCACACTGCGACCTCCACACACTCCACTCATGCATACCAATATCGAACTGGAACGACACTCCTGGCACATCAGGGAAGAACGCTTCCCTATCCAGAGACAACAGCGCCAAAGAGTATAGTCACCGTTTCACAATCCACCCAGCCAGTCGCCATAGTTCTTTTGCAGTATTGTTAAGGTTGTCAAAAATATTTATGACAGCAGAACCGACGCGGTAAGTTGCAGCTTCGTACAGGCAACCTTATAGAAGTGCATCCCCACGACCCGAGTAAGGGCTGGTAGTCATGAGTGTTTATGTAGACAGTGCCAATATTCCCTTTCGCAATACGCTGATGTGCCATATGGTCGCTGACTCTGAAGAGGAGCTGCATGCCATGGCCACGTCATTGGGAGTGGAGCGACGCTGGCACCAGAAGCCAGGGACTCACCACAGCCACTACGATATTCCCATCGCAAAGAAGGCAGTGGCATTACGTTTGGGAGCCATCGAAGTCAGCCGCCGGCAGCTGGCTATTTTCTTGCGCCAGCGCCGCAAGGCACTCCCGCTGGACGCTACCTAGAGAGGGGAAAGGCTGGTTCGCGGCAACCTGTCGTCACTCCATATCAAACTGAGCACACCTCATGCGACCTATGTCGCAATTGCATACAATCTACAAATTCGACTACTCTGCTCCTGACCCAGCTGTTCGGGCACATTTCGCTCCGGCCTGCCCGGATGCCATTATCGAAGGAGTTGCCATGCGTATAGGAAATACACTGCCGGCTTTTACGGCAGAAGAGGCACAGCATGAACAGGCGATTGCCAATAAATTATTGTTTTTGCTTGTTTTGGTCACGGTCTGTGTAGGTAGTCTCCTGGCCATAGCCGTCAGTGTGTAAGCAGAGACCAACAAAAAACCCTCCTTGTGAGGGTTTTATCGTTTAAGGCAGCAACATAAATAAGAGAATCAAGCCCCGAGTGACAATAAACAGAAGCTAACTCACCCTTCGCAATTGCAAAGAAAAATGGTGGAAAGGTTTTAACTCAGATTTGGGAATTGCGGAAAAAATCAGAGGGGGAAAAAAGAAAGCCTACCAAGGTAGGCAAACAAATACTGAGGGAACTGGTTCACTCTCGCGCCGATCAAAAACCAATAAAAACAATAACTTATCGGCATCAAAACGAGAGATATAGAAGAGCGTATCGATGATGAGATATGGTGCCTGGAACCGGAATCGAACCGGTACGACCTAAAGGTCGAGAGATTTTAAGTCTCTTGTGTCTACCTATTTCACCATCCAGGCAAGGATGCTTGCATATCATACGCAATGTTATGCGCTACAAGCTTTACCATCGATGAAGAAGTGGAGGCTGGAGTCGGAATCGAACCGGCGTTCACGGAGTTGCAGTCCGCTGCATGACCACTCTGCCATCCAGCCCCGGATAGCATGACCAATTTCTTGGCCTATTCCTGAAGATCAACTTCGTTAGAAGTTGGAGCGGGAAACGAGACTCGAACTCGCGACCCCGACCTTGGCAAGGTCGTGCTCTACCAACTGAGCTATTCCCGCATGAAGCAGTTTGTTGCGCTTCGGGGGCGTATTATAGAGATCTGCCCTTCGCTGTCAACACTCATTTCTCAGAAAATTTTCTTGTGTGATAACAACTTACCGAAGCCAGACCCAAGCCTGTGCGATCAGCATCACACAGGGAGCACTCGTTTTAAGCCTTACCCATCAGCATTGGCCAGGCAGCCTTCACATAGATCAGCATCGACCACAGGGTAAGCAGTGTTGCTATATATAACCCGGCAATACCTACCCAGCTTTCCCACGACCCTGGCAAAAATGCCAGCAGCACAATGAGCGCCCCCATTTGTGCCGTCGTCTTGATCTTCCCAATAAAAGACACCGCCACACTGGCACGTTTGCCCAACTCCGCCATCCATTCTCGCAAGGCCGAGATAAGAATTTCCCGGCCGATAATGACGCAGGCAGGAAGCGTCACCCAGGGGGTGGCGTAGGACTCCACCAGCATTACCAGAATGACGGCGACCATCAGCTTGTCCGCTACAGGGTCAAGGAAGGCGCCAAAGGGGGTTGCCTGATTCCACTTACGGGCAAGGTAGCCATCAAACCAGTCAGTGGCCCCAGCCAGCATGAAGATCAAGGCGCTGACCCACGGAGCCCAGCTGAATGGCAAATAGAACACGACAACAATCACCGGGATCAGAACAACCCGAAATGCCGTCAGTAAATTGGGCAGATTAAGAATCATGCTGCGTTTCAACCCCTCCCGGGTGCAGGTGATCGTAGATATCCTGGGCCAGCTGCTGACTGATCCCATCCACTTTGCATAGTTCTGCAATACTGGCGTGACGCACCCCTTGGATGCCGCCAAAATGTCGGTATAGCGCTTGCCGCCGCTTTGGCCCCACCCCGGCAATATCTTCCAGCGTGGACACGCGTCTGGCCTTATCGCGTCGAGCACGATGCCCAGTGATGGCAAAACGGTGAGCTTCGTCGCGAATCTGCTGGATCAGGTGCAACGCCGGTGATGCGCGATCCAGTACCAGCGGCGCATTCTCCCCCTCCAGCCACAAGGTTTCCAGCCCCGGTTTACGAGTTGGCCCCTTGGCTACCCCCAGCAGTTGCATGGATTCAATGCCCAGCTCAGCCAGCACCTCACGTGCCTGGGTCATTTGTCCTTTGCCACCATCGACCAGCAACACATCCGGCAATCGCTCACCTTCCTTCGTTAGGCGCCCATAGCGACGACTCAGTGCCTGGTGCATGGCTGCATAGTCATCACCGGCCTCGACACCTTCAATGTTGAAACGTCGATAGGCACTTTTAGCTGCCCCCTGGGGATTAAACACCACGCAGGATGCGACCGTTGCTTCGCCAAAACTGTGGCTGATATCAAAACACTCCACCCGCTGTGGCAACTCATCCAGCCCCATGGCCTCCTGCAACGCGACAAAGCGCTGCAGCATATTGTCTTTGCCAGCCAGATAAGCGGCGAGGTTCTCCTGCGCATTGGTCAGTGCCAGCTTCAACCATTGCGTTTTGTCACCACGCTGCGGGCAACTCAGAGAAATACGCCGCCCCACTTGCTCCTGCAATGCATCAGCAATGACATCAGCGTCTTCAGGCAAATGGCTGAGCAGCACTTCACGAGGGTATTCCCGGCCCGAGGTACTGAGATAGAACTGCGGCAGGAAAGCAGACAGCAACTCCGGCTCACTGGCCTCTACGCTCAACTGCGGGTAGTAGGTACGCGAGCCCAGTATGCGCCCCTGCCTGACGTAAAGCACATGTACACAGCCACCGCCCGGGCGCACATCGGCCGCAAACACATCGGCATCACCGGTCTGGCCATCAACGTATTGCTGTTCCTGCACTTTCTGCAGGCTGATGATCTGATCGCGATAGCTGGCAGCCTGCTCGAAAGCCAATGACGCCGAGGCCTTTTCCATATCCTGCTGCAGCTCTTCCATCAAAGTGCGGTTGCGCCCTTCAAGGAACATGACGGCATGCTGCAGATCACGGCCGTAGTCTTCAGTACTGATGTATTCCACACAGGGCGCAGTACAGCGTTTGATCTGATACTGCAGACAAGGACGTGAGCGGTTGTTGAACACCGAATCTTCACAGGTACGCAGCCTGAACACCTTCTGCATCAACTGCAGGCTGTCGCGTACGGCACTGCTGCTGGGAAAGGGGCCGAAATAGCGCCCTTTCCGCCGCTGCGGTCCGCGGTGAAAGCGAATAGCCGGATAATCTTCCACCGTCGACAGGTAGATATACGGATAGGACTTATCATCACGCAGCAGGATGTTGTACTGCGGTCGATACTTCTTGATGAGATTCTGTTCGAGTAACAGCGCTTCCGTTTCACTGTTGGTTACGGTGAACTGCACACGGGCAATACGCTTGACCAGCGATTGTGTCTTCGGCGACAGGCCAGTGTTACGAAAATAGCTGCTGACCCTGGACTTCAGATCTGCCGCCTTGCCCACGTAGAGGATCTGATCAGCCTGATCGAGCATCTGATAGACGCCGGGCTTGCGGGGCATATTGGCCAGCAGTGACGTTACATCCAGGCGCTGTGGTGCCTGATCCAGTGACATGGGTTCAGTCACGTTGTCGGGGAGGTCAGATGGGAGTGAATGATTTACCGTCATACTTCTTTACATCCAGCCACGGCCCTGAGCGTACGCACCGCAGCAGTGTGAGCATTGAGTCATCAGGTACCGCCGACTAACGAGGCCGGACTATAGCTTCGTTTGCGCTGCATAAATTCTTCCGCTGCTTCGGCAAATAACGAAGAGAGGGTGGCACGTGACCAGTCAGAGATCCCCGCCCCCTCGGACAACGAGACTTCGAGGTACACGCTGATCTCTGCGTAGTAAAACAGCAGGCTTTCATAACTGCGGGCGCGCTTTAGATTCTGCAAGGAGATACTGGCGCCATTCACAAGGATCTGATTGATATCTGTTTCTGACATGCCACTGGCCAAATGGGACACGCTGTGTCTAAGATGAATGCACGAAGACTTTAACAGATTTCCTCTCACTTCACTCGTGCAACGCTTTGTGCCTGTATCAGTGCAGACCAGGGTTAAAGTTGTAAAGGGCTACGGAACGCCGTCACAAAGAAGTAACAAGGCTACTGGATTCCGTTTATGGTTCATGAACTCGATTTTTCTCAGCTGGCAATACTGCTGATTGAGCCCTCCGCCTTGCAACGCAAGCTTATCTGCGACGCCCTGCACAAGGCAGGATGCAATGATATTGAGTCGGTAGCGGACCTCCCCGAAGCGCTGCAGCACATTGAACGCTATCCTCCTGATCTGGTGATTAGCGCACTCTATCTACCTTCAGGCACAGGCACAGAGCTGATTACCAAGATCAAGATGCTACCTGGCACAGATGATGTGGCATTCATGCTGATATCCAGCGAGCAGAAAGTCGAGCATCTTGATCCCATTCGGCAGGCAGGTGCCATTGCCATCCTGCCCAAGCCATTCACCATCGATGCGTTACGCAAAGCGCTTCAGGCCACCCTCGACTTCTTCAGCGCAGATGAATTGCTATTTAGCCATTACGATGTGGCAGAGCTGCACGTTATGGTGGTAGATGACAGCACGCTGTCGCGCAATCATATCGCTCGCCTGCTGCACAATATGGGGATCAAGCACGTCCACGAAGCGGGTAACGGGGCAGAGGCCCTGGCACTACTGAGCGAAGTGCCTGCCGACATGGTCGTGACAGATTACAACATGCCTGAAATGGATGGTGCCGAGCTGATCAGCGGTATGCGTGAAGATCCGCAACTGAGCCACATTCCGGTATTGATGGTTACGTCTGAACAGAGCCAGTCGCGCCTGAGCGCCATTCGTCAGGCAGGCGTGGACGCCATCTGTGACAAACCCTTTGACGTCAATGAGATGCGTCGTCTACTGCACTTAATGCTGGATGATGACTGAACAGCCTCCCTCCCTGACCGATACTCACCATCCAACCATGCCGGGCAGAATGGCAGACCTGAAGTGGCTGCTGGACTGCCCGTCGCTGATGACAAGCCCCCACTGCTCAACCCTCTCTGAATGGCTCCCTGCCTACACACCGCCCTCACTACCGGCGTCACTCGCTCCGGCCAGACTCGGGCTCTACGCAGAGCAGCTTTTACATCATTATCTCGCCCACCATCCGGATATTGAGCGTTTGCTCCACCCCCTGACGCTGAGGTATGAACGACGTACGCTGGGTGAGCTGGATTTTGTACTGCTTCGCAGGGATGGTTTGTGCCTTCACATTGAGTTGGCGGTGAAATGGTACCTGTACGTGCCCGAGCGGCAACAACAGGGTTTGGATGCCTATGTAGGCCCCGCTCAGCACGATACCTTACAACGTAAGTGGCGCCATCTTTTAGGGAAACAGCTTCCTGTCGCACACAGTCCTTTGGCTACCACACTGCTGAAAGAACGGGGCTTCCCCCCCATCAACCGCTCCATTGCCATTGTACCTGGCCTGTTGTTTTATCCATCGGATGAAAATCACTCGCCCCGGAACATCGATGATGAGATCAATCAACACCATCGTCGGGGCTGGTGGGTGGCAGAGAATGATCTGGATACGCTAGCAAGCCAACAACAGCGATATCAGGTGTTAAGCCATGCAATGTGGATGGCGGGAGCGTCTCCCGGCGCAGAGGTACTGCTTGATATAGAGCAGCTGCAGAAGCGATGTGCCGATTTATCGCGACCAGTCCAGATCGTTTGCTTCAGCCAGGTAGAACAAGGCTGGCAGGAGCAAAGCCGAGGTTTTATTGTGCCTCGGCTCTGGCGACAACGAGCCTGTGCACAGGCACTCTGATCAACGCTGTTTGAACGCATCCAGCCGTTTGATCAGGCTGGATGTATCCCAGCGCCCACCACCCAGGCTCTGTACTTCCGCATAGAACTGATCCACCAACGCGGTCAGCGGCAGATGAGCCCCCTGTTTGCGCGCCTCATTGAGTGCAATGGAAAGATCCTTGCGCATCCAGTCAACAGCAAAGCCATAATCGAATTTATCTTCCAGCATGGTCTTGGAGCGATTTTCCATCTGCCACGACTGAGCCGCACCCTTGCTGATGACCTCAACCACAGCCTCAGCATCCAGACCTACCGTCTTGGCAAAATGCAAACCTTCCGATAGTCCCTGAACAATACCGGCGATGCAGATCTGGTTGACCATTTTGGCTAGCTGTCCGGCACCGACCGCTCCTATCAGGCGGGCCTGGCGGGCAAAACAGCGAATCACAGGTTCTGCCCTGTCAAATACCTCCTGATCACCACCCACCATCACCGTCAGTACACCATTCTCTGCCCCTGCCTGACCACCAGATACAGGAGCATCGAGAAAATGACTGCCTTGTTGCTGAGCTGCCTGATACAACTCACGAGCAACCTCAGCCGAGGCGGTTGTGTGATCAACCAGAATGGCACCTGCCTTTAAACCTTTAAGTGCCCCCTGCTCGCCCAGAATGACTTCACGCAGGTCGTTATCATTGCCCACACAACAGAACACTATCTCTGCGCCTTCAGCGGCAGCAGCGGGGGTTATGCCCAGCGTACCACCATAGGTTTCCACCCATGCCTCGGCCTTGCTTTGCGTTCTGTTGTAAACCGCAACCTGGTGACCAGCCTTCTGCAAATGCCCAGCCATGGGATAACCCATTACACCCAGCCCGATAAAAGCGACGTTCATCGTTATGCTTACTCCCTAGGATTAATTACAGATGGGGAAGAGTTCAGCCAACCTGCCCGCACTCAACCGAGCAGATGAAGATACAGCCTACAATTTGAATGAGGACTTATGTATCACATATCCTATTGCCCACTTCAAATTTACTTCTGCCCCACGTTAGAGGTCTTAGCTTGATGTCCTGGCCAGTTCGTATCGCCCTGAGCATGTTCATGACTCTGCTCTCCTTGCAACCCGTCTCTGCTCTGGCAGCGGACCTGAACGACATTACCGCCTCCGCGGTAGTCACTGAACAGGGTGAGCAGCCAGACTGGACATCACTTCAGGGCAAATGGCTGCTGATAAACTTCTGGGCCACGTGGTGCCCACCCTGTGTGCAGGAATTGCCGGCGTTAGATCATCTCTATACCGCTCTGCATAAAGATATCCCGTTCGCCGTCGTTGCCATTAATCTTGGCGACCAACCTGAACAACTATCGGCATTCTGGCAAAAGATGGCCTGGCATCCCGATATGCCAGTTATGAGTGATCCGGATAACAGCCTGTTATCCGCCCTCAGCCTGGGTGGCCTACCCAGCAGCTGGCTAGTAAATCCGCAGGGTCAGGTAGTGGAAAACATCACGGGCATCCGCCCCTGGGATGCGCCAGAGACCGTCAACAAGATCAAGGGACTGGTAGAGGGGACAGCGACACCCTGAAGGATACAGGGCGTCAAAACTCAGCCAGCTAGAATACTGGAGGCGAGCTGTACTGAAGCCCCTCACAGCACTTCCTGCTGAGGCGGCACAGTTAAGGACAATGCTCTTTTAGCTGTTGTCAGCCGACAACGAAGCCAACAGCGCAGTGACCATCTGTGCAGAATGCCCGGCCGCTTTGGGCAGATACTGTTCAAAGCTGATATTGGACTCCTTGCCTGCAATATCCGACAGAGAGCGGATGATCAGGAAAGGGGTACTAAACTGATGGCATACCTGAGCAATAGCAGCGGCTTCCATCTCCACCGCCTTCATGTGCGGAAAGGTTGCCCGGGTTCTAGCCACGCGCTCTGGATCATTCATAAAACTATCACCAGTCGCAATTTCACCTTCGACGATTTGCTGCTCAGCAGCGTTCACACTGGCGATTGCCGTTTTGGCCAGTGTCACCAGCTTGTCATCTGGCATGAACTGAGCAGGTAAACCTGGCACCTGACCGGGCGCGTAACCGAAAATGGTGACGTCCACATCATGGTGATAGACCGCCGATGAGACAACCACATCACCCACATTCAGACTGCTGTCAAAGCCCCCGGCAGAACCGGTATTGATGACATAATCAGGGCGATGACGCTCCAGTACCAGCGTGGTTGACATGGCAGCGTTAACTTTGCCAATCCCAGACTTGAGCAGCACCACGTCCACGCCATTCAATACTCCTGTGGAGAACTCATAACCGGCATAGGTCTGGGTATCGCGCTGCTCGAGCAGACTACGTAGCAGCTCCACCTCCTCCTCCATCGCCCCGATCACTGCGACCTTCGGGCGCGTCTGGCTCTTGATTCCGCTCAACTCGGCAGTCATATCACTATCCTGAAAGAATGATGTTGGAGAAAACCCGCATCTTAGCAAATGGTGCCGACCAGCCCAATGCATCATGCAAGGCTGCTGGTATATACTGCGCCGATCAACTTTACTAAGCCTGGATGGATTGCATATGCCTCTTTTAGACAGCTTCCGCGTCGACCACACCCGCATGAACGCGCCCGCGGTACGCGTAGCTAAGTCGATGAAGACCCCCAAGGGTGACAACATCACGGTTTTCGATCTGCGTTTCTGCCTGCCCAACAAAGAAATCCTGTCGGAAAAAGGCATCCATACGCTGGAGCATTTGTTTGCCGGCTTTATGCGTGATCACCTGAATGGTGAGCATGTTGAAATTATCGACATTTCCCCAATGGGCTGCAGAACAGGTTTCTATATGAGCCTGATCGGCACGCCCAGTGAGCAGCAGGTAGCAGATGCCTGGAAAGCGGCCATGGAAGACGTCACTCAGGTTAAAACCATGCAGGATATTCCTGAGCTGAACGAATACCAGTGCGGCACCTATGAAATGCACTCGCTGACCGAAGCTCAGGAAATCGCTCGTAACGTGGTCGAGCGTGGCATTCTGGTCAACAGCAACGACGAGCTCTATCTGAGCGAAGATTTCTTGAAACTGCACAGCTGAGACATACCGCCCTGGCTGGCAATCATGTCGTAGCACTGTAAATACAAAAGCCCGGACAACCGGGCTTTTGTGCATTTTAACCTGTCAGAGCCTGGGTCCGGAGCATTACCAACCCTACTTACAGGTCTTAATTCAACATGATCAACACAGATGATTTATCGCTTGTATGCCTCGCACAGATATCCAAGCCCAACACGCTGTTTGATCAACTCCTCCACAAAGTAGTCAGTGCACAGAGAACCTGGGTACGTAATGTCCTTGCTCAACACTCTGGAAGTACTGTGGAATTTCCTCATGATCAACATCAAGGAAGTCATCGTAGTCCCTGAGATTGACCTCCGATATATACAAGTGGTCCTGAGTATCGCCGGATAGAATCACATAGAAAGGCTGATCAGCTTCCAAAGGAGGTTTGCCCTCATTACTCAAATTGGCATTGACCTCATTCAGCACGGCCTGATCCAGTGCATAGGCATAATCAACATCCACGATAACGCCTCGGTAGCCGAGGTATCTGTGCTGTACAATCTGCCCTATCGCGTATTTCGCCTGACGGTATTGCATAACATTTCCTCCGCTGGAGGTCTGTTGCAACAACCTTCCTGTAGGGAACCCCTAGAGGAAATGCAGAATTACAGACCTTGATGATTTTCTTCTATCTCGCACTCACTCCTACTAACACGTCTACTCACTCATCTCTCAACGAATAAAAGCGGATAACCGTCTGGTTACCTTACCGGTAGCATCGCAGCAAAGTCACCTGCAACCGCACCGATAGTTAATTAATCGGCATTAACGCAGGAAAATTCCAGCCTAATTTTGAAAAAAGCGTCATTGCGTCTTCATCTGGCAGCGTTGTTAGACTCAAAGGCACACCCGTTAACGGGTGTGACAAACGCATGCCGATGGCAAATAACGCCAGCCTGTGCCAGTTGAAATGATCTCTGAACAGCCTGTTGTGACGCCCCTCACCATGAGTCGTATCGCCAACAATGGGGTGAAATATGTGCTTCATGTGGCGGCGCAACTGGTGTTGTCGGCCAGTATGAGGCTGCAGATGCACAAGGCTGTAACGCGCTTCGGGGTAACGGCCAACAGGAATAGACAATGTCACCTGAGCTAGTGGCGAATAACTGGTTTTGGCTTCTTGCGGCTCCTTATTTTTGCTGGTTCGGGGGTCGTCATAGTCGTCATCCTCCACCGTCAGTGGATAATCAATATAGCCAGCTTCTCCAACATGTCCCCGTGTCACAGCCAGATAATGCTTGCTGACCTCCCCTACGGTGAATTGCTCAGTAAGCAGACGTGCTACCTCAGAATTGAATGCCAACACCATAACGCCAGCCGTTGGCCGATCCAGCCGATGCACCGGAAACACATGCTGACACAATTGGTTACGCACTGTTTGCAGCACAAACTCTGTCTCGCCCGGTGAACGAAAAGATCGATGCACCAGCATGTCAGCTGGCTTATAGACAGCAACCATGGCCTCATCGCGATAAAGAATGGGTAGCTGAGTAGCCATGAAATCCCCCTGAGAATGGCAGGCGGCGGATGGTGAGGGCTTTGAAATTCCCTGTCAACGCCTCAATCTACTTGCATCAACTACGGCGCACAGTTAAAAACTAGCTGCCATAACTCCGTTTTACCCTAGTGCGCGGTTGGCTTCGCCAATTCGTCGCCACACAGATTCGAGCGATCCAAGGAGAGTCTATGCCTATTAGATCCGTTCCCCACTCGCAAGTGTTGTCAACGCAGGTTGCCAACAAGGCGATTCGTAATACCTACACCTTGCTGTCAATGACACTGGTGTTCAGTGCTGTTTGCGCAGCGGTTTCCACTTCAATGCAGGTCGGTCTGCACCCCTTACTTAATCTGGTCATCATGATTGGCTTGTTGTTCGCCATTCAGTGGCAGCGTAACTCCGTCATCGCATTGCCACTGACGTTTGCCTTCACTGGCTTTGCGGGCTTCACGCTTGGCCCAATTCTCAACATGTACCTGGCGATGGCTAATGGCGGTGAAGTCATAATGACCGCACTGGGTCTGACTGGAATCATCTTTGCTGGCCTGTCTGCCTATGCACTTACCACTCGCAAGGACTTCAGCTTTATGCGCGGATTCCTGCTGGTGGGTATCCTGGCCGTCGTTGGCGCCAGCATTGCAAATATTTTCCTGCATATGCCTGGCTTGCAGTTGGCAATTGCGGCAGCGGCGGTCATCGTGTTCTCCGGATTCATTCTGTATGACACCAGCAACATGATTCACAGCGGTGAAACTAACTATGTGCTGATGACTGTCAGCCAGTTTCTGAACATCCTCAACCTGTTTACAGCACTGCTGCAGCTGGTTGGTGCGTTCAGCAGCGACGACTGATAATGAAGTATGCTCTACTGGTAAATGGCGCGCCCCTGGACTCCCAGGCGGCGCGCTCTGCCCTGTATTTCAGCCAGGCCCTGCTTGCGCGGGAGCATCAACTGCTCCGCGTATTTTTTTATGGTGCCGGAGTGCAGTTAGGCAACGGACTGCAAATCAGCGCCCAGGACGAAAATAGCCTCCTTGGCGAGTGGCAGGCACTGGCGCTAGCAGGCAATACAGAACTGGTGCTCTGCATTGCCGCAGCACAACGAAGAGGGATCTTGTCAGCAACAGAAGCCCAGCGACATGGCAAACCGCCTGTAGAAATGCTGGCAACGGGCTTTACGTTAGCGGGATTGGGCACGTTGGTAGATGCTGCACTGGATGTGGACCGCCTGATTACTTTCCAGGGCTGATGTCAGCCCCTCAACAGCATTCGCAACGAGTCGCCCCTATGCACTTTGCCTTCCTATTGCGTCATCCACCCTATTCGAAGCAGCATGCACGTGAAGGCCTTGAGGCCGCACTGGCTGCAGCGGCCTTTGGACAGGAGGTAAGCCTGTATTTTATGGGTGATGGAGTACTTCAGTTGCTTCCGGATCAGAAGGCAACTCAGTTGGCCGCTAAAGATACCTCAAGGATGCTGCAAGCACTGGATATGTACGACATAGAAAACGTCTATGTTGACCGAACCAGCCTCCAGGCCAGAGGTATCGCTGAAGATGCACTTGCCATCAAGTGTACTGCTGTCGACAGCAGGCAAATACGTCAACAACTGGCAACAGCACAGCAGGTGTTTTGCTTCTAGGACGACCCTCTTCAAGTGTGACACTCCTCCTAGGCCGTCACCTCTGCTGTAGAAAACTTAAGACTAGAAACGCACTATCAGCTAGTGAAACAATGCGGCTAAATAAGGGATGCACGCATACAGATACTGCTGGTTCGATGGGGCTGACCTATAATGCCCCCAGCATCAACGCCAAAACGATCTTGAGTAGACAGGTATGCTACATATCATCAATAAAGCGACGCCTGATGCCAGTCTTGAGCAATGTCTCGCCCTGATAGATCCGCAGCAGGACGCTGTATTGCTTGTGGCCGATGGTGTCCTCTCGGCACTGGCCAGCTATGCGTACTGGCCAAGGGGTCTTGCTGTATTTGTACTCTCTCGCGATATTGAAGCACGTGCCATTAACGCCTATCTGGCACCACACATTCAGATTATTGACGATGCTGGCTTTGTCGCCTTAACCGAACAGCATACACAATCGATTAGCTGGTAACCCCATCAACCTCACTATGACAATGCTTGCTACTGACCCTGAAGGCTATTTAATCAATCTCGACGACTGGTCCACTGAGGCCGCCAATACGTTGGCGCAATCCGCAGGTATTGAGTTGACCGAAGCACACTGGGAAGTTCTCTTTTTATTAAGAGAGTTCTACACAGAATATGGCATCTCCCCTGCCACTCGTCCTTTCGTGAAAGCTGTCGCACTAAAACTCGGCAAAGAGAAAGGCAACAGTGTGTATCTGATGACGCTGTTCCCTGAGAGCCCTGCCAAGTTAGCAGCAAAGCTCGCGGGCCTACCCAAACCGACGAATTGCATGTAACAACTCAATTCCCTTCCGAAGCTCACTTTTCAGCCTATGCGATGCTCAGCATGCATAGGCTTATGACGTCGCCGCACAAGCATCAGTCGTGCTCAAAACACCCAGTAGAAAGTCTAATATTGGCCATCATTATTTATCTGCCAGGTTGCCCTGTTGAACGCTTGAAATGCTCAAAATTTACTCTATAGTGCCGCCTTGCAATGTACTATCACGCTACGAAGCGTGACCCTTTCCCTCTTCTATTCACAAGAAGCATGTCATGGCACTCGCGTCGTTGACGGGCGTAATCCCGCCGCTTTTCAGCCTAGTCATATTTACTCTCGGTCATGGTCTCCTGACGACACTATTGACCCTTCGTCTGTCTGCAGAGCATGTAGATCCCCAAGCAATCGGCATGGTCTCTGCGGCGTACTTTGCCGGGCTATTTACCGGCTCGTTCTTTAACGCTCGCATTATTGTCCGCGTAGGTCATATTCGCGCCTATGCCGCCTATGCTTCGATCCTGGCAACGCTAGCCATTCTTCACGGGTTACTCATTGACCCTGCCATCTGGACCGGCTTGCGCTTTATCGGTGGCATTGCGACCAGCGGTCTGTTTGTCGTAATTGAGTCCTGGATGCTGGTATCAAGTAGCCCCCAGACTCGCGGTCAAATTCTGGCGTTCTATATGATCCTGCTTTATGGAGCCCTGGCCGTCGCCCAACTGTTATTGAAATACATTGACCCGATGATTCTGGTCCCGTTTGCCATGACGGCCATGGCGGCTTCCTTGTCGGTGGTGCCACTGTCTCTGACCCGGGTTGCCTCACCGACACTGGAAATAACTCAGGGCATCAGCTTCTTCAAACTGGTCAAACTGACACCTTCAGGCGCTTTTGGCAGTTTTACGTCCGGCATGGTACTGGGCAGCATCTACGGTCTTATGCCCCTGTTTTTTACTGATACCGGCCACTCACTGAATCAGGTTGCTAACTTGATGGCTGTTCTTATTCTTGGTGGGATGACATTGCAGTACCCCGTCGGACGACTCTCGGACAAGATGGACCGGCGAGTGGTCCTGACAATTCTGTGCTGCTGCCTGACGATTGCCAGCCTGACCCTGGTGTTTGGTACAGAAAAAGGCAGCTATTACATTCAAGCAGGTCTGATCTTCCTGTTTGGCGGTCTGGCGTTTTCACTCTATCCGATGAGCTTGAGTCACGCCTGTGATGAGCTGGCCCCTGATCAGGTCATCAGTGCCAATCAGGGCTTGTTACTGTCCTATAGTATCGGTGCGGTGATTGGGCCATTACTTGCACCTGTCGCCATGAGCGTGTACGGACCAAAAGGCTTGTTCATCTACTTTTGTATCGTCAGTGGCGTGCTGGCAGGCTTCCTGCTCTGGCGCAAGAAAGTGCGTGCGCCGGTCCCTCTCGCAGAGCATCAGAATTTCATTACCGTACCGCCGAACTCACCCGTCACTGCTGAGCTTGATCCTCGTGCCGACGTCAATCAGACTGACATCGAGGCAGGCGAAGAGCACTGGCCGACCGGGCATTGACGAGTCACCGCAGGTCAGCTCATGCTGCTGACCTGCTTACAACAACTGTTCTTACTCCAACTGCTCTGATGCAGCCAGCTCGTGGCGTGGAAAACGCTTCTTGCGACGATAAGGATAGACACTCATTACCCTTCCCTCCCGAATAGCGGCTTGCAGCCCCTGCCAATATTCCGGGGTAAACAGATTGCCGTGCATCTCGTTAAATAACTTTCTGATACGCACATCCGCGAACAGGAAGCGGGGGAACTCTTCTGGAAAGACGTCATTTGGCCCAACCGAGTACCAGGGTTCTCCCGACATTTCCTGTTCTGGATAAGTCGCTTCGGGAATAGCCCGGAAATTGACTTCGGTGAGATAGCTGATTTCATCGTAGTCATAGAACACGACGCGCCCATGCCGCGTTACGCCAAAATTCTTGAGCAACATATCACCAGCGAAAATGTTTGCAGCTGCGAGCTGCTTGAGCGCATTACCATACTCATCCAACACATCCAGACACTGTTTCTCAGTGCAGCTTTGCAAATAGAGATTCAGAGGCGTCATTCGTCGTTCAGTATATAAATGGCGAATAGTTACCGTATGTTCATCGATAATGAGATTTGATGCTGCGACCTCCAGTAACTCCTGCAGCAAACTATCCGAAAAACGATGACGTGGAAAAACGAAATTAGAAAACTCTTGTGTATCTGCCATTCGCCCAACACGATCATGGCGTTTAACCAGCTCGTACTTTTCCATCACGGTGACTCTGCTAACCTCTTTAGGCGGCGCAAAGTAGTCCTTGATAATCTTGAAGACCACGGGATACGAAGGTAGCGTAAATACTGCCATTACCATCCCCTTGATACCGGGAGCACTGACAAACTCATCAGCAGAGTTATCAAGGTGGCGCAAGAATTCGCGGTAAAACTCGGTTTTCCCATGTTTGAAAAAACCAATGGAGGAGTACAGCTCCGCTTCGCTCTTGGACGGCATCAGCGCCTGCAGAAAGCGGACGTATTCTGCTGGCACCGGAACATCAAC
This sequence comes from Pokkaliibacter plantistimulans, assembly GCF_003194385.1. Classification (GTDB taxonomy): domain Bacteria; phylum Pseudomonadota; class Gammaproteobacteria; order Pseudomonadales; family Balneatricaceae; genus Pokkaliibacter; species Pokkaliibacter plantistimulans. Next base: position 52,472 of record NZ_LAPT01000062.1, read on the forward strand.
CAGAAAATATGATCGCGTAAAACTGAACAGAATACTGACATCATCACGATCCATAAGCAGCGTATCAATGTATACCCTTCCTTTTTCGTTATTCATGATGGGTAAGACAAAGGGAATGATCATTCCTTCGGACTCTATTCGGCCGACCAGATATGATGCCTTATTGCGATAAAAGACCGAATTTAATACCTCAACCTTGACTTGATTGCTACGCCACACTGCACGAGGTAACGTGAGTTCAAGGTGTTTAATTATGTTGCGAATATCTCTGCGTTTATTCTCCCAAGGCAGGGTGAAGATATGATCATCCAATATCTCATCTAATAACCCTACCAGCCCTTCACTTCCTAAAGCATAAATATTGGTAATGGGAATACCGGTCTTAGATTTCGCGCCAGATAAGGAAGTATGGATAAACATCCCCTCCTGCTCCATGACCAGATGCTTAAATAGTCGACAGTAGATTGAATTAAAAAAGGTCTCTGCCAACTCGTAATCTGTACGTCCCATTATTTGCTGAATGTAACACTGTTTTACCATAGGCCAGTTATCAGGCTTGAGTATTGATGAACTGACACTACATTGAATGAGATCAACAACATCACTGACAGCTAGATCATAAAGATTGATTCGGTCTGCAGCAGCTTTCTGAGCTGCATACCAATCCGCGTTCTCAAATCGAGCACGGGCACCGGAGGTGATTTTGCGGAACTTTGAACGATACCGGTCAAACCCCTGCAGAACGATATGGGCTATGCGGTCATGTGTTTCTAGTGATGTTGGGATCATGGCGTCACACCCTGGCAAGCTACTCGCAGCTAAAATATCCGAGACGTTTGTAGAAACTAGGCCATATGTTGCGCAGCAGCAATGCGCCCAAAGCATATAGGGCTATTATTTTTTGCTATTAGAACCTTAGTAACAGCCAACTTCCGTTTTTCGTCGCAGCACGTGAGACTAAAGGCAAGCAACCATCACTCATTGGAGGAAAACATGGACAAGATGGAAAAAATTAACATTGGAATCAGTGATAACGACCGTGAAGCCATTGCTGGTGGACTGGCTAGCCTGCTGGCCGATACCTACACCCTGTATCTGCAGACACACAACTTTCACTGGAACGTGACCGGACCTCAATTCCGCACCCTGCACCTGATGTTTGAAGAACAATACACAGAAATGGCGACCGCAGTAGATGAAATTGCTGAGCGAATCAGAGCGCTGGGTATGCGCGCACCAGGCACATACAAAGAGTTCAGCAAGCTCACTAAACTCGAAGAACGTGACAATGTCACTGACGCCAAAGAAATGACCAAACTGCTGGTCTTAGGACACGAAACCGTAGTTCGTACTTGCCGCCAAATTCTGCCTGTCGCTCAGGAAGCAGCCGATGAAGCCAGTGCAGACTTACTTGTAGGCCGTATGGCATTGCATGAAAAAACAGCCTGGATGCTACGCGCCTTGCTTGAGTAAGCTCTGCGAGCTATACGAATAGCTCACGATAAAACTGAAGGCCGGAGAAGATCCGGCCTTTATTATTTGTAGATTAGCTATTCCACTGCATGCTTGATAATGGATTAGACTACGTAGGGACGCTGTACATAAAAGCGGCTCAGAATTTTATACAAATACCAGGCATCTTTTGCACCAGCCAACTCGCGAATAGAGTGCATGGCAAACGTAGGCACCCCTACATCTACGGTCGGAATGCCAGTGCGCGTGGCTGTGATAGGCCCTATAGTTGAACCACAGGCCATGTCACTACGCACAACGAATGCCTGTACTGGTACCTCTGCATGAATAGCTAACTGACGGAGTACAGCACTACTGTCACTGGTTGTCGCATAACGCTGATTGTTATTAATCTTGATAACAGGCCCTTTATTAAGAATAGGCCCGTGATTGGCATCATGCTTGTCCGGATAGTTAGGATGAATACCATGAGCATTGTCTGCGGAGATCAACAAGGATTGGCTGATAACACGAGTTCGCGTTTCAGTTCCTGGAAACATCCTTGCCAGAACATCATTAAGAAAGGGCCCTTCGGCTCCACACGTGGACGCGCTACCGACCTCTTCATGGTCTGTACAGATCATCATACTGCCGGGTAATGGAGCCTCTATCAAAGACTGCATGGCAACATAGCAACTCAACAGGTTATCCAGTCTTGCGCTTGCAATGAAATCCTCGTTCATGCCAATCAGAGCAGCTTTCTGGGTATCGTAGAAACACAGATCAAAGTCGAGCACCTGATCAATACTGGTAACACCCTCATCCTGCTCCAGATAATCTTTAAGCCAGTTTCGTACATCGAACTTCTCTGGATCATCATTAAACTGCCAGAGAATCGGTGGCAAATCCCGTTGTGCGTTAACTGACTTGCTCTGATTTACTTCACGATCAAGGTGGATAGCCAAGCTGGGAATGACCGCAACGGCACGTTGCATATCGATCAGATGTGACGTCAAGCGCCCGTCCACGGTGCGATACGTTACCTTACCCGCAAGAGAAAGATCACGATCAAACCATGGATTGAGTAACACGCCGCCGTACACCTCCACACCCAGTTGTATATAGCCGTAGCGACTAAGCTCAGGTTGAGGTTTAACCTTCAGGCACGGACTGTCAGTATGCGCTCCAACCAAACGTATACCGTCTTCCAGAGCCTGATCTTGCTCAGGCATAGTCCAAGCGATAATGGAAGAACCATTCCTTGTAACCATATAAGAACTGCCAGGATGCAAATCCCAGGCTTCGCCTTCGTTCAATAGAGAAAAACCCTTCTCCTTCAACTGCTGCTGCATATTTTTCACAGCATGATAGGGGGTCGGAGATGCCTGCAGAAAAGCCAACAACCCCTCATTAAATACAGTTACTGATTGCATACATTACCTTGAATAAGTTGTAACAAGGACACCCGGCTCCAGACGTCCAGCTTCATAATTCTATGTTACTATCACCGCTGGTTCGCAATACCAATATCTTACGCTGTGGAACCATCCATTATTCTGGTAGTCTCACCTCATACATTATTAGGCAAAGGAAACGCTTCATGCTTCGCCTGTCTGCATTATTAGTCGGCTTTGCCATTGCCCTCTCCAGCGCAGGCGTCAATGCCAGCATATCTCATCCAGAACTCAACTATGACCCAGCCAAGGATGCATTACATCCTGACCCCCAGCACGCCAGCCTGACCAAAACCATCGTTAATACTCTTACCAACAATCATTATCAGATGTTGCCGGTGGACGATAAATTGTCTGAGGCGCTGCTGGCCAGATATCAGAATGCCCTCGATCCAAGCCACTCTCTATTCCTGCAAACTGACATTGATATGATGGCCTCTTTCAAGGATGACCTTGATAATCAGCTGCTCGATGGCAAGTTGGAGGACGCTTTCAACGTCTTCAACCTTTCGCAAGAGCGAAGAATTGATCGTCTCAATTATCAGTTGGATCTTCTTGCCAAAGGACCTGACGTCTACGAACTGTCCAAACAGGAATACATGGAGACTGATCGAAAGAATGCTCCATGGCCGAAAGATCAGAATGAGCTGAACGATCTGTGGCGCAAGCAGCTTAAGAGCAGCGTGCTAAGCTTACTTCTGGCAGACAAAAATACTGATGAAGCTGCTAAAACTCTGGAGCGCCGCTTTACCAATCAGATTACCCGTCTTCGACAGACAAAAAATGAAGACGCTTTCCAAATCTTCATGAATGCTTTCGCTGAACTGCATGATCCTCATACCCAATACTTCTCTCCTCAGACATCGGAAAACTTCAATATCAACATGAGTCTGTCCCTTGAAGGGATAGGTGCAGTACTTCAGTCAGAGGATGAGCAGACCAAGATCGTTCGGTTAGTACCAGGTGGCCCTGCGGAAAAGTCTGGCCAGCTGAAACCGTCAGATTTGGTAGTGGGTGTTGCTCAAGGTGATGATGGTGAAATGACTGATGTTGTAGGCTGGCGTCTTGATGAAGTGGTCGACTTGATTCGCGGCGCTAAAGACACCGTTGTTCGACTGCAGATTATACCGGCTGGAAGCACTGACAAAAAAACCAAAGAAATCCGGCTCGTTCGCAGCAAAGTCAAACTAGAAGATCAGGCAGCTCAGAAGAAAGTTCTGGAGATTCCCCAAGAAGGGAAGAAGCAACCACTGAAAGTTGGCGTAATTACATTGCCAGCCTTCTATCTTGACTTCCAGGCTGCACAAGCAGGTGACCCAAACTACAAAAGCACCAGTCGCGATGTAGAAAGGCTGCTGAACGAACTCAAGCAGGAAAGCATCGATGGACTTGTTCTGGATCTGCGAAACAATGGCGGAGGATCTCTTAGAGAAGCCAACGAGCTTATCGGTTTATTCATTCGCCAAGGTCCTACCGTCCAGATCCGGGATGCTCAGGGCCGAGTCAATATTCTTGGCGACTCAGATCCGAAGGTAGTCTACGATGGCCCGATGATTGTACTGGTCAATCGCTTGAGTGCATCTGCGTCCGAAATATTTGCAGGTGCCATGCAGGACTATGGCCGAGCATTAATCGTTGGAAGCCAGACATTTGGTAAAGGGACGGTGCAAACTCTTCTCCCTCTACCCTCTGGCCAACTGAAACTGACACAAGCAAAGTTCTACAGAATCTCCGGCGAAAGCACACAGCACAAAGGTGTAGTACCCGATATCAGTTTCCCGACCATTATCGACAACGAAGAAATTGGCGAAAGCGCTCTTGATCATGCTCTCCCCTGGGACAAAGTGCGTCCACTACGCTATCCCAGTTATGGGGACTATGGTTTTATCGTTGACGAACTCAGACAACGCCACTTGGCCAGAACAGCCAACGATCCAGATTTTGACTATATGGTCAACTTAATGAAAAAGCAGAAGGAAGCCAAAAAGCAGCCGACCGTCCCGTTGTTTGAAAGTGCTTTACGTGAGGAAAGAGCAAAAACAGAAGCCTGGGAACTGGATCAGGAAAACATCAGACGTCAGCGTAAAGGGGAACCTATTCTTCCGAATTACGAAGCATTAGAAAAGCTTAATGAGACGACAGAAAAAGATGACCCCATACTCACCGAGTCAGGGCGCATAATGGGAGATCTGATCCACCTGTCCAAAGACTACTTGGTATCTAAAACAGCTAACTAGCCCTCTATATAGCTGCGTCACCTATCAGGTGACGCAGCCCTGCCGCTACTTGATACCATCCACTGCAGTTTCAGGTAAACTACAGTGCAGACACACTCCTCACTTCGAATATCGCACCACAGAACTGATGACTGAACAAACTTTTCAAGATACCTCCCTCCCCACGCTGGATCGTCGCTTTAGTGTAGCTCCAATGATGGACCTCACAGATAGCCACTATCGCAATTTCGCGCGCCATCTGACAAAACACACTCTGCTGTACACTGAGATGATCACTACTGGTGCCATACTGCATGGTGACAAGCATCGATTTCTGTCATTTGCCAATGAGGAACACCCCATTGCAGTACAACTCGGCGGCAGCAACCCCAAAGCCTTACGCGAATGTGCGATTATCTGTGAAGACTATGGCTACGATGAAATAAATCTAAACGTGGGCTGTCCTAGCGACCGAGTGCAAAACAACATGATCGGTGCATGTTTGATGGACCATCCTGAATTGGTGGCAGAATGTCTGGCAGAAATGCAATCCACAGTATCTGTCCCTGTGACAGTAAAGCACAGAATAGGCATTGATGACCGAGACAGCTATGAGTTATTACATCACTTTGTGGAGCATGTTGCCAAAAGTGGATGTAGTACATTTATAGTTCATGCACGAAAAGCGATCCTGAAAGGCCTCAGCCCCAAAGAGAATCGAGAAATCCCCCCTCTTGATTACGCAACCGTTTACCAACTTAAAAAAGATTTTCCTCAGCTAGAAATAATCATAAATGGCGGGATAAAAACAATACAGGAAAGCAAAAATCATCTAAATCATGTTGATGGCGTAATGATTGGCAGAGAGGCCTATTACAATCCATCAATGCTTCTCAATATAGATGAAGAGATATTTCTTGAAGCACCTGCGAGCCAAACAGCAACTCAGGCATTGGCAGCCTTTTTCCCGTACATATCCTCACAGTTAGATAAGGGAACAAAGCTGGGGCATATTTCAAGGCACATCCTCGGACTGTTTCATGGCAAACCAGGAGGACGAAAGTTTAGACAGTATCTAAGTGAGAATGCACATTTGCCAACTGCCAGCATTAAAACTTTAGAGTTGGCGATAGAACACCTGAATATCTAGAGTATTCGCCATAAGCAGGGACGCTATGCTGCACTACTGACAGTTTTCTAAGGAACTTACCAGCTCGCTAAATGTTGCCCTATTCTGTTCATTTAAGTCCATCAGTGTCTTGTGAGCATTTAAAACCGTATTTTTAACATCTTCTTCAGAGCCAAGTATCTCAGGTACCTCTTTTAGCAAAGGTGCGCTATTTAAACCGTATTCTCGAATTAGAATAAAGACCTTATCAAACCCCATGCTTAAAAGGATTCGCGTAATATCTTCATTTATGGAGATGATAGTTGGTAACAAATGAAACTGCTGCTGCATCTTTACGGAAACTTTTGCCAACAGACCAAGCGACGTACTATCAATTCCTTCTGTTTCCGTTAGATCAATCAGCACTGTTTTAAAGTCTGGATCACTAAACATCGACTCAAGGAAATGATCCAGCGACGCACACAATGTCAAACGCACATCCCCCTGAAATTTAAGGATGTATGCGCCGTTCTGCTTCGCAACTAGTATTTTTCCAGAATGCATATCTAGATCTTTCTAACACTCAGTAATGCGATATCATCAGGCAATTCCAACGCCGTCAGATCCAATTCATTAACAATTCGCTCTGGTACATGATCACAAGACTGCACTAACTCAAGCAAACGCTGCTCTTTATCTTGTAGACGACCATCCATCACTTCAAGAATACCATCGCTAAAAACTGTTAAAGACCACTTCCCTATATCTCGTAAAGGTAATACATGCTCTTCAAAATGAGGCTCTGGAAAAAGACCAACCGGCATCCCCCCGCCAGATAAAAAACGCGAACCGCTCTCATCAGTAAAGATAGGCAACGGATAATGACCACCGACAGAGTAACAAAGTGTGTTCTGCCTCTGATCTATAACGCCTAAAACTATGGTGAGGTGCTTACCTAGGGGCGTCTCCAGAAGCTCTTGATTGATGCGTTGCAACATAACAACTGGCGAGAGAATATCAGAGTCAGCTTTGCGACGGTAGCTTTTCACAAACCTTCCGGACAAATTCTTAAGCAACACAGTCACAAAGGCCGAGGATGCTCCGTGCCCTGAAATGTCGGCCAGATAAAAGAATGTGACTTCAGGAGTGAGCGCTATGTAATCAATAAAGTCGCCACTCAGATACAAGGAAGGGATTAACTGGTGGGAAAAGTGGCAACCGTTAAGCTCCTGACCAGACACTGGAAACAGACGCTGCTGGACGTGACGACCTGCCTTCTGGTCGTTCTCCAATTCTTTCAGACTCAACTGAAGCTGGAGATTATTCTCCTCCAGAGCTTTTCTGTACGCATCATTATCCAGCAGTGCACGATATTTCCTTATATTCTTTTGTATGGATCTGAATAATGAGGGCAAATCATACTGAGGCTGAATGAAGAAATCGCATGCCCCCGAACGCAAAGCATTCAAGACATCCTGCAGAATGGCAGACTGTGCCATCATAACGACGGGGAGACTTGGATAAAACTCAATAAGATATCTGAGCACATCTAAGCCGTAACCCTGCCTAAGATTCAAGCTACAGAGCACAACCTTAAATGAGCTCTTCTCACACGCCGCTTGCACCTCTGATGCCGTTTCAACCCAAGCAACTGTGTAGCCTTGTTTTGTCAGGAACGTATCAATCTGTTCTGTAGCCTGGTAGTGCCCAGCAATCAGCAAAACATCGGTGTCTATTTTGGCCATTGGTCCAGCTACCAGATAATGGAGCCGCTGTTAAAAATCAACATCAAACTGATCAGTCACATTACCATCATGAATCAGGTAATCACGGCGCTGCAGATAGGCATTACGAATAAATAAGTATTTATCACCCTCAATCAGTCGCTCAGAATCAAGCAAGCTTGCTCGTTTGTTAACAACCTTCAATACACCAAGACCAATTCTTGTCTTGTCATCATCGATTTGATTTACAGGATTGAGATTGTAATCAAAAGCAAGGCCTGCCGTATCACGCAGGGTGCTCGGTCCTAATACTGGCAACATCAAATAGGGGCCAGAGCCTAATCCCCAGTACCCCAGAGTTTGCCCGAAGTCTTCTTCATGTTCTGGTATTCCCATAGGAGTTGCCACATCAATCAACCCTGCCAGCCCGAAGGTGCTATTAAAGACCAAACGTGAAAAGCTCTGCAGAGCGGCATCAATTTTGAATTGCAATAAGTTATTCGCAATATTGCTGATTTCACCGAGGTTACTAAAAAAGTTACTTACTCCAGATTCAACGATATCAGGAGTGACTGCATGATAACCCTTTGCAACAGGCTTTAAGATATAGGTGTCAAGACCATCATTGAATTTGAAGATAGCTCGGTTAAGCCCTTCCAATGGATCTTTATTTGAAAGCGACTGCGCATGAGCATTTACAGGCTCAGCACTAGATGCCCCCTCTGCCCAAACAGACACAGAACTAACAGTCAATGCTGTAGCAAACGCCAACTTAGACAAGTAATTCACAGAGGCTAGTCCTTTAAAACAAACATAAATACAGTGACACTATTAGATCAGATAACAAAAAGCCCCGCAATAAGCGGGGCTTTTGATTAGCCAATAAGGCTATTAGAACTTAACGCGGTAGCCAACGACTACGTTGTCGCCGTCACCAGCTTTTTCGTTGTATGCGCCGTATTCAGCATACACATCTGCGCCACCACCCAGGTTCTGGTAAACACCAACCATGGTGCGCTTGGCAGCATCTTCGCTCTCAGTTTTAGACTGACCATAGGCCAGACCAAAAGTGGTCTTATCCATGGTGTAGCTAGCAGCCAGATCCCAGTTTTTCACAGAATCATTAGCGTTATCGGTTTTGGTTTTTTCCCAATAGGCAGCTGCCAGGAAATTATTTACAGTGTAAGACAGACCTAAACCGTAGCTGTCCATACTATCAGAATAGGACAGGCTATCAGAATGCTGTTTCTCATACTTTGCAGTTTTGTATGCTGCAGCAGCGTAAAAACCGTTCGCTTCATAATGAGCGCCCAGGATATAAGCATCAACATCTTTGTTGTAGTTGTCAGTGCTATCAGTAGTGGTAATAGCATTGCCATCAGCATCAACAGCACCAGTGTCTACAGTAGCTTTGTGAGTACCATCTGCAACAAAGCTCAAAGAAGCACCAAAGCCACTCAGATCAGGGGTAGCATAGCTAACTGCGTTACCCATACGGAAGCTTTCGTTCTCAAATACACCAGAGTTGTATTCGAAAATGTCAGATACATAGATGTCTGAGTAAGGGTTGGACTGACGACCTACAGTCACCTTACCGAAGTCGCCTTTAACACCAGCATTTGCCAGACGAACCTTCAGGTTTGCGTCTACAGTACCAGAGGAAGAGGTGCCTGAACGATCATTTTGATATTCAGTTTCGATCTGATAGAAAGCAGTCAGACCGCTATCCATTTCAGATTCGCCTTTAACGCCAAGACGATGCCCAGCGTTGGCAATGTTCATATCCTGGTCTTTAACAAACTGCATCTGGAAGTGCAGACGACCGTACAGAGTGGCATCAGCCATAGAGACCGCAGGTGCAGCCAGAGCGCCAGCTACAGCCAGAGCGATAATTGACTTCTTCATTCAATTTCCCCTTCAGTATTAACGTGCTTTGTTAATTTAGTAGTCGCGTTACACACGCCCTCGCACAAGATAGTGGATAACGCCTTCCAAATCAAACCGTTTACAACAAAATACATCATTCTGAGGCAGCATTTGGTAAAAAATTTACTTACCAAACACACATCAACCCCAAAACAGACTCGCTGTCGAAACGACACACACAACATCGAGTTTGGACTTATTTCCTAACCAAACACGACAATTGAGCTTTCATATCTACTGCCTTCTCCTTTTGCACTGCAAAAGGTATCAGAATTGTGCAAAAGGATAATATGTCCAGCATCCTTAAGCAAGTGTTTCGATATACAACATTTTACACTCGTCAACAGCGTTTATTTTTATCCTGCTCAATACAGGCAACAGCATAACAAACCGGCGAAAAGAGCTATGAAGTAAGCCTTTTCAAGGAGTCCAGTGACTGAGCGATAGCGTCGAGCTCTTGTTCATTTTTTTCATTCCAGCACAACACACACTCCAAGGGCGTACTAATCACTGCGTCCACGCTTTTTGGCAGCACGTTCACTATGTTCGCTATCGAATGCAAATCCAATACTGCGTCCTGAGAGGGTGGCTTTTTCCATACCCATCCGGGCGCGAGGTCAAATGGATCAAGACCCGCAGCACGATGTAGCTGCCACTCGGGCTGAGCCGACTTCTGCTCTCGAGCAACGCTGTACATCAGGATCAAACGCTTTGGCTGAGGTAACTCACCAGGCGCACGAGGCAGCTCAAGTGGATACATTTTGGCTCTCACGCCCGCAGCAAGCGCTCGTTCACGTATCCGCATCTGCTGCCGTTGCCGCCCAGAGGGCATAATCCAAAAAACGGAGCCAACCAAAAGCATAACGACCACAAAAATTACTATTGTCGCCATCTGATCATTCTCGCCTTATATATTAAGTAATGAGACATGCTTGCCGGACATCGCTTTGAGCCTGACCTGAGACAAGGTATAAGAGGGGAAGCTGTATTATGTTTGGCCAAAGAACAGAACTTCCCACGATATTACTACTAGGAGCCTACTATCATGAGCGACTACATTCGCAGCTATGAGCACATTCTACTGGCAGTGGATCTGACCGAAGAAGCCAATCTCGTTGCAGCCAAGGCGGCTACCATCGCCAGCAATAGCGGAGCCAAACTTTCGATAATTCATGTTATTGAACCTCTCAGTTTTGCTTATGGCGGAGACGTTCCCATGGATCTGAGCAACATCCAAACTCAACTAGAAGAGCACGCACATAAACGACTGGAGAGTTTTGCCGCCAACATGAGCGTGGCACCTAGCAATCTGGTTGTAGCAACAGGCCACACCGAGTCCGAGATTCATCGTCAGGCCGAAACTCTGGGATGCGACCTTATTGTGGTAGGTAGCCACGGTCGCCATGGGTTGGCTTTGTTACTCGGCTCCACTGCCAACAGTGTGCTACATGGAGCCAAGTGCGACGTACTAGCCGTTCGCGTTGGTGATGAAAAAACCAAGTCCTGATCAATCTAAGCAGCCAGTTTATCAAGGCTAAGCGCATCACTGATACGCTTAGCCTTCTCCGGCCTGCATAGCTTCCAGCTCTACCCAGCGCACCATGATTGATTCAAGCTCTTCCTCTTTCGCAGTCAGAGAAGCAAGCGTGCCCGCTACCCGCTCCTGCGGACCTTGATAGAATTCTGGCTGTGCAATGATTTCCTGCAACTTTTCGAGTTCAGCTTCCAGTTGCTCAATTTTCTCTGGAAGAGCATCCAGCTCTCGTTGCAATTTATAACTCAGTTTTTGTTGAACCGGTTTAGCCTGCTTGGCAACAACATTCAAGCTCTCGCCAGCGATCTTTTTAGGATTTCCCGTCTCAGATTTCACCTGATCACGTCCCTTCAGCTGCGACAGACTCCCACCCTGACGCAACCAGTCAGCAAAACCACCGACATATTCCTTAACTTCACCAGACCCATCCAATACCAACGTACTGGTAACGACCTGATCCAAGAAATCACGATCATGGCTAACAATCAGCAAGGTTCCCTCGTACTCAGTCAGTATCTCTTCGAGCAACTCCAATGTTTCAATATCCAGGTCATTGGTAGGCTCGTCCATTACCAGCAAGTTGGCAGGCTTGCTGAAGAGCTTGGCAAGCAACAGGCGATTACGCTCCCCCCCTGACAGAGCTCGCATCGGCGTTCGCGCGCGCTCAGGGCTGAACAGAAAATCACTCAAATATCCCATGACATGCTTGTTACGTCCTTGAACCTGAATAAACTCTCGCCCTTCACTCAAGTTATCGACTGGACTGAGATCAAGGTCGAGTGCATCGCGCAGCTGATCAAAATAGGCGACCTCCAGCTTGGTACCCTGCTGGAGATTTCCAGAGGTGACACTTAGCTGTCCGAGCAACAACTTAAGCAGCGTACTCTTTCCCGCACCGTTAGCACCAATAATGCCCAACCGATCGCCGCGCATAACTCTCAGGTTGAGATTCTGAATGATGGACTTACCATCCACGCAGTATCCAAGAGACTCAGCTTCGAACACCAGTTTGCCCGAACCACCCGCCTCTTCCAAAGCCATGCGGGCTGAACCTACACGCTCCCTGCGCTCAGCACGCTCACGACGAAGTGCTTGCAATGCACGCACACGACCTTCATTACGCGTACGCCGGGCTTTAATACCTTGCCTTATCCATACCTCTTCCTGAGCCAGCTTCTTGTCAAAAAGGGCATTGTGACGCGCCTCTTCCTCCAGACGTTGCTCCCGATATTCAAGGAACCCACGGTAGGTGCCGCTCCAGTCGTAGATATGACCTCGATCCAGCTCCCAGATGCGATTAGCCAGCTTTTGCAAAAAAGCACGATCGTGAGTAATGAATACCAATGCGCCTTTGTAGTCACCCAATAATGACTCCAGCCAATCAATAGCCAGTAGGTCCAAATGGTTCGTTGGCTCATCTAGAAGCAATATCTCTGGCTCAGCAACCAAGGCACGGGCGAGCATCACCCTGCGTCGCCACCCACCAGACAGCTCTGACAGGGTTTTGTCTGCAGGTAACTCCAGCTTTTCCAGCATGGTTTTTACTCGCTGCTCCAGCCCCCAGGCACCAACAGCTTCCAACTCATGCTGCAAGATCTCCAACCGCTTAAGATCAATATCTTCCGAAACCGACAAGGTCAGATATTCCTGCAACAACTGATGCGCCTGCCCTGCTCCACGCATCACGATCTCAGCGACTGTCTCTTCCTCTCCTTCAGGCAGCTCTTGCTCCAGAACACCGACTCTGCCCCCTGGGCGCAACCAGATATCACCGCTATCCTGGCGCTGCTTCCCTTGAATCAATCGCAACAAGGTAGACTTACCAGCACCATTACGCCCAACAATACAGACACGCTCTCCCTCACCTACGTGCAACGTCACGTTGTCCAGAAGCGTCTCGGTTCCGAACGATAGATTGACGGCGTCGAGCCTGAGCAGAGTCATAGGGAGATGTCCTTTGCGATGAGAATTGCGGACAGGTATTCTAAAGCACTCAACGCGCCGGTCCCAGCTCATCTCACTGCTGAAAGTAAACAAACGAGAAGAACTGTTTAATAAAGCATGCGCAGAGACCAGCAGGACATACGTAGTCGACGCGAAAAAGCCTTGAAACTGCGAAAGCACCAGAGATCAGGGTCATATTAGGAATGCTGCATGCCAATGCTGGCAATCACGACATGGCCTAAAGGATGCCAGATTATGTTTATGCCAACCCGCAAGCACTTTCACGCGAGCATCTTCACCACTTTGCTAACCTGTATGGGCGTAAGTAATGCTCTCGCCACCTCTCAAAATGCTGATCTAAATACACTCAGACAAAAATACCAGGCGGCACAATCGCTGTTCGACCAGGGCAAAGTGGAACAGGCGCGCTCACTGACTCATCAGCTGGAAGCCTATCCTCTGTATCCGTATCTCGCCTATCGCGAGTTGATGTACACCCTACCCGGCTTGAATCAACAAGGGATTGCCAACTTCCAGAAACGCTATCCGGACTTTCCTCTTCAAGGAAACCTCTATTCCAGCTGGATGAGCTATCTTGCTGGTAAAGGACTATGGAAAAACTATTTGGCGGCTTATGACAAGGAGCGGGCTGACGACAACTTAAAGTGTTTTCGTGCGGCAGCCCTATATTCAGTTGGTGACACCAAACAGGCAGATGAATATACCCAGCAGCTCTGGCTTACAGGCACCAGCCAACCTGATAGCTGTGATAAAGCATTTTCTGCCTGGAAAGGCAGAGGAAAGCAAACAACTGCGATGATCCAACTTCGCTTCGCCCACGCACTGGAGAAAGACAATGATGGTTTGGCTGCCTATCTAAACAAGCTTCTCCCAGCAGGAGAACAACCCAGAGCTAAACAGCTGCTTGGTTACTATCAAAAACCTGAAACTGTTCTCCCGGTCATCAGATCACTACAAAAGCGCCCCAGTGCTGATCTGGCAATTATTTATACCCATGCATTAAAGCGTTACGGTCGTTCACAACCAGAAGTAGCCATCAGCCTGGCAGGCGAGAAAGCAACGTTCCTCTATATAGATGAAGCAAACAAGAACGACGCTTTCGACTATTATCTCGGCCGCATTGCCAGTCAAACCCCTGAGCGATACGAGCTATTCAGACAGCGTTACCAGCGGCCTTACGATGGCGATGATGCAGAGAAAGTACTGCGTTATTGGCTAGCCCAACCTAACTGGCAGGAAGTACTGAAGTTAGTCAACGCACTACCTGCCGAAATCCAAAAAGATGAGGTCTGGCGTTACTGGCGTGCTCGTGCTGATCTGCAAACTGGCCAAAATGCCACCATTGCCAATCAGGCACTAGCTGCGCTAGCCAAAGAAAGGAGTTTCTACGGCTATCTCGCAGCCCAGACGCTCAAACAACCCTATCAGCTAAATCATCAGCCTCTACCCGTCAGCAGCCAACGCCAGCGTGATGTCATGTCAATGCCAGCCGTGATGCGCGCAATTGAGCTGAACATTTTAGGGCAGGACTGGCAATCCAGACGAGAGTGGTTCAATGCTCTTGATCACATGACACAGGATGAAAAGGTAGCGGCTGCACGTCTGGCCGCTCAATGGCAATGGCACTTTGTTTCCATCTTCACGATGGCAAAAGCCAAATACTGGGATGATACCCAGATTCGCTTCCCCATGGCTTACAGCAATGTCTTCGTCCCCTCAGCCAAGGCACTCAACCTGGATCCTGACTGGGTGATGGCGATCTCCCGCCAGGAGAGTGCATTTCGCAATGATGCTCGCTCACCTGTAGGAGCGCGAGGACTGATGCAACTGATGCCAGCGACGGCACAACACACCGCCAAGAACTTCAACCTTGGCGCCTTCGCCGCTGATGACCTCTACAAGCCCGAGGTTAATATTCAGCTTGGCACCCACTACCTGCTGGAAGTTAAGAACACATTCTCTGGCAATCGCATACTAGCTACTGCTGCCTATAACGCAGGTCCGTCGCGCGTTAGACGCTGGCTAAATGAGCGTGGGCACCTACCCGCAGATGTATGGGTAGAAACCATACCCTTCAATGAAACTCGCAAGTACGTACAAAACGTACTTACTTATGCCGTTATCTATCAGAAAAAACTGGGCATCCCTGAAGAGTTGATCAAACCGCAAGAGCGCCATTTAGGGCCTGACACCACTGTCGCCAAGACCCCACTCTGAAGTAAATGCTACTGCAAAAACGCAAAAGGGAGCCAAGGCTCCCTTTTGTATTCTCAGACTCATTTCGCCGCGAAGCTGAAACTATCAGCTGTTGTTCATCAGAGTCCTGATGCGCTCTTGCACAATGCTAGCCATCAAGTCTGGCTGGAACTTAGAGATGAACTCATCACATCCCACTTTCTGAACCATACTCTTATTAAAACTACCGCTCAGTGAAGTATTGAGAACAATATACAAGTCTCGCAAGCGAGGATCTTCCCTAATCTCCCGAGTCAAGCGATAGCCGTCCATCTCGGGCATTTCTGCATCGGTGATAATCATCAACAGCTCATCAGGCACATGATGCCCATCATCTGCCCACTTTTTGAGCATCTGTATGGCACGTGCACCGTCCGTTGCTTCAATCACCTCAATTCCCAGGCTGGTGAGTATCCCTTCAGTCTGTGCTCGGGCCGTGGAGGAGTCATCCACTACCAGGACTTTCATCCCTCTGGCCATCTTGACCACTTCTACATCCAGCACTTCCGCTGAAATTTCCGATGAGTAGCTGACAATCTCGGCCAGCACTTTCTCAACATCAATAATCTCAACCAGCTGGTTATCTTCAAGCCGGGTGACGGCTGTCAGATAATGTCCTCGCCCTGCTGTGGCTGGCGGAGGCATGATCAGATTCCAACTGAGGTTGATGATTCGATCTACACTACCGACCAGGAACCCCTGCACCGTCCGATTGTATTCGGTGACGATCAGGTTGCATGGTTTAGTCGTATCAATAGGCCGCAAGCCAATAGCAGCACTCAGATCAATAACAGTGACAGCCTGACCACGCAAACTGGCAACCCCGCACACAACAGGGTGACTTTGCGGCATTTTTGTTAAACGCGGCAGCTGCATGACTTCCTGCACCTTGAATACGTTCAACGCAAAAAGCTGCCTTGTCTGCATTTTAAACATAAGCAGCTCGAGTCGGTTCTCACCCACCAGCTGCGTTCGCTGATCAACAGTATCCAGAATACCGGCCATGCCTACTTGTCCTCTGCAAAGCCTGCTATCATCCCAGCCCTTTCTCTACGCCTGGATTCGCTCGATATGCGGCGTCAGGCACTTTGTGGTCTGTACATCTAAAGCACCCCAGCCCAGCTAAAGTGCTGGTCAGAGTATAGCCCAGTTGATCGTCAAGATTCACTTAATTGCGGAGTCGCCATGAAACTGATTGATATTGGCGTAAACCTCACCAACGCTGCCTTTGATAGAGATCAAGCCGACGTTCTTGCACGCGCCGCTCAAGCGGGGGTCGACACCCTGATCATAACTGGCACATCTCTGGCATCCAGCCAGCAGGCACTGGAGTTATGTACAGGGCATGATAATACTTCTCTACTGTACTGCACTGCGGGTATTCATCCGCACGATGCAAAGGATGCCTCAGCAAGCGCCATTGCAGAGCTGAGCTCTTTGGCCAAATCTGACCGAGTGGTCGCCGTCGGAGAAACAGGGCTGGACTTCAATCGTGACTTTTCGCCTCGCCCACTGCAGGAAAGCGCCTTTCATGCCCAGCTGGAAATTGCAGCTCGCGTCCAAAAGCCCGTATTCCTGCATGAGCGCGATGCATTTGAGCGCCAGCTAGCTATTCTCAAAGAACATCGAGATGACATTCCCGGCGGTGTACAGCACTGCTTTACTGGCACCAGACAAGCCTTGTATGCCTACCTGGATCTTGGTCTGGCTATTGGCATTACTGGCTGGGTGTGTGACGAACGCCGCGGTCAGGAATTGCAGCAGCTCATCAAGGATATCCCTTTGGATCAGCTCCTGCTGGAAACGGATGCACCGTATCTGGTACCCCGGACGCTGCGCCCGAAGCCCAAAAGTGGACGTAATGAACCGGCATTTTTGCCAGAGGTATTACAGCAAGTAGCTCGGTTGCGGTCAGAGCCAATAGAGGAAATTGCCATCCGCACCACTGCCAACGCCCAACGACTGTTCCGGCTATCTGTTATGCAAAAGGATTAAACGCCTCTTGCGGATCATGTGGAACGATGACTTCACCAGACAGGTATCGTTGCAATACAGCAGTATCGAAGGGCCAGCCCAGATCATCTATGCGTTCATCCACTCGTACCACAGGAATGCGAATACCATAACGCCCCATCAAGTCGTCGGTCGCAGAAACATCCACCTGCTGAACCTGCAGATCAAACTCCTCTTGCAACGCTGCCACAGTCTGCTCTGCCAGATGGCAAAGATGACATCCCTCAGTACCATACAGATAAAGCTTCATACACCCACCTCCAAAACAACTACACCCCGTTACCGGGGTGTAGTTTAACGTGCCAGATGTTCGCTAACCTTACTGGTTGGTCTGAACAGTCGTCCAGGCACGAGTGATAACACGCTCCAGCTTGGCTGAGGCAGGTGTGACCATGAACAGCTTGGCTTTCACATCATCAGATGGGTAAATGCCTGGGTTGCTCTTGACCGCATCATCAACCAGCTCAGTAGCCTTGGCGTTGGGGTTGGCATACATCACATAGTTGGAGATACCAGCCACTACGTCAGGCTGCAGAATGAAGTTGATAAATTTGTGGGCATTTTCCGGGTGCTTGGCATCAGCAGGAATGGCCATGGAGTCAACCCACATCTGTGCGCCTTCTTTTGGAATGCGATACTCCACTTTGACACCATTGGCGGCTTCTGTAGCACGATCAGCAGCTTGCAGAATGTCGCCTGAATAACCGACAGCTACGCAGATGTCACCGTTTGCAAGATCATTGATGTATTGAGACGAGTGGAAGTAGCGAATATAGGGGCGTACTTTCAGCAGCATTTCCTTGGCCGCTTCATAGTCTTTGGGGTCTTCGGAGTTAGGATTTTTACCCATGTAATTCAGGGCAGTCGCCATCACTTCCTTGGGAGAGTCCAGGAAGGCCACACCACAACCTGCCAATTTCTCCATGTTTTCCGGCTTGAAAACCAGATCCCAGGAATCCACCGGAGCGTTCTCACCCAAAGCAGCCTTCACTTTCTCGGCGTTGTAACCAATACCATTGGTTCCCCACATGTAGGGCACGGCATGAGCATTGTCTTTATCCACTGACTGCATGATCTTCATCAGCTGAGGATCCAGATTGCCATAGTTACTCAGCGCGTCTTTTTTCAGAGGCTGGTAAATGCCTGCCGCTATCTGACGCCCAAGATAGAAATCAGAAGGCACAACCAGGTCAAAACCACTGTTACCAGACAATAGCTTGGCATCCAGCACTTCGTTACTGTCATAAAGGTCATACACGACTTTGATGCCGGTGGCCTTTTCAAAGTTAGCGATAGTGTCTTCAGCAATGTAGTCAGACCAGTTATAGATGTGCAGCACCGGCTCTTCTGCTGCCACTGCCGCAGCACTGGTAGCCAATACCGCACTGGCGATGATTGTTTTTACCCACTTGGACATATGCTAACTCCCTTGTTTAGAGATGAAATTTTGGCGTTTATAACAGGATTCCCACCTCAGCCAAAAACATTTTTTATACTCGATATGACAAATAAATTTTCTTGTAAGCCACTTTATTAGCTTTCGTCTCGTGCAGGCCCTGTCATTGTCCTATTGGTGAACAAAGGGCGACCCTATGGCAATACCCATTCAGGTATAGGCCAGGATTCATGCAACCCAACCTTCTCAAATCTGGCCAATTTATAATCGGAATGCTTATATAGATGCAGCATTCATAACAGAGGACTGTTTATGCCGGCTTCCACTCCCAAAACTCCCTGGTCAGACACGCTGAATGAGGCGTGGTTACAAAACTTCAGCGAGCAAAGTCGTAAGCAGATCCAGCAGCTCCTCGGCGCGGGTCAGGACGAAATCCTCAAACAGTATTACGAGTCATGGCAGCACTTTCTGCAAAGCTCCATGGACGATCCGGGCAGATGGTGGAAGACGCTGGTCGAGTATCAACAAAAACAGCTCAACCTCTGGCATCAGGCCATGACCGGCAAGAAAGATGCGACCACTTCCGGCAGCGCCAGCGACAAACGCTTTCAGGATAAACAATGGAATGAACATCCCGTATTTGATTCCATCAAACAGTCTTACTTACTGATGACCAGCCTGTTCGAGGAAATGACCGACAAGGCGGAGATGGACAGCAAGCAGAAGCAGACGCTCAAGTTCTACACCCGGCAATTTCTTGATGCCATCTCCCCCAGCAACTTCTTTATGACCAACCCGGAAATCATGCAACTGGCTGTGGAAACCAAGGGGCAGAGCCTGATTGATGGTCTGGAAAACTTACTTAGCGACCTTGAAAAAGGCCGCATCAGCATGACCGACGAACAAGCGTTCACTCTGGGAGAAAACATTGCTGTCACTCCCGGCAAGGTAGTATTCCAGAATGAGCTGATGCAACTGATTGAGTATGCCCCCTCTACCGAAAAGGTATACGAGCGCCCCACACTGATCATTCCGCCCTGCATCAACAAGTACTACATTCTGGACCTTCAGCCAGACAATTCCTTCGTCAAATTCTGTGTCGATAGCGGCCAGCACACCTTCCTGATCTCCTGGTGTAACCCCTCAGCAGCACAAAGCCATCTGAATTGGGATGACTACCTGCAAGAGGGTGTATTCAAGGCACTTGAAGTCGTTCAGAACATCCATGGCACTCCAGCGAAAGTGAATGCAGTTGCCTGGTGCATTGGCGGCACACTGCTGGCCTCTGCGCTGGCTGTCATGGAGAAAAAGAAGGATCGGCGTGTGGGGTCAGCTACCTTTCTCACAACCCTGACTGAATTTAGCGAACCCGGGGAGCTGGGCGTCTTTATCAGCCCGGAACAGGTAGAGGCGCTCATTGAAAAAGTTAACGGCGCAGGGTATCTGTCAGGTAAAGACCTTTCCACCACCTTCAACATGCTGCGAGCCAATGACCTGATCTGGTCTTACGTAGTGAACAACTACCTGAAAGGCAAGCAGCCGCCGCCTTTTGATATTTTGTACTGGAATAGCGACCCGACTAACCTTCCAGCCAGCATGTACAGCTTCTATCTGCGCAAGCTCTATCTGGAAAACTGCCTCATACAACCGGATGCACTAACGCTATGCGGCGAGCCTGTGGATCTGAGCAAGATATCCATCCCCTGCTACTTCCTCTCTACAGCGGAAGACCATATTGCCCCCTGGAAATCGACCTACAAAGGTGCCCGTCACTTTGGTGGCCAGCCTGAGTTTGTACTGGGTGCGAGTGGCCATGTGGCAGGCGTCATTAACCCCATCAGCAAAAACCGCCGCCATTACTGGACCAACAGCAATCTGCCAGACACTGCCGATGAATGGCTGGCAAACGCCACACAGGAGCCGGGTAGCTGGTGGGGGCACTGGCAGCAATGGCTGAAGCGTCGGGCAGGCAAGCAGATCGAAGCACCAGACAGCCCAGGGAATAGCAGTTACCCGCCTCTGGAATCTGCACCAGGTAGCTTCGTCACCACACGACTGTAACCGTTCACCTAAAGCACCTAAAGCACCTAAAGCACCTAAAGCACCTAAAGCACCTAAAGCACCTAACGCACCTAACGCACCTAAAGATACGGCCTCAGTTGAGGCCGTATCTTTAATAAACCTAAATGGAAGACGCAGTCCGCTTCACCCCGGTTTCAGGCATGTAGCGGCTCAGCACTCAGCACGGTCTCCAGACTCCAGCTGTCGCCCGGCAGCAAGCTCACCTTGTCTTTATGCGTATTAGCCGCTTCAACGCAGATAAAGTGCTCAGCTTCTGCTGAATCCATATCTGCAATGGTGGCTGCCTTTTCTGCGGGATGCCAAACCACGGTCGAGCCACTGGCCGCCTTTCGTACCCAAATGACACGATTTAACCCCGGATCAAGAACTTTCACCGCGCCGGAGTGCACATAGATACGATCTATTCCCTCCTGAGGATGAAGCACCCCAGCCTGCACGCCTTCACTACCGGCATTCAATTTATCGACGAACAAACAGCCGTCCAACCCCGTCAGGGCAATGTCATTCCACGCCGATACCTGCAGATACGTATGCAGTGCCTGGGTTAACTCCATCACTTCGGAACCAAGGTTCTGAGAGTGCAGACGCAGTACAAGCCGATCACGGACCAGCACCTCAAGACTAACCTGTAACACTTCATGTTTGAGAGTAGGTTCCAGTAATAGCCGGGCATAGTCCTCTGTCATTTCTGCCTCAACCAGAATCCAGTCCTGTAAACGCGCGGTACCGTGAAATGGCTCAGTATTTTCAGCAAAACCAGGCCAGCATAAAGGCACACCACCTCGAATAGGCTTACCTTTCTGCGCGAAAGCCCTGGTTGACCACCACAACAGATCTTTCTGGCCACATGGCACATAGCTCAACGCATGGGCACCATACAGGCTGATGCAGAACGTGCTCCACGTCGTGTTGACGCGGAGCAGGGTATGTTCCCCCCAGCGCTCACTTGTAATCCATTCGGGTAACTGCATGGCATGTATCTCAGTTGGAAAGATCATTATTTTGGTATTGCTCACAACTGCGTACTTGCAGGCCGAGGAATAACCTCGGCCTGTTTATGCTATCAGCGGCTGTGAGTACGGAAGATATTCATCAAGCCCTTGGTCGAACCATCATAGTGAGTGGATGTATCACCACTCTGCAGCTCATCGTACATACGTTTGGACAACTGCTTGCCCAGCTCCACGCCCCACTGGTCGAAGGGATTGATATTCCAGATCATGCTCTGGGTAAAGACTTTGTGCTCATACAACGCCAGCAGCATACCCAGATTTTTCGGGCTCAACTCATCCAGTACGATAGTTGAACTGGGACGATTGCCGGGATACATGCGGTGCGGTAACAGACGCTCGATATGCTCTTCATCCAAACCTTCACGTTGTAACTGCGCACGGACGTCCTCCTCAGATTTACCCGTCATCAGGGCCTGTGACTGAGCCACACAGTTGGCAACCGACAACAGATGCTGATCGTAGTTGTCTGCACGGGGAGGTTTGCACACCATGATGAAGTCTGCCGGCACCATCTGGTTACCCTGATGCAACGACTGATAGAAAGCATGCTGACCATTCGGGCCAAACTCGCCCCAGATAACCGCAGAGGTTTCTACATCCAGCCATTCACCATCGTTGCTCACGCTCTTACCGCAAGACTCCATTTCCAGCTGCTGCAGATAATCTGGCAAATACTTCAGGCAACTGGTGTAAGGCAACACTACGCGAGAGCCACACTTACAGAAGTTCAAATACCATACATGCAGCAATGCCATGATGACCGGTATGTTCTGCTCCAGCGGAGCAGTACGGAAATGCTGGTCGGCAATGAAGGCACCATGCAGTAATCCCTCAAAGGTGTGCATACCCAGATACAGTGCGACTGACAAACCCACGGACGACCACAGGGAGTAACGTCCTCCCACCCAATGCCAGAACTCAAACTGCTGGCTGCTGGCAACGCCATAAGCCGACATCGCCTGCTTGTTGACCGAAATACCGATCAGCTGGCGGCATGCCTTCTCAGCATCAGGGCAGGCAGCCAGCAGCCATGCCTTGGCACGATCAGCATTAGCCATGGTATCGATGGTGGTGAAAGTCTTGGATGTAATGATGAATGCAGTCGTCGCAGGATCGAGATGTTTGAGACTATCAACAATCTGCACCCCATCCATCGCCGAAACAAAATGCATGTTGATAGGGCCTGGCTCACCGCTTTCCAGTGCCAGACAGGCCAGATTAGGACCCAGATCTGAACCACCCACGCCAATATGGACGAAATCGCGAATGGCTTCGCCCGTAAAGCCTTTGAACTGACCGGAGCGAACCTTGTCAACGAAAGGACGCATCTGATCCAGTACACGCTGTACCTGATGGCTGACCGTTTCGCCTTCTTCATTGACGGAATAGATGGAGCGGTCACGCAGTAAGGTATGCAGAGCCGGGCGATCTTCAGTGATGTTCAGCTTTTTACCACCGAACAGATCCTCAATACGCCCCTGAAGATTTTGCTGTCTTGCCAGAGCCACCAGGCGCCGAAGGGTTTCCTCGGTCACTAGCTGTTTGGAGAAGTCGAACATCAACCCATTCAGCCCCAGCGAAAAGCGCTCGAAACGATCCGGATTCTGAGCAAACAGCGTATTCAGGTTCAGATCTCTGGTCGCATCGCGATGGGCTTGCAACGCCTGCCAGGCTGGGGTCATGTTCAACTTCATTTAGAGTTTCCTCTTGCGCACTTCCAAAATGGGGTGAAGTGACAGCTCGACTCACCGAAGAAGGTTTGCCAGTTGTCATTTGTAGTTTTATTAACAACAAAACAACGAAGAGTGCACACTATAAAGCCAAAACAAGCCTATATAAACACTAGAGACAGGCAAAAAATTTACTAAAATTACCAACAAAATCTTGCCTACACACATTGTGAGGAGTAAAGTCTGCCCTGTGAGTAGGTTACCGGACTGAGGGCTTTCGGGTGCTCTTAAACTTATCGGCAGGCCGGTAACCTCGCTCACGATCCCAGATTACTTTCCCGCTTTTAGCAATTCCTCTCGCTCCTCCATCAACATCTGCACATCAAGTTCATCACCCTTCTGTATCATCTGCAAAGATCGCTCAACGCGCTGCTTCGCTACACCGTCAAGCACTGGTAACACCCTGGCCACTTCATACATATCGCTCACAGGGCCATGGGAATTCAGCACCAGATCGACACCAGCAGCTACTGACCTGGCCGCCCGCTCAGCATGCGTCCCTTCCAGGGCATTCATATGAATGCAGTCCGTAATAATCACACCGCCAAAGCCGATCCGCTCACGCAACCAATGACCAATCAGGACAGGTGACTGAGTACAAGGCCGCTCAGCATCCAGCTGCGGATAGACAATATGTGCAGTCATCGCCCAGGGCATATCGTTCAGCCGACGAAACGGCACCATATCGGTCGCCAGCAAGGTATCTCCATCCACATCAATAGTCGGCAGCGCAATGTGACTGTCCGCATTGGCACGGCCATGCCCGGGCATGTGTTTGATAATCGGCAGAACCCCTGCACTCAGAAAGCCTTCGCATGCGGCACGCCCCATCGCAGCCACCAGCTCCGGATCCTTTGAAAAAGCGCGCGAGCCAATCACCTCATTCGCACCATCAACCAGCAAATCCAGCACCGGCGCTGCATCAACATTAATCCCTAACTGCACCAGCTCATGCGCTATTAGCTGGGCATTGATATAGGCCGCTCGCACACCGTGCTCAAGATTTTTCTCCGCTACCACCCCAAGCTCAC
The DNA here is from genome assembly GCF_003194385.1 of Pokkaliibacter plantistimulans. GTDB lineage: Bacteria > Pseudomonadota > Gammaproteobacteria > Pseudomonadales > Balneatricaceae > Pokkaliibacter > Pokkaliibacter plantistimulans. The sequence goes on from NZ_LAPT01000062.1 coordinate 77,351, forward strand.
GCGCCGCAGGATGTGCCACCCACTCTGGTGGCTGCAGTCGCTGTACACGACCTCCTTCCTCATCAATCAGAATAGGCGCATCTGCCCTACCTACCGCTTCACGGAAGGAATCTGTCAGCCGTTTCAACTGATCACGACTTTCACAGTTGCGCCTGAACAGAATCAGCCCCAGCGGGTTAATATCCCGAAAGAAAGCCATTTCATCGGCACTCAGCGTTACGCCATCACAACCGAATATGCCCGCCAGTGGCGCTGCGTTTGTCATCATCGATTACCTTGCCAGCCAGAAAGTGTTCGTTATCAACGGTAAAGCCGTCAGCATCTTACCCAGTCACGCCAATTGCCGCATCCTGATCGCCTTTTTTGATTAGGCGGTTTATCCTTGCACCACCTTTCGGCCTCCTACTGTGGGCATTGAACTGCTATGAGTTACCTGAGGCATACCGTACTGCCTGCCATACTGCTTGCATTAACCTTTAATGCCTCCGCAGCCTCCTTTCCCAACCCCATATTGCACTGGCAATTACAAAGCTCAGGGGACTATGCCAGCAGCCCCGAAGCAGATGTCTATGATCTGGATTTTCAGAACCTTGCTGCCAGCGATCTGAACCTGCTAAAGCAACGCAATGCCATGCTGGTGTGCACTATCAGTGCTGGCACATGGCAAGAGTGGCGACCAGATGCCGACCAATTCCCCGATGACATTCTTGGCAACGATGCAGCGGGTTGGGAAGGTGAGAAGTGGCTTGATATTCGCGCCACAGACAGTTTGACTCCCATCCTCGACGCTCGCATGCAGCAATGTGCTGACCAGGGCTATCAGGGTGTTGAACTTACCAACCTCGACGTATATCAGCAGGACTCCGGCTTCCCTGTGACCCAAACCGACCAGATCAGCTTCAATCTGCATCTGGCCAGACTGGCACATCAGCACCATTTACTGGTCGGCATGCGCGATTCACCTCAATTGGTGGGCATCCTAGTCGATGACTTTGACTTTGCTGTCGCCCAGGGTTGCTACAGCGGGAACGGTTGCGATGCTTACACGCAGTTTGCCTCACAAAACAAACCTGTTGTGCTTGTCGAGTTCGCAGATAGCGAAGTAAACCCGGAAGAGCTCTGCCAGTACGCCCAGAGCAACAAGTTTTCAGCCGTTATCAAACATCGAAACTTTGACCAGTTCAGTCAGTTTTGCCCTACCCCCAGTGCAAACTGACTCACAAACAGCAGACAAAAAAAAGCCGAGAGCTTCACTCTCGGCACAAGGCACACGGGGATCCCTCCCCACCAGTCAACACACGTTAAAAATTGAACAGAGACTCAACTAATGCACTGCCGCGTTAGCCAACCCGGCAGCTGCACCCAATAACCCTGGATATTCAGCATTCACCAGCCACACCGGAATTGCCTTCATGTAATCCTTGAACCGGCCCTTCTCTTCAAACTGCTGACGGAACGGACTTACCAGAAACAATTCTGGAAAACGCGGCACTATGCCGCCACAGATGTACACGCCACCGAGAGCACCAATAGTCAGCGCTGCGTCACCTGCCACCTCGCCGAGGATGCCACAGAAGTGATTCAACACCTCCAGACACAGCTCATCACCGTCTTGCAAAGCGCCGTTAGTGACGTCAGCCGGCGTGGCACAGCGTTCTTCCAGCCCTCTCAGCGCACAATAACCCTGATACAGCAGCAGCAGACCCGCACCACTCAGTAGTCGCTCAGCAGAGATACGGCTGAAATGTTTCTTGAAGTGCAGCCACAACTGAATTTCCCACTCTGACGTCGGCGCCCAGTTCACGTGCCCACCTTCAGCAGCCAGAGGAATCCAGTCATTACCATTGGATACCAGCGCCGACACCCCAAGACCCGTTCCCGGCCCGATCACCAGACGAGGGCGACCATGCAGACTTTCACCAGAACCGACAGCGATTACATCACTGTCTGGCACTTGCGGCATACCCAACGCCATCGCCGTGAAGTCGTTAATGCACTTCAGTGTCTGCAATCCAAGCGATACCTGCATGGACGACTTACTGAAACGCCAGTGATTGTTGGTCATCTTTACTTCATCGCCATGCACTGGGCAGGCAAAAGCAATACAGGCTTCCTGAACAGTGACGCCTACTTGCTGCAGATAGGCCCGAACCGCGCCATCCAGATTGTCAAACTCAGCACAAGGCAGCACCTTGATGTGATGCAGCTCAACGCTACCGGGGTGCACCAGCGCGAATCGCGCATTGGTCCCACCAACATCACCCACCAGAGCCCAATCACTCATGGCGATATGCCTCCAGCTGGCCGAAAACGGTGGCACCCTGCTCTGCGCCGTTCACCACCTGACGCATCATGGCAAACAGCTCACGCCCCATACCCTGATGAGATACTTCACCGACTTTCACCAGTTCACGACCGGCCCACTCAGCGTCACCGACCAGCACTTGCAACTCACCGGTCTTGGCGTTCAGGCGCACCATATCGCCATCACGCACTTTGGCCAGCGGACCACCATGCACCGCTTCAGGGCATACATGTATCGCCGCAGGTACCTTCCCAGATGCTCCCGACATACGACCATCGGTTACCAGAGCCACTTTGAACCCTTTGTCCTGAAGCACACCAAGGTAAGGTGTCATCTTGTGGAGTTCAGGCATGCCACAGGCAGCTGGCCCCTGAAAACGCACGACTGCGATAAAGTCGCACTCCAGCTCACCGTTTTTAAAGGCAGCTGCCAGTTCAAGCTGATCATGAAACACCCTGGCAGGCGCTTCGACGATCTGGTGCTCATCCGCAACAGCAGAGACTTTGATGACGCCACGCCCCAGATTTCCCTGCAACAGCTTCAGACCGCCCTCATCATTAAAAGGACGACTAGCCGGACGCAATACCGTTTCATCAAGGCTATTCACAGGCGCTGCACGCCAGCAAACCTGACTACCATCAAGGAACGGCTCGTTCGCATAGTCACGCAAACTATCACCCACCACGGTTTTAACGTCTTCATGCAACAGACCGGCATCCAGCAACTCACGCACCAGGAAGCCAACACCACCTGCAGCATGGAAGTGATTCACATCAGCCTGACCATTGGGATAGATACGACACAGCAGAGGTGTCACGGCAGAAAGATCAGAGAAATCCTGCCAGTCAATACGAATACCGGCAGCCGCAGCCATAGCGACCAGGTGCAGCGTATGGTTGGTTGAACCGCCAGTAGCCATCAGCGCAACCATAGCGTTGACAATGGCTTTCTCATCGACGATGTCATAAAGAGGACGGAACTTGCCACCCACATGACTATTGCGCACAGCCTGACGTGCCGCTTCCGCTGTCAGCGCATCACGCATCGGCGTCCCCGGATTAACGAAGGCAGCACCTGGCAAGTGAAGCCCCATGATCTCCATCAGCATCTGATTGGAGTTAGCAGTGCCATAAAAAGTACAGGTACCCGGGCTGTGATAAGACTGAGACTCAGCCTCAAGCAACTCATCTCTGCCTACTTTCCCTTCGGCAAATAACTGACGAATACGGGCCTTTTCCTTGTTTGGCATCCCCGACACCATCGGACCTGCCGGTACAAACAGACCTGGCAGATGGCCAAACCGAAGCGCACCGATCACCAACCCAGGAATAATCTTGTCACACACACCCAGATACAGAGCGCTATCAAACATGTTGTGAGAGAGCGCAATGGCGGTAGACATGGCAATGACATCGCGTGAAAACAGCGACAATTCCATGCCCGGCTCACCCTGAGTCACGCCGTCACACATGGCAGGCACACCGCCGGCAAACTGTGCAACGGAGCCCATTTCATGAGCCGCCTGCTTAATGATCTCGGGAAATGATTGCAAAGGCTGATGCGCAGACAACATGTCGTTATATGACGAAACAATGGCTACGTTAGCCTGATTCATCAATTTCAGCGTCTGCTTATCAGTTTGAGCGCAGGCAGCAAAACCATGCGCCAGATTGCCGCAACCGAGGGTGCCACGATATGGCCCCTTCTGCTCAGCCTGTTTCATAGCCTTTATATAAGCGGAGCGGCTGGCCTCACTACGTTGACGAATACGTTCGGTCACTTCCGCCAGAATTGGATGCATACATGCTCCTGTTTTGTTCTTGCCCAGAGCGTTTTTGGTAATATTACTAAAAAAATTGACTTGAGTCTGCCTCGATTGTAGAAAATTTACCCCCATTGATGTAATGTTCTTACAAATAATTAAAGCATTAAGTTCTACCTTGCGAGGAATAAGTTGTGACTATTCGAGTAGCTATCAACGGTTATGGTCGTATTGGTCGTAATGTGCTGCGCGCACTGTACGAGAACGGCTATCGTGATCGCATTCAGGTTGTGGCCATCAATGACCTGGGCGACGCCAAGATCAATGCCCATCTAACCCAGTTTGACTCTGTTCATGGCCGCTTTGCGGGTGAAGTCAAGGCTGAAGGCAGCACGCTGTACGTTAATGGCGATGCGATCACTATCTCTTCAGAACGTGACCCCGCCAAACTGAAATGGGACGAACTGAACATCGATGTAGTCTATGAATGCACCGGCCTGTTCACTTCTCGCGAAAAAGCCGCACTGCACCTGCAGGCAGGCGCGAAGAAAGTGATCATTTCCGCCCCCGGTACAGATGTCGATGCGACCGTAGTGTACGGCGTTAACCATGACATTCTGACCGCTGAACACACCATCATCTCCAACGCCTCCTGCACCACCAACTGTCTGGCTCCTGTTGCCAAAGCGCTGAATGATACCATCGGCATCGAGAACGGCCTGATGACGACCATCCACGCCTACACTAACGACCAGAATCTGAGTGATGTTTATCACTCTGACATCTATCGCGCCCGTTCAGCCACTCAGTCCATGATCCCCACCAAAACAGGGGCTGCCGCTGCAGTAGGTCTGGTACTGCCCGAGCTGAAAGGTCGTCTTGATGGCTTCGCCGTACGTGTTCCCACCATCAACGTCTCTGTTGTTGACCTGACGTTTGTAGCCAAGCGTGAAACGTCCAAGGATGAGATCAACAGCATCATCCGTGAAGCCGCCGCTGGCGAAATGGGTAAACTTGGCGTACTGGGGTACAATGAGCTGCCTCTGGTATCCATCGACTTCAATCACTGCCCCCGCTCTTCTTCCTTCGACGCCACCCAGACCCGCGTCAACGGCAATCTGGTGAAGGTGTTGGCCTGGTATGACAATGAGTGGGGCTTCTCCAACCGGATGCTGGACAACACTCTGGCTCTGATGTCAGCCAAGTAAGCCTATTAGCTAATAGAGAGTGGACTTATGCGCCGTACCAAAATAGTTGCCACCTTAGGCCCAGCCAGTGAAAGCCCCGACGTCCTGCGTCAGCTGATCAGCGCTGGCGTCAATGTTGTCCGCTTGAACTTCTCTCATGGCAGCCCTGACGAACACCGCCAACGTGCGGAGCTGGTTCGCAAGACCGCTGCAGAGCTTGATTGCCATGTTGCCATTCTGGGCGACTTGCAGGGCCCGAAAATTCGAGTAGCCCGCTTCAAGGATGGCCCTGTCACCCTGAAGGTGAATCAGGACTTCATCCTTGATACCAGCCTCGACCGTGACGCTGGCGACGCAACCCGCGTAGGCGTTGACTACAAGGAACTGGCTGAAGACTGCCGCAAGGGCGACCGCCTGCTGCTGGATGATGGCCGCGTCGTACTGCGGGTAGAACATATTGAAGGTACGGCCATGCACTGCAAGGTCGAGGTAGGCGGCAAGCTCTCCAACAACAAGGGCATCAACCGTGAAGGTGGCGGCCTGTCTGCTCCCGCTCTGACCGACAAGGATCGTCGCGATATCGTTCTGGCCGCCGAGCTGGATCTGGATTACGTCGCCGTCTCCTTCCCGCGCTGCGCAGGTGATATAGAAGAAGCACGTCGTTTGCTGCAGTCTGCAGGTAGTGAAGCAGGCATTGTTGCCAAGATCGAGCGCGCCGATGCCGTCAATGACTACAACGTGCTGGATCAGATCATCATTGCTTCCGATGCAGTCATGGTGGCTCGTGGTGACCTCGGCGTTGAAATTGGCGACGCTCGTCTGGTCGGCGTGCAGAAGCACCTTATCTCTCGTGCTCGCACACTGGACCGTATGGTGATCACTGCCACCCAGATGATGGAGTCGATGATCCAGAGCCCAATGCCTACCCGGGCAGAGGTTATGGACGTCGCCAACGCCGTTCTGGACGGCACCGACGCGGTGATGCTGTCTGCTGAAACAGCAGCAGGCGCCTACCCTGTGGAAACCGTACAAGCCATGGCGCGTGCGTGCCTGGGTGCTGAACAACACCCGAGCGCCTACAAGTCCAAGCATCGTATGGATGGCACCTTCAAACGTAAGGATGAAGCAATCGCCATGTCAGCCATGTACATGGCTAACCATCTGCAGGGCGTGAAAGCCATCGTCAGCCTGACAGAATCAGGCTCCACTCCACACTGGATGTCGCGCATCAGCTCAGGTCTGCCCATTTATGCCCTGTCGCATAATCTGCGTCCTCTGCAGAAAATGGCGCTGTACCGTGGCGTCAAACCACTGTTCTACGATGCCAAAGACCTGTCAGAAGAACAGATTCTACGTGAAGTCTGTGAAATGCTGGTCCGTAAAGGGCTGATTGCCATGGATGACGTCATCATCCTCACCAAAGGCAATATCATGTGGCAACAGGGTGGCACCAATACCCTGAAAGTACTGTGCCCACGAGAAGTACTGTCACAGTAACAGCACTTCAGGTACCTGTTCAGAAAACAAAAAGCGGCTTTCGAGCCGCTTTTTCATGGGTTTTCTGAGCGATATGCCTGTTACAGCGAATACTAATTCCAGCGGGAACGTTGATAGTCGCTATGACAGATATCAACCTGCCGCGCCAACACGTGCGTGGTGTATACACCAAACTTGAAGTAGGGCCCGAAGCTGTCATCGCCATAACCAATGGCACCCCGATAATCGGCTACACGATGCCCATTCCACCACACCTCTACTCGCCCATTGCCATTCGCACTCCAGCGTACCTTGTAGACCTGCTCCAGCCACATGGGCTTGCTGCCGACCGGCTGACTATAGATAACCAGACCATCACCGTTTGGCCCCTGCTGCTTCCAGACCTCATCATTCCATACCATCAGCTTTAACTGGCCATCGATAACACGCAGCGATAACGGAGGACGCTGGGCGCGCTCGCCATCCTCTTTACGATCGTGCCACTGCGCCAGCACCAGACGCGGCAAGCCATCAACCACAGGTGCAGCCGGAACATAGGTATTAAAACGATATTGAATAGCCTCATCAGGCGACGCGACGTAGAGGTCACGAAGTTCCGCCCTAAGGCCGTCTGAAATTTTCGGGTCAGATGGAGAGATGGAGAAGCAACCTGCCCACGGCTCTCCATGTACATTACGTTTGATAACAAAAGCCTCGCCATCCACCAGACGCTTTTGATTCCAGTGACCGACAGACCCCTTGTCAAAGGTACCGGGCTGCGCCAGATCCGCATTGCGCTTGTGCAGAATCTCACCATCGGCCTGAGCCAGGGTTGCAAAACCAAGACATCCAAGCCATAACCAGCGCCATCTGAACAACATCTGCTCTTCCTTTTCCCTAAAATGCGTTTAGCTTCAAACCTACCGATGTCACCTGATCCCCACTCACCCCTTTAACAATAAGGGTGATGGGCCCCAGCTCCAACTTGTCACCCACTACGGGGTGCCCATGGAAACGACTGATGATGCATTCAGACAGTGTCATGGCAGGATCAGCATCTGGCACAGTCACACCATAGGCCTGCTGAACATCCGACAGGCGCGCATCACCGTTGAGCAGAAACTCTCCGAAGAAATCCAGCTCCTGCAAATACTGCGATTTCTGTTCAGCCGTAAGACGTTCACTCAGCCTGGGCAGATCACTTTCCTGTGCGACCAGTGCCAGCAAGTCTTCCTCCTTCACCGCCAGATCGGGCACTACCGGAAGGTATCGTCCATCACGAAATACGGCCGCTACGCCTGTGGCCTTGGGCAGTGCCAGATCACGCAGAAACCGGGGCGTCTGCCAGCGCTTGCCACGCAACCTGAACACATAGAGCTCAAAATCACCTGCTTCCTTCAGATCCAGAGGATAAACCCGCTCGGCCTGATAAGCAGCAGGCACCTCAAGCTTCAACCAGCGTGCAACGGTAGACAGGGAGGAACCCTGAATGATCAGGGAAAACAACACCACGACAAAAGCCACGTTGAACATCAGGTAGGCTTCTTGCACCCCTGCCATAAAAGGAAAGAGTGCCAGCACGATAGGCACCGCGCCACGCAAGCCCACCCAGGAGATGAATACAACTTCCCGCCAGCGAAAGTGGAATGGCAGCAAGCCAAGCCACACCGACAACGGTCGCGCAAAAAATGTCAGCACCAGGGCAATCAGCAGTGCTCCCGGCGCCACAACCAGCAGATTGGATGGCGTCACCAGCAGACCGAGTATCAGGAAAAGCACCAGCTGAGCCAGCCACGCCAGCCCATCATGTACATGCAGAATGTCTTGCAGCACTTTCAGCTTACGATTACCTACCACTACCCCGCACAAATAGATCGCGAGGAAACCACTCCCCCCCAGTTCATTGGTCGCAGAAAACACCACCAGACCGAACGCCGTGACCAGTAGCGGGTACAACGCCAGAGTCAGCGTGACATTCATGATCAGCCAGGCAAGCACATACCCGGCAGCGGCACCGGCAACCACCCCGATGCCAAACTGCTTGATCAGCAACATGGCGGAATCAAACCATCCCACATGCCCCGCTTCACCAATCAGGCTGATCAGCAGCATGGTGAGAAAGATCGCCATAGGGTCGTTACTGCCCGACTCAATTTCCAGCGTAGCGCCAACCCGCTCGTTCAAATTCAGCCCCTTGCCCTGCAACAGGGCAAACACCACTGCAGCATCGGTGGATGACACCATAGTGCCGATCAAAAGCCCTGACAGTAGCGAGAGATGAAACACCCACATCGCCACCAACCCCGTGATGACAGCCGTAATCACCACCCCAAAGGTGGCTAGCATCAGTGCAGGCTTGAGTCCAACCCGGAATGTCGCGACCCGGGTGCGCATCCCGCCATCCAGCAAGATAATGGCCAGGGCGAGGTTGCCCACCAGAAAAGAGGTGTTGACGTCGTTAAACTGAATTCCGCCCGGCCCTTCCTCTCCCGACAGCATACCGACGACGAGAAACAGCAATAGCACCGGCACACCGAGGCGATTTGATAACGGACTCAGCAAGATACTGAGGGTAATCATCATCGCGCCAATCAATAGCAAGGTTGAAGCAGTCATTCCCTGCGGACACTCCCATAACAACAGAACATAAAATTGGTCTTACCATAAAAACGGGTAATACATCACTACAAAGCAGGCAGTCGCATGTCGCTCCCGGTTGCCAGCAGTCAGCTCAAGGACCACCAAGCGCTGCTGATATCATCAAATATCTGGCAGCTCAGGAGAACTACTCATGAGTCAGTTCATTACTTTGAGTTAGGCTGTTACACACTTTACTGTTTTTAACTGCTGATCACCTTTTCAAACTATTGCACCCGCAGTTGTTCCACAGTGATCGAAGAACCTTCAGGACACTCCATGACTGACACCAGTACTTCCGTGGTAACCACCTATTATCTGGAAATGCGTGAGCCACCTCAGTTACGCAGCAAGATCAACCCGGCTCAGGATTTCCGTATAGAGAAGGTTGGCATTCAGCAGCCTGCATTTAACAGCTTCCTGTACGCTCTGGTGGGCAAGCCATGGCAATGGACCGACAAGCTGGTCTGGAGCGAAAGGCAGTGGCAACAGTACCTGGAGGAATGCAACGTACACACCTGGGTCGCCTACAAGAACGGCGCCATTGCCGGTTACTACGAGCTACATGTTCAGGCTGAAGGTGATGTGGAGATTGGCTATTTTGGCTTGGTCGACACCTTCACAGGCGCAGGGCTGGGTGGTTACTTCCTCAGCCATGCGATTGAGTCCGCCTGGTCACTGGGCGCCCATCGGGTATGGGTGCACACCTGCACGCTGGACCACCCGGGAGCCCTCGCCAACTACAAGGCGCGAGGCATGAAGGTATATAAAGAAGAAACAGAATAAGCGGTCAGAACCCTGAATCATTTCACATAACACAAGCACCGATGACGGTGCTCGTGTCATGAACCACCCAGGAGATCGAATTCACAATCTTCAATTTCGGTATGCGGCCAGGCCCTCTCGGGGGCTATATATGAACTGCCTTGAGTAAACCTGCATTTTTTGCACAAAAAGCTCCAGTCAGAATGCGCTGATGCAGACTCAATGATCGCCCTTACAAGAGAGTGAGCGTTGATTCTGCCCTGACCATTAGCTTGATTTCATCAATCAGCGCGATGGCCAGATCCAGGATTTCAGCTTTTCATCCAGACGCATCATGTCATCCCCCTGACACAGTTCAATATCCAGAACGCGAGCCCGTTCTTTCTGGAACTCCTCCACAGGGCCATAGCTCACAAGCATGGCTTTACAGCGAAGGCCACCCAGCTCCTTGCGTAAGGTAGCTAACTTGTAGAGAGCACTACTCAGGTCACTGTCAGGGTCTTGCGCGTTCCCACCGAACCTTTTGGTTTTGCACTCGATAAGATGCAGAGTGTTATTGGCCAGCACCGCGACATCAATCTCATTTTTTACCGTCTTCCTAACCTTTGGGCGAACATAACTGACTTCCATCGACATGGCCATGTCCTGAACGGCACCTGAAGAGCGCACCGTTTGCATCAGGTGATGCTCAAGCCAGCCACCATTGCAGAAGAAACGTGCATCTTCATCAGGAAAAGTCACACTTTCACGAGTCCAGCTGAGCAGCCCTGCCTGTTCAAACACCTTCAGCAACTGCTCGTGATCAACGGTTAATACAGCGTCAATTCTGGCTGTAAGGCCAGGTTTTGCCATCGCTGCAAGTCGGTTCAGAAAAGGTATGACCTTGTGATAGGTGCTATGCAGCCTGCACAGCTCTCTGATGAGCTCTCGCCAGGGCACAGGGCTGTCGATACTTTGAGTGCCTTCAACCTTGATTCCGTGAGCCGTCAGAAAGGTCACAAAACTCAGCTTTGAAGCAAGCTCAGCAGGCAACATATCGTCTGACACAGGTTTGGCATTCATCCACAGCAACCGGTTATCGGAAATGTAAAACGCCGGAATGTCGGCATTAAAGGCCACTAAATGCGCCGCAATTGACATGGGTTTGGTGCCACCAGTGAGGTTAAACCAGACGGACTTTCCCGCCTTTTTTTGAACCGCCAACCAGCCATCCAACAAGGCTGTCATCGCATCATGGTCATAGGCACTATCAAGCTCCAGCATCTCGACCTTGATATTGCGCGGCCTCAACACCTCCTGAAAGTAGTCCAGCCGGTGCTTTTGCTGAGGAGTTACAACGAACGTGACTGCGACAGGGGCAATGCCCTTCTCCAGCAACGGCGTCAGGTTCGGCGTCGCCTGATCTGACATCAGGCACAAATGAATATCAGGTGCATAACTCACGCGTCTTCTCCTTGTGCCAGCAGCCTGTAACCACCCAGGCCAAAGGTGCAGTTTTTTCCGATATGTAACCATTGCCCGAGCACTAACCAGGGAATGAAGGGGGCAAGCTCCCCTGACAGCGTCACACTGCCAAGCATGCCCCCCAGCACCATCCCTTTTTGTTGACGGGTGGAATAGCGTTTCCAGTCAAACCACTGCAATTGCTGGGACAGGGTCAGCTCGTCCGCCTCTGCGAGTAAGCCGGTGACATCCAGTGAGAGTGGATGATTTGTATGTAAATCCGCCAGCAAGCGAATACGCTTGAGCAATGCCGTCAATAACAGCCGCGGCGTCAGGGTCTCAGGAGTCACCAGATTGCCACGCTGCATAAGCCGCAACGGGCTGAAAAATTCGAGCGTAACGGATTGGGATCTCGTTGATTCACCAGCACACTGCAATACGGTTGGGTGAGGCGCGATGCCCGACATCCCCGGCTGGTAAATAAGCTTATCCTCCGCCAGCGCCAGCACCCGGGTTAAACGTGCACGGACATGGGACTTGCCAAACCCCGCCTCACCGGCCTTGCGCCACGCGAGAATCATCGCGCCGATAAAAGGCAGCGCCTCACCGATCAGCACCATTTCCAGACGCAGCATCTCACCAGCCTGAAACGTTTGCCGGCCAGCAGGGGGAATCAGCACAAAGGGGTTGGGTGCCTGGCTGAACTGCTGAATGCTGTGATCAGCACGGCCTGCGGAAAAAATCATGGAATAGGCACAGCGTGCAAGCCCATCACAATGGCACTGCCCCTCACGCCATGTGGGGCAACTATGACGTAACGCCTGCCCGAAGCTCCCCCTGAACAGGGAGCCTGCGTAATCAGGAAGAGTCAATGCCGACTCCAGCTCGAACTCAATACCATAGCGGCACAAAGGAAACGACACCGGCGCCGGAGTGGCGGGCGATGCCATAAAAAACGGTTCTGACCGAGTCATACTACTCATTTACCCTTCCCTGACTGGATGACCTACATCTGGATCACGTTTCAATTCAAACCGTTAAGATCGGTTTCACCTTACACGAGGGCAAAGCCCTCTCACAACACGTTAACAGGCTGTTGAAAAACGTCATCGAGGCCGCCGAGACAAGGAAGAAACAGGCGAAAAAGCGGAGTTTAGTGAACTAAATGAGCATTTGACTCGCTCCGCTCGCCCCTTCGGGGCCGTGCTAAAGCACGTTCAGCCTTTGGCTGTGAGCCTGTTTTTGACGCGGTATTCGGCAACGCAGATAGATTTTCAACGACCTGTTAAAACGGCACGCAGGCGCTACACACTTACCTCTCTCCCGGCTAGAGGGCAGCCACACGCTGCACATCTGTATCACGTAAAA
>NZ_LAPT01000063.1 GCF_003194385.1 Pokkaliibacter plantistimulans
TTTTACCTGATACAGATGTGCAGCGTGTGGCTGCCCTCTCTCAGGGAGAGAGGGACGTGTGTAGCGCCTGCGTGTCGGCTTAACAGGTCGTTGAAAATCTATCTGTGTTGCCGAATACCGCGTCAAAAACAGGCTCACAGCCAAAGGCTGAACGTGCTTTAGCACGGCCCCGAAGGGGCGAGCGGAGCGAGTCAAATGCTCATTTAGTTCACTAAACTCCGCTTTTTCGCCTGTTTCTTCCTTGTCTCGGCTGCCTCGATAACGTTTTTCAACAGCCTGCTAAAGCAATTTGCTGTTTTTATTTCCGTTTATTCGGTAAGCGGCGTGGTTTTTATTTACGTCTCAATACGTGAATCAGGAGTAAGGGTGATGTCGTTTCTGAAACTGGAGAATATTGGCAAGCGCTACGGTGTCTTTACCGCCGTGGACAGCCTTAATCTCACCATCGAACAGGGGGAATTCATTTCCCTGCTGGGCCCGTCCGGCTGTGGCAAAACCACAACGCTGCAGATGATTGCCGGTCTCACCGACCCGAGCATCGGCCAGATCGTGCTGGATGGCCGTGATATCACTCATACCCGACCCAACCACCGTGGCCTCGGCATTGTGTTCCAGAGCTATGCGCTGTTCCCGCACATGACGGTCGCCGCCAACGTCAGCTTCGGTCTGGAAATGCGTAAGGTGCCGCAGCCCGAGCGTGACAAGCGGGTACAGCATGCGCTGTCACTGGTGCATCTCGACCATCTGGCCCATCGCTACCCGCGTGAACTATCCGGCGGGCAGCGTCAGCGTGTGGCCCTGGCCCGGGCGCTGGTGATTGAACCGCCGGTCCTGCTGCTGGATGAGCCGCTGTCCAATCTGGATGCCAAGCTGCGTGAGGAAATGCAGTTCGAGCTGCGCCAGATTCAGCGCAAGGTCGGCACCACCACCATCATGGTGACCCATGATCAGGCCGAGGCGCTGTCGATCAGTGACCGCGTGGTGGTGATGGAAGCCGGACGCATCACGCAGGTAGACGCACCGTTCCGCATGTATGAGCACCCTTCCACTCCCTTTATTTCCACCTTTGTCGGCAAGGCCAACGTGCTGCAGGGGCAGCTCAGCCGCAGCAGCTCTGGAGCTACTCTGGCGCTGGGTGATCTGCGTCTGGTGCTGCCGCAGCACAGTATTGACCCGAACCTTGGCAACGGTGCGGTCCAGGTCACCCTGCGACCCGAGAAGCTGGAGCTGACAGCGGCCGATCAGGGCATTCTCAGCGGCCGTATTCTTGAGCAGTTCTTCCTTGGCAGCCAGTGGCTGTACCGGCTGGAGTCCGTGGTCGGCGAGCTGATCATCACCCGCCCCAACAAGGGCGAGGCGCCGCTGCGTGAAGGTGATCAGGTCGGTATCAGCTGGCCGTTGGAGATGATGCGGCTGATGCCAGCTGCTGCAGCGGGAGGTGCCGCCTGATGTCGAGCCTGAGTTCTGCAGCGGCCAGACCGCCGCTGCCGCTGCGCCCCTATCTGCTCTGCGCCCCGGCACTGGTGCTGTTCGCCGCCCTGCTGCTGGCGCCGCTGTTGATTATCGGCCTGCTGTCTTTCCACGCCTTTGACTACAACCTCGGCGTGCAGGACAGCTGGACCCTGCATCAGTACCTCAGCGTCTTCACTGACGATTACTACTACAGCATTTTCTTCCGCACCTTCTGGATCTCTCTGCTGACCACCGCCCTGTGCGCCCTCATTGGCGTGCCCGAGGCCTATATCCTCAGCCGCATGGGCAGCCCGTGGAAGTCGATCTTCCTGCTGATCGTGCTGGCGCCGCTGCTGATTTCAGTGGTGGTGCGCGCCTTTGGCTGGAGCATGCTGCTGGGGCCGGAAGGGCCACTCAACCAGCTGCTGATGCTGCTTGGCTTCGACCCGGTGCGCATTCTCTATACCCCCACCGCGGTGGTGATTGCGCTGGTGCATGTGATGCTACCGTTCATGATCATCCCGGTGTGGACTTCACTGCAGAAGATTGACCCGGCCCTTGAAGCCGCCGCCCTGACCCTCAATGCCTCGCCCTTTACCGCCTGGCGCCGGGTGGTGCTGCCGCAGATTGTGCCCGGCATTCTCTCCGGCAGCCTGATTGTGTTCGGCCTTGCCGCCAGCTCTTTTGCCATCCCCGGCCTGCTCGGTGGCCGTCGCCTGAAAATGGTGGCGACGGTGGTCTATGACGAATACCTGCATGAGCTGAACTGGCCGCTGGGGGCCGCCATCGCCATCATCCTGCTGCTGGCCAACTTCGCCATCATGCTCAGCTACAACCGCCTGCTGGAAGGTTTCCACCGCAAGCGCATGGGAGGTCCGGTATGAACCGCAACAGCCCGCTCGCCCTGACCTTTCACGCTCTGGTGATCCTGTTCATGCTGGCCCCGCTGGTGATCGTCTGTCTGGTGGCCTTTACTCCGGCCAACACCCTGCAGGTGCCCACCACCGAGTTCTCGCTGCGCTGGTTCCGCCATATTCTCGACTTCCCCGACTTTATCCAGTCGTTCTGGAACAGCCTCTATCTGGCCTGTTTGTCCGCCACGCTGGCAGTCGCGCTGGCACTGCCTGCGGGGCTGGCCATCAGCCGCTTCGAGTTTCCCGGCCGAGGCTTCCTCAATGGCCTGTTCCTGTCGCCCCTGCTGGTGCCCCATCTGGTCCTCGGGGTGGCGCTGCTGCGGCTGTTCACCCTGATCGGCGCCACCGGCAACTTTGGCTGGCTGGTGTTTGCCCACGGTCTGATCATGGTGCCCTACGCCCTGCGGCTGATTCTCGCCGCCGCCACCGGCATGGACCGCAGTGCCGAGCAGGCCGCAGCCACGCTGGGCGCCAGCAGTGTTGTAGTGTTTCGCCGCATCACCCTGCCGATGCTGCTGCCCGGCATTGCCGGCGGCTGGCTGCTGGCCTTTATCAACAGTTTCGATGAGCTGAACCTGTCCATCTTTGTCACCTCACCGTCCACCGTGACCCTGCCGGTACGGATGTACATGTACGCCACCGAATCCATTGACCCGATGATGGCCGCTGTCTCCGCCATCATGGTCGCCATAACTGCCGTCGCCATGCTGGTGCTGGATCGGGTCTACGGGCTCGACAAGGTACTGGTAGGTAAACACTGATCTTGCCGGGATGGAAAGCCGCTCCATGTCACTGATCAAACGGGTCGCCGAAGCACAGCGACCAGCCGTTACCTTTCACCTCAATGGCCAGCCCTGTCAGGCGCTGGCGGGTGATACCCTGCTGACTGCCATCCTCAGCCAGCAAAGCTACCTGCGTCGCAACGAATTCAGTGGCCAGCCCCGTGCCGGTTTCTGTCTGATGGGCGCCTGTCAGGACTGCTGGATCAAGGATGCTCAGGGGCGCAGCCTGCGTGCCTGCTCCACGCTGGTGGAGGCCGGGATGTCAGTCTGGACCGACACCCAGCCGTCAACAGTCCAGCCGCAGGGAGCTGCCTCATGAGCCACGCTGCCTCTCTGACGACCCTGCCGCCGGTGATTGTCGGTGCGGGTCCGGCCGGTATCCGCGCTGCGGAAACCCTGGTCCGCGCCGGTTTGCGTCCGGTGCTGATCGATGAAGCCGCCAAAGGGGGCGGGCAGATTTATCGCCAGCAGCCCGACGGCTTTCAGCGTCCGGCCAAAGCCCTCTATGGCTTTGAAGCCAGCCGTGCCGAAGCCATCCATGCCAGCTGGCGCGCCCTGCTCGACCAGGTCGACTACCGCCCGCACACTCTGGTGTGGAACAGCGAAGGGGATGAGCTGGATTTACTGCAGGTACGCGATCAGCACTACGACGGCCAGCCCTGGCAACAGCTGATTCTGGCCACCGGTGCCACCGACCGCATTCTGCCCTTCAGCGGCTGGACGCTGCCCGGTGTCTATACTCTGGGCGCGGCGCAGATTGCCCTCAAATATCAGGCTACCGCCATTGGCAGCCGGGTGGTGTTTGCCGGCACCGGGCCGCTGCTGTATCTGATCGCCTATCAGTACGCCAAGGCAGGCGTTGAGGTAGCGGCGGTGCTCGACAGCGCTCCCTTCAGTGCCAAATGGCAGGCCAGCGCCAGCATGCTGCGTAACCCGCCGGTGTTCGCCAAAGGCTTATGGTATCTGGGCTGGCTCAAGGCCCGTGGCATCCGGATTGAGTACGATGCCCACCTGCTCGCCGCCAGCGGTGAGCAGCGTCTTGACGGCGTGCGCTGGCGTCAGCAGGGGCAGGAGCACCAGCTGGACTGCGAGGGGCTGGGCTTTGGTTATGCCCTGCGTTCAGAAACCCAGCTGGCCGATATTCTCGACTGCCGCTTTGCCTTTGATGAGCTGAATCGTGCCTGGCTGCCCGTGCGCGATGCCATGGGCCGCAGCTCCCGCGATGGCGTGTATCTGGCTGGTGACGGCGCCGGCATCATGGGTGCCGATGCCGCCGAATGGGCCGGTGAGCTGGCAGCACTGGCGGTGCTGCAGGATCGCGGCATGAGCGTCGACCGCGCCCGCATCCACCAGCTGCAACAGCAGCTGCAGCGTACCCGGCAGTTCCGTGAGGCGCTGGAAGGTGCCTTCCCCTTCCCCGAGCAGTGGGCGCACGAGGTGGCCGACGACGTGGTGCTGTGCCGCTGCGAAAATGTCACCGTCGGCGAAGTGCGCGCCCTGATCGGCGAGCTGTCACTGCAGGACATGAACCGCCTGAAAGCCCACAGCCGCGTCGGCATGGGCCGCTGTCAGGGTCGCATGTGCGGGCTGGCCGCCACCGAGCTGCTGGCCATCGGCAGTGGCCAGAGTGTGGCCGATGCCGGTCGTCTGCGTGCCCAGGCGCCGGTCAAACCCTTGCCCTATGCCATCACCCCGACGGTGCAGCAGTGGTCGCCCTCGTTGTCTGTCGCCGAGGAGGCCGAACATGACTGATATCCATACTCCCGGCAGCAAACGTACCCTTGGCACCGACGTCATCATTATCGGTGGCGGTATCGTCGGCGCGTCCGCAGCTCTGGCACTGCGCCAGAAAGGCGTAGCCGTGGTGCTGCTGGAGCGTGACTTCTGTGGTTCCCGCTCCAGTGGCATCAACTACGGCGGTGTGCGCCGTCAGGGGCGACTGGAAGCCCAGCTGCCCCTGAGCCAGCGTGCCCATCATATCTGGGCCCGGCTGCCGGAACTGATCGGCATCGACGGTGAATACGTCCGCTCCGGCCACCTCAAGCTGGGGGTGAATGAGCGCGACATGGCATCGCTGGAAAACTATGCGCAGATGGCCGCCCGCTATGAGCTGCCGCTGGAAATCCTCGACCAGCAGAGCCTGCGCCGCCGTTTCCCGTGGATCAGCCCCACCGCGCTGGGCGGCTCCTACTGCGCCGAAGACGGCCACGCCAACCCGCGTCTGGTTTCACCAGCGTTCGCCCACGCCGCGCGCAGGCGCGGCGCACAGATTTTCGATCAGACCCCGGTCAGCAGCATCGAACACGACGGCCAGCGTTTTATCGTCGAATGCCCGCAGCTGCAGGTGCGCGCACCGCTGCTGATCAACTGTGCCGGTGCCTGGGGCCACCGCATTGCCGAATGGTTTGACGAACAGGTGCCGCTGCAGGTGTCCTGCCCCAACATGACGGTCACCGAACCGCTGCCACTGTTCATGGATGCCAGTATCGGCATCGAAGGTGGCAGCATCTATGCCCGTCAGGTCAGCCGTGGCAACTGCGTGATTGGCGGTGGTCAGGGCTATACCACCAGCGATACCACGGCGCGGCCGGGCCGCGAGGCCATTCTTGAACTGATGAAGATCGCCAGTGCGCTGTTCCCGGCGCTGGCCAACGCCCACCTGATCCGCTTCTGGAGCGGTATCGAGGGCAATATTCCCGACCGCAATCCGGTGGTCGGGCCCAGCCATACGACCCCGGGGCTGTTCCACGGCTTCGGGTTCTGCGGGGCAGGTTTCCAGATCGGGCCTGCCGTCGGTGAGGTTCTCGCCGAGTTGATCGACGATGGACACACCCCCACCCCCATCGACGCTTTTGCCATTAACCGCTTCAGCACTGCGTCATCGACGCTGATGAGCACATGCATTGTCTCAGGAGATGAATGATGAACACCCGCAGCACCTCTTTCTGTCTGAACGCTTCCGCCGCCCTGCTGAGTGCCGCTGTGGCACTGGCAGCCCATGCCGATGAGAAAACCCTCTACATCGGCATGAACGGCGGCAATATGGAAAAAACCTACACTCAGGAAGTCTTCACTGAGTTCGAGAAGGCCAACAACGTCAAGGTCGTGGTGGTGCCCGGCACCTCTTCGGAGATTCTGGCCAAGGCGCAGGCCAACAAGGACAACCCGCAGATGCACGTGATGTTCCTTGATGACGGGGTGATGTACCGTGCCGTCAGCATGGGTCTGTGCCAGAAGCTGGATGAGACCCCGACGCTGGCCGAGCAGTATCCTGCGGCGCGGATGAAGGGTGATATGGCCGTCGGCGTCAACATGGGCATGACCGGCCTGGCCTATAACAAGAAGATGTTTGCCGACAAGGGCTGGGCGGCACCGACCTCCTGGCTGGACATGGCTGATCCCAAGTTCAAGGGCAAGGTGGTCTTCCAGTCCATGCCGTCGTCCACCTATGGCCTGCACGCCTTCCTGATGCTCAACCGCATTGAGGGTGGCAGCGAGCAGAACGTCGAGCCGGCGTTCGACAAGTGGGACAGCACCGTCGGTCCCAACGTACTGGAATTTATCCCCAGCTCCTCGAAGATCGCCGAAATGGTACAGACCGACGAAGCGGCCCTGTTCCCGCTGACCCCCACCGCCGTGGCGTCACTGCAGGCCAAAGGCATCGACGTGGGTTATGTACAGCCCAAGGAAGGCGCACCGCTGCTGATGGTGTCCGAGTGTGTGATCGCCAACAACAGCGAGCCTGAACTGTCGAAGAAACTGGCTGACTTCCTGCTCAGCAAGGACGCTCAGGCCAAAGCACTGGCCTTTGGTAAGTTGCTGCCGACCAACGCCCATACCCCCGCCACTGCAGAAACCAAAGACCTGCTGGCACAGATGGATACCTATATGAAGTCCGCCATCGCGCTGGACTGGGACAGCATCAATGCCCTGCGCCCCGAGTGGAACAAGCGCTGGAACCGTCAGATTGAGCAGTAAGTAAGCGCTGACAGGTCAGCCTGCGCTTATGGTTCGAGGCTGGCCTGCAGCTGCTAACCACTGATCTTGCCAGCCACACAGATCAGCTCCCCTCGCCCCTGGCGGGAGAGGGGCTGGGGGAGAGGGGGTCTGTCACTGAATACATCCTCGAATATCGTGTTTTTACTCCGCACACAGCATGCAGCCTATTTTGTCAGCCGCGCAGATCAGTGCCACTGGTTACCCCCTCTCCCTAAATCCCTCTCCCGCAAGGGGAGAGGGACTTTTCCGGAGCCATTCTCGAACATCGAATTTTTACTCAGCACACAGCATGCGGCGACCAGACACCCATTTTGCCAGCCACACAGATCAGCTCCCCTCGCCCCCGGCGGGAGAGGGGCTGGGGGAGAGGGGGCCTGTCACCCGGCAACCTGACCTTAACCACACCGCCAATCCATCTGTGCTACCCTGACCGCGATTTTCGATGTCACAGGCGTCAGGTCTTGCCCATGCTTTCGGTCCCCTTACCGCTGATCTCCATCGTTCTGCTGATTACCGTGCTGCTGCGCTTCTGGCATCTGCGTCAGGGTGATGAACTGGCACGGGCACGGCTGGGCTTTGTCGGCGGTTGCCTGATCATGCTGCTGGGTGTGGCCATGCGCTGGACCCTGCCATACTCCGAACCCCTGATGGCGTTGCGGGCACTGCTGGCGACCCTGCAACCGGGCTGGGTGCTGTACTGTCTGGCGCCGCTGTTCAGTGCCCGGGCACCGCGCCACGCCCTCGTGCTGATGGCCTGCAGTGCCGCGGTCTATTTGCTGACCCGGCTGGGCTGGTATGGCCTGCTGGATGGCTACAGCGTCAGCCTGTCACTAGCGGTGGGCCTGTACCTATGGCGCTGGCTGCCCGGCAGGCGGCCGCAACGCAGCGACTGGCAGCGTGCCCCGCGCTATCGTCTGCTGATGCTGGCCAGCCTGATGCTGCTCAGTGATGCGCTGATCAGCGGGGTGATTAGCTTTGATCTGCTGTTCAGTGCCGGTCGCCATGTCGCCACCATTCTGCTGGTCACCCAGCTGCTGCTGATCGGCATTCTGGTCACCGCGCTGGTCGCCTCCAGCCGCCCGGCGCAGCCTGCCGTGGCCGATACCGTTGCCCCTGCCAGTCACGCCCAACCCGCAGCCGTTACACAGACCTCCGCCGATACCCGCAGCGTCCTGCCTGCACCGGAGCAGCAGGCCGCCCCGGCGCCAGTGCAGCGCATTGCAGTGGCCAGTGATGAAGACCGGCAGATCATGGCGCAACTGCAGCAGCTGCTGGGCGACCAGCCACTCTACCTCGATCCCAACCTGACCCTGCAACAGGTAGCGCGCAAGGCAGGCATTCCCGGACGGCAGATCTCCGCTGCCGTCAATCGTCTGACCGACGGCAACTTCTCCCAGTGGATCAATGCTTACCGCATCGACGCCATCTGTGAGCAGCTGCGTCACAGCGAGCTGCCGATCACCGAGCTGATGCTGGCCGGTGGCTTTCAGACCAAATCCAACTTCAACCGCGAATTCCGCCGTATTACCGGCATGAGCCCCAGCGAGTACCGACAGCAGGCTGGCGTCCCTCCGACCAGTTAGGCACCCAGCACCCGCTGCAGGTAACTCAGGATCGTTGCCGACACCTGCTGCTGCAGCGCCTCGCGTGAAGCCGTGCCTTGATCCTCACAGATCATGCCATCGCCCGGACTGTCGGCTTCCAGCAATGCCGCCGCGCCAGCCTTGCAGCGCTGGATAAAGCTGAAATGCGATGCCTCGTCGATCACCTGATACTGCAAACGCTCGGCGGGCAGATGGCTGGCCAGATAGCCGGACTCCAGCAGCGCGGGCACCTGACGGCTGCGCGGGTCAGCAGCCAGTACCAGCACCGGTACCGGCATCTGCGCCAGACTGCGGCCAGTCAGGCCGCGAGCCAGCCCGAGATCGAGGGTCACAGCGGCCTTGATGCGCGGATCACGCCAGTCTGCCGCCAGCTGTTCAAAGCTTGAGGCGGGCTGGCCGCCGGTCAGATAGAGATAAGCCTTGCACGACACATCGGTCGGATGCTGCACGCAGTCGGCATGCATCTGCGCCGGGCTGAAGCGTGCCCCCGCTGCCATCATCGCCGTCCAACCGCCGAGGGAATGACCGATCACCGCCACCCGCTGCAGATCGGCGTGCTCGCTGGCATGCTGGCTGACCCAGTCAATGGCACGGCGAATATCCACAGGCCGCTGCCACAGCTGCCCGCCCACGGCCGGAGTGATATCACCGCTGGTGGTGCCGGGATGATTGGCGGCCAGCACCAGATAACCGGCCCGGGCCAGCGCCTGACCCAGCCAGAGCTGGTTGCGCCAGTTGCCGCCGTAACCGTGAGACATCACCACCAGTGGATGCCGCCCCGCTGCCACCGGCGCACCGGGCAGCACCGGCACGCCGATAAAAGCCGGGTTATCACCGATCAGCGTCGGGGTGATGGAAGTATCGGCCTGCGCAGGATAGAGCAGCACCGCCTGACGGCCAGGCAGGCCATCATCACCGCCAATGGTGATCTGGCGAAAGCCGACCGCGGGGGGAACATCGGCCACCGCCAGCGGGCTGAGCAGGGCACTGCCGAGTGCGATAACGAGATAAAACAGCCACATGGAAAGTCTCCTTGAGCAGAGTGGGAACGCTATCAAAGGCTGTCTTTGTAGCGTTTCCAGCCCTGCCGGGAGACCTGAAACAGGATATAGGTCTTAACAGGCTGTTGAAAAACGTCATCGAGGCGGCCGAGACAAGGAAAAAACAGGCGAAAAAGCGGAGTTTAGTGAGCTAAATGAGCATTTTGAGCCTGTTTTTGACGCGGTATTCGGCAACGCAGATAGATTTTCAACGACCTGCTTATTAGCAGCCTATGCACTTCGACACCCAGACCGGAGCCGGATATACCACCTCCGGTCTGCGACTCTCGGGCTATCCGCCACTGATCATTTATTGCCCTGCATCATCCCACTTCTACACGTCACAGGCATAGAGTCTGAGCATATCGAGATGGGAGGAGAAGGCCA
>NZ_LAPT01000064.1 GCF_003194385.1 Pokkaliibacter plantistimulans
AATCTATCTGCGTTGCCGAATACCGCGTCAAAAACAGGCTCACAGCCAAAGGCTGAACGTGCTTTAGCACGGCCCCAAAGGGGTGAGCGGGGCGAGTCAAATGCTCATTTAGTTCACTAAACTCCGCTTTTTCGCCTGTTTCTTGTGCCCTCGGGGTATTTCCTTGTCTCGGCTGCATCGATAACGTTTTTCAACCGCCTGTTAAGCGTGCCACCACAGACAGGTTGATAATCTCTGTCGGGTGATCTTCGTCGAAAGAAAAACGGGCCGCAGGATCATCATCCTGCGGCCCGTCATTGTTTTGTACCCTGCGCGACAGCGCAATGGCGGATCAGGGCGACAGCCGGTCAATCTGCCATTCGCCGTTCAGCAGGCGATATTCAAAACGATCATGCAGACGCGAAGCGCGTCCCTGCCAGAACTCGAAGCGACGAGGCTGCAGCAGATAGCCAATCCAGGCGTCAGGACGGGGAATATCATCCTGCGGATGGGCCTGTTTCAGCTCCTCGATACGTTGTTCAAGCACCGCACGATCGGCCACAGCCGCGCTTTGCACGGATGCCGCTGCACTAAGCCGGCTGCCCAGCGGGCGGGAATTGAAGTAGTTTTCAGCATGTTCAGCAGGCAACTGCACCACCTCACCCTGAATGCGTACCTGGCGTTCCATGCCACGCCAGTAGAACAGCAACTCAGCCCGGGGGTGCGCCGCCAGTGCCTGACCTTTGCGGCTACGGCTGTCGGTATACCAGGAGAAGCCGTCTTCATTGCAGTGCTTGAGCAGCACGATACGGGCCTCAGGCCAGCCCTCTGCATCCACCGTTGACAGGGTCATGGAAGTGGCATCATCAGGATGATGTTCACGGGCTTCTGCCAGCCATTGCTGAAACTGTGCCAGTGGTGTGGCCTGCAGCATGGCCCGACGTAATTCGCCGGCCTCATACTCGCGACGAAGATCCCGATAATTCTGCTCGCTCATGACATCTACTCATAGTGCAGGCCAACCCAATACGGCAGTCAGCCCGTGTTTAAACAAGGGACACTATCTTAGCTGGCCTAAATAGCATTCAGGTTGATGTTTATCAAGACAGGGCAGTGCAGAAAGAGCATTGCCTCCCCTCTGCATCACAGTGCTGCACCTCGTTTTCCAGAGCTCTCCCCAACAGGGAAGATACGGATAAGCATCGACTACAATCTGACAGGTTTCAGTGACATCCTGTTGCAGTTGCCACGCACTTTCCATGGGATGATCCCTCCCCCTTTGCGCTCTCCTTGGCAGCGCGCGCAGGCTGGTTTAGCATGGCAGACCTTTTACATGATTTACAAAAGATGACATTCAGAATAATCGCGATACTGATGATCATATTTGGCCTGGCAGGCTGCGCAGTGACTTCCGACCCGGGGCTGCGCCGACTGGCCAAGACCGATATTGATCTGGTCACGGATGCCTATATCGACGAGCAGGAAGCTCTCTGTCGCGAGCTGACCATCAAGCTCTACAAGCGCAATCCACTTGAGTTGCAGCGTCAACCCGGCATGACCATCAGCCGCCGCCTGCAGCAGCTGTTCCAGCGGCCACGGGCTTTGCACTTCACCGAGCTGAATAGCGAAACAGGAACCAACGCCATCGAGCTGGCCCTGAGTGATGACTTTCATGGCGACCGTGTATTCGCCCTGATGACAGGCATTACCAGTATGCTGGACGCATCCTACGGCGGACGGACAGAGTATTTCATGCTCGACAGCCTGTCGGCGGACCGGCTGACAAAAAGCGCCCGCAATCTGGAAATAGTGCTGTGGCGTCTCAAGCATCGCGGCCCCAGCGCAGATACTCCGTGGCTACTGACCAACTCCCTCGACCCCGAACAACCCAATCTCAGCTTTGAGCGCCTGTTCGGCAAGATGATTGCACTGCAGGATATGATGGCCACCATCAGCAACGGCGGCGAACAACGCAACATTAACCGGGTCGTGCAGGGTATCGCGTCAGCGGCCCTTTTCCCCCTCGGCATCTAGTGCCTGTTATCTCAGCTGCACGCTGGCAATCTGGTGATGCTGATTAAGGTGCAGTGTGACATCCGCGCGGGCAGGCATTTCTGCCAGCGTATGCCGGGTGATGCGCTCGTAGTGCATGATGAAACGGCGGATCTGCTCGGCATCCATGATGCGCAGACCGTCGGTGGCGTGATGGGTTCCCATCATCCTCACTCGCTCTGCCAGCTTCTGCTCCTGCTGCGTACGCCAGGCATAGACCGCCTCCATAGAAGGCACTTTCAGCATTACCAGTGCATCCAGCTGCTCAAACAGTTCGGCGTATAACCCCTTCAGCTGTTCGTTAACATAGCGCCGCCAGGTTTGCTGATCGTCTTCGACTTCCTCAAGGGTGTTGACGGGTGCAATCAGTTCTTCGTCAGCCTGCGGCTTGGCCCCCACACACCAGCCCTCGAAGATAATCACGTCGGCACTGCCTTCCCACTCCTGCCAGAACATGGGATCACAGCGATCATCAATGGATTTATCGAATACCGGAATCTTGGTGGCATGATGGCGCTCTGCCTGCTTCACCGATTCAATCAGCTGCAGCCCCAGATCAATATCATGAGTTCCGGGCACACCCCGGGTCATCAGTAATGGATGTACTTCACTGGCCAAACGCTCGCGCTCCTCACGGGTCTTGTACAGATCGTCAATGGAGAACACCACCACACGCTTACCAAAACCCGCACTGAGGATAATTTCCAGCAGATTACTCAGGGTGGATTTACCGGCCCCCTGAGCACCGTTGATCCCCAATACCATCGGCCGTTGCAGACGCTCCTGACCCGCGACCACCCAGGCAGCCAGCGGTACATAGATGGCTTCCAGCACACGCACCAGACCGATATCAATCTGCAGGCTGGTCAGGGTACGGGCAAACGCCTGCTCAGTAGCCTTGACGGCCTGTGCCCGGGCCACATCCGTCAGCGCCAGTCGATCCCGCGGCCAAAGTGCCGGTGTACTCATTGCTCAGACCACTCCCTCTACAACCCCTGCCGGAACATCGGCAGACTGCGGTGGCTCATCTTACCTGAAGTCAGCAGGCGAGCCTGACAAAACTGCGTAACAAGGCCTTTCGCTGAGCGCCCTTGCCAGTCTGCACAGGCAGCGCTTGCTTGCCTGACAGCGGCTTATGACTTAACTTAGCCCCTCAGTTACAACCAAAGTAGTAGTACGCTCCGCCAGATTGCAGGGGTTACTGACGTGCTTTCCGCATCACCAGCGAGAGGCACATCACCAGCTTCTGCCGCCTTTCTGGCGGGGCTCCGGCAAAGCAGCGCTGGCCTTGCGATCAGTCCCAGATCATGGCGCCTGCGTCTGCGCAGCCGGCTACCGACCAACAGGACAGTGTGAATGAACCAGATGACCCTAACCTTCTTTCTCGATCATGTTGGACAAGATGCCAGCCTCGACTTTGAAGACACCATCAACCTAATCCATGAACACTATGACTATCAGCCAACCAGCTTCACCAATGGCTGCGAAAATGACCAGATCGTCAACGATGCCGGTACCAATGAAGGCTCTTGCAAGATCTTCGCCTTCGCCAAGCTGCATGAGCTGAATGAAGCCCGCACGCTGGCCTGCTTTGGTCGCTACTATCATCAGGACGTCCTGCAACACCCCGATGGCAACGACCACCGCAATATCCGCCTGTTTATGAAGTACGGCTGGCAGGGCATTCAGTTTGCTGACTCCCCTCTCACCCCAAAACGCGAAGTTCAGGTCGGCTGACAGGGGGCTCATGTCGGCTGTGTACCTCGTCGGCAGTCCACAAAAAAGCAAAGCCTTCCACCAGAAACAAACAGCCCTGATCTCACCGAGACCAGGGCTGTTTTCAATATGCGTCGTGACGCGGCCATTCAATACGCAAACAGCACTACATACGCAGATAGGCCCGCTGAATATCATCGGTCAGCTGCAGCTCCAGCACCGTGGCATAGACATCGTCCTGCACAGGGTAGGTCTTCACCACCCGAGCACCACGCACAATACCTGATACCGCACTCTGAACCCGATCCCCCTGCAGCACCATATCATTCATGCTCGACTGCGATCTGATCAGACGACCATGGATGACGGATGCCATTTCCTGATAAGCCTGTAACTTCGATGCCCGCATCGCCATCAGAATCTTGTGCTGCTGGTTTTGACCGGGTTGCAGGCTGATCGGGGCATACCCTACCACTGTGATGATTTCAGGACTGCGCGTCGTGGTACCACAGCACACTGCCGCGGGTTCTGCAGCGGACTGCGACTGCACATTCTGACAACCACTTAGCAATACCAGCGCGGTCATGGCAACCCAACGCCACAGCGGAGTGTTAACGGTTGCGCTGTCGATCAGCATGTTATTTGACCAGCTTGGTGTTGTAGAGGTAGACGCTGGGCGCAACGTGCTGCTCGATGATCTTGCCCTTGAAATTGCGGGTCGCATCATAGCCACCCATGATGCCTTCCACATCATCGGTCGGCAGGAAGCCCTGGGCAGATGACATCACCACCTTGGACTGCAGATCAATCATACGCGCGTTGATCATGACCCCATCAGGAAAACCGGTGTAGGTGCCGGTCAGTACATAGTTGATGCGGTACTGACGGGTCAGCTCTTCCAGTTTGCGACTGAAGGCAAAATCACCCTGCTGGTTGACGCGGATAGACCCCATGGTCTTGAAGTCGACGATTTTATAACCGCGCACCTGCATCTCGTGGATCATATTCTCCTGCAACTGAATCCCCAGCTTGTTGGTTTCGCTGAGGTTTTCCACGTTCACGAACGAAGTGACGGCAATCGGCGTGTCCTGCACATTGGCAAAATCCTTGTTGGCCGATAGCTGGTCAGCCATAAAGCTCACCACATCAGACAACACCGTCGGTGCAGAACCCGGCGTGCCCATGCGGTCATAATGTTTACCCTGCATGAACTGACTGCTGGCCATCTGCTGCTGAGGCTGGGTGTTTTGCTCGTTGCAGCCAGCCAGGGAGACCATAAAGCCCAGTGCCAGCGCCACCTTCGAGTACGGACGGGACAGACGAAAAGAAACCTTTGATGAAGACACGGAAGCCTCTGAAACTGGTGATCGGCTGGCAGCGGAGGAAAGACGGCAAGACTTCATTTTCTACCTCCTCAGTTCTTCAGCTTATTGCAGGGTGGGCCCAGATAGCGATCATCTTCGCGCACCGTAACATTGAAACCACCGCACACATCGCAGGGTGCATGGTAGCGGATTCTGGCAACTTCCTTGGCACACTGCGAACTGGGAGTAGGCACCACCATGACCCGCAGTGAACATTCGGGGCAAGGCTGGGAAGAGGCAGTCTGCTGAGGCAGCTGGCAGGTGCCGCCACTGCAGTTGGGTTCATTGGCCTGGGCACTGGTCATGGTCGAGACCATGCAGCCCATCACAATCATCAGCCCGGCCAACAGCTTGAGCAGCGTTCGCACAGGCATCGCCACCTTAACAAGGATGTGCGCCATCATCTTTCTGTTTCCTGTCCTTGCACCTTGCGCCACGACGCAGGTGATATAACGTGAGCATGCCCGGCCAGGAGTCACTCCCTGCCGGACAAGGCATGAAAAATCCGCTTGTCTTGAGCGTATCGACGACTCAGGTTAAAACTTTACGTAATGTTTCAATGTCCAGGGTTTCTAATGTTCAACAGGTATCAGGTCGATTCGGGTGGTGAATGGCGTGTTTAACCGTAGCTCCGGCTTCACCCCCCGGTTATCCTCGTGATCTGCCTGCTGCAGTCACAATGTCAAAGTATAGTCATCAAGTTCAACAAATCATCAGGATTCCGCATGCTGCATCGCTCCCTTCTTCCTTTCCTGTTGCTATCTGTACTGCTGCCTCTGGCAGCCCAGGCCGTCACCGTGGACTCCCAGGGTCAGGCGCTGATAGGCATGGGGGGTAAAGATCAGGCCCGTGAACAGGCGATCCGTGAAGCCTCCCAGCAGGCACTTTTGCAGGCGGGCAGTTCATTCAGCAGCAGTCAGGAAATGGAGAACGGTGTCATGCAGCGCGACACCACCCGCATGAGCAGTGAAGGGCGTATTACCGATATCAAGGTGCTCAAGGAGAAAACCGACAACGGTGTACTGATCGTATGGATTCGTGCCGAGATTGAGCCTGAGCAAAGTTGTGCCCAGCCCGGCATTACCCGCAACTACCGCAAGAATATTCTGATCGCCGCATTCCCGATGCTGCGCCCCGATGACGCCACCCTCGGAGGTATTGGCAATATCGTCAATGATCTCAGCATTGATCTGGCCCATCGTCTTGGCGGCTCCCCCGGGCTGGCCCTGCTGCCGATGGGCAAGATGCAGGTATTGGGTGCTCAGCAGGCTCCTACCACCGGCGACCTCCCCAACATCAGCCTGGCGCTGCCGCAACTGCGCCATCTGAGTAATGTGCAGTATGTGGTGTCTGGCCGAATTCGTGACCTGTCGATGGCCCCTATCGACAACGCCACCTCCGGCTCATGGCTGTCGCCCTCCAACTTTAAGGACTATGTCCCTGGCCTGGTCACCGAACATCGTCAGTTTGCCATGGACATCTACGTGCATGATGCCGACGACGGTCAGTTGATTTTTCAGGACAGTATACAAACCTCCGGCGCCTGGATTCCGGATCGCTTCAAACAGATTGGTTTTGGCACAGAAACATTCTGGAAAAGTCTGTATGGACAGGCAGTGAACCGTAGCCTCGACGGCCTTGCCCATAAATTGACCGGCCTGCTACAGTGCCAGCCCTTCAGTGCCCGCATCATCCGCGCTGAAGGGCAGCGACTGCTGGTCAATGCTGGCCATCAGGCTGGCCTGCGGGTAGGTGACACCTTGCAGGTATATCGCCAGCGCTATGACTATGGTCCACAGGGAGAAGTCTATCCACAGCTGGATGACACCCAGACCAGTGCGCGGGTTAGCAGTGTCCAGGGGGACTCGGCCTGGCTTGAGTTGCCTTTCGATGCCAGTCAGATCAATATCCAGCAGGACGACCGGGTGATGGCGTGGTAACCTCTCACGGCAGCATGACCGCCGCTCCGGCCGTGCGTCATCAGTCAGTACAATCAGGAAATCAATGATGCCAAATGAATTACTCAACAGTCTGGACAACAAGATTCAGAGTCTGATCGAGGAAGTAGAACTGCTGCGCCTTGAAGTCAGCGAACTGCGCCAGAGCAAAGCCGATCTGGAACAGCAGCGCAGTCAGTGGGAAGACGCTGTAAAATCCATGCTAAGCAAGTTTGAACAGGTCACTGAAGCCTGAGCCAAGAACGCTAGCCGAGATCAGTAAAAAGCCCCTGGCCATCGTGATGGCCAGGGGCTTTTTACGTTAGGGCAGTAACACCTGCGGATTTACCGGGGCATACTCGAAGGCGCTCACGAGCGAAGGCCAGACAGGGCGGAAAGTGCCAGGGAAGCAGAGCTCAGTGCCCTGAATACACATTCCGCAGGTCTTTTCACCCCTGTATGGCCATAAATACGCTGTTACTGCATCGGGCGAATCTGCAGGGTTACACGGCGGTTCTGTGCCCGCCCGTCCGCGGTATCATTGCTGGCGATAGGATCACGCTCACCCAGACCACGCGCCGTTACCCGGCTCGATGGAATGCCATTCTGCAGCAGATAGCTGGCCACCGAATTGGCACGACGCTCAGACAGCAGCTGATTGTGCTCGAATGAGCCGGTTGAATCGGTATAGCCCACCACGTCCAGATGCGTCTGGTCGTATTTGACCAGCACTTTCACCACACTGTTGAGGGTGTTGTAGAACGACGGCGCAATCTGCTCGCTGTCGGTTGCAAAGGTAATATTGCCCGGCATCACCAGATCAATGGCGTCGCCATTACGGTTCACCTGAACGCCAGATCCCTGCAGCTCCTCACGCAGAGCCGCCTCCTGACGGTCGAAGTAATTACCGACTCCGCCACCAATCCCCGCCCCCACGGCGGCACCAATCAAAGCCCCCTTGCCACGGTCGCTTTTGCTTGACACCGCAGCCCCCAAAACGGCGCCAGCGACTGCACCAATTCCTGCTCCTTTGGTGGTGTTACCCACCTTCTGCTGACCAGTGTAAGGATCAGTCGTCATGCACCCTCCAAGGAAGACTGCGACGAATCCCAATGTCAAAAATTGCTTATGTTGCATATGCACTTTCCTTACTTTTTTGCGCCACGTCATGCTCTGGTCACAAAGCCCCCGGCTCTATACAATGCTCGTTATTTTCCGAATTCCAAGCCACCAGCCCTCGAGAGGATGTTTCCTTGTCTCATTTGCCTGTCATCGTCGGTTTTGGCGGAGTGAACGCTTCAGGGCGTGCTTCTTTTCACCATAGTTATCGCCGCCAGGTCATCGATCAGCTCTCTGAGGACGCATCGCAGCAAACCTGGCTGAGTCTGGCTACCATGATGGGCTTGGCCAAATCCGAAAACGGTCAATTTTTCGACGCTCGGAATCAACCCCTGTCCGCTCGCGAAGTGGTCAGCCTGTTCGGCGACTATATCCGTAATAACACCCAAATTCGTCGAATTAACCATGAGGCCTTTGACGTCAACAACGTCCCGCATCATGTTGCCAGCAAACTGGCTCCGATGGAAAACGCTCCGCATCAGTTCATCATCCGCCAGCGCCACATGCCTGAACATGTACCCTCCAGCTGGCAGTTACAAGACCTGGGCAATGGTTATCTGCAAATCACCACCGCAGAACCACTGGACGTGATGCTGTATGACTACCGCAGTGCGCCGGTGCAGAGTGGTGGCCAGTTACCGACAGGTTTCCTGCCCGGCGAGCTGTATCAGTCACGTAACCATCCCCGTGCTTTGCAGATGACCGTCTTCGGTGCTTCTGACTGCCTGGGCTCGATGGGTATCGACTGGAGCCTGATCCGCGGCCGCGTTGCCCCCGATCAGATCGCAGTCTACGCTGGCAACTCTATTGGTCAGCTCGATGACCACGGCTTTGGTGGCATGCTTAAATCCCATTACATGGGCAAGCGCGTGACCTCCAAGCAGATGCCACTGGGCTACGGCCAGATGCCTGCTGACTTCATCAATGCCTATGTACTGGGCAGCGTGGGTTCAACCGGCACCTCACTCGGTGCCTGTGCCTCGTTCCTGTACAACCTGCAGATGGCCGTGCGCGACATCCGCTCAGGCGTCAAGAAAGTCGTCATGGTCGGTGGCAGCGATACGCCCATTACCCCGGAAATCATCGAAGGCTTCCGCGCCATGGGTGCTCTGGCAGAAGACAAGAACCTGCGCGATCTTGATGGCATCGCTGAGCTGACCGAAGAGCAGTATCGCCGTGCCTGCCGCCCCTTCTCTACCAACTGTGGCTTCACCGTGGGTGAGTCTGCCCAGTTCATCATGCTGATGGCGGATGATCTGGCCGTTGAGCTGGGTGCTCAGGTGTTTGGCTCTGTGCCTGACGTATTCGTCAATGCTGACGGCCACAAGAAGTCCATTTCGGCACCCGGCATCGGCAACTACCTGACTCTGGGTAAGGCCGCCGGTCTGGTCAAAGCCATTCTGGGCGAAAAGGCCCTGCGTCATCGCACCTTCGTCCATGCCCATGGCACCAGTACCCCGCAGAACCGGGTGACCGAGTCGCATGTGCTCAACGAAATCGCCAAGGCCTTCAAGATTCCGTCATGGAAGGTAGCCGCCATCAAGTGCTACCTCGGCCACTCACAGGGCACCGCCGCGGGAGATCAGCTGACCAACGCACTGGGCGTCTGGGCCTATGGTCTGATCCCCGGCATTGGCACCATTGATCACGTCGCCGACGATGTACACAGCTCTAATCTGATGATTCGTGCCGAGCATCATCACGTAGGCACTGACGGCATGGATGCGATCTTCCTCAACTCCAAAGGCTTTGGTGGCAACAATGCCAGCACCGCTGTGCTGTCGCCGGAGGTAACCATGCAGATGCTGAGCAAGAAGCACGGCAGCAAGGTCATCGACACCATGCGCAGCCGTCAGGAGCAAGCCATCGAAAAAGCCCATGGTTATGATCAGGAAGCCACCAAGGGTACCGCCCGTCCGTTGTACCTGTTTGGCCACAACGTGCTGGAAGGCGAAGATCTGGCGATCAGCGAAAACGCCATTACCCTGCCCGGTTTTGAAAACCCGGTCAGCTTGGAGCTGGAAAATCCGTTCGCCGATATGGTGTAACCGGCACTAGGTCACGCTCCCCATAAACCTTCAGCCCGGCACATGCCGGGCTGAAGGTTTATGGGGTATTCACGGCACAACAT
>NZ_LAPT01000065.1 GCF_003194385.1 Pokkaliibacter plantistimulans
TCAGCTTGGAGCTGGAAAATCCGTTCGCCGATATGGTGTAACCGGCACTAGGTCACGCTCCCCATAAACCTTCAGCCCGGCACATGCCGGGCTGAAGGTTTATGGGGTATTCACGGCACAACATCAGTTGTCCAGCGTTAGCTCAACGTCATCCAGTGCGTAGCTGCAGCAGGCCAACACCACTCCCTCGGCAATTTCCTCCGCACTCAGCGGCGCCTGTGAACGGCTGACCACCTGCCCTTTGCGTACCCTGACCCTGCAGCTGCCACACAACCCGGCACGGCAGCTATAAGGCAGACTGACACCATTGTCTTCGGCCTGCTCCAGCAGCGTGCGTGAGGAGGACGCCTCAAACTCCCGAACGCTGTCGAGCCTATGATCATGCAGTCGCACTTTGACCTGTTTACTGGCAGCTGGCTGCACATCAACACCGGTTTGCCGGGGCCGCAGCGGGTAGGCCTTGACCCGCGTAGATGACAACACCTCCACCTGATCGCCCTTGAGTACACTGCCGCTGTTGAGCGGGATCAGATTCATACCAAAATACACCTCTCCGTCATCATCCTGACGGAAGGTCTGCAGCGTACTCAGCGGCTCGACCGCCGCACTGAACTGCTGGCTGTCGACATCCAGAGTAGTAAACACACAACGGCTGCAAGGCTTGACCACGGCAAAGCGCACTTCGCCAATCCGGATTTCGGTCCAGCTGTCTTCGATAAAGGGCAGGCCACCTTCCACCACCAGATTGGAGCGGAAGCGCTGCATGGGAATCACTTCAGGGCAGCGCTCCTGCAAATAAGCCAGCGAAGCCTCCGAGGTCAGCAGCAGCGGGTAGCCATCAGCAAAGCTGACGGGGAATCCGGTTTGCTTGATTTCACGAAAGCTGTCCACTCCCTGATAACGCAGAGCGACTGGCTGGCCCAGCCAGCGGCTTAACCATTCATCAGCAGCCCTCAAGGTCAGCTGCCCCTGCAGCTCACTTTTCCAGATGGAAATGGGCTGATATTCATTGATGAAATCGGGAATATGCAAGTGCAGATCTTCCATGTCCGGCGCCCGCAGCAGCAATCCCTGCTGCAGGATATGACAGCGCAGCAGCGCCAGTCTGGGATGGGTACGGGCTGTGATAAAACGCCCGCCGGGTTCTACTACCACCCAGCGTCGGTCCCAGGCCAGCCCTTCTGGCTCCACCCAGGCATGAGACATGGACAGCCCGCGGCAGGATTTGACGGGATAAACCAGGATGTCCGACAGACTTACAGTCACCTTATGCTCTCCATGTTGATGCCAGCCTCAGCTGGCGGCGGTGGTGCAGGGATTATCCACGCGTTGGCTACTAATTTCAGTCAGTATCTTTACCCGCCTCAGGACAGGCAGAGGGCGGTGGCAGCGCAAACAAGGCTCGGGTATTGGCCGTCACTTGCTGTGCCACCACATCGGGTGGCAGCTGGCGCAGTTCTGCCAGCAACATCAGTACCTGATGCAAGCGCTCCAGCCGGTTGGGTTGCCCCTGATAACCGCTCAGAGGCATGTCCGGCGCATCGGTTTCCAGCAACAGCGACTGCAGCGGCAGCTGCCGAAACACCTCACGGGTCCGCGTCGCACGTTCATAACTGATGCTACCGCCTACACCGAAACTGAAACCCAGTGCGAGATAGCGTTTGGCCTCTTCATGGCTGCCACTAAAGGCATGCAGCACACCGGCACGGGGCAAGGGGTAACGTCTGAGTAGCGCCAGCATATCACTGTGCGCTTTACGCACATGCAGAATGACGGGTAACTGCAGCTGCTGGGCCAGCTGCAGCTGATGCTCACAGTAGAACAGTTGCTGCTGCCAGTGCAGCTCACCACTCAGCATCCGGTCAAGACCAAACTCCCCTACCGCAACAGCCGGGTGACGCCGTAACTGCGCGGCCAGTAGTTCAAGGTGCTCCGGCTGATGCTGGTCAATAAAGTAAGGGTGCAGGCCCCAGGCGGGAAAGACGCCCTCATACGCCGCCATGCTGCTTTCGATTCTGGCCCAGCTGGCTGCCGTTACACCGGGCACCACCCACTGGCGAATACCCAGCTGGTGTGCTCTGGCCAAGCTGTCATCACGGATCGTGTCCAGCTGGGGGAAATCAAAATGACAGTGGCTGTCTATCAGGTAGCTACTTAGCGGCAACATAGTCAGCGGCAACATAGGTTCGACCATCGGTATTGAGCCTCAGCACGTGCTGACACGATCAGGGTTACCCGTCATCAGGGTCACCTGTCTGGAATCAGGTGCAGCACGGGGAACTATGCTACCATTCCCGGCCAATGGCATCGCTGCGGCTTGCGCTGGACAAGGCTCGGACGATGCGCCGATTTGTGTATTTTCGCAGGAGGCAAACCATGGTCACCTTTATCATCCTGTTCAATATCGAAAAACGCCTGATCAATACCGTCGCCGAGCAGCTGGTCGACATCGAAGGTATTTCTGAAGTCTATTCCGTCAGTGGCAATTTCGATCTGGTCGCCATCGCCCGGGTCCGCTCCAATGATGAACTGGCCAATCTGGTTACCGAAGAATTATTGCCCATCGAAGGCATTACCAAAACCCAGACCATGCTGGCTTTCAAAGCCTATTCCCGCCACGATCTGGATGCGATGTTTGCCATCTGAGCCGTCACAGCGTCTGTTCTAACAGGCTGTTGAAAAACGTTATCGAGGCCGCCGAGACAAGGAAAAAACAGGCGAAAAAGCGGAGTTTAGTGTGCTAAATGAGCATTTTGAGCC
>NZ_LAPT01000066.1 GCF_003194385.1 Pokkaliibacter plantistimulans
AGTTGCCGATGATCCGGACACCGCGTTAACAGGCTGTTGAAAAACGTTATCGAGGCAGCCGAGACAAGGAAATACCCCGAGGGCACAAGAAACAGGCGAAAAAGCGGAGTTTAGTGGACTAAGTGAGCATTTGACTCGCTCCGCTCACCCCTTCGGGGCCGTGCTAAAGCACGTTCAGCCTGTGGCTGTGAGCCTGTTTTTGACGCGGTATTCGGCAACGCAGATAGATTTTCAACGACCTGTTAAAGGGTGCTGTGCACCAGGGAGCCTATATGCACGTGCTGATAGTGGATGATGACAGCATTGACCGGGAGCATCTGAAGCGCACCCTGTGGGCCGATGATTCCTCCTGCCGGATTGTCGAGGCGGCGACGGTGGATGAAGGCCTGAACTGCTTCAGCCAGGCGCGTTTTGACGTGATGCTGCTGGATTACTCCATGCCGCAACGGGATGGCATCGAAATGCTGATGGAACTGCGCAATGGCAAGCGTGATCACAGCACCGCCATCGTCATGATGAGTGTGTCGGAAGAGGAGCAGCTGGCCCTCGACTGCCTGCGTGCCGGGGCGCAGGACTTTTTACCCAAGTCGGAAATCAACGCACCAAGGCTGCACCGCGCCATCCTGCAGGCACAGACCCGCTTTGCGCTGGAGCAGGAACTGGTGAAGAGCTATCAGCGGGTCAAGCAGCTGGCCGAATCTGACAGCCTGACCGGCCTTGCCAACCGCTACCTGTTCGATGAGTCACTGAAATTCGCCGTCACCGGCCGCAAACGCAGTATCGGCAAGCTGGCGCTGATCCTGATTGATCTTGATCACTTCAAATACGTCAATGACCACCATGGCCACGCGGTCGGCGATCAGCTGCTGCGCAAGGTGGCCAACCGCATGCGCGGCTGCCTGCGCGGTAATGAAATGTTCGCCCGTCTGGGGGGCGATGAGTTCGCCATTACCCTGGGCTATATCGACAACCCTCAGGATGCCAGCCGGGTTGCGCAGCGGCTGCTGCGGGTGCTGGAAAAGCCCTACGAAATCGACGGTGCCTTTATCAATACCGGTGCCAGTATCGGCATCGCCATACACCCTGATAACGGCGATACGGTGGAAGAGCTGTTTAAGCACGCTGATATTGCCCTGTACCGGGCCAAGCGTCATGGGCGCAATCAGTTCTGTTTCTTCCATCAGGAGATGCAGACCCAGTTTTCCCGCCGCTATCAGCTGGAAGTGCGGCTGCGCGAGGCCATGCACCGCAACGAGCTGGTGATGCACTATCAGCCGGTGTTTGAGTCCGGCCAGCGCGATCTGGTCGGTTTCGAGGCACTGATTCGCTGGTCACTGGATGGGCGGTTGTGCAGCCCGGCAGAATTTATCCCGGTGGCGGAGGAGTCGGCACTGATTCATGGCATCGGCCGCTGGGTCATCGAGCAGGCGATCGGTCAGCTGGCGATCTGGCATCGGAGCAGCGGCAAGGCGCTGAGTATGGCCATCAATATCTCTGCGGTGCAGCTCAATGATCCGGGTCTGGCGGCATTCCTGAACAGTTGTCTGATCTTTCATGGCGTGGCCCCGGCGCAGGTGGAAATCGAGCTGACCGAAACCGCACTGCTGGATGATGCCGAAGAGAAACTGGCCAATATTGCCGCCATTCATGCGCTGGGTTGCCTTATCGCGCTGGATGACTTTGGCACCGGCTTTTCCTCCATATCCCATCTGCGCAGCTTCCCTATCAGCATCGTCAAGATCGACCGCAGCCTGATGCCGCCCAATGAGGATGACAGCCGGGCACTGGCGCTGATCCGCGGTGTGGTGCTGATGGTCGATGCACTGGGGTTGCAGCTGGTGGGTGAAGGGGCCGAAACCGAGGCCCATACTCAGCTCTGCCAGCGCCTGGGTATCCACCGCATCCAGGGTTACTACCTGGCGCGACCAGCGGCCTGCGATGATATCGAGCAGCGCTTTTTCGCACCGGCCGCGCCGGTCAATTAGACAGCAACAGGACAACATTCGTGCAGTGATGACGGTCGGAGAGTAGAATAGCCGCCTCTTTTCTTGCCTATCCAGTGTTGAACCATGCGCGATCAAATCTATGCCGCGCCCCTGCCTGAGGTCAGCGGCTTTGCCTTTGACGAAGCGGTGGCCCGGGTCTTCCCCGATATGATTCGCCGGTCTGTGCCCGGCTATACCACCATCATCCCCATGATTGAACTGATTTGCGCACGCTACGCCCGTGCCGGAACCCGGCTGTACGATCTGGGCTGCTCTCTGGGTGCATCCACACTGGCCATGCGCCACGGCGTCAAACAGCGTGACTGCCAGCTGATCGGTGTCGATAACTCTGAAGCCATGCTCAGCCAGTGCCGCGCCTATGTCGAGGCTGACTCTGCCAGTGCGCCGGTGGAGCTGGTGCTGGGGGATATCCGTGATCAGGCAATCGACAATGCCTCGGTGGTGACGCTGAATTTCACCTTACAGTTCCTGCCGCCGCAGGATCGTCAGCCACTGCTGCAGACCATTTTTGACGGCCTGCAGCCCGGTGGTGTGCTGATCCTGTCGGAGAAAATCTGCTTCAACGAACCGGAGCAGAGCATTCAGGAAGTGCTGCATCATGATTTCAAACGCGCCAACGGCTATTCCGATCTGGAAATCAGCCAGAAGCGCACTTCGCTGGAAAATGTGCTGATCACCGAGAGTATCGAGGCCCATCAGCAGCGGCTGAAAGCCGTGGGCTTCAGTCAGGCGCTGGTGTGGTATCAGTGCTTTAACTTTGTTTCCATGCTGGCGGTGAAGGTATAAGGCATGACAACGAACGCCTTACCTTTGTCCGCAGCGCCTCAAGGTGCCGCGCAGCAACCCGGCTGGAATTATCTCGACTGGTTTGGCCCGGCGTTGCAGCAGATGCGCGCGGGCAACCTGCAGGCCTGGGCCGACAGCCTGCCGGCGCATCTGACCCGACTGTTTGAAGAAAAGCCCCACGGTGATCTGGCCCGCTGGCTGGCTGCCTGGCAACAGTTGCCAGAGGTGGCGGATGCCGAGGTCGATCTCAACAGCGATACCCTGACGGTACGCAGTGCGGCGGGCCTCAGCCCTGCCGCCCTGCAGCAGCGGCATGAGGCACTGTGGGGCCTGCGACCCTGGCGCAAGGGGCCATTTGAGTTTTTCGGTGACTTTATCGATACCGAATGGCGTTCCGACTGGAAGTGGCAGCGCGTCAGCCCCCATGTCGATCTGCGCGGTTGCCGGGTACTGGATGTGGGCTGTGGCTCGGGTTATCACTGCTGGCGGATGGCCGGAGCCGGAGCCAGTGAGGTGTACGGTATCGACCCGTCGATGCTGTTCCTGTTCCAGTTCCATGCGGTCAAGCGTTACCTGCCACAGGCGGCGGTGCATTTCCTGCCGATCCGTATGGAAGATATGCCGGCCAGTCTGGCAGCCTTCGACCGGGTGTTCTCCATGGGCGTGCTCTATCACCGCCGGGATCCGCTGGAGCACCTGATACAGTTGCAGCAGACGCTGGTGTCGGGTGGCGAGCTGATTCTGGAAACGCTGGTGGTGGAGGGCGATGAGCGCACCGTGCTGATGCCGGAAGATCGCTATGCGATGATGCGCAACGTCTGGTTCCTGCCGTCGACGGCCATGCTGGAGCTGTGGTTAAGACGGCTGGGCTTTCGTGATGTGCGTACTGTGGATATCTCTGTTACCACGGTGGATGAGCAACGCAGTACGGAATGGATGAGTTTCCAGTCACTGCCGGACTTCCTTGATCCTGAAGATCAGCGCAAGACCATCGAGGGCTATCCTAGCCCGCTGCGTGCCACCGTGATTGCGCGCAAAGCCTGATCACTGTCCACAGCCCTGCGGTCTGACAGGAAGGCGATATTTACCCACAGCCTTCCTGCTTCACTCTTCCTTCTTTATATACACAGCACGCGGGCGCCCGGTAGCGGACACGTTGTGCACACGTCCCCTCGCAGATTCATTTCAGCTGTTTGTTCACAGCGGCCGGTAACACAACATGTGGACATAACGGCCCAGATCCCGGTAGGGCGGCACCCGGGCAAACTGGTGTTCGGCAGGCAGCACCTGTTCAAGGGTAACCTTAGCGCGAAGCTGGCGGGGAATATGATCGTAGACGCCACGAATACCGGTCCAGGTACGCACTTCCAGACCCATGGCCTGCAACCAGTCATGAACCTGCTGGGGTTCCAGCGGGCCGGGTGGGGTCAGGGAGCCCTCGCGGCGGCGGAAGGTGTCGCCCATGCCTTCACTGAACTGGGCACTGCTCAGGTAGCGCCAGCGCAGGGCGTGCTTGTTATAGAACATCACCGAAAAGAAACCACCGGGTCTGACCAGCGGAAGCAGGCGTTGTAATGCCTCGAACGGGTCGACCAGCCATTCCATCACCGCATGAAACAGCAGCAGATCAAACTGACCAAGACGCTCTTCACTGAGTACCTGCAGTGGACCGTGGATAAACTGTACCTCTGCACCGGGAGCGGTACGGGCAAATTCCTCGCGGGCCAGTTTGAGCATTTCCTCCGACAGATCGCACAGGGTGACCTGATGACCACGGGCAGCCAGTGTGGCACTGAACTGACCAATACCTCCGCCGGCATCCAGTACCTTTAATCCGGGCTGGCTGAGATCAGGCCCGGCCTGCTGAAAGTCTTCCTGCAGCAGTGCCAGACGAATCTGGCCCTTGATCGTATCGTAGATCTGCTTCTGAAATTGCTGACTGAGCTGATCAAAGTTCTGGTCTTGCATCTGTTACCACCCCGATATCACGGCTGCAGAGTGTACGCCAAACCGCTGTCAGGCGGTGGGCTTCTCGCAGGATTTCTGCCCGGCACTTTGCCCGTCTGCGCAATTTTTCCCTTTTTATCGCACAAAAAATTTTCCTGTCACTGACAGGCCATGTGCATAACCTGCCTGCGAGTCATCCACAGCCCCGGATGTGGATGATATGCCCTGAGCTATGGCTGTTCAGCACTAACGAGGAGAGTGTGTTGTGTATAACTGGGTGAGAGGTTATGGCGGGGAAATGTGTGTAACTCTGTGACTTATGTGCATAAAGGCTGTCTGTAAGCTCGGTTTGTTATGACCCCTGTGTATAACAGCCCAGGTTCTGCCTGCCTTATCCCCAATGTACCGCCAGCTGCCCCACCTATATAAAACATAGTTATTAATAATATATATATTTGTTTTTATTGAATTTTATTTAGTTATCAACAGATTTTTTCCACATCATTACTATCAAATCTATCATCTTTAAGGCTGATAGCCTTAGACTGTAGCAATGAGCACAGCGTGCAGTGTGGATATATTCAGATTTGCCGGCTATGCAGGTATACTTACCGCCCTTTTCCGAAGGCATGGCCTTCATGGCACCTTTCGTCACCCTTGCTGACGTCCCGGTGCATGGTGTAGATGAACGAGGTGTGTGGTGGATTTCCCAAAACGTTTTGATGTGATCGTGATCGGTGGCGGTCACGCCGGTACCGAAGCGGCCCTGGCGGCAGCACGCATGGGAGTCAGAACCCTGCTGCTGACCCACAACATCGAAACTCTGGGGCAGATGTCCTGTAATCCAGCCATCGGTGGTATCGGCAAGAGCCATCTGGTGAAGGAAATTGACGCTCTGGATGGCGCCATGGCACGGGCTACTGACCTGGGTGGCATCCAGTTCCGCGTACTCAATTCACGCAAGGGGCCTGCGGTAAGGGCAACCCGCGCACAGGCTGACCGCATCCTCTACAAGGCAGCGGTGCGGGATATGCTGGAGAACCAGCCCAACCTGACACTGTTCCAGCAGGCGGCAGATGACCTGATCGTTGCAGGTGGGCAGGTCAAGGGTGTCGTCACCCAGATGGGGCTGAAGTTCTATGCCGAGCAGGTGGTGCTGACCGCAGGTACCTTCCTCGGTGGTCTGATTCATATCGGTCTGGAAAACTACAGCGGTGGCCGGGCGGGTGATCCGCCCTCGATCCGTCTGGCACAACGTCTGCGTGAACTGCCGCTGCGTGTTGACCGTCTGAAAACCGGCACACCGCCCCGAATTGATGCCCGCACGGTTGATTTCAGCGTCATGGGAGTGCAGCCCGGTGATACACCCACCCCGGTGATGTCTTATCTGGGCAACGTCAGCCAGCATCCGCGCCAGATCAACTGTTTCATTACCCATACCAACGAGCGCACCCACGACATCATCCGCGCCAATCTGGATCGTTCACCGATGTATGCCGGTGTGATCGAAGGCGTCGGCCCGCGCTACTGTCCGTCTATCGAGGACAAGGTGGTGCGTTTTGCTGACCGTGATGGTCATCAGGTCTTTATCGAGCCTGAGGGGCTGACGACCCACGAGCTGTATCCCAACGGTATTTCCACCAGTCTGCCCTTCGACGTGCAGCTGCAGATCGTCAACTCCATCCGTGGCATGGAAAACGCCCATATCGTGCGCCCCGGCTATGCCATCGAGTACGACTTCTTCAATCCGCAGGATCTGCAGGCCAGTCTGGAAACCAAGGTGATCAATGGCCTGTTCTTTGCTGGTCAGATCAATGGCACGACCGGTTACGAAGAGGCCGGTGCACAGGGCTTGCTGGCGGGTATCAACGCCGCGCTGCGAGCGCAGGGCAAGGACAGTTGGTCACCGCGTCGTGACGAAGCCTATGTCGGTGTACTGGTGGATGACCTGATTACTCAGGGCACCAGCGAGCCTTACCGGATGTTTACCTCGCGCGCCGAGTACCGGCTGATTCTGCGTGAGGACAATGCTGATTTGCGTCTGACCGAGATCGGTTATCGGCTGGGTGTGGTTGGCGAGGAGCGCTGGCAGGCCTTCTGTGCCAAACGTGAAGCCATCGAGCTGGAACGTCAGCGCCTGAAAGATGTGTGGATCCAACCCAACAGTGACGTGGCCCAGCAGCTGGAGCCGCTGATGGGGCAGCCGATGAGCCGGCAGAACTCGCTGGAAGAGCTGATCAGACGGCCTGAGCTGGATTATGCCAAGGTCATGCAGGCGACGGGTGACGGCGTCAGCGATGAGCAGGTGGCTGAGCAGGTCGAGATCGAGATCAAGTACGCGGGGTATATTGATCGCCAGCTGGAAGAAATCGAACGTCTGCGCCGTAGCGAGAACATGCCGCTGCCACAGGACATGGACTATGATCAGATCGGTGGTCTGTCCAACGAGATTCGCAGCAAGCTGAAAAATATACGCCCCAGCAGTATTGGTCAGGCCGGTCGCATCCCCGGGGTGACGCCTGCTGCGGTATCGCTGTTGCTGGTGCATCTGAAAAAGCGTCAGGTTTTGCAGAAATCAGCCTGAGCGCTGATTAATTAACATCAGGTGTCCGGTCGATGCAGACCGGACCGGTAACGCAGTGATCGTGGATACAAGATGGTGGTAAACGAGCAGATGCTGCAACAGCAGCTCAGCGCAGGTCTGGCGCAGATGCAGATCACGGCCAGTGACGAGCAGCAGCATAAGCTGATGGAATATCTGGCCCTGTTGCGCAAATGGAACAGCACCTACAACCTGACTGCCGTGCGTGACGTCAGCGAGATGGTCTGGCGTCATCTGCTGGACTCCATCAGCGTGCATCCGTATCTGCAGGGCGAGCATCTGATCGACGTCGGTACCGGTGCCGGTCTGCCCGGTATTCCGCTGGCCATCATGAATCCCCAGCGTCAGTTCACCTTGCTGGACAGCAATGGCAAACGCACCCGTTTTTTAACTCAGGTCAAGCTGACACTGGGTCTCGATAATGTTGTTGTAGTGAACACCCGTGTAGAATCCTGGCAGCCGCCGGTTCCGTTCGATGTGATTCTGTCCCGTGCCTTTGCGTCATTGCAGGACATGGTGGATGTCACAGGTCATTTACTGGCCGATCATGGGGTCTTCATGGCCATGAAGGGCCTGTATCCTCAGGACGAGATCGACGCCTTGCCCGCCACCATCCGCATCCAGGCAAGCTATCCGCTGCTGGTTCCGGACTGTGATGGCGAACGTCACCTGCTGGTTATGCAGCAGGCAACGGTATGACCGGCAGTAGCAGCATCCACTCCATCATCACCAAGGGCATCTAAGGGAGCTTCAACGTGGCACGAATCCTGGCTGTGACCAACCAGAAAGGTGGCGTCGGCAAGACCAC
This sequence comes from Pokkaliibacter plantistimulans, assembly GCF_003194385.1. Taxonomy (GTDB): domain Bacteria; phylum Pseudomonadota; class Gammaproteobacteria; order Pseudomonadales; family Balneatricaceae; genus Pokkaliibacter; species Pokkaliibacter plantistimulans. Next base: position 8,150 of record NZ_LAPT01000066.1, read on the forward strand.
CACCTGCGTCAACCTGGCGGCCTCATTGGCAGCAACCAAACGTCGGGTGCTGATGGTGGATATTGACCCTCAGGGTAACGCCACCATGGGCAGTGGTGTCGACAAGCATGCACTGGATATGACCGTATATGACGTACTGGTCGGCACTGCCAAAGCATCGGAAGTGCGGATACGCCAGACCCCGGGTGGGTTTGACCTGCTCCCCAGCAATGCCGATCTGACCGCTGCTGAGGTCGAGCTGCTGGATATGGCTGATAAAGAAAAGCGCCTCAAGCATCAGCTGAACGAGCTGGATCAGGACTACGACTACATCCTTATCGACTGCCCACCTTCACTGAACATGCTGACCGTCAATGCACTGGCAGCCGCCGATGGTGTGCTGATTCCGATGCAGTGTGAGTACTACGCACTGGAGGGGATCAGCTCACTGATCAACACCGTCGAGCAGATTCGCGGTGCCATCAACCCGCAGCTGCGCATTGAAGGCATTCTGCGGACCATGTACGACCCGCGCACCAGTCTGGCCAACGAAGTGTCCAGCCAGCTGACTGAGCATTTTTCCGATCTGGTCTACCAGACGGTGATCCCACGTAATATTCGTCTGGCGGAAGCGCCCAGCCACGGTCTGCCTGCGCTGCTGTACGATAAACAGTCACGCGGCGCGGTGGCCTATCTGGCACTGGCGGGCGAGTTGAACCGCAAACAGCAACACACCCAACTGGCGAGCTAAGGCAGGCTGATGAGTACGAAGAAGCGTGGCCTCGGACGTGGACTGGATGCCCTGCTGGGGGCCGGTCGTCAGCCAGTCAGTGTCAGCAGCATTGACGAACCCACTATCGAATCCTGGTTAAGTGAGCCTCAGAGTGGTGGCAGCGAAGAGCAGGCAGAGGACTCTGCCGTGCCAACCCTGCGCTTCCTTGATGTCGCGCTGATCATTCCGGGTATGGCGCAGCCGCGTCAGGTGATCGAACCGGAAAGCCTGGAGCAGCTGGCGGCCTCTATCCGTCAACAAGGTGTCATGCAACCTGTGGTAGTAAGACCACAGGGAGACAAGTTCGAACTGATCGCCGGTGAGCGTCGCTGGCGCGCCAGCCAGCTGGCCGGACTGGACAAGGTGCCGGCACTGGTACGACAGGTATCGGATGCCGATGCCTTGGTGCTGGCGCTGGTAGAAAACATTCAGCGTGAAGATCTGAACCCGCTGGAGCAGGCCAGAGCGCTGCAGCGTTTGCAGGAAAGCAGCCAGCTGACCCAGCAGGAAGTGGCCGACATCGTCGGTAAGTCACGCAGTGCTGTGGCCAATTTGCTGCGATTGCTTTCTCTGGAGGACAGCGTCAAACTGCGCCTCGAACACGGTGACCTGGAAATGGGCCATGCGCGTGCGCTGCTGGCCTTGACCTCGGCCGATCAGATGATGGCGGCGGAGGAAGTGGTCGCCCGTGGTCTGTCAGTGCGACAGACTGAAGCGATGGTACGCAAGTTGCTGGCTCCTGTGCCGGAGCAGACTGTGAAAATGACTGCGGCAGAGCCGTGGATTGAGTCCCACCAAAGCCGGCTGCAACGACTGTTTGGCGACAGTGTCAGCATTCGTCACAGTGCGCGAGGCAGTGGCAAGCTGATCATCGAATACAAGGATGTGGAGCAGCTGGAGAAAATCCTCAATCAGGTGGCACCAGAATAATCATAAGAATGTGATCGAGTGCTAATCCAGATTTCAGTTTGTGTCAATGGTCAGTGCCTGCGAAAACTTTAGTATAAAAAAAGGAAGCATGACCTTTTTTCCAAGCTTTTCAAGTTGAAGCCTCTACTACGAGGCAATATAATGCCCAACGCTTTAATGCTGGGTAAAATTTGTTCGAATCCTCCAGGCAAATCATTGGAGTACTCAGGTGAATGAGCGGCAAAAGGCCAGGCAGGCGCCGGTAAAGCGTATCCTGATCAGCCAGCTCGGCCTGAGTCTGGTGCTGGGGCTGAGTTTACTGGCATTCGATCAAATCGGTGCACTGTCCATTGTTCTGGGTGGGCTGATATGTCTGCTGCCAAATGCGTACTTTGCATGGCGACTGTTCGCTGTTCGGGGCGCGCGTTCAAGCAGGGATATCGCCAAAGCGTTTTATAAGGGCGAAGCGGGGAAGCTGCTGATTACCATGGTGTTGTTCGCTCTGGTATTCAGTATGGTCAAACCTCTTAATGTGTTGGCACTGTTTGCTGGCTTCGTCGCTGTACAGATGATGAACTGGATTGTGCCGCTGGTTTGGAGAGGGCCCTCAACCGGGAGTTAGGCTGAGACACTATGGCAAGCGAAAACATTACTGCAAGCGAATACATCGGGCACCACCTTCAGAATTTGACCTTTGGTCATCTGCCTGAGCGTGGCTGGACCCTTGCACACGACGCTAAAGAAGCGGCTGAGATGGGTTTCTGGGCTATTCACCTGGACTCTATGTTCTTCTCTGTCGTCCTTGGCGCCGTTTTCCTTTATATCTTCCGCAAAGCTGCCACCAGTGTGAGTTCAGGTGTTCCTGGCTGCCTGCAGAACTTTGTTGAAATTCTGGTCGAATTTGTCGACAAGAGCGTCAAGGAAACCTTCCACGGTCGCAATCCGCTGATTGCTCCGCTGGCGCTGACTATTTTCTGCTGGATTTTCCTGATGAACCTGATGGACCTGTTGCCCGTCGATCTGCTGCCCCGTATTGCCGGGGAGATGGGCGTGCACTTCCTGAAAGTGGTTCCCACTACCGATCCCAACGTGACCCTGGGTATGTCCCTGTCCGTCTTTGCCCTGATCATCTATTACAGCATCAAGGTCAAAGGCGTAGGCGGATTCCTGGGTGAGCTGACTCTGCATCCCTTCGGTAAATGGATGCTGCCGTTCAACCTGCTGCTGGAAGGCGTAGGTCTGATCGCCAAACCTATTTCTCTGGCACTGCGACTCTTCGGTAACCTTTATGCCGGTGAGCTGATCTTCATCCTGATTGCACTTATGTATACAGCCGGGGCCGTAGTCGGTACCCTTGGTGGCGTTTTGCAACTGGGCTGGGCGATCTTCCACATCCTGGTTATCGTACTGCAGGCCTTTATCTTCATGATGCTGACCATCGTCTACCTCAGCATGGCCCATGAGGATAACCACTAAGGGCATAGCGCCTTAGTGGTATCAAAGAAAAAGATTTCTCTAACTCGTTAAACCTTTAATCAACTTGCAACCTTAACTGGGAGTCTAAAAATGGAACAAGTAGTAGGTCTTACTGCTATCGCTGTTGCTCTGCTGATCGGTCTGGGTGCTCTGGGTACCGCAATCGGCTTCGGTATTCTGGGTGGTAAGTTTCTGGAAGGCGCTGCGCGTCAGCCTGAAATGGTCCCCATGCTGCAGGTAAAAATGTTCATCGTAGCGGGTCTGCTGGACGCTGTTACCATGATCGGTGTTGGTATCGCTCTGTTCTTCACCTTCGCGAATCCCTTTGTCGGTCAGATCGCTGGTTAATCCCTCCTTCTGAACTTAGTGTCAACTGGTTATTTCTAACCTTTGGGAGGGGTGAAGCGTGAATCTGAATGCGACCTTGATAGGCCAAGCCATCGCATTTGCAGTCTTCGTCCTTTTCTGTATGAAGTATGTCTGGCCGCCGGTGACAGCGGCCCTGGCAGAACGTCAGAAAAAGATTGCAGATGGCCTGGATGCCGCCGACCGTGCGAAGCGTGACCTGGAACTGGCACAAGCAAGTGCCGCTGACCAGTTGCGTTCCAGCAAGGAACAGGCAGCGAAAATTATTGAACAAGCCAACAAGCGGGCAAACCAGATCGTAGAAGAAGCTAAAGAGCAGGCAATGGCTGAAGGCCAGCGTCTGAAAGCTGCAGCCCAAGCTGAGATCGAACAGGATGTAAACCGTGCCAAAGAAGCACTGCGTGGCCAGGTGGCTGTGCTGGCGCTGGCTGGAGCGGAAAAAATCCTGGGTGCCTCTGTCGACGAGAAAGCCCATAGCGAGCTTGTCAGCAAACTGGCAGCCGAACTGTAAGTGAGGTGACCGATGGCGGAATTGACCACATTCGCCCGGCCTTATGCCAAAGCTGCGTTTCAGTTTGCTCTGGACAAGGGTGAACTGGGTCAGTGGTCGGAAATGTTGGCCCTGGCGGCCGCTGTTGCAGAAGACAGCGAGTTTGCCAAGGTGCTCAACAATCCGGCACTGACTGCTGAACAGCAAGCTCAGGCTGTCATTGACGTCTGCGCAGAAAAAGTAACCGAGAGCGGCAAAGCCTTTTTTCAAACCATGGCGCGTAACAAGCGCCTGGTGTTGATTCCTGAAGTTTCACAGCTGTTTGAGCAGTTCAAGGCTGAGCAGGAAAACGCGACTGACGTCGTAGTGACCTCTGCCTTTGAGCTTTCCTCCGCTGAGCAGGAGCAACTGGCACAAGCCCTCAAGGCTAAATTGAATCGGACCATCACCATAACCACCGAAGTCGATAAGAGTTTGATCGGCGGCCTGATCATCAAGGCAGGTGACATGGTTATTGACGGTTCCGTGCGCGGAAAATTGGCAAAATTGGCCGAGGCGATCCAATCCTGATTGTGAGGGATAGAGCATGCAGCAACTGAATCCATCTGAGATCAGCGAGATCATCAAGAAGCGGATCGAAGGTCTGAATCTCAAATCTGAGGCCCGTAATGAGGGCACAGTCGTCAGCGTTTCCGATGGTATCGTACAGATCCACGGTCTGGCTGATGTTATGTACGGTGAAATGATCGAGTTCACCGGCGGCGTATACGGCATGGCACTGAACCTGGAGCGTGACTCTGTAGGTGCTGTGGTTCTGGGTGATTACCAGGGCCTGTCCGAAGGTATGACCGTCAAGTGTACCGGTCGTGTACTTGAAGTTCCTGTTGGTCCAGAACTGCTGGGCCGCGTTGTTGATGCCCTGGGTAACCCCATCGATGGCAAAGGTCCGCTGAATACTACTCGCAGCGAGCCTATCGAAAAGGTTGCTCCTGGTGTTATCTGGCGTAAATCCGTTGACCAGCCTGTACAGACTGGTTACAAGGCGGTTGACTCCATGGTGCCTATCGGCCGTGGCCAGCGTGAGCTGATCATCGGCGACCGTCAGACCGGTAAAACCGCAATGGCGATCGACACCATCATCGCGCAGAAGCACTCCGGCATTAAATGTATCTATGTTGCGATTGGTCAGAAACAGTCCACTATCGCCAACGTAGTACGCAAGCTGGAAGAGCACGGTGCGATGGATCACACCATCGTGGTTGCCGCGGGCGCTGCTGATCCTGCTTCCATGCAGTATCTGTCTGCCTACGCTGGTTGCACCATGGGTGAATACTTCCGTGATAACGGCGAAGACGCACTGATTATTTATGATGACCTGACCAAGCAGGCCTGGGCCTACCGTCAGATCTCTCTGCTGCTGAAGCGCCCACCTGGCCGTGAAGCCTATCCTGGTGACGTGTTCTATTTACACTCACGTCTGCTCGAGCGTGCTGCTCGTGTCAGCGCTGATTACGTAGAGCGTTACACTGAAGGCCGCGTGACTGGCCAGACCGGTTCTCTGACCGCGCTGCCCATCATCGAAACTCAGGCTGGCGACGTTTCCGCTTTCGTTCCGACCAACGTAATTTCCATTACCGATGGTCAGATCTTCCTGGAAACCAACCTGTTCAACGCCGGTATCCGTCCTGCGATGAACGCTGGTATCTCCGTATCCCGTGTTGGTGGTGCGGCCCAGACCAAGATCATCAAGAAGCTGGGTGGTGGTATCCGTCTGGCACTGGCTCAGTATCGTGAACTGGCAGCCTTTGCTCAGTTTGCTTCTGATCTGGACGAAGCGACCCGCAAACAGCTGGAGCACGGTCAGCGTGTGACTGAACTGATGAAACAGAATCAGTTCAAGCCTATGTCTGTTGCTGAAATGGGTGTTGTTCTGTATGCCGCTACTGAAGGCTTCCTGAACGATATCCCTGTTGCCAAGATCGGCTCTTTCGAAGCAGGTCTGGTAGCGTACTTCAACTCTGAGTGCGCTGACCTGATCGCCAAGATTGGTGGAGATGGCAACTACAACGACGGCATCGCTGCTGAAATCAAAGCCGGTATCGAGAAATTCAAAGCGACTGGTTCCTGGTAATCCGGGTGCGGCAGGGGTAACCCTGCCGCTGTCGCTGAACGCTTGAGGCAGAGATTATGGCAGCAGGAAAAGAGATCAAATCGCAGATTGCGAGTATCAAGAGTACGCAGAAGATCACCAGCGCCATGGAAATGGTCGCGGTATCCAAAATGCGGAAAGCCCAGGACCGTATGGCAGCCAGCCGCCCCTACGCGGAGCGTATTGCTGATGTCATTCGTCACGTGGCGAACTCCAATCCCGAATACAAGCATCTGTACCTGCAAGAACGCGACGTCAAGCGCGTAGGCTTCATTGTTATCTCTACTGATCGTGGTTTGTGCGGTGGTCTGAACATCAACGCCTTCAAAGCCATGATCAAGGTAATGAAGCAGTACGCCGACAAGGGCGTCGAGATTGACATTTGTGCCGTAGGCACCAAAGCAGGTTCTTTCTTCCGCAACTACGGTGGCAAGGTTGTCGCATACGCCAACCACCTGGGCGACAAGCCGGAAGTCAAAGACCTGATTGGTATCGTCAAGGTGATGTTGGATGCCTATGACGAAGGCCGCCTGGACCGTCTGTATCTGGTGTCGAACAAGTTCGTCAACACCATGACCCAGCAGCCTGCTGTTGTACAAATGCTGCCCTTGCAGGCAGAAGACAATGATGGTCTGAAGCACCACTGGGACTATCTTTACGAGCCCGATGCCAAAGCACTCCTGGACGGTTTGTTGATTCGTTATGTGGAGTCACTGGTGTATCAGGGTGTGGTGGAAAACGTTGCCTGTGAGCAGGCTGCACGTATGATCGCGATGAAGAATGCCTCCGATAACGCGGGCAACATCATCAAAGAACTGCAGCTGGTCTACAACAAGGCTCGTCAGGCTTCCATCACCCAGGAAATTGCCGAGATCGTCGGTGGTGCGGCAGCGGTGTAACCACCGCAACACAGGCTTACTGAGATTAAGAGGATCCGAGCATGAGTAGCGGACGTGTAGTGCAAGTCATCGGGGCGGTGGTGGACGTCGAGTTTCCGCGCAACGCCGTACCCAAAGTGTACGACGCCCTGACCATTGAAGGAAAAGAGCTGGTGCTGGAAGTTCAGCAACAGCTGGGTGACGGTGTTGTACGCACCATCGCCATGGGTTCAAGCGAAGGCATGAGCCGTGGTTTAGAAGTAAAAAATACAGGCGAACCCGTGTCTGTACCTGTGGGTAAAGCTACCCTGGGTCGCATCATGGACGTTCTGGGTAACCCGATCGACGAGCAAGGCCCCATCGGTGAAGAAGTGCGTATGCCTATTCACCGTAAAGCGCCAAGCTACGCTGATCAGGCAGCCTCCAGCGAACTGCTGGAAACCGGTATCAAGGTAATCGACCTGGTTTGCCCCTTCGCCAAAGGCGGTAAAGTAGGTCTGTTCGGTGGTGCGGGTGTAGGTAAGACCGTCAACATGATGGAGCTGATCCGTAACATCGCGATCGAGCACAGTGGTTACTCCGTGTTCGCTGGTGTAGGTGAGCGTACTCGTGAAGGGAACGACTTCTACCACGAGATGATGGAGTCCAACGTACTGGACAAAGTATCTCTGGTATACGGTCAGATGAACGAGCCGCCCGGCAACCGTCTGCGTGTTGCTCTGACCGGTCTGACCATGGCCGAGCAGTTCCGTGACGAAGGCCGTGATGTTCTGTTCTTCGTTGACAACATCTACCGTTACACCCTGGCCGGTACTGAAGTATCTGCACTGCTGGGTCGTATGCCTTCTGCCGTAGGTTATCAGCCTACTCTGGCTGAAGAGATGGGCGTTCTGCAGGAGCGTATTACCTCCACCAAGACCGGCTCTATCACTTCTGTTCAGGCGGTATACGTACCTGCGGATGACTTGACCGATCCGTCACCTGCAACCACCTTCTCTCACCTGGACGCTACTGTTGTACTGTCCCGTGATATCGCTGCGCTGGGTATCTATCCTGCGGTTGATCCGCTGGACTCTACCTCTCGTCAGCTGGATCCGCTGGTGGTTGGCCAGGAACACTACGAAGTGGCTCGTGGCGTGCAGTCTACTCTGCAGCGCTACAAGGAACTGAAGGACATCATCGCGATTCTGGGTATGGACGAGCTGTCAGAAGACGACAAGCTGGTAGTAACCCGTGCGCGTAAGATCCAGCGCTTCCTGTCTCAGCCTTTCTTCGTGGCAGAAGTATTCACCGGCTCACCCGGTAAGTACGTTTCCCTGAAAGACACTATCAGTGGCTTCAAGGGCATTCTGTCCGGTGACTACGACAACATGCCAGAACAAGCGTTCTACATGGTTGGCAGCATCGACGAAGCAGTTGAGAAAGCGAAGAAGCTGTAATCGTCTCCAGCGACGGTTATTCCCATAACCATAGCTAGAGGGGGTTAACCATGGCTATGACAGTTCACTGCAATATTGTCAGCTCCGAAGAGGCAATCTTTTCCGGGTTGGTGGAACTGGTCGTTGCCAGCGGGAGTCTAGGTGATCTGGGTATTGCCCCAGGTCACGCTCCGCTCCTGACCCAGCTCAAGCCGGGTCCGGTGCGTGTCATCAAGCAGGATGGCGACGAGGAAATCATCTATGTATCCGGTGGTTTTCTGGAAGTGCAGCCCAACATGGTAACCGTGTTGGCTGACACCGCGATCCGTGCCAATGACCTTGATGAGTCCATTGCTCTGGAAGCCAAGAAAGAGGCGGAACAGGCAATGTCGAATCATAACGCGGAGTTGGACTATTCCCGTGCCGCCGTTCAGTTGGCGGAAGCGGCTGCGCAGTTGCGCGTACTGGAACAGTTGCGCAAGAAAACCGGCCGTTAATCGGCAAGCTCAGGTCCATAAAAAGGCAGCTCAGGCTGCCTTTTTTGTTTCTGTTGCCCGGTAATCGACCACGGTATCACCTGTGCTGAGTGTTGTTCTGCTCACTCTTTGTATTCAAACGCTTGCACCGTCTGGAACGCTGAATTGAGGCTGCCCCTGCCTGCCACTGTGGTAGCACTTGTGTCAGGATTGTGGATCTTGCCGTTTCAGCCATGCAGATCAGCCGTTCACAGAAGAGGCTTTGCTAGAGTAGGGCGAATAACTGCTGTTGATGGCTCAGAGCCAAGGCTGCACTGGTCGCACTTCGCTATCGCCCAAGGATGACTCCATGGATAAACATCTATTGCTGGATTTGGTTACGCCAGAAGGATCACTGTTCAGTGGTCAAGCGCGTCATGTGATTCTGACTACCCAGTGGGGGGATGTGGGTATTTACCCCGGTCATGCCCCGCTGCTGGCTGAGTTGGGCCCTGGCCCGTTGCGTGTGTATGACATGCAGGGTGAGGAGCAAATCTATTTTGTACCCGCCGGATTTCTAGAAGTTCAGCCCGGGCGCACCATCGTGCTGGCCGATACGGCCTTGCGTGCTCAGGATCTGGATAAAGTCGCGGCAGAAAAGGCCAAGCGCGATGCCGAAGCAGAGTTTGCTGCTCATCATGACCGCGAGAGTGCTGATCATGTGGCACGTGCAGCGGCGATGCTACGCACACTGCACGAGCTGAGCCTGAGCCGCAAAGGCAACATCAAGCGCTGATCGGGTGATCAGCGCTGACGACGAACAAAGTCATCCAGACGTTGTAAACCTTCCTGCAGACGAACTGGCGACGTCGCGTAACACCAGCGTAGCCAGCCTTCGCCTTCCTCACCAAAGGCGCGACCTGGGGCCAGCCCAAGGCCAACCTCGTTAAGCAGCGCTCGTGCCAGTGCCAGTGAGTCATTGAAGCCATCGATGCGGAAGAAGGCATACATAGCGCCATCGGCGTAAGGCAGGGTTACACCGTCGATAGCGGTTAGCCCTTCGACCATCAGTTGCCGTTGAGCGCCCAGTTGCTGGCGCAGCTGCTCGACATAGGGCTCTCCCTGCTGAATGGCGGCCATTGCACCACGCTGCACAAACTCCGGCACGCACGAGGTGTTGTATTCCACCAATTTGGCCAAATCATCGGCCAGTGCGGCTGGAATCGTCAGCCAGCCAGTACGCCATCCGGTCATGCACCAGGCTTTGGAGAAACTGTTGACGCCGATGATCAGATCATCGTCTTCCTTCCTGGCCAGAAAAGAAGGGGCGCTGTCCAGGCCGCTGCGATACACCAGTCGCTCATAGACGTCGTCAGCCAGAATCCAGATACCGTGTTTGCGGCAATGTTCCAGCACAATACGTTGCTCGTCGTCGGCAATGGTCCACCCTGTAGGATTATTGGGCGAGTTGATCAGTAACAGACGGGTATCGGGAGTCAGTGTGTCCAGCAGGCGTTGCAGATCTAGCTGCCAGCCCTGATCGGTAATCTGCAGAGGTACACGTTCGACATGGGCACTCAGTACGCGTGGAATTTCCACCAGATTGGGCCAAAGCGGCGTAACCGCCACGACCTTGTCACCCGGGCTCAGTAGCAGTTGCATGGCCAGCATCAGGGCGGATATACCTGAGCCCGTCACACCTATCTGTTCGGCAGTGAAGGGGCGGTGATGCAACTGGCTGAGGTAGCTGGCAATCCCTTCGCGCAGCCACGGACGACCCAGATTCTGTGAGTAGAAGGTTTCACCCTGCTGCAGTGAGGCCATGGCCGCTTCACGGATAAATCCCGGCGTAGGCTGGTCACTTTCACCGAACCAGAAGGGCAGCACGCCCTCACGCCCCATAGCGGTATTGGCCACTTCACGGATTAAGGACGCCGACAGGGACTGTACGGCAGTACGGGCACTAGGTTGCGGCATGATCGAACTCGTTCCTGAGTGGCTGAGAAAAGGCTGATTGTTGAACAGTTATGCCAGATTTTCCTCTGCCACGCTACAGCAGACAGTCATCCACCCTCGGGCGAGGCAGTTACTGACGCAACAGTACCACCAGATATTCACAGCTGGTTGTCCCGGGGTTAAAAAAGCGACAGTCACTGGGTGAGCCCAGCTCCAGGCAGTCACCTGTGGATAACTGATGCAGCGTCTCTCCTTCGGTGAACTCCAGCTTCCCTTGCGTCACCCAGATCAGCTGACGGAAAAAGGCGAAGGCCGAGGCGGGATAGCTGACGCTGGCACCTACGGGCAGCTCGACTTGCACCAGATCCAGTGGCAAGTCAGAAGTAGGGGATAACTGACGACGGATAAAGCCGGTTTCAGGGTCACGCCATTGCGGTTGATCCTGACGCCGACGCAGCCGGCCTCCCTGTTGCTCGGTTCTGGCCAGCAGTGTGGACAGGGTCAGGCCAAAGGCACCGGACAGCTTGCCCAGCAGCGTCGCAGTGGGGCTGGTTTCCCCGCGCTCAATCTTGCTGATCATTGCCTTGGAGACGCCGGAGCGCTGCGCCAGTTCATCCAGCGACCATTGCCGCTGCTTACGTTCGATGCGAATGCGTGCTGCCAGCTGTGTGGTAGGGTCTTCGCTGTTCTGTTCAGTCAGGCTCACGGAAGCCTCGGTTGGTGCTGTTGTGGGTATGGTCATGGTGATTTTATGATCAGTTGACTTGTGTCCACTATAGTGGATATTCTTCCGCAATCCCAGCTTCCCGTCAGATTCCTGCGTGACAGTGGCCACGGTTGCCACCGTGGTAGTGCCACAGGTGGCTGGTATTACTTCACCCTTCGGAGCCTCATCATGTTGATTCGTGCTGCCACCCATGCTGATTTGCCCGCCATTCTGGCGATTTACAACGATGTCATCGCCACCTCCACCGCGGTCTATGCTCTGGAACCGGTCAGTCTGGAAGATCGTACGGCCTGGTATGAGGGCCGTCTGGCACAGGGCTATCCGGTGCTGGTGGCAGAGGATCAGGGCGAAGTGGTGGGCTTTTCATCTTTCGGTGAGTGGCGCGGTGCCTGGCACGGTTTCCGTTTTACCGTTGAGCACAGTGTCCACGTGCGCGCTGACCAGCGCGGCAAAGGGGTGGGAGCGCAGCTGGTAGAGGCGCTGTTTCCGTTGGCACTGGCACTCGGCAAGCATGTCATTATCGGTGGTATTGATGCGGAAAATGCCGGCTCGGTGCGCTTCCATGAGCGTCTGGGGTTCAAGACAGTGGCGCATTTCCCCGAAGTGGGACACAAGTTTGGTCGCTGGCTGGATCTGGTGTTTATGCAGCGTTTCCTTGATGCGCCCGGCGCCGAGCGAGACTGAGCCATGCCGAATGCGATAGGGCTGTCCCTGCTGGCGGGCATGGCACTGGTGATGCAGAACGCGGTCATGGTTGCCATGACCGGACGCGGTCTGAGCCTGACTGGCGCGCTGCTGTGCAACTCGCTGGTGGGGCTGCTGATTCTGTCAGCGGTAGAGCTGTACCGCGGCGAGTCCGGCCTGTTCCAGCAATGGGGGCGGGCCGAGCTGTGGTTTGTCGTACCCGGCGTACTGGGCACCTTCTTTGTCTTTGCCAGCCTGTTTGGCTATCGCACTCAGGGCAGTGCGGCGACCATTGTGCTGATCATCACCGGCCAGATTGTCGCCGGGCTGCTGCTGGACCGTCTGGGCTGGGCCGGCATTGTGCGGGAATTGTCAGTGCAGCGCCTGCTTGGCACTGCACTGGTGATTGGCGGAGCCGTGCTGGTAGCGCGTGCGCCCTGAGTAAGTAGCAAACACCCTCTCAGAGCAGGCGCCAGAGGGTGTTGAAAATGATCTGCTGGGCCATCGCGATCTCTTCTGAGTCCATCACCACGGCCACCGGATAGTTGGCGGCGGCCAGAGAAATCATCGCCACCTTGGGGGGATAAATGGCAATGTAGCTGGCGTCGACTTCACCCTGAGTGGGTATCCACTTACGTTCTGAATACTGTGCATCCTCACCCCCTTCACCGATGGCGATAACGCGCACCTGAATTTGCCGCTGTACCCGCTGTTTGGTGAAGTTGGGGAAAGGGCGATAAAGGTGATGTCGAATCGCCTTGGAAGAAAACACCGCATAGGACTTGTCCGCCTGCCTGCTGACGGTATTGAGAATATCCTTGAGGACAAACTCGATGCCGTCATCTCCTTCATAAAAGCGCACGTTGCCCGCACTGAATTCCGGCTTGAGATGGTACAGCTCTGGGATGATGTCTGACTTCAGCTTGCCAATCAGCCCGTTCAGCATCAGCCGCCGTTCTTCGGCCTTCTGCAGCAGGCGCTCTGGCTCCTCCGCCGCAAAAAACCGGCGTTTGCCTTTGGGCAGATACGACACTACGCCCTTGGCCTGCATCTGCTTCAGGGTCTCATAAGTGGTGCCGCGATTGATGCCCGCATGGCTGGCAATATCACGGATGGAAGCAGGCCCGAGGGTCAGCAGGCTGCGGTATAACTCGTACTCGCGCTGGCTCATATCCAGCAGATTCAGCAGGCTTTCGTCCATATTTGTCACTTAATTAATGACAAGCACTCTTGTATGACAGATTCAGATGGCTAAAGTGAGTCCCCAAGAAAAAATTGTCAATTAAAAGGCTGACAACAAAGCCCTGACCGATCTCTGGATAAGGCTTTACCGTTCAGCAAGCGAGGAATGGAAAATGGCACTCGATGTGGTCATTCTGGCAGCAGGCCAGGGCAGCCGGATGCGCTCAGCCCTGCCCAAGGTTCTGCATACCCTGGCGGGCCGGCCCTTGCTGGCGCATGTCATCGATAGCGCACGGCAGCTGGGTGCCGGGCAGATTCATCTGGTCGTAGGCCACGGCGGTGAGCAGGTCGAGCAGCGCTTTGCCGCAGCAGACGTCAACTGCGTCTGGCAGCGTGAGCAGAAAGGCACCGGCCATGCCGTAGCACAGGCACTGCCTGCGCTGGGCAACAGCGGCACCACGCTGGTGTTGTACGGTGATGTACCGCTGATTCAGTCGGCCACCCTGCAGCAGTTGCTGGCGCTGGTATCCAATCAGCAAATGGGTCTGCTGACTGTCGATCTGCCTGATCCCACTGGCTACGGCCGTATCGTCCGCGATGGCAGCGGTCAGGTGTGTGCCATTGTCGAACACAAGGATGCCGATGCCGGGCAGCGTGCCATCCGTGAAGTGAACACCGGCATTCTGGCCGTGCCCACTGAGCGCCTGCAGCAGTGGCTGCCGCAGTTGTCTGCCAATAATGCCCAGGGCGAATACTACCTGACGGATGTGATCGCCATGGCGGTTGCTGATGGGCTTAATGTCGCCACCATTCAGCCAGCGTCTGCGCAGGAAGTGGAAGGGGTGAACACCCGCATGCAGCTGGCGGCACTGGAGCGCGCTTACCAGCAGCAGATTGCCCGGCGTCTGATGGAACAGGGCGTCAGTCTGGCCGATCCTGCCCGTATCGATGTGCGCGGCGAGCTGCAAATAGCGCAGGACTGCTATATCGATATCAACGTCATCTTTGAAGGCAAGGTGGTGGTTGAAACCGGGGTGCAGATCGAAGCCAACTGCATTATCCGCGACTCCATCCTGCGTGCCGGTTGCCATATCAAGGCCAACTCGGTGCTGGAAGAGGCAGAAGTCGGTGCTGATTGCGATGTCGGCCCCTTTGCCCGCCTGCGTCCCGGCACCCAGCTACTGGCCGGTGCCCGCATCGGTAACTTCGTCGAAACCAAGAACGTGGTGATTGGCGTCGGCTCCAAGGTCAATCACCTGAGCTATATCGGTGATGCCAGCGTGGGCGATGACGTCAACATCGGCGCTGGCACCATCACCTGCAACTACGATGGCGTGAACAAACATCAGACCGTGATCGGCAGCGGCGCCTTTGTCGGTTCCAACACGGCACTGGTGGCGCCCGTCAGCGTAGGCGCAGGTGCGACCGTGGGCGCAGGCTCCACCATCACCCGTGATGTGGATGACAATACCCTGGTGGTTGCCCGTGGCCGCCAGATTCCTATTCCCGGCTGGCAGCGCCCAGTGAAGAAGGCGAAGGAGTAATCCCATGTGTGGAATCGTCGGCGCCATCGCCGCCCGTGAAGTCAGCGCCATCCTGCTGGAAGGCCAGCGCCGTCTGGAATACCGCGGTTACGACTCCGCCGGTATGGCCGTGTTTGATGGTCAGGAACTCAACCGCCTGCGCCGTGCCGGTAAGGTACAGCAACTGGCGGATGCCCTTGGCAGCGACCCCCTGCACGGCCATCTGGGCATCGCCCACACCCGCTGGGCCACCCATGGCCAGCCCAACGAACGCAACGCCCATCCGCATATGTCCGGTGAGCGGCTGGCCGTGGTGCACAACGGCATCATCGAAAACTACGCCACCTTCAAGGCTGAGCTGAAAGACAAGGGCTATGTTTTCACCTCGGATACCGACACCGAGGTCATCGCTCACTTACTCTCTGAAGCCCTGAAGCTGGAGAGCGACTTATACGCCGCGTTCCGTCAGGTGATCAATCAGCTGGAAGGTGCCTTCGCGCTGGGCGTGATTCACGCCGACTATCCCGAGCTGCTGCTGTGCGCACGCAAGGGCAGCCCGCTGGTGATCGGCGTCGGAATGGGCGAGAACTTTATCGGCTCGGACCCGCTGGCGCTGCTGCAGGTGACCGACCGCTTTATCTATCTCAACGAAGGCGACACGGCCTGCGTCAGCCGCGAACAGATCGAAGTGCGCAACGCCCGTGGCGAAGTGCAGGCGCTGGACATCAAGCGCTACGAGCACGGCACCCAGTCTGCGGACAAAGGCCAGTACAAGCACTACATGCTGAAGGAAATCTTCGAGCAGCCCGGCGTGATTCAGGCCACCCTCAATGGCCGGGTAGGCAAGGGTGAGATCAACACCCAGCTGTTTGGCGACAGCGCCCAGCAGCTGATGGACAGCGTGCAGGCCGTGCAGATCATCGCCTGCGGCACCAGCTATCACGCCGGAATGGTCGCCCGCTACTGGATCGAAGAACTGGCGGGTATTCCCTGTCAGGTGGAGATCGCCTCCGAATACCGCTACCGCAAGACCATTACCCTGCCCAACACCCTGTTCGTTACCATTTCCCAGTCGGGCGAAACCGCCGATACCCTGGCGGCCCTGCGGGTGGCCAAGGAACGCGGCGCACTGGCCAGTCTGGCCATCTGCAACGTGCCCGGCAGCTCACTGGTGCGCGAGTCTGACCTGTGCCTGATGACGCAGGCCGGGCCGGAAATCGGCGTCGCCTCGACCAAGGCATTCACCACCCAGCTGTCGGCGCTGATGGTGCTGACCCTGTCGCTGGCAAAAACCCGAGGGCTGGACAGCACGCTGGAAGCCGAGCTGACCGACGCCCTGACCACCCTGCCTGCCAAGGTCGAAGAAGTGCTGGCCCTGAGCCAGCGGGTAGAGCAGCTGGCCACCCACTTTGCCGACAAACAGCACTCACTGTTCCTAGGCCGTGGCGCGCTCTATCCCATTGCGCTGGAAGGGGCGCTGAAGCTGAAGGAAATCTCCTACATTCACGCTGAAGCCTATCCCGCCGGTGAGCTGAAGCACGGCCCGCTGGCGCTGGTTGACAGCGAGATGCCGGTCATCACCGTCGCCCCCGGCAACGAACTGCTGGAAAAGCTCAAATCCAACATGCAGGAAGTGCGCGCCCGTGGCGGTGAGCTGTACGTCTTCGCCGACCAGCACGCCGGGATCGAAGATCAGGAGGGCTATCACATCCTCCACCTGCCGAAGATTCACCCGCTGCTGGAGCCCATCCTCTACACCGTGCCGCTGCAGCTGCTGAGCTACTACGTCGCGGTCATCCGCGGCACCGATGTCGATCAGCCACGCAATCTGGCCAAGAGTGTGACGGTGGAATAACGCGAATAGTAGCCCCCGCATTCCGCGGGGGCTTTCCCCTTACGGCTTCTGCACCTCACGAATCCGCCACTGACCCTCCTGCTGTACCAGTCTGACCCGTAGCGGCCACTGCTCCTGTGCGGTGCCGAGGGTCAGCAGCACCTCGCTCTCGTCGTTGCTCGATTCCTGCAGCTGGACGTGCTGTTGTTGGGTCCAGCTGTCGAGAAAGTCCTGCGCCTTGAGGAAGTAGTCTTCATCCAGCGGTTCGTCGCCCTGCAGCTGTCTGGCCAGTGTGCTGGCGAGCTTGGCGGCGACGCCGTGTTCGAGCTGACCCTGACGGTTATCGAGGGGGTCGCGGTTGTCCTGAAGTTCCTGCAGATACCAGTGGTAGAAGTGTTTGACCACCGCAGGCGGTGTGCTGGTGTCAGCCACGGCGGGGTTAAACAGCAGGGCGAGGCAGGCAAACAGGGCGGAGGCGAGGGCTTTCATCGTGCGGTCCTGACAGGTCAGCAAAGGCGTTCCCCACACTATGTGGGCTGGCTGTCGCGGCAGAAAGAGCCTGAGTGTTACGAATTTAGCCAGATCACCCCTGCCAACTGGGATACACTCCTGACTCGCTGTCGCGCGCAGAAGGACGACTTATTCCATGCTCTCCATCCTCACTCCCGATACCCTTCATCATCTGATGCAGAGCTACGGCCTGTGGCTGCTGTTCAGCGTCATCATGCTGGAAAGCATGGGCCTGCCGCTGCCCGGCGAGACGCTGCTGGTGACCGCGGCGCTGTATGCCGCCACCGAGCACGGTTTCTCCATCTATGCAGTGATCGGCGTCGCCGCACTGGCGGCGGTGGTGGGGGATAACCTCGGTTATCTGATTGGTCGCAGCGTCGGCTGGCCGCTGCTGCATCGCTATGGCAAGTATGTGCATCTGACCGCGGCACGGCTGCGGGTCGGCCAGTATCTGTTCCGGCAGCATGGCGGCAAGATCGTCTTTTTCGGTCGCTTTGTCGCCTTCCTGCGTGCCTTCGCGGCTTTGCTGGCGGGTGCCAACCGCATGCACTGGTCACACTTTCTGCTGATGAACGGCCTTGGCGGAGTGGTCTGGGCCACGCTGTTTGGCAGCGGCGCCTATCTGCTGGGGGATCAGATTCACCGCATCGCCGGGCCGGTCGGGCTGGTGCTGCTGGTGGTGGCTATCGTCGCTATCGTGGTGGGGCTGCGCTTCTTCCGTCATCACGAAAAGGAACTGGAGCGCCGTGCTGAAGCAGCGCTGGCGGCACAGGGCGAATAGCCTTTCTCCATTGCGTGGCTGAGCCGTCAGGGGGGCTGCGGGTTGTGCCCCAGCGACTGGATAAACAGCGAAAACAGCTCCTGCTGTGAGGCGATGTCGAGCTTGGCGTAGAGATGGCGGCGATGCACCTTGACCGCACTGACAAGCTGCATCAGTACCTTGATGCATTGGAGACTGCCATTCACGGCATACATCTGGGGCTGCAGGATGGCTCCGTCAATCAGCAGGGCAGTTACCACTTGCTGATGTTTCTTTGTCACGAGTTGCGAAGCAACGTCAGACAAATTTCTGTATTGATCCCCAACTGAGTTGATGGTGCCTCTTGATGAGAGGGGCACCGTTCACCATTGTTTTAACAGGACGAGTATTGATCAGAGCTGGCGGCATGGGGGCTCGAATACAAGGAATAACTGGCTGTCCGGCAGGGAATAGTGCTGAGTCAAACAGAATAAAAATAGCAATTGAAAATGGGAGGCAAGGATGAAAAGTACAAATAAAAAACGGATATCTGCCCGGCTTTTACAAACGATTAAATCTACTCAGACTTTCCAGAAAAGTTTGGCTGAATGTGACCGACCAGTACGTCGATATGTTCAGCAGCAACAACCCGATATGGATGTGGATGAAGGAGATAACCAGGAATATGGGTATCTGGCTTTAGGACGCAGGTAGGGGGAAAGCATCATTATTTGTGATCAGCATGAAAGCAGAATCACACTGACCCCAACCAGAAGTCAGAATGGCCAGGTCAGTCTGTTAGTTGATGCGCCAGAAAGTATCACGATACGAAAAAAAGAATATGCAAATAAACGAAAGGGAAGGCAGAAATAGAAGCTATGTAACGTGGATTGGGCTTGAGCCTCAGCAGGCGGCGGCCTTGTTCCATGCCCAGCTTGCCCAGTGCTTCGGACAGGCTGCGGCGGTTGGTCATGGCGTTGTCGATGTTTTTTAGCAGTGCCTCGGCGGTTTCATTGCCGTACTTTCTGGCCAGATCGTCCGCAATGCCACTGCTTCCGCGACGGATTCCCAGCAGGGAGGCCATGGCTCCTGCTGCCATGCCTTCGGTCGTGCTCAGGGTATGTTGTTGCATCTCCTGTAACGTTTGATAACGCTCAGCGCTCAGCGCTCAGCGCCCAGCGCTTTCAGCGGGTCGTCATACTGCAAGATGCCCATGCTGTTGATGTAGTCAGCAAGGCTGTCGGGCAGGTTGGCATCGACCATCTGACGGATACCCGCTTTGTAGAAGCCGTCCTGCTGCTGGCCGAGCTGATCAGAGGTAAAGGGGGTGGAGGTTGCAGCGAAGGTGCTGGGTGCCAGTTCGGCACCACTGGGGATCATCACACGCCCTGTCCCATCGGGGCCGACATAGGTGACATTTTTTGCTGGCGGCATGGAGTGCATTGCGTGAAATGGCCGCGTAGCCCCGGTCAACCTTGGGGTAAGGCAGGTTGATCTGATACACCCGCAGGTCATGCAAAGCCTGCAAGGCATTGGCATAGGTGTGTGCAGAGGACAGATTCCATCGGGCGAAGTCCAGTATGTAGTGGCTGCATTCCGGCTGACGTAACCACTTCGCCCTTCAGGCATTGCCCAAAAGTAGTCTGGCAGGGGTGGCAAGTTGGCCATATCGCGTGTCCTTATGCGATTAAGAGAAGGCCGGGGGTGTAGCGAGGCGGTCAGTTAATGATCAACACGGGGAGTGTTCAGGATTGGCTCCCGACCGTGGCCATGGAGTAGCGTGGATCACGGGTTGATTCCATCGCCATGTTCAGCTCCTCCAGCGCAAAGCAAGTACCTTCGTTCTTTCATATCCCGTCTCCCGTGCAGTGCTGAGATTTTTTACGGACCCCGCTGTTCTGACGATCCCTGCCTATACTCCCTGAACGCCCACTGCCGTTGTCTGAGGAGATGCCATGTTCAATGCTCTGGCGGGGTTGCCACGCACCGTCTGGCTGATCGGCCTGATCAGTCTGGTCAATGACAGTGCCAGTGAGATGCTGTATCCGCTGATGCCGCTGTATCTGGCATCGGTACTGATGTCTGGCCCCAAGGTACTGGGGCTGATTGAAGGCATCGCCGAAGCAACGGCGAGCCTGCTCAAGCTGTTCTCCGGGGTGATCGTTGACCGCACCCGGCGCAGCAAGATCTGGATTGTGCTGGGCTACGGTCCGGCCAGTCTCGGCAGGCCGCTGATTGCCTTTGTCAGCAGCTGGCCGTGGCTGCTGCTGATTCGCTTTACGGACCGGGTCGGCAAGGGGCTGCGGACCTCTCCCCGTGATGCCCTGCTGGCGGCCAGTGTCAGGGCGGATCAGCACGGGCTGGTGTATGGCCTGCATCGCGCCATGGACAACGCCGGGTCGGTGATCGGGCCGCTGATTGCCGCCCTGCTGCTGGGGATGCAGATGTCATTGCAAGACATCTTCCTGTGGTCGGCACTGCCTTCGCTGTTGTGCCTGCTGCTGGCACTGATGATCCGCGAACCCGAACCTGCCAAAGCAGCGGGCCGTGAGCACCGCTTTGACTGGCGGCTGGGTGACATGCCGCCGGTATTTCGCCGTTATCTGCTGGTCATGGCGCTGTTCACCCTGGGTAACTCATCCAACATGTTCCTGCTGTTGCGGGCCGGTGAGATGGGCGTGGAGCCCGCCGAGATTCCCTTGTTATGGGCGGCGGTCTCGCTGGTGGCCACGGTGCTGTCGACGCCCCTGTCTGCGCTGTCTGACCGGGTCGGACGGGTACGGATGCTGATGGCGGGCTATCTGGCCTATGCCCTGTTTTATCTGGGCATGGGCATGATCAGCCACGATGGCTGGGTGATGTTTGCCCTGTTCGGCTTCTACGGCGTCTTTGTCGCCGCCACCGAGGGAGTGGAAAAAGCGCTGGTGGCCGACATCGCGCCAGCAGGGCGGCGTGGCACAGCCTTTGGCTGGTTCAATCTCACCGCCGGCGCTTTTCTGTTACCTGCATCCATCGTGTTCGGCTGGCTGTATGAAGGTTTCTCGCCGGTGGTGGCCTTTGTCTGGTCGGGCAGCTGTGCGCTGCTGGCCACCGTATTGCTGGGGGTATGGGTAGGGCCGGCGAAGGTCAAGGCCCTGCGTCAGCAACTGCTGGCCGCCGAACAGGCCTCGTCAGCCGTCACAGTGCCGTCAGCCGACACAGTGCCATCAGCGGCCACCGCACAGTCAGAGCGTGACAGCAAAGTGTCATCGCCCGATGGGAACCTGAGCTGACCATCCGCGCGCAGCAGATCGGACGATCTGCTGCATCCTGACAGGAGCAGCCCATGCCACATTTCGTCAAACACCGCCGTCGCGGCAGCAAGGCACTGATCTGTGAAGCGCAGGGGCTGGCATTACTGCGTGACACCCTGCGGGCCGCCGGCAATCAACTGCTGCAGATACCAGAGGTCTATGCCGTCAGCGAAGTGCGGATGGAGCTGCAGCTGATCGAACAGGCTCCGCAGCAGAGCGCCCTGATGGCGCAGCTGGGGCAGGGGCTGGCACGCCTGCATCAGCTGCCGATGGAGCGGTACGGGCTGGGCTATGACAACTACATCGGCCTCGCCCCGCAGGCCAATGGCTGGTATCAGGACTGGGGACGATTCTTTGTCGAGCGGCGTCTGCAGCGGCAGATTGCCGCCATCGAAGATCAGGCCATAAGGCGACGTTTTGACGGCGAACTGCGGCATTATCAGCACCGTTTGACTGATTTTCTCCATCAGCACTGTGCCCAGCCCAGTCTGGTACACGGTGATCTGTGGTCGGGCAACGTGCTGTTCGGCCACGATCAGGTATGGCTGATTGATCCGGCCGTGCACCATGCCGACCGCGAGGTCGATCTGGCCATGACGGAGCTGTTCGGCGGGTTCTCCATCGAGTTCTATCAGGCCTACGATGCCGTCTTCCCCCGTTCAGCGGTCTATGACCTCAAGCGGCCGCTGTACAACCTGTATCACTACCTCAATCACTTCAACCTGTTTGGCCCGTCCTATCTGCCGGGGTGTGAACGGGGGCTGGCGGCGCTGGCGAGCCTGTAAGCGTGTGCTCACAAGCACGCTCCACGAACCTGCATCCTTTCCGGCTTTTGCCAAAACGCACAATCAGGTTGCATGAACGCTGGTTGCATCGGTGACGATCAGCATCTATTCCTTTATGAATGTGCGAACAGGCAGGAGAGGGGGGTCATGGATACCCTGATCAATGGGAGCAACGGGGTGCTAGCGCTGCTGTTTGACCAACACAGCATTCCGGCCTGGCTGGCTGCGCTGGTGCTGCTCCTGCTGGCGGCGGCGGTGCTGATTCTGCTGGTGTTCGTGGCCCGTCATCAGCGCTATATCGAACGTACTAACCGTGAACTGTTGCTGGCTAATCGTCGCCTGTCGCTGGCCACCTCGGTGGCAGGCGTAGGCATCTGGGAATGGGAAAAGGAGACCGACCAGCTGCTGTGGAACCCGGTGATGTACCGCATCTACGGCCTGCCGCCAGAGCGCAGGCTGAGTATTGACAGCCTGCGTGCATGGATTCTGCCGGATGACTGGCAGCGCATGAAGGCGCTGTTCCAGTCGGCTCTCAGCAGTGGTCGCAATGAGCTGACCTTCTCCATTATCCGTGATGACGATGGCAGCATGCGCCACCTGCACGCCACCTGCCACTGGGTACACACCGGCCGTCGTCATCGCCTGATCGGCACTCAGGTGGATATCACCGCAGAGTACACCGCCCGGCAGCAGATCTATCGCGAAGCCTATCAGGATGCCCTGACCGGCCTGCCCAACTCCCGTGCCCTGCGCATGCAGCTGCATGCCGGTTTGCAGCAGGCCCGTCAGCAGGGGCTGATGCAGGGCGTATTTTTTATCGATCTGGACGGCTTCAAGAAGGTCAACGATACCCTTGGCCATGATATTGGCGATCTGTTGCTGAAGGGTGCTGCCGGGCGCATGCGGCAGGTGTTGCGCCAGACCGATCATGTCTACCGGCTGGGTGGTGATGAGTTTGTGGTGTGGATTGCCCACCTGCGGCAGGACGAAATCACGGTGCTGGAAACCATCGCCAGCAAGCTGATCGAGACCCTTTCGCAGCCGTTCCACTTTACTCCTCTCAAGAGCGGAGAGGTCGAGTGCCGGGTGTCTGCCAGCGTGGGTATCGCCACCAGTCCGGACGATGCCGATGAGCTGGAAGCCCTGCTCAAGGCCGCGGATGTGGCTATGTATCAGGCCAAGAAAGGCGGTAAGAACCAATTCCGCCGCTTTCAGGCAGGCACGGCCGTTGAGCAGCAGGCGGGCGCTTAAGTCAGCGGCTGCTATTGAACACTTCTTACCTGTCTTAAACGTTAATGGTGCCAATCACGCCAATTTATCCAGTTTCATGGACAGCTTTTTTAGCCTGTCCTAATTTAAATTTATCGGCGATAGCGTCAGGAAGTCCTATCTGCGGCCCAGGTTTTAACTGAACCCTTGAGGTAATAGCCATGAACCTTGTACGTCGAATCCAGTATCAATCCCACCTGTTTTTCACTCGCCTGTTGTATGAAGAGAAGGGAGCCAGCGGTATCGAATATGCGCTGATTGCTGCCATGGTGGCAGCGGTCGTGGCGTTGTTCGTGCCGGGTGTCAGCGACAGCGTCAAAACTATCTTCAATACCATCATTACTGCCCTCGGTGGCACAGCCGTTAGCTGACAGAAGCTTCGGGTCAGCGGAAACGGCAGTCATGACCCTGCAAGTGCTTAGTCTGCTGCTGATGCTGTGGACGGGTTGGCAGGACCTGCGCAGGCAGCGCATCCCCAATCTGGCACTACTGGCGTTGCTGGCCTGTGCCCTGTTGTACCTGTACGGATACGGACAGCTGCTGGGCGGCGCCACGGCTGAGCTGAAAGACATCCTGCTGGCGTTGCTGCTGGTGGCGGCGCTGACGCTGCCCGGCATGGCGCTGGGGCAACTGGGCGCCGGCGATGTGAAGCTGCTGTGGGTGTTGTGCTGGGTGTTTTCCCTGCCGCAGCTGCTGCTGGTGATGGTGGCGGGGTTTCTGCTGCTGGCCTGCAGTAGCCGCTGGATGGTGCAGCGACCGCTGCCGCTGGCGCCCTGTCTGACTCTGGCGGGGCTGCTGGTGTGGCTGGGGGGAGAATATGGACGTTAGAACGTATTCACGATATCGCGAGCTAGAGCCAGGCAAGGCGAAAGGCGCTGAGGAAGCGGAGTTTACCTGTCGTAAATGAGCATTCCGAACCGCTTTTCAACGCCGCATGGCCGACGCGCAGCAGATCGTGAACACGTTCTGAGACCGCCGCTGGCCGGGCGCTGGCAAACAGGCAGTGCCGGTATCGAATTCGTGCTGGTGTTTCCGCTGTTCTTCATGATTTTTTACGCCATCACCAACTATGGCCTGATCTTCACCGCTGCACAGCTGATGCAGTACGCCGCCGAGGAAGGATTGCGCCGCAGTATCGACTACGTCGATGAAGAATGCCTGTTCAGTGCTGCCAGCTGCAGCAGCGATGAGGTCCGGCAGGAAGTGCTGAACGAGACCCGTGCGGTGATCGGCAATGTCGCGCAGGGCAGTAATGCCGGCAGCCTTGGCACCCTGTTCGGCCAGTCGCTGGACGATGCCCTGACCATTACCGCCAGTGAAGACAGCAGTGGCGGCTGCTGTGTGCTGTCACTGGTCTACAACTACGCCGATTTTCCCTTTGTACCGCCACTGGTGTTGCCGGTACCGGCACAGCTGAATATCACCGCCAATCTGAGCCTGTAACCGGCGCGGATGTGAACCGAGGTGAAAAGAACTGATGCAAGGACGAACCCTGACCCTGATTGCCGCGCTGCTGTTTGCCCTGGCGCTGGCGCTGGGCTTCTACAGCCTGACACTGGGCGACAAGAAGGCCCCGCCGCCACAGATTCAGGCACCGACCCTGACCATCTGGCGCTTCAGCGAAGATGTGCCCGCAGGCAGCCTGCTGCAGCTGGATATGCTCAGCGAGCAGCAGGTCGATGAACGTGAAGTAGACGATGTGGCGGACGCCAAAGCGGTGCTGGGGCGGGTGCTGGCGACAGCGGTGAAGGAGGGGCAACGCCTGCAGAACAGTGTGCTGGCGGCCGAGCGGCCCATGCTGGATGGTCTGGAGCCGGGCTTTCGTGCGGTGGCCATCAAAGTGGATGAAGTGACCGCGGTGGGTGGGCATGTGCAGGCCGGTGATCGGGTCGATGTGCTGTTCTACCTGCGGGCCAACAAGGAAAGCGGCGAGTCCACCAGTGCCCGGCGGCTGTTTACCGATCTCAGGGTGTTGGCTTATGGCGATCAGGTTGCCAGCCCGCGCACGGGCAGCCCGGGTGAGAAGGGCCGTCAGACCCGTGAACGCTCGGCGGTGCTGGCGGTGCCGCAGAGCAGTGTGGCCGAGCTGCTGCTGGCGGCCAGCAGTGGTGAGCTGCAACTGGCAGTGATTGGCCCGCGGGAACAGCACAGCGGTAGCAGTGAGTTGACGGAACCCCCCGTCACCCTGGCCCGTTTCGGTAGCGGTGAAGCCGGGCCGCCCGCCCCTGCAGTACAACCCAGCCTGCCGGTAGCGCTGGCAGCGCCCGTACCGGCAGCCGCACCCGTGGTGAAAACGAAAGTCAGCAGCCAGCCTGCGGGGCTGGAGGTGTTGCTGGGGGAGGAGAAGGTCATGCTGCGACCTTAGCAGGTCGTGAACATCGATCTGCGTTACCGGCAATAGCCCCATGGAGGGGTGTCACAGAAGGATGCGCTTTGTGTTGGATAGCTCTGTGTTAGCCGATGTTGGCCTGACTGACGTCACTTATCCGCAACGGTCGCGCTCAAGCCGTCTGAGCCTGCGGGCAGTGGTGCTGTGGTTGCTGAGCGCCTGCCTGACACTGCTGGCGCCCTGGAGCTGGGCGCAGCAGGAGATCAATGTGGCGGTCGGTGGCCAGCAGTCGTTCGATCTGCCCAGCGGCGTGATCCGGCTGGCGGTGGGCGACCCCAGTCTGGTCGGCATCAAGCTGCTGTCACGGGAGCAGGCCCTGCTGACCGGCAAGGCGGTAGGCATCACCACGCTGCAGCTGTGGCAGCGCGGCAGCCAGACGCCGACCCTGTTCAGCCTCCGGGTATTTCCCACCGGGGTGGCCCATGACAACGTGCAGGTGCAGACCGACATCCGCGTGGTGGAGATCAGCAAGGAGGCGCTGCACTCGGCAGGCTTCTTCTTTGGCAAGAATACCGGCAACACCACGCTGGCCATTGGCAGCGGTGCGCTGACCGGGGTGCAGACCAATGACAGCGGTGGTTTTACCCTGCAGAGCAGCTCCGGTTTCCTGTCTGACAGCAGTGCTTTCAATATCGTCGCCGGAGATGCCAGCCGGGGGTTGCTGGCCACCATCAGCGCCCTCAGCAGCAATGGTTACGCCTACACCCTGGCCGAGCCCAGTCTGGTGACGCTGTCCGGGCAGCAGGCGTTCTTTCTCGCCGGGGGCGAGTTTCCCTATCCGAAAAGCAACAGCAACGGCGATATCAGCGTCGACTTCAAACAGTTCGGCGTGCGCCTGAGTCTGACGCCGACCGTCATGGCCGACAGTCGCATCCTGCTGAAAGTGGCGCCGGAGGTCAGTGAGCTGAACTTTATCGACGGCCTGCAGACGTCCGGTGTGTCGGTGCCGGCCCTGACCGTCAGACGAACCGATACCACGGTGCAGCTGGGGGATGGAGAGAGCTTTATTATCAGCGGGCTGGTCAGCCGCACCACCCTGAAAAATGCCGCACGGCTGCCGCTGCTGGGCGATCTGCCGATCATCGGTGCCTTTTTCCGCTCGACCCAGTTCCAGAGCAATGACAAGGAACTGCTGATGGTGGTGACGCCCCATCTGGTCAGACCCATCGCCCGCGATGCTCCTCTGCCTGCCTTGCCGGGAGAAATCTACCGGCAGTTCCAGCCGTCGTTCTTCAAGCTGGTGTTTCTCAACGCGGAACCGGGTCAGGCCACAGTTGGCATGCCCGCCGGTATGGGCTTCTCCGAAGGAGGCAGTCAATGAAAGTGCTGGCCTACAGTGAGACAAGTGAGATGCAGGAGGCCATTCGTCAGAGTCTGGCGGACGGCAATCAGGTGGTGTGGCTGCATGAGCTGGAACAGCTGGAGGCCAGCTTCGACTGGGCATCGGCACGGGTACTGATTCTGGTGGCCCAGCACTGGCCGGACCGCAAGCTGGAAGCCTTGCTGGAAGGGTTTCTGCCACGGCCGGTGGTAGTGCTGGACCAGACCGCCGAAGGGGCATGGCATAACCGCGAGCCCAATCCCCATGTGCATCTGGTGGATCGTCAGGAGCTGGCCGACAAGCTCTATGCGCTGACCTCCCCGCAGGTGGACAACCCGCCGCACATGCTCGGCCTGTTTTCCTCACGCAATGACAGCGATGCCGCGCTGCTGGCGATCTGTACCGCCTGGAGCCTGCGCCGTCAGCATCAGGCGCGGGTGCTGGTGCTGGATCTGGCCATGCCACAGGCCGATGTGGCGGCCTATCTTGACCTGCCGATACACAACAACTTTGCCGATCTGGTCAGTGGCCATATCAGCATCGACAAGCTGGAGCGCGACCGCCGCGATGGCTCCAACCTGATCGATATCGACATCATCGGCCTGCCGCCGGAAAGCAGTCTGGCGCAGGTCACGGCCGAGGAAGTCAGCCGCACCCTGCAGGCGCTGTCCACCCGTTATGACCATCTGGTGGTCAACCTCAATGGCATGCAGCCGTCGCCCTTGCTGCGGCTGGTCGCGCGTGGCTGTGACCAGCACTGGGTGCTGGCTGATCAGAAGCACCTGAGCATTACCGCCGCCATCGAGATGGGCGAATACCTGCTGCAAATGGGGGTACGCCCCGGTGCGGTCGGGCTGGTGCTGGCGCCCTGTTACAAGGACGTGCTGCCGGATCAGCACACCATTGGCCAGCACAGTTCACTGCCGCTACGCGGCACCTTACCCTGGTCACCCCATTACCTCACCGCCATCAACGCCGGTACCCTGCTGCCGCCGCAGGGGGAGCTGCATGCCTATCTGCAGGCACTGGAGCTGATGCTGCATGCCCGCAAGGTCGAGCGCTGGTGGCGCAAGTTCAGCATTCGCTCCGCCTGATGCTGAAGCGAAGGAGGCGTCATGAAAAATGCACCCATAGAAGACACCCTGCGCTGGCCCAGCCGCCAGCTGGATCTGATGGAAGATGACCACCGTCTGAGTCTGAAGGCCAGCCTGCACCGCTTTATCATCGACCGGCTGGAGGAAGATGACCTGCTGTTCGAGATGGATCGCCACCAGATGCGGCCCCATGTGCAGGGCTATGTGCATACCTATCTCAATGAGCACAACATCGACTCCCTGCGCGCCGACAGTGCCCGGCTGGTCAATGAACTGCTGGATGAGATTGTGGGTTTCGGCCCGCTGCAGGCGCTGCTGGAAGATGATCAGATCGACGACATCCTGATCAACGGTGCCTCGCAGGTGTATGTGGAGCGCAAGGGCAAGCTGGAGCGGATTCCGCTACGTTTTATCAACGATCAGCACGTATTGCGGGTTATTCGCCGCATGATCGCGCCACTGGGCCGCCGTATCGACGAATCCAGCCCGATGGTGGACGCCCGTCTGGCCGATGGCAGCCGCATCAATGCCATCATTCCGCCGCTGGCCATCGACGGCCCCTGTCTGTCGGTGCGCAAATTCCGCAAGGAAGCGCTGACCGCCGAGTATCTGGTCAAGCAGGGCAGCCTCAGCATGGCCATGCAGGAGTTTCTCGCCCGCGCGGCCCGCAGCCGCTGCAACATGCTGATCAGCGGCTCCACCGGCTCGGGCAAGACCACCCTGCTGAATATCCTCAGTCAGAACATCGGCCAGAGTGAAAGGGTGGTCACCATTGAAGATGCCGCCGAGCTGCAGCTGCTGCACGGCCACGTGGTGCGGCTGGAAACCCGTCCGCCCAATGCCGAAGGGCTGGGTGAAGTCACGGCCCGTGATCTGGTCAAGAATGCCCTGAGGATGCGCCCCGACCGCATTATTCTGGGGGAGAGCCGCGGCGCCGAAGTGCTCGACATGCTGCAGGCCATGAACACCGGCCATCAGGGCTCCATGAGTACCCTGCACGCCAACTCGGCACGGGATGCGCTGATGCGACTGGAGCTGATGGTGGCGCTGTCGGGCTTTTCCGCCACGGAGCTGCTGGTCAAGCAGATCATTTCCTCCGCCCTCGACATCATCGTCTTTGTCAGCCGCATGCCGGACGGCAAGCGGGTGGTGACGCAGGTGGTGGAAGTGCTGGACGTTGCCGACGGCATGATCCGCATCGCGGAGCTGTTCCACTATGACCTGCTCCAGCTGCAGTTCCACGAAGTGGACAAGCCCTCGGCAAAGCTGCTGGGCAGGCTGAAAGATCAGCAGCAGAGGGATGCATCATGATGCTGCTGGCCGCTGCCCTGATGCTGATCGGCGCGGTACTGTTACTGCTGGCGGCACGACGGCAGCAGCCGGTCGTAGCAGCAGCGCGAGGTGGCCGGGCCCAGCAGGGCTGGTCGCAGCAACGGCTGCAGGAAGGGTTGCTAAGGGTAGGGCTGCCGGGCTCGGTGCCGCTGTTTGTGATGCTGATTCTGGCCAGTCTGATCAGCGTCGGGCTGGTCCTGCGCAGTCAGGGCTGGCCTGCAGCCTGCGGCCTGCTGCTGGCCATCATCATTGCCGTGCTGATTCTGGCGCAGGTGCGACGTGAACGGCAGCGTCGTCAGTTACTGCAGCAGCTACCGGGCTTTATCGGACAGGTCAGCCGCCGGGTGGTGG
Organism: Pokkaliibacter plantistimulans; assembly: GCF_003194385.1. Classification (GTDB taxonomy): domain Bacteria; phylum Pseudomonadota; class Gammaproteobacteria; order Pseudomonadales; family Balneatricaceae; genus Pokkaliibacter; species Pokkaliibacter plantistimulans. Next base: position 38,031 of record NZ_LAPT01000066.1, read on the forward strand.
TGGGGATGTCAGTGGCCAAAGGCGTCGAACGGGCGGTGGCAGAAACCCGCATGCCGCTGCAGGAAGTGCTGCAGCGCGCCATGTTGCGTTCCCAGCTGGGTGATGAACTGCCTGACAGCCTTGACCATGAAGGGCGGATCACCGGGGTGAGGGAGCTGTACCTGCTGGCGTCCATCCTGCGTATCCACTACCAGTACGGTGGCAGTGTCACCTCGGCGCTGGAGCATCTGGTCAAGCTGCTGCATCAGCGTGAACGGGCGCACCGCGAACTGTGGGCGCTGACCGGTGAAACCCGGGTGACGGCCATCGTGCTCGGCATCGTGCCGGTGCTGATGGGGCTGTACATGCTGGTGGCCAACCAGCGCTATCTGCTGGCCATGTGGGATGATCCGGGCGGACGCATAGCGCTGCTCGGCGGGCTGGCCCTGCAGGGGCTGGGCAGCTTTATTCTCTGGCGCATGCTGCGCTCGATCTGAGGCGCTGGGCGATGTTGAGTCAGTTGTGGATCCTGCTGCTCAGTCTGGCACTGATCATCTGCTGCTCGGTGCTGCTGCTGGTGGCTCATCGTCAGCGTCGCCGCCGTCAGGTGGAGCAGCGGCTGCAGCGTTCGGTGCAGCGAGTCATTCGCGCCCGGCTGGTGGATCACGGCAAGGCCATGTGGCGCCGCACTACCCGGCGCCGGGAAACCCTGGCGGAGCTGGGGCTGATGCTGCGGCGGCTGGGCATGGCCAGCAATCGGGAGCAGTGGCTGTTTCTGCTGCGCCTCGGGCTGGTTTGGCTGCTGGCTATCGTCGCCACCCTCGCGCTGGTGATGATGCAGCCGATGACCGTGCAACAGCAGACGGCGCTGCTGCTGATCTGTCTGGTGGGCGTGCCCTACATGATGCTGGTGTGGCTGCGGCAACGGGTGAAGGCGCGAATGCGGCAGATCAGTGAGGAGATGCTGCTGGTACTGCAGATGATCCGCATCCTCTGGGATGTGGGTATCTCACTGGAAAGCATGCTGCGGGTGATGACCCGCGAGCTGAAAGAGCTGGCCCCAGAGGTCTGCTGCGAGCTGCAGATCATTCTGGTCAAGATCGATACCGGCAAGACCCGTGATGAGGCCATCAGTGATGTGTTCTGGCTGATTGATGCCGAAGGCTTTCAGGACTTTCTGATGCTGCTGGCGCAGGTGTCGGAAACCGGCGGCAGCATGAGCCAGCACCTGCAGGATCTGTACGAACTGCTGATCGACCGCCGCCGCACGGATCTTCAGGAAAACGTCAGCCGCCTGTCCGGGCGTATGTCGGCGGTGATGATGATGTGCCTGATGCCGGTGCTGCTGATCGTGCTGGCCGGGCCGGGGTTTATGGCGCTGGTCAAGGCGCTGGGCAAGATGGGCCATTGAGTGCGGCCTGGCACGGTCAGTGTGGCGTAACGCGGTAAGTACGGCGCAATACGGTGCGGTTCGTTCCTCACCGTCACCCTACCGACCTGCAGGATAAGGCAAACATTGTGAGATGCGGTGTGTCCCTCACCGCCACCCTAGGGTGATAACCGAACACGAACCCTCGGTAGGGTGTGGTGAACGCAGTGAACCGCACCGTCAGTTATCAGCGCGGTGTTTTGTGAGCGATGCGGGCATTGTGAGGTGCGGTGTGTCCTTCACCGCCACCCTAGGGTGATAACCGAACACGAACCATCGGTAGGGTGTGGTGAACGAAGTGAACCGCACCGGCAGTTATCAGCGCGGTGTTTTGTGAACGATACGGGCATGGTGAGGTGCGGTGTGTCCCTCACCGCCACCCTAGGGTGATAACCGAACACGAACCCTCGGTAGATACCATCTCTCCTAACTGCCCTCAAATCGCATCACGCGACTTGAGGGCAATATTCGTTTTGATGTTTCACCACACCAAAACAAATCTGTACCAGCTTGCGCATCGCCGCGCCTAGCGCCTGCATTTTGCTCTTGCCGTTCTGTGTCAAACGCTCGTATTGGCGCCGGATATCCGGGTTGCTGCGTATGGAGGTGACCGCTGCCATGTATAACTTGGCTCTCACTCGGGCTGGACCCTGTTTGCTTAGTCGGCTACGACCTTTCCATTGCCCGGACTCCTGAATGCGTGGCACCAGCCCAAGATAGGCAGCCAGCTGTCCCGCCTGTTCAAATGACCGGCTGCGGATCACGCTTAGCATCAAGCGTGACATAACGGGCCCAATACCAGGAATACTCAGCAACAACACCCGGTCTTTCTTCAGATGTGGATAGCGGTCGATATGATCATCAATATCCTCCTCCAGACGCTGCTTCTCCTGGCGCAACTGCGTCATCATCAGTTCCAGTGAGGCGATCACCCGTTCGGAGCTACGATTGAACTCCGCCTTTTCATGGCGGTTGGATTCACGTTGCAGATCCGCCTCCAGGGCCTCCAAACGGCTGATCAGTGCCTTGAGTTCTCTGACTTCCGGGGCTTCTGGCTGCCACTGTTCTGGTTGCATCCGATGCCCATACAACGCCAGTATCTGGCTGTCTTTCGCATCGGTCTTGTGGGTGTTGCCCAAGCTGTTAGCAAACTCACGTACACGGGCTGGATTCACTACGCAGACCCGAAATCCCCGTTCATGCAGTGCATAGGCCAGGGGCTCGTGATACACCCCGGTGGCCTCCATCACGATCTGGATTCCCTCGGCGGACGTGCCTGTTTGATGCAGCAACCAGTGCACCAATACGTCATGATCCATTGACGTGTTTCTGAATACTTTCGTTTTGATCTTGCTCTTTTCCGCTTCTCGTAGCCAGCAACAATCGAGTTTGGCTTTACTGATATCGATTCCAACAATGTGCATCTCTCATTTCCCTTGTCCATTCAGCGTCACTGACAATTCAGGCGCTTGGATACCATTCAATGTGGGAGAACAAGAGCTCGGGAGTGAATCTACGTCACGACATCATGTGCCCAGGGTGCGGTCCACTTCACCGAGCTCTTTGGAGTCGCTGGTAGCTAATCAGAAACTCCAGAAGAGATACAAGGGTG
>NZ_LAPT01000067.1 GCF_003194385.1 Pokkaliibacter plantistimulans
AACGCAGATAGATTTTCAACGCCCTGTTAAGCGGCAATCCCTTGGAGTGAAGGCAGCTCAGCCTTCGGGGCGGAACAGCTTGCGTGCGTTCAGCGGCCCTTTAGAGATGGTCAGCAGCCAGCTGGCCCAGCACAGCATACCCTGCGGTGCATTACGACGAATGCGGTGATAACCCTGCCAGTTGCCTACCATCAGCCAGGACATGGCCAGCGCAGTGCCATAAGGACCGGTCAGACCATCATGCATGCTGTCCAGAGCAAGCACACAGGTAACGACCAGAACAAGAACGGTGAGGCTGAGAGCGGTAGGCTTATACATGACGTGTTACGGACCTGCGGGGTTGAATCAAGGGAGTGCCTATTGTAACGGCATCGACATAAAAGCGAAGGGGCTTTTGGTTGAATTTTGTACAATTTGAGTGCTGTTTTGTCCTGTACGACCCGAGCCGGTTCGCCGCACGTTCCCGGTGCGTTCAGCGTTGCCATGGCCGCTGCTCCAGCGCCTGCTGCACGATGCTCACGCCGCGATCAATCTCATCCTCACGATAACCGGCATAGCCCATGACCAGCCCGCGGGCAGGGCTCTGCAGGCAGTGGGCACTGAGGGCGCGGCAACCTACTCCCTGCGTCATCAGATACTGGCTCAGGGCGCTGTCATCGACCTCCGGCAGGCGCTGGCACAGATGCATGCCCGCTTCCGGTAAGCGACAACGCTGCTCACTGCCGACCAGCGGCAGCAGGCGCTGCCACAGATAATCACGCCGGGCGGCATAGAGCTGGCGCATCTTGCGGATATGGCCAAGCAGGTTGCCGGAAGCAATAAAGCGCGCCGCCGCGGCCTGAGTATGCAACGGCGCGTGATAGTCCACCAGTGAACGGTAGCGACAGAAGCTGTCGACCAGATGCTCGGGCAATACCAGATAACCCAGCCGCAATGACGGGAACATCACCTTGGCCAGCGTGCCGATATACAGCACCCGGCCGCTCGGGTCGAGGCCCTGCATGGCGGCCAGCGGACGGCCCTCGTAGCGGTATTCGGAGTCGTAGTCATCCTCCAGAATCCAGCAGTTCCACTGCCGGGCCAGATCGATCAGTGCCAGCCGTCGTGCCAGAGGCAGGGTGCCGCCGGTGGGATACTGGTGCGAGGGGGTCAGGTAGATCAGCCGCGGTGCCGCCGCCTGAGCATCAGGAATCAGCCCTTCGTCATCCACCGCCATGGGCTGCAGCTGCACATCGGCGGCGATAAACCCGCCACGGGCGCCGATATAGCCAGGGTCTTCCACCCACACCCGGTCACCGGGTTCCAGACACAGTCGTGCCACCAGCTCAATGCCCTGCTGGGCGCCACTGGTCACCACCACCTGCGCTGCATCACAACGCACGCCGCGGGATTCGCGCAGATAGTCGGCCAGCGCCTGACGCAGGGACAGATAGCCCTGCGGCTGGCCGTAATTGGCCAGCCGTCGCGGCGCGCGGCGAATATCCTGATTGAGCAGGCGGCGCCATTCGGTCCAGGGAAAGGTGTCCAGTTCGGGGATGCCGGGCGCCAGAATCAGCTGCGAGTTACCACCCCCGCGTCCCAGCTGGCTCAGACGCTGGCCGCGTTGCGACAGACCGGGCAGGGTGGCCTTGCTGTCCAGCACGGTGCTGCTCTGCTGCAGGCTGTCGCTGGCCAGTGAGTTGACGAAGGTGCCGGCACCGGTGGCACCGCGGATATAGCCCTCGGCCAGCAGCTGTTCGTAAGCCTGCATAACCGTATTGCGGCTGATCTGCAGCTGGCTGGCGAGATGGCGTGAGCTGGGCAGACGGCTGTCGGCGGGCAGCTGGCCATCCAGAATGCGCTGCCGGATGGCCTGATACAGCTGGCGGAAGCGCGGCACATCGCCATCAGTCAGGGCAGGCAGCATACCTTGCAGATCGAGCATAGGGACTCCGGAGCCGTTACCGGCGGTCATCGACGAATTGGCTCCATCATATTGAAAAAAGTGGACCTTTATCAGGGCCAATTTAAACGAGAAAGTAGGGCCATTGCTGCCGGGGCGTAAACCCGCTCCCGGCGCTGGTGTGCAAAGGAGTGGCTGCGTTGCTCTGGCATGTGGCCGCCCTTTGACTTGATCTGTCCCGATACCGGCTTTCAGGAGACTGCCATGTCACTCAGCCCCCGTACCCGCCTGCGGCGCCTGCCCAAGCGTTCTGTCGAAGAGCGTGAGCAGGCCTACGCCATTATCGACGAATGCCTGATCTGCCACGTGGCCGGTTTCAATGGTGAGCACGCCACGGTGCTGCCCACTGCACACTGGCGCATGGGGGATTACGTCTATCTGCACGGACATGGCAAGAATGGCCTGCTGCGTCAGCTGCTGGACGGGCAGGAGGCCAGCCTGTGCTTCACTCTGATCGACGGTCTGGTGCTGGCTAAGTCAGCCTTTCACCACTCGATGAACTATCGCTCGGTGGTGATGTTCGGCAAGGCCGAGGAGGTGACCGGCGCGCACAAGGCGGAAAGCCTGGATGCCTTTGTCGACAAGGTCGCCCCCGGGCGGGCCGCCCAGGCCCGTCCCGGTAACGAGATCGAGCTGAAGGCGACGCTGGTGCTGCGCATCCCCCTCACCGACTGGTCGTGCAAGGTCCGGGTCGGGCCTTCCTCTGATGATGCAGAAGATCTGCCACTGCTGGTGTGGAGCGGAGTGATTCCGCTGTCACTGCAGGCCGGTGCACCGTTACCTGATTATGCCGATGGTCCGCTGCCGCAGTTACCGGCAGGGATTGTCACCACGGCTGTTACCACTGTTGTTAGCACGCCCGTCGGGGAGGTTTGAGAATGAGTTTTACTGTGCAGTTATGGCAGCCGGAAGCCGCGGATGAGCCGTTGCTGGCCGCGCTGTTCAACGTCTTTCAGGTGCTGCGCCCGCATCTTGATCTGCAGGAGTTCAGCCAGCGTGCCTGTCGTCAGGCGGCTGAAGGCTATCGCATCGCCTATATTGAGGAAGACGGACAGGTACTGGCGGTAGCCGGGTTCCGGGTCGTGCACTTTCTGGCCTGGGGCCGGGTGCTTTATCTGGATGATCTGGTCACCGACCCGGGCCAGAAGCGCCGTGGTCTGGCAGGTGCGCTGATGGACTGGCTGAAGCAGCATGCGGCGGTGCAGGGCTGTGCCGAGCTGCATCTCGACAGCGGCTACCAGCGCCACGATGCCCATCGTCTGTATCTGAATCAGGGCATGGTGATGAACTGCCACCACTTTGCTGTGCCGGTCAAAGCCTGACCGTCGTTAACGATCCTGCGAGCCACAGAGACTGCCATGTACCTACCCAAGCATTTTGACCAGTCCGACCCCCAGCAACTGCAGCAGGTCATGCAGGATTTCCCGCTGGCTAACCTGATTACGCTTGGCCCGCAGGGCTTGCTGGCCAATCCGTTACCGTTGCTGTGGCTGCCTGACGCCGGGGGTGCGGGCCGCCTGCAGGGGCATGTGGCACGGGCCAACCCGATGTGGCATGACAGTGATCTGAGTGTCGAGGCACTGGCGCTGTTCAGTGCCGGTGATGCCTATATTTCACCGGGCTGGTATCCGAGCAAGCAGCAGCACGGCAAGGCGGTGCCGACCTGGAACTACATCACCGTGCAGGCCCGCGGCACGCTGCGCATCATCGATGATTGCGACTGGCTGCGGGATCTGGTCGGCCGTCTGACGGATCAGCATGAGCAGGGGCGGCAGACACCCTGGCAGGTCAGTGATGCCCCGGCGGACTATATTGATGCCATGCTCAGGGCCATCGTCGGTATCGAGATTGAGGTGCGCGAACTGACTGGCAAGTGGAAAGTCAGCCAGAATCAGCAGGCGGCCAACCGTCAGGGCGTGATTGATGGTCTGCAGCAGCAGGGCGATGCGGCCAGCATGAACATGGCGGAGCAGGTGCGGGCAGCCAGTGCCTGACCCCGCTCGCGGCGTGCCATCAACGCTCTGCCAGCAGCAGGTCGGCTGCCGCAACGGTAGATTGCATGCAAAATGGTCGACTTGGCTGCGGCTGGCAGGTTTAATAGTGCCGGTTTTGCCCGGCCCGCTGGTCGCGACAAGCCGGATAATCACCCTTATGCCCGCCCAATCTGCACGAGTTCGCCATGGCCACGCCGATTCCTCCCGCCATTCGTCAGCCCCTTGATCGCACCGCCGTCAGCGTTATGGTGGTGCTCTGTACCATCTGGGCCTCCCAGACCATCATGATCAAGCTGGCGTCGCCCGATATGGGCAATGTGGCTCAGGTGGGGATTCGCTCCGTCGGTGCCACCCTGCTGCTGTGGTGCTATGCACTGTGGTCGGGCGACCGGCTGTGGCAGAAGGATGGCAGCCTGCGCCCCGGTCTGCTGGCGGGCTTTCTGTTTGCCATGGAGTTCGTCTGCGTCACCTTTGGCCTGATGCTGACCTCCGCCACCCATGTGGCGGTCTTTCTCTATACGGCACCCTTATTCTCCGCACTGGGGCTGCATTTTCTGGTGCCCGGTGAGCAGCTCAGCCGTCGTCAGTGGGTGGGTATGGGGCTGGCGTTCGCCGGTCTGGCGCTGGCCATGTCCGATGGTTTTCTGGCCCAGCAGGGCATTGACTGGCAGATGTTTGCCGGGGATCTGATCGGGCTGGCGGGGGGGGCGTTCTGGGGAGTCACTACGGTCGCTATCCGCGCCTCTGCGCTGTCGGAAGTGTCGCCGGTGAAGACGCTGATGTACGAGCTGGGGTTCACCGGTGCCCTGCTGACACCCATGGCCTGGCTGCTGGGCGAGTTCGACAGCTTCCATTTCACCCTGACCTCCAGCCTCAGTCTGGCGTATCAGACCACTATCCTGTGCTCGGCCAGCTATTTGGGCTGGCTGATCCTGCTGCGACGTTATCTGGCCACGCGGCTGGCGGTGTTCTCGTTTCTCACCCCGATCATCGCGGCGGTATTCGGCTGGCTGATTCTGGGCGATGCCATTTCTCATTCATTTATCGGTGGGGGTGTGCTGGTGATGCTGGGCATCATGGTGGTTAACCGGCGCTGATGCGCTGTGCTTTGTGACAAGCTCATCCCATTCCTGCCAGAAGCGCAGCCATAAAGACGCCTCGTCACTGTCCAGCGGCAGCTTGTCCGGGCTGTCCAGATAATACTGCCGTATCTGGGCGGCCAGGGTCAGGACGGCGCTGTGCCAGTCGGCACGGGCGATGAGGATCTGCTGATCGGCGACGGTCAGCTCAATCAGGGCATCGGCCAGATGCCTGATCCATATTTCCACGCCGCCACCGCAGCCCTGTATGTCAATGCACGGCTGGTCGGCAAAGCTCAGCAGATCGAAGCCGCAACAGGGAATCAGCTCGTTATAGGGCGCCAGCGGTTGCTGACGGCTGTGATCCCGCCCGAGACTGCGCAGCAGGTGCAGGCCTGCGGCACTGAGGGTCCAGGAGCCCTGTGACGGGTGCAGCAAGGTGATGTTTCCGACCTGCAGATGCAGTGCGCCGTGCAGGCAGTAGTCGCTGCTGGCATCGCCCATCCAGTGCAGATCAGAGGCCTGTAACAGCAGGGTCGCGGGGGTGGTCATGGTGCTCGCCTGTCCATGGTGAGATGTGAGATGAAGGCCACAGCAGGGCGCTGCGATGATGGCATCGCAGCGCCCTGACCGCGTGTTCACGATCCGGTGTTACTGGAACGCCGTCTCGACAAAGCTGCGCAGTTTTCTGGAATGCAGGCGCTCGGGTGGCATGGCGCGCAGTCGCTCCATGGCCAGCATGCCGATCTCCAGATGCTGGCTGACCTGACGACGATAGAAGTCGCTGGCCATACCGGGCAGTTTCAGCTCGCCGTGCAGCGGCTTGTCGGACACGCACAGCAGGGTGCCGTAAGGGACGCGGAAGCGGAAACCGTTGGCAGCAATGGTGGCCGATTCCATATCCAGCGCGATGGCGCGGGACTGGGAGAAACGCTCCACCGGTTCGCGGTGATCGCGCAGTTCCCAGTTACGGTTGTCGATGGTGGCGACAGTACCGGTGCGCATGATCTTTTTCAGATCCCAGCCGTCCAGTCCGGTGATGTCTTCCACCGCCTGCTCCAGCGCCACCTGTACTTCTGCCAGCGGCGGGATCGGCACCCAGGTCGGCAGGTCGGCATCCAGCACGTGATCTTCGCGCACATAGCCGTGGGCCAGCACGTAGTCCCCGAGTTTCTGGGTATTGCGCAGACCGGCGCAGTGGCCAAGCATCAGCCAGGCGTGAGGGCGCAGCACGGCAATATGGTCGGTGATGGTCTTGGCGTTGGACGGGCCGACACCGATATTGACCAGCGTGATACCGGAGTTGTCCTTGCGCACCAGATGGTAGGCGGGCATCTGCGGCTGCCGGGCCGGAGCACTGCCCTCACGGGGAGTGCTGTCACCGGAGTAGGTGACCAGATTGCCCGGTTCGATAAAGGCCACGTAGTCACTGTTGCCATCCGCCATCATCTGCCGTGCCTTGGCAGCGAACTCATCGACGTAGAAGGCGTAGTTGGTAAACAGCACATAGTTCTGGAAATGCTGCGGACGGGTGGCGGTGTAGTGCTGCAGACGATAGAGCGAATAGTCCACCCGCGGGCCGGTAAAGGGGGCCAGCGGCATGGGTGCACCGGGATGCAGCTCCACCGTACCGTTGACGATGGCATCGTCCATGATGGCCAGATCCGGCACGTCGAAGATGTCACGCAGGGCCTTGGGCAGATTTTCCACCGCTTCGCCATCAACATAGGCGGTTTCATCAAAGGCAAAGTGCAGGGCAATCGGCACATCACTTTCGCCGATTTCCACCTCGGTATCGTGGTTATGGATCAGCAGGGACAGTTGCTCCCTGAGATAGCTGCGATACAGGGACGGGCGGGAAATGGTGGTGGTGTAGATGCCGGGGCCGGGGACATAACCGTAGGCCAGACGTGAATCAATCGCGGTGTGGCTGGTGCTGACAAAACGGATCATCGGATAGCAGGCGCGTACCCGGCCGTCGGGTATCTGACCATTGACCACCGCCTCAAAACGCTGGCGCAGCCAGGCGGTGTTGCGGTCATAGATGTGCTCCAGGCGGGCAACGGCGCTGGCGGCATCCCGGAAGGATTCAAAGCCGATGGAGTCGGGGCTTTCGATGCTGGGGAAGATATCTGCCATGTTCGTTCCTTGGGTATGCGGGTGATACGTTGCAGCAAAGAGACGCTGTCGCTGTCCTCAGTGTGGCCTGTGACGAGCGATTTGGCTATGGTGAGGCAGGATTATGACAGTGCGCCTGACGGCGCCGGAGGAGCACCACCATGCTGCGGGTAGACCGGGCAACCCATCAGGACGTCCCCGTACTCTGTGAGCTGCTGGCACAGCTGTTCAGTCAGGAGCTGGAGTTTCAGCCCGACCGCGAGGCGCAACGCCGTGGCCTGCTGCAGATTCTCGACAATCCCGGCTGCGGACTGATTCTGGTGCTGCGCCTGCAGCGGGCGGAGGAATCGGAGCAACTGGAACAACCGAAGCAGCCGGAACAGGTGATCGGCATGGTCAACCTGCTGTTCACCATCAGTACGGCGCTGGGAGAACGGGTGGCGCTGCTGGAAGACATGATCATCGACCGTCATCATCGCCAGCAGGGGGCCGGAGCGCAGCTGCTGGAGGCCGCCATCAGCCAGGCCCAGCAAGCGGGCTGCCGGCGGATCACCCTGCTGACGGATGAGGATAACCTCAAGGCGCAACAGTTCTACGGCCGTCAGGGTTTCACGGTGTCCACCATGAAACCGATGCGGCGGATGCTGTGACAGGCCGCTGAAAGCCTGTCTGCGTTGCCGGATACACAACAATAAACGTCAAACACGGCAGAGCACTGCTCTGGCATAGGGACATCATGCATCTCGACCCTCTCTCCCTGCGGCTGTTCATCGCCGTCATCGAAGAAGGCACCATCGCCCAGGCCGCGCAGCGCTGTCATATTGCGGCCTCCGCCGTCAGTAAGCGGCTGAGCGAGCTGGAAGACAGCCTGCAGACCAGTCTGCTGGAGCGCACCAACAAGGGCGTGGCGCCGACCGCGGCCGGAATCGAGCTGCTGCAGCTGGCGCGCAGTGCCCTGAATGAGCTGGAGCAGGTCAATGTGCGGATGCGCGACTTTGCCAGCGGTCTGCGTGATCATGTGCGGGTGTTTGCCAATATCTCCGCCATTACCCAGTTTCTGCCGCGGGAAATCAGTACCTTCCTTGCCAGCTATCCGCAGGTGCAGGTGCATCTGGAAGAGAAGATCAGCGCCCACGTCACTCAGGCGGTGGCGGAGAACGCCGCCGACATCGGCATCATCGCCCGCGGTCTCTATGGGCAGGCGCTGGAGAAATTCCCTTATCACAGCGATGAGCTGATCGTGATCACCCCCAGCCAGCACCCTCTCAGCCAGCGACAGCAGGTGACCTTTGCCGAGCTGCTGGACTACGACTTTGTCGGCCTGCACACCGGCAGCGCCATCAATATGCAGCTGCAGAAGGCCGCCAGTGCGCTGGAGCGACAGATCAAGCTGCGCATGCAGGTCACCAGTTTTGATGCCCTGTGTCTGATGGTCGAGGCGGGGCTGGGTATCGGCATTCTGCCCAAGGCGGTAGCACGTCCTTATCGCGCCACGCTCGGTATCCACGGGCTGGAGCTGAAGGAGCCGTGGGCGGCACGGGAGCTGCTGATCTGCGTGCGCTCCTATCAGGCCCTGCCACGGGCGGCACGTCTGCTGGTCGATCATCTGCGCCAGCTGTAGCGGCGGGGCGCTGCACCTGCCGTAGTAGCACATCGTAAATCTTTCGGTTGGTGTGGCGGGGCATCCGCCCCCATTAATCGGAGTGAATACCGACTCTTTCCTTTCTTCGATCTGAGGGCTGGCTGTGCGCTCACGTTTCCCCGTTTTGCTGACCATTCTCGGTCTGTTGCACCTTTATCTGGGCTGGCGTCTGTGTGACGGCCTGCAGCTGGGCGCGTCCGGCTCGCTGCTGGTGGGGCTGGCGTTACTGGCCTCCTGGGTGCTGATGCCACTCAGTGTGTTTGTGCGTGGCCTGCCTCCGCAGTGGTCGGACCGCATTGCCTGGGCAGGTTATGTGTTTATGGGCCTGTTCTCCTCGCTGATGATTCTGACCCTGCTGCGTGATCTGCTGCTGGGCGCCATGGCGCTGCTGTCGACGGTGACGCCGTCCTTCAGCTTTGCCTCGGCACTGACGGTCGTGGTGCTGGCGGCGTTGGTGACACTGGTGGGCTTTATCAACGCCCGGCGGCTGGCACAGGTGGTGAGGGTGGATGTGCCGCTGGCCGATCTGCCTGCTGAGCTGGAAGGCTTCACCATCGCCCAGATCAGCGATATCCATGTCGGGCCGACCATCAAGAAGGCCTATCTGCAGGCCATCGTCGAGCGGGTCAACAGTCTGGAGGCCGATCTGGTCGCGGTGACCGGGGATATCGTCGATGGCAGCGTCGCCCATCTGGCCGGGCATACGGCACCGCTGGCCGGTTTACGTGGCCGTCACGGGGTTTATCTGGTGACCGGTAACCACGAATACTACTCCGGCGCGCCGGCCTGGGTGGAGGAGTTCCGCCGTCTCGGCCTGAAGGTGCTGCTGAATGAACACGAGGTGCTGGACCATCAGGGCGCCAGTCTGCTGGTGGCCGGGGTGACGGATTACAGTGCCGGGCACTTTGATCAGGCTCACAGCAGTGACCCGCACCGGGCAGTGGCCGGAGCGCCGGACCATGCCACTACGCGGGTATTGCTGGCCCATCAGCCGCGCACGGCGACGGCCGCGGCCGAAGCGGGCTTTGATCTGCAGCTGTCCGGCCATACCCACGGTGGGCAGTTCTGGCCGTGGAACCTGTTTGTGCCCATGCAGCAGCCCTTTGTGGCCGGTCTGAACCGCTGGCAGGATCTGTGGGTCTACACCAGTCGCGGCACCGGTTACTGGGGGCCACCCAAACGCTTTGGTGCGCCCTCTGAAATCACCCTGATCCGCTTAACCCGCCGTTGATTCATCTCGGGCCTGGCATAGCGGGTCAGGTGAGCGTGCGTAAGTGCTCTGGTTGTTGGGGCTTCGGTGAAAAGCTCCTTTACCCCCCTACCTGAATGCTTTAAGTTAACCGCCGCAATATAAGGGTACGCTCCGGGAAATCAGTAGCACCGACATAATGATGACCGTGACCCCCACCGACGATGACAACAACGTCATGGCGCGGTTGGTGTACGGGGACAGCGGCCTCAAAGGCCAGCAGATGTCATCAGGCCCCATGGCTGCCTGATGATGCTGAACGAGAAGGCGCCTACGGGAGCCTTTTCACTTTCGCCTGAACCCTCTTTCGCATAAGGACATCCCCATTTCAGGGGGCGGCTCGGTAACCTGCTGCGTTCCTCCTTTATCGGTACCTTTATTGGCCTGCTGCCCGGTATCGGTGGCAGCGCCGCATCGGTGCTGGCCTATACCCAGCAGAAAAACCTGTCGAAGCATCCTGAGCAGATGGGCAAGGGTGCGGTGGAAGGTCTGGTGGCGTCAGCGTCAGCCAACAATGGCCTGACCGGCGGTGCGCTGATTCCGCTGCTGGCGCTGGGGATTCCCGGTGACAGCACCACCGCGGTGCTGATCGGTGCCTTTCCCCTGCAGGGCATTCAGGTTGGTCCGCTGTTTATCCAGGACAACATGAACACCTGGAACGCTATGATCATCGCGTTGTTCTTCGCCAACTTCGTCATGTACTTCTTCATGTTCTACGCCATCTGCTATATCGCCAAGGTGGCGTTGGTGCCCAAGTACTACCTGTTCCCCATCATCATCGTCATGTGTGTGGTCGGCGCCTACGCCATTATGTTCGATGTCTGGACCCTGCTGATCTTCGGACTGCTGGGCTATCTCGGCAGCAAGGTAGGGCTGGAAGTGGCGCCCTTCGTCATCGGCTTCATCCTGGGCGCATCGGCGGAAGCGTACTTCGTCAAGAGTCTGGAATCCTTCGGCAACCTCAGCATCTTCTTCACCAACAGCCCGATTGCTGTGTTCATCTGGGTGCTGATGCTGGCCTCCGTTGGATTCTCCATCAAAAGCTGCAGCCGACCCGGCTGCTGCGATCTGACGACGGTGCCCAGCCACTGAAAGTGGTGGACCCGGCAGCGCTGGAGCATACCGCCATCCTCGATGCCATCCGTGCCAGAGATACCGAAGGTGCCCGCAAGGCAATGCACAGTCACCTCTACCGCGCCTATCGCCTCTACGAACAGTATCGCTGCAGCCAGCAAGGCTGAGCGGTACAGGCTCAGAAACTGAACAGGTTCCTGCGCGGTGAATTTACCGCTGCACAGATAGCTTTTTACAACGTCTGAAATACTGCTGGCGATGCCGGTCGGGTGCACTCCGACCGGCCTCACGCAGCGGCACTGGCACGCCCAGTCAAGCGCAAGGCCGGTCGCATTCTCTGCAATGGCTATCCGACCGGTGTTGAAGTCTGTCATGCCATGGTGCACGGCGGGCCATTCCCAGCCACGTCTGACAGTCGCACGACTTCCGTGGGCAGTGCCGCCATCCTGCGCTTGCTGCGCCCGGTCTGTTATCAGGATCTGCCACAGGGTCTGCTGCCCGAAGCGCTGCAGGACGGCAATCCGCTGGCGCTGCGCCGGCTGCTGGACGGCGTCAGCAGCTGATTCAGCTGCCGGTTGCGGTGCTCCTGCGTGGGGGCGCCGCTGCGATCTGGCCGGCCACCTGTCCCATGGAACAGCTTGTTGGGCGGTGGCGGGAGGCTTAAGGTGTGCGCGGTCAGAGTAGTTCTGATCCTCACATCTAGCAGTTGTACTCGGTCCGGGACCGAGTACTTTTTTCCGGCGGTTAGCCGCCCCTTATTCCTGAATACTTACCCTTCGTTCCTTTCTTGCCTGTCTGCTGCCTGTCAGGGCTGGAACTGACCGATAAAAATGGTCGGGTCTACCCGTGTGCCGTTGAGGCTGACGTTCCAGTGCAGATGCGGTCCGGTCGCCCGGCCAGTCTGGCCCACATTGCCTATCACCGCGTGACGCTTCAGTTCGTCACCGACTCTGACCTTGATCTGCGACATATGGCAGAACATGGAGATCAGCCCCTGACCGTGATCGACAAACACGGTTTGACCATTGAAGAAGTAATCCCCCACCAGAATGACGCGCCCGGCTGCCGGGGTCTGGATCGGCGTGCCTGCAGCGGCGGCGAAGTCGAGGCCGGAATGCGGGGCGCGTTCTTCCTTGTTGAAGAAGCGACGCAGGCCGAAGGGGCTGGACAGCGGCGCGGTGACGGGCCGGTCGAACAGCAGATTGCTGGGCTGGCGCAGGGTGAAGGTGGCGTAGGCGGCATTCTGCTCGGCCAGTTCGCGATCAATGCGCTTGAGATCTTCCGCCAGCGGGTTGACCTGACGTTTGTTTTTCAGGGTGATGTGCTGTTCGCGGTACTGACGGGTACCGACGTCGAAGCGGGCCTCACGGCTGCCGAAAGCATCACGGACTTTCAGGGTCTGGCTGCCCTGGGCGGTTTTCAGTGGAATCCCCACGATGGCGATCCAGTGCTGCTTGTTTTCACGCACGACCAGCACCGGCTTGTCCTGATAGAACGCCTGTGGGGCGGCATCGTTGTCGCCCAGATCGACCACCGCCACGCCACCGGGCACGGGATGATTCAGCAGGTTGGTGATAAATCCGGCGCCATGAGCGGAGAAGCTCAGGGCAAAACACAGCAGCAGGAACAGCGGGCGTAACATGGGAGAGGTCCTCGGCAGACAATCCGACGGGCGGTTGCCTGCGAGGATACTCAATGCATCCGGGCCTGTTAACGCTGGCGGAGGCACGCAGGGCGGGTCAGTCGCTTCAGTGTGTTACCACGGCCTGACCGTTATCTGACCGTTATCTGACCGTTATCTGACAGAGCGCTGCAGCGGGGTTACTGGCCGAGCTTTTTCAGCTTGTCGGCAATTTCCTGACGGCGGCCCTGATCAGCAAGCTCACGGCCGGGGCGATCCGGTGCTTTCAGCGCCTTTTCAAAGTACTTGCGAGCTTCTTCTTTCTTGCCCTGATCCAGCATGTAGTCGGCATAGAAGTAGTTGGGGTCGATGCCGCTCGGGTTGCGTTTCAGTGCTTCCTGCAGGTAGACCGCCGCCTTCTTGCTGTTGCCAAAACCGATGGGCCAGCCGGGCACCTGATAGTAGAGGCTGCCGAGGGTGGTGAAGGCGGAGCCGTCCAGGGTGTCAGGATCATGAGCGATCACATCCTCCAGAATGGCTTTGGCATCCTTGACCAGACCCAGAGCGCCGAGACCGCCTTTGGCGCCGGCATAGGTCGACAGGGAAATGGCTTCCCATACCTTGATTTCAGCGCTGTCAGGATACTGACCGGCAAACTGTCTGGCTTCGTCACTGACTTTGGCCAGCGCGCTCTCGCGGTCTTTACCCTGATGCTGGTAGTTGGCCATTGCCCAGTCCTGCTGCAGGGTATGCAGGGCGGTATCGGCAGGGGCGTCGGCCAGTGCCAGACCGCTGCCCAGCAGGGTGCTGAGGACCAGAGCCTTGAGCAGAGTGGGGGCAGTTTTCATAGGGAGTGTCTCCACGCGTAAAGCGGTTATTGTAATGAGGTTCGGTGTCATCTCAGCGTGACTGGCGGCTGGCCAGCTGGCGGATGGTGGCCAGCTGCTTGTGCAGGGCATTGCCAACCACCGCAGGCAGAATGCTGTTGATGCGGGCGAACCATTTTTCCGGCGAGCCGAGCAGCACTTCGCTGCGCTGGCTGTTGACGGCCGCGATCACCTGTTCAGCCACCCACTGCGGGCTGTCCATCTGGCTGCCGGTTTCCTGCAGCAGGGCCACCGCGTTGGGGTTGTTCAGCGGGGTATCAATGGCACGCGGGCCGACATAGAGCACGCGGGCGCCGCTGCCGCGCAGTTCGCGTCCCAGTGCCTGAGAGAAACCGCGCAGGCCGAACTTGCTGGTGCAATAGGTGACATAACCGGGGTGGCCGATGCTGCCGAAGATGGAGCCGATATTGACGATCAGACCGTCGGGGTGCGCCAGATGCTCCAGCAGGGCACGACTGAGCAGCATGGGGCTGAGCAGGTTGAGCTGGACGATGGCCTGAATTTCACTGGCGCTCTGTTCCTGATACAGGGCAAGGCTGCCCATCCCGGCGTTATTGATCAGGATGTCCAGCGCTTCATTGTCCAGTTGCTGCTGCAACCAGGCAGGGGTGGCCGGATCGGCCAGATCGCAGGCCAGCGCGGTGAAGCGCTGCCGGGGGTACTGCTGGCGCAGCTGTTCGGCCAGCGCATCGAGTCTGGCCTGATCGCGGGCGCACAGCCACACATCACAGCCTGCCGCTGCCAGCTGGTGGGCCAGTGCCTGACCGAGGCCACCACTGGCGCCGGTGAGCAGCACATGTTTGTCAGCCAGAGAGTAACTCATTGCACTTGTCCTTAATGAGCATGGGTGGGCAGCGGCAGTGAGCGCAGCATGTCACCGTAAAGACGGAAAACCATATTGGCGGCCTTGATGATCGCCTGCTGATCGGCGGCATCATCAATGCCATCCATCAGCTTCTGAAAAAACTGGTAGTGCTCCTGATCCAGCGCGCCATGGCTGCTGAGATAGGAGGTGGCTGCCGCCGGCAGCTGCAGATGCGCCCTGACCAGCTCGGCCATGCTGCTGCCCAGCTGTACGCTGGTACCTTCCAGCACATGCACCATGCCAAACAGCGCCAGCGGGTTATGACGCTGAATCTGGTCGTAGAGATAGGCCACCATCAGCTCAATGCTGATGCAGGGTGGCTCGATGGTGTCGGCAGTGGCGTTTTGCGGCTGACCCTGACTGGCGTGCACGGCGGAGATGTCGCTGAGAATCCACTCCTCGTGGCCGATTTCCTCGTCAATGTATTCAGCGATAGCCTTGCGCAGCTGCCCCGCCTGCATCGGCAGGGCGGCGCCGCAGGCCATCAGCAGCGGTGCGGTGTGGCGCACGTGATGGAAGGCCTGGGTCAGGAACGCCAGATAAGTGGCGTGGTCAACCTGCCCCTGCTGGGCGGCCGCAATGACGGGGGCCGTCAGCAGATACTGTCTGCCTGCGGCGGTTTGCTGTACCAGATGCTGGTAGAAGCTCATGGAGTCATCCTCAGGTAAGAACGTGCTGACGAGAGCACAAGCACGTGCCGAAACAATGGGTTAATGCGTCACAGCGGAAGTTTCTGACGCGCTGAACTGCTCATAGAGCGCGTCAATCTCGGCGGCAAAGTGAGCGCCGATCAGCTGGCGCCGTGGCCGACCATTGGCCGTCAGCAGGCCGTTGTCACTGCTGAGCGGCTGCTCCAGCGCCAGCCAGGCGTGGATACGGGCGTAGTCCGGCAGGCGCTGATTGACGGCTGCCAGCTGGGCATCCACCTGCTGGCGGGTGCCGCGTGGTGTGATCAGCGCGACATTGAACGGGCGCCCATCACCCATCAGCACCAGCTGGGCAATGGCCGGGGCCGTCTGCGCTTCGGCTTCGATCCATTCCGGTGAAAAGTTGCGGCCAAAGCTGTTGATAAAGACGTGCTTGCAGCGGCCGGAAATGGTCAGGTAACCCTCCTCATCCAGCTGACCCAGATCGCCGGTGGCTAACCAGCCGTCATCGCTGGTCCCGGCACTGGCAGTGTGGTCCGCCGTGGTTGCGTTTTGATGATCAGCCCGGTTGTCGTGCAGATAACCGGGGAAACGCTGGCCTTTGACCAGCACTTCGCCCTGCTCGCTGATTCGCACCTGCAGATGGCCGAGTGGCTTACCCACTGTGCCGATCTTTTCCGCGCCGGGCAGATTGAGCGCCACCACCGAGGCGCATTCCGACAGGCCATAGCCTTCAAATACCGGCAGACCCAGGGTACGCGCCTGTTGCAGCAGCAGCGGGGCGACCTTGCCACCGCCCACCGGCATGAAACGCACGCTGGCAGGCAGCTGCTGCCCGGCGGCCAGCAGGCCCAGTGCCAGTTGCAGCATCTGCGGCAGTAACAGCAGGCTGTCGGGCTGATAGCGATGCAGGGCGGTCAGCCACAGGTCGGGCTGCAGACCGCTGGAGCCGGTAAATCCCAGCTGCTGGCAGGGCACCAGAGTCAGTCTGGCGCCAAGATAAAGGGGCAGATCGACCCCGGCGATATTTTCCAGCAATACCGCCAGCGGCAGCTGACACAGATGATGCTGCAGTTGCAGCGGGCGTACGGCATCGGCCAGCGCCAACACCACGGCATCAAGCAGGCTGTCGGTCAGGCACACGCCTTTGGGGTTGCCGGTGGTGCCGGAGGTGTAGGTGATCTTGACCGTACCGGCAGGCAGCCGGGCCGGAGTGGCCGGTGCCAGCTTCCATGCCTGCAGTTGTTGCAGCGGGCAGGTGATGGCTTCGGCAGGCATTAACGGCTGCGGGCTGAGCAGCAGATCGGCGCCGCTGTCGTGCAGCACATGCAGCAGCTGACGCGGTGAAAAGAACGGCGGCAGTGGGATCAGCACCACCCCGGCCAGACGGCAGGCGAGGTCGACCACCACCCATTCCGGCCGGTTGTCGGCCAGCAGGGCAAGGCGCTGGACCGACTGCTGACGCAGCCAGTCGGCGCAGGACTGCACCTGTCTGGCCAGTTCGGCGCGGGTCAGTTGCCCACCGGGGCTGTCGATGCAGATCTGGTCGGCGTGTTCCTGATTGCTGTACAGCAGGTGGCGGAGCACCAGACTCATAGCAGTTCTCCGGGCTGAGAGGCGGAGGAATAAAAGAAGTCAGTGAGACATGGCATGGCGGTCAGCCTTCCATCGGCAGCGCTATGCCGCCACAGCGTTGTGGCCAGGGCAGATCGAGCAGCTGGCGCGATAGCAGGGGCGACTGGCTGAGGCTGTCGTAACCGAGGTTGATGGAACCGGCCATGACCTGCGGACGGTTGTCGTAATAGCTGCCCCAGTCGTGGCGCGCATGGCCCAGACGCTCAGGGTCGGCCTCTGCCAGACGCAGTGGCGACAGGCCCAGACGGCGAAAACCGTTGTACAGCTGCGGGGTGCCGGTGAACACCACGTAGCGCCAGCCCAGATGGTGCAGCTGACGGGTAATCAGCAGGATCAGCCAGCGGCCACCACCGGCCACCAGCGTGGCCAGATTGCCGACTTCCACTACATCCTCGCGCCGCACGGGCTGTTGCAGTGCCGCCGACAAAGCCTGTTCGATGGGCTCATCCAGATACTGTTCAAGAAACAGCGGCTGGCGCCCCGCCCCGTGAATGCCGACTGCCGCCTGCAGCTGGCCGTCGATATGCAGACCAAACAGCACAGGCAGGAAGTGACGGACAGTGGCGCGATGCTCATCGCGGTAACGGCGGGCAATAAAGTCCTGCAGCAAGGGGTAGCCGCAGTCGCCCGAGTGGCACTCATCAATACGCAGGGTGGAAGGGATCGCCATATTGCAGGCCTCCAGACTGAATTGCAGTCAGGCTAGGCAGGCAACCTTAAGGCAGGCTTAAGCAGAGATGATGGCGCGCAGGATATTTTCCCGAACAGGACCGCAGTGATGCAGCGGCAATTCGCTTTAATCTAAGTTTATCTCTTTTATTTCAATTATTTATGTCATCTTTGGGCGATTCGGGAGTGTGTTCTGGTTGCCGTGATCAAGGTGTATTGATGCCTAAAACATGATCTGGAACAGGTTTTTGCAACGCCGCGCCGAGCTTAAGTTTCCCTTAAGTTTCGCTGCCTAACCTGCCTTTCGTCAGCGCAACCCATCTGTTCAACTTGCGCTGCCGCACCTCGCTGAGGTGCCTCTACCCATCGTTGTTCAACATTCACGGCGTAGCCAGGGCGATACCCATGCTGTATTGCTGGCCACGTTACCCAAGGAGAGAGTCGATGCAACTGATCAAACGTGTAGCTGCCGTCGCGGCATTGTCTGTACTGGCTGGTGTGGCCATGGCTGATCCGCAGTGCACCAAGGCACCGCAGGACAAATGGATGGACCAGGCGGTCGCCAAGCAGAAGATCGAGGATATGGGCTACAAGATCAAAACCTTCAAGGTCACCAAGACCCACTGCTACGAAATCTATGGTCATGACGCAGCAGGCAAGAAGGTAGAGATCTACTTCAATCCGGAAAACCTCGACAAAGTCAAAGAGGAAGACTAAGCCATGCAGCAGCGTTGGGTCTGGGACCCCTTTATCCGCCTGTTTCACTGGAGCCTGGTGACCGGCATCGTGCTGAACAGCTTTGTGCTGGAAGAGGGTGAGCAGGCCCATCGCTGGGTCGGTTATACCCTTGCCACACTGATCGCACTGCGGGTGGTGTGGGGCTTTATCGGCAGTCATCACGCCCGTTTCAAACATTTTGTCCCCACGCCCACCGAGTTTCGTGCCTATATGGCGGAGTTGCGGCAGGGGCGGCATCCTCACTATGAGGGCCATAACCCGGCAGGCGGTGCGATGATCATCGTGCTGCTGACCACCGTGGCGCTGATCGCGCTGACGGGCTGGATGCAGGAAACCGATCAGTTCTGGGGAGTGGAGTGGGTGCAGAACACTCATGAGGTGCTCGCCAACGGTTTGCTGGCGCTGGTCGCCGTGCATGTTTGTGCGGTGCTCTGGGCCAGCCGCAAGACCGGTGAGAACCTGATCAAGGCGATGATTACCGGGAAAAAATCCGGCTCCGGAGAAGGGGCTCTGGATTAAAAAGAACAGGGGGCCTGCAGAGCACGGCGTTGGTGGGTGGCAATGTGAAAGGCCGTTGCCCTCTTCAACCTAACAGGTCGTTGAAAATCTATCTGCGTTGCCGAATACCGCGTCAAAAACAGGCTCACAGCCAAAGGCTGAACGTGCTTTAGCACGGCCCCGAAGGGGCGAGCGGAGCGAGTCAAATGCTCATTTAGTGCACTAAACTCCGCTTTTTCGCCTGTTTCTTGTGCCCTCGGGGTATTTCCTTGTCTCGGCTGCCTCGATGACGTTTTTCAACAGCCTGCTAAGATCTGCAGATCCTGATGTGCGACAGGCCGATAGCAGCACAGCGCTGTTATCGGCCTTGTTTTTTATGTGCAAAGCACCTTGAACAGTGGGTTCAGTCGTGGGTTTATGGATTAGCTGGGCTAATCAGTGAGAGGGTGTTGCCCAGTTCCTGATAATCAATGAACAGAGGTCAGCGCTGTCGTGGCAGATCAGCTGCCTGTGCGGGCCAGAACAGGCGGTGATCGTCGTGGAACAGGCGGGAGAAAATCAGCGTTTACGCCGGGTCAACCTGTGTGCTGCTCATTTGACAGGGCGTGTCTGGCTGATAGTATTTGCGCATTCTTTATACGGCCGGGCCTGCTGGCCGCTTCTGGTATTACCTGCGGATCGATTACCCATGACTACCATCCTCAAAAGTCTTCCTGTTGGCCAACGTGTTGGCATCGCCTTCTCCGGCGGTCTCGACACCAGTGCTGCGCTGCACTGGATGCGCCTGAAGGGCGCGGTACCCTACGCTTACACCGCCGATCTGGGTCAGCCCGACGAATCTGACTACGAAGCCATTCCCCGTAAGGCCAAACAGTACGGTGCTGAGGATGCCCGTCTGATCGACTGCCGCGCGCAGCTGGTGGCCGAAGGTATCGCTGCTATCCAGTGTGGTGCGTTCCACATTTCTACCGGTGGTGTGACCTACTTCAACACCACGCCGCTGGGCCGCGCGGTGACCGGCACCATGCTGGTGACCGCGATGAAGGAAGATGGCGTCAACATCTGGGGTGACGGCAGTACCTACAAAGGCAACGACATCGAGCGTTTCTACCGCTACGGCCTGATCGCCAACCCCAACCTGAAAATCTACAAACCCTGGCTGGATGATGCGTTTATCGACGAGCTGGGTGGTCGCGCCGAAATGTCCGAGTTCATGAGCAAGGCCGGTTTCGACTACAAGATGTCAGCCGAGAAAGCCTACTCCACCGACTCCAACATGCTGGGCGCGACCCACGAAGCCAAAGATCTGGAGTACCTCAACTCCGGCATCAAGATCGTTAACCCCATCATGGGCGTGAAGTTCTGGGACGAGAACGTCAAGGTCGAGCCTGAAGTCGTGACTGTACGCTTTGAAGAAGGTCGTCCGGTGGCTCTGAATGGCATGACCTTCCAGAACGATGTGGAAATGATGCTGGAAGCCAACCGCATCGGCGGTCGTCATGGTCTGGGCATGAGCGATCAGATCGAAAACCGCATCATCGAAGCCAAGAGCCGTGGTATCTACGAAGCGCCGGGGATGGCCCTGCTGCACATCGCCTATGAGCGTCTGGTCACCGGTATCCACAACGAAGACACCATCGAACAGTACCGCATCAATGGTCTGCGTCTGGGTCGTCTGCTGTATCAGGGCCGCTGGTTCGATTCACAGGCACTGATGCTGCGTGAAACCGCTCAGCGCTGGGTTGCCAGCGTGATCACCGGCGAAGTGACGCTGGAACTGCGCCGTGGTAACGACTACTCCCTGCTCAACACCGAGTCACCCAACCTGACTTACGAAGCTGAGCGTCTGACCATGGAGAAAGGCGAGTCTGCCTTCTCGCCCAACGATCGTATCGGTCAGCTGACCATGCGCAATCTGGACATCGCCGACACCCGTGCCAAACTCGGCGCCTACGCTAAGACCGGCCTGTTGTCTGCTTCGGTGACCAATGCGCTGCCACAGCTGGACGAAAGCAAGTAAGTCTGACTGATTAGCCCAGCCTGTCTGGGTTAAGCAGAGCCCGATGCCCCGTCAGAGCCGTTGCCATAGCAGCGGTGTCTGACGGGGCATCGTCTTTTATGGACATTGAGCAGGTATGGACAGTTAACAGGAATGGACAGTGAACAGGGAGGTAACGGCCATGCAGTGCCGCGTGCGGCTGACTTTACGGGCAGCGGGTGTGGGTAAGTTGCTGCCGCCAGCGTGGGCAGTGCTGCTGATCATGATGCTGCAAGGTTGCGGCGCAGCCACCTGGCAGCATCCGCCGACCCGGAGCGATCAGCAGATGCTTTATGTGGTCAGTCACGGCTGGCACACGGGGATTATCCTGCCGACGGTGGAGCTGTTGCCTGCCCTGAGCTTCCTCAGGGAAGACGTTGCCGATGGGCCTTACGTCGAGATTGGCTGGGGTGATAAAGGCTTTTATCAGGCACCGGAAATCACGGTGAAGCTGACCTTGCAGGCGATGTTCTGGCCGACGGACAGCATTCTGCATGTGGTGTCCGTGCCGGAAGCACCGGCTGAGTATTTCAGTGCCAGTCAGGTGGTGGAAGTGCCGGTATCGCGCGAGGGTATGGCGGCGTTGCAGCAGTCGGTACTGGCCACCTTTGTGCTCAATGATCAGGGCCGCGGTATCATCACCCAGCCCGGTATTTACGGTAAGAGCTATTTCTACGCCGCCAACGGCTACTATTATCTGACCAATACCTGCAACCGCTGGACGGCGCAAATGCTGGCGGCGGCGGGGTTGCCCATGGCTCCTCTGACCCTGACCGCGGGTGGAGTCATACGGCAGGTTCGGGCAGCGCAGCTGCAATTGTCTCCTTCACTCTGAGTAAGCACCGGTGCCAGTGAGGGCGCTGAATATCTTGTAACAGGATCAACGCAGCCCAATATGGGTTAAACCTTTATTTCGCGAAAGCACTGCGGCAGTGGATCGTCTGCGGTGCGCAACTGCCCGGCGGTGCCATTCATTTCAGGCCGTCCCGGGTGCCATCCTTACCATCACACAGGGAATGCCATGATGAAATGTACCAGCTGTAATCAGGGTGAACTCAAGCCCAGCTTTATCGATAGCCTGTTCCGCGCCCATACCTGCAGCCACTGCGGTGGTAACTGGATTCTGATCGAGGATTATGTGGCCTGGAAGGAACGCCATCCTGAGTATCAGTTTGCTGCGGACATGAGTCTGGAAGAGAGCGACGCTGAAGACTCCCGACAGGCACTGCTGTGCCCGATGACGGGGGCATTTATGCAGAAGTTTCGTATTTCCCTGCACAGCAGCCATCGCCTTGATTACAGCTCGGCGGTAGGCGGGCTGTGGCTGGACAAGGGAGAATGGGAGCTGCTGAAGAAGGAAGGGCTGGCGGGCAGCCTTAATGCCGTAGTGACGCCACAATGGCAGAAAAAGCTGCAGCAGCAGGGGGCCAAAGAGCACTTTGCCCAGCTCTATCGTGACAAGTTTGGTGAAGCTGACTATGCCAGAGCGCAGGAAGTGCGCGCCTGGTTGCAGGCCCATCCGCGCAAGGCGGATCTGCGTGCCTATCTGCTGGCGTTTGATCCTTACTCGGCAGAGCGTTAAGCGGCTGGGCCTGTCTGATCGGACAGGTTTATCCCGTCAGTACCTTTGCTAAAGTGCGCATCGTCCTATGGCAGTGAATGCTGTCTGGCAATCGCACACTGACATTTGTTGTCATTTGCCCGGCTCCGCCGGGCATTTTTCTTGCTGCCGCTGATGGCTCCCTCTGTTTGCTCCTCTGACCCGAATTATCCCGCCAGGATTCACATTGCTGGCTGACTGGTGTATCACATCAGATGGTGTTCAACAGCGCTGACCTCAGCGACGTGGTGTGGCCAATCCTATCCAGCGGCAAGGAGCCGATATGAACAAGACCCGTAGTGCATTTGCGATTTCCCTGTTATCGCTGTCCATTGCTGCAGCGCTGCTGCCTGCCGGTAGTCAGGCGGCATCCCTGCCTGCCGTCGAAGCGCAGAATGGCATGGTGGTATCCTCCCAAGCGCTGGCCTCCCAGGCGGGCATCGATATTCTCAAACTTGGTGGTAACGCGGTGGATGCCGCCGTGGCGGTGGGCTATGCCCAGGCTGTGGTCAACCCCTGCTGCGGTAACATCGGCGGCGGTGGTTTCATGACCCTGCATCTGGCCGATGGTAAAGATACCTTTATCGACTTCCGCGAAATGGCACCGGCTGCCGCGACGGCCAATATGTATCTGGACGACAAGGGCGAGCTGAAGAAGGGCGCCAGTCTGTACGGTTATCTGGCCGCGGGGGTACCGGGCACAGTAAAAGGACTGGAGATGGCGTTGGCGCAGTATGGCTCCGGTAAAGTCAGCCGGGAGCAGATCATGGCACCGGCGATCAAGCTGGCCCGTGATGGCTTTGTGCTGACCCGAGCTGATACGGATGTGCTGGATACTTCGCTGCAGAAATTCCGTGATGACAAGGAAGCAGGCAAGATTTTCCTGCGGGCCGATGGTTCACCCCTGCAGCCCGGCGACCGTCTGGTGCAGAGTGATCTGGCCAACACCCTTGAGGCGATTGCCAGCAGTGGTGCTGACGCCTTCTACAAGGGCAAGATCCCTGAAGCTGTAGCTGCGGCTTCCAAAGCCGGTGGTGGCATCCTCAGCGTGGAGGATTTTGGCAACTACAAGGCGGCTGAGCGCACTCCCGTACGCTGTGACTACCGGGGTTATGAGTTTATCTCTGCACCCCCACCCAGCTCCGGCGGCACCACCATGTGCCAGATTCTCAACATCCTCGAAGGTTATGACATCAAGGCCATGGGCTATGGCTCAGCCGAATCGGTGCATTACATGACCGAGGCCATGCGCCATGCCTACGTGGACCGCAATACCCTGCTGGGCGATCCGGACTTCGTCAAAATGCCGCTGGATAAGTTACTGAGCAAGGAATACGCCGCCAGCATTCGCAAGGAAATCAATGCTGACAAGGCCACGCCTTCGGAGCAGGTTCAGCCCGGTATCGGCCCGCATGAAAAACCGGAAACCACCCATTACTCCATCGTCGACAAGGATGGCAATGCTGTCTCCACGACCTACACCATCAATGGCCGCTTCGGTGCCGGAGTGATTGCGCCGGGCACCGGTTTCTTCCTCAACGACGAAATGGATGACTTCACCACCAAGGTAGGCACCCAGAACCTGTTCGGACTGGTGCAGGGCAAGACCAACGCCATCGAGCCGGGCAAACGGCCGTTGTCGTCCATGTCACCCACTATCGTCACCAAGGATGGCAAGGTGTTTCTGGTGGTGGGCTCTCCCGGTGGCTCGCGCATCATCACCATCACGCTGGAAACGGTGATGAACATCATCGACCACGGTATGGGGCCACAGGAAGCGGTGGATGCGCCGCGTATCCATCATCAGTGGCTGCCTGATCAGGTGTATTTCGAGACCCGTGGTCTGTCGCCTGACACCCTGAAACTGCTGGCGGGTATGGGCTACAAGATGGTCGAGCAGACGCCCTGGGGCGCTGCCGAGCTGATCATGGTCGGCTTGCCTGCCGACAAGTCGGGTTCTGCCAGCTCCGGCAACGACGGTGCGGTGTCGGGTAAGGTGCGTGAAGGCTACCTGTACGGTGCCAACGATGCCCGCCGGCCCGCCGGTGCCGCCATCGGCTACTGATGCTGGTTGTAGCGAGGTCTGGCCTGCATTGCTAATACATCAGGCCTGCTTCTCTACAGGATCAGACAGTAAAACGCCCCGTGAGCTTTGGCTCACGGGGCGTTTTCGTCTGCAGCCTGTTTAGCCGTGGGGTGCCAGAGACCGTGCCTGCATTGAGGCCGAACGGGCGAACTGCTGACGATACTGGCTGGGGCTGATGCCCAGCTGTTTACGAAAATGATGGCGCAGGGTCAGGGCATTCCCGAAGCCACATTTGTCTGCCAGTGTTTCCAGATCATCGGCGGTGGTTTCCAGATAGCCTCGGGCCAGAGTCAGACGCTGGCTGATCAGCCATTGCTGCGGCGTCATGCCGGTGGCAGCGCGGAAATGGCGGTCGAAACTGCGCCGTGACATGCGTGCCTGATCTGCCAGCTGATCTACGCCCAGCGGCTGGTGCAGGTGTTTCCTGGCCCAGTCGAGGGTGGCGCTGAAACGATCCTGACGCGGCAGGATGGGGGTATCGACAAACTGTGCCTGTCCGCCCTGACGATGGGGTGAAATGACCAGTCGGCGGGCAACACTGTTGGCCACGTCATAACCGAAATCCTCACGGATGACGGCCAGCCCCAGATCCAGCCCGGCGGCACTGCCCGCTGAACAGCCAAGCTGGTCATGCAGCACGTACAGCACATTATCGACATAGTCAGTGGCAGGAAAACGCTGGCGGAAGCCATCGGCATAGCGCCAGTGGGTGGTTGCCCGGCGACCGTCCAGCAGGCCGCTTTCGGCCAAAAGAAACGCACCAGAGCAGAACGTCAGGATACGTCCACCCCGCTGATGCAGGGCGCGTATGGCATCGAGCAACCCTGCCGGAATGACTTTATTTGCAGCGCTCCAGCCCGGAATCACCAGCATGTCGAAGTCATCCAGTGCGCTGACCTGACGCGCACTGATGAGGATACCGCCGGTGGCCCGCAGCGGACCGCTGTCAAAGCTGATGACCTCTGTCTGATACCAGTGCGGCCATTCCGGCCGTGGCAGGGCAAACAGTTCTACCGCGCAACCAAATTCGAAGGTGGCCAGCTGGTCATAGGCAAGAATGGCGACCCGTGGTGACGCAGGTTCGGAGCGAGGTTGGGTCATGCTGATTCCGGTCAGTAGGTATGTGGTTGGCTGGATATTATCGATAAATGGTCATTCGGCCAATGGGCGCCATCGACGTCTCCTCGTACAGTAGTGTCATCACTTACGCACATTACCCAGCTAACGATTCAGGGAGAGTCCCATGTCTTCAGCCGTATCCCGTCCTGCTGCCGCCTCCAGTGCTGCTGCCGAAGCGCATTTTTCCGCACTGCTGGCCTTTGAAACCGACTGCTGGGATGTCAATCATGCCATCAGTAACGGCCGTCGCGATTTTGTGCTGCTCGATGTCCGTGGCGAAGCCCAGTATCAGCAGGGGCATCTGCCAGAAGCGCTGCACTTTCCGCATACCCGACTGAATGCCGACAGTCTGGCCGACTATCCGCCGGATACCCTGTTTGTGGTCTATTGTACTGGCCCGCACTGTAACGGGGCAGACAAGGCTGCCCTGCGTCTGGCGAGGCTGGGGCGGCCGGTGAAGAAGATGATTGGCGGTGTCACCGGCTGGCTGGATGAGGGCTTCAGTCTGAAGCAGGCATGACCGGTACGGAGGGCGGGGTATTTACAGTAAATTTACCCGTAGATACCTTGCGTTACGTAACGGAGTAAAATCTGTGCAGAGAAAAACATGCTCCCTGTGCGTTAAAGGGCTATACTTGGCCATTATTTGTACAGCCAACCTGTTGGCATTATTTACATAGGGGCGCAACTATGGCCATTTCCTTCAACGCATCCAGCTCGTCCTCGACCAGTCTGCTTGATCGCCTGCAGGAGCAGCAGGAAAAGCAGAACGAGAAGCTGGCCTCGGGCAAACGCATCAACAGTGCGGCCGATGATGCTGCGGGCCTGCTGATTGCCAACCGCCTCAGCTCCACCATTTCCGAGTCTGATCAGCGTGCCATCAACGCCCGCGATCAGCAGAGCCTGAATAACATCCAGAGCGGTCAGCTGAGTGCCATCAGCGACAACCTGCAGCGTATGAACGAGCTGTCGGTGAAAGCCGGTAACCCGCTGTATGCCGGTTCCAAGGCGATTCAGCAGGAGCTGAATAACCTGACCGAAAGCACCAATGCCATCGCTGGCGAAGCGCTGGGCAACAGCAATTTCCTGTCGGGACTGGATGCTTCTGACCCTGCCGCGTTGCAGGCGGCCATCAATACGGCATCCAGTACGGTAAACGATAAGGCCACTACGCTGGGCGCTGATACCAACGCGCTGCAGAGCCAGATCAACACCTATCAGGTGTCTTCCATCAATACCGCAGCGGCCCGTTCACGCATCGCCGATACCGACTACGCCAGTGCGGTCAGTGATCAGGCCAGTAACAGCGTACAGTCACAGATTGCTGTGCAGGTTCAGCGCAGCCGTCAGCAGCAGGCAGGTTTGCTGGTTGATACCCTGGTGTGATGCCTGAACGCAGGCCTCGTTCCTGCTGACAAGACTCAGTGTTGATAAGCCATCCCTCGGATACCGACGGATGGCTTTTTTCTTTATGCTGATCGGCCCGCCCTTTTGTCGGAGTTGCTCATGAGCCAGCCAGTTGTTAGTGCTGTCAGCCTTCACCCTTATTCACCTGAGTTTCAGCAGGGCGTGGTGGATCTGATCCTGCCTATCCAGCAGCAGGAGTTCGATATTCCTGTCACCCTGGCTGACCAACCGGACCTGCTCGACATTCCCAATTTCTATCAGCACGGCACCGGTAACTTCTGGGTGGCGGTGGTGGACGGGCAGGTGGTGGGCAGTATTTCCCTGCTGGATATTGGCAATGGCCAGACCGCCCTGCGCAAGATGTTTGTGCATGCAGACTGGCGTGGCCGCGAGCGTGCCGTGGCACAGCAGCTGTTGCAGCATCTGGTACAGCAGGCCCGCCTGCAGGGCGTGCGTGATATTTTCCTCGGCACCACGGCCAAGTTTCTTGCGGCGCATCGCTTCTATGAAAAGCACGGCTTCCTGCTGATCGACAAAGCCGAGCTGCCCGCCCGCTTCCCGGTGATGCAGGTTGATACGCGTTTTTATCATCTGCCGCTTGCCGCCTCCGCAGTCTGACGGCACAGAGTCTGTAACGTTGCCGTGTGGGCGAGACGGAGGACAGATCACGACCCGCGGGGCTGAGCCAGCCGAGAAGGGGGAAATCTAGCCATGGACAACCTCAGTGAGTTTGCCAATGGGCGCGCCTACGATGCGCAGTATGGTCATCTCTATACCGATGACATCGCCTATCTGACCAGCCTGTTAGCGGAGACCGGCGGGCCGGTGCTGGACCTCTGCTGTGGTACCGGCATCGTCAGTATTCCGCTGGCGCAGCAGGGAGTGGAGGTGATCGGTGTGGATCTCAGCCAGCCCATGCTCGACTGGGCCAGAGCCAAAAGTCAGGGGCTGCCCGTGCGCTGGGTGCACAGTGATGTGCTGGCCTATGAGCCGGTGTGGCGCTTTGGTCTGATCACCATGACCGGCAATGCGCTGCAGATGTTTCTCGATGACACCCGTCTACTGGGGCTGTTTCAGCGGGTAGCGGGATGGCTGAGTGATGAAGGCTGCTTTGTCTTTGACACCCGCCTGCCCACGCCGCAGCAACTGCATCCCTATGAAGAGGAAGTGGAGCTGGCGCGCTTTCTGGACAGCGAATGCCATGAGGTGGTAGAGCTGGCGACCCGCTACTACGACAGCATCAGCCAGTGCCAGACCTGGCATAAGCGGCGGCTGCGCAATGGCGAACAGCAGCACAGCCAGATCACCCTGCGCTACAGCACTATCGAACAGCTGGAAAGCATGATGTATGAGGCCGGTTTACAAGTGCAGGCCCGCTTTGCTGACTGGCAGCAAACGCCGTTTCAGCGCGAAGCACACAGCATCGTCTATCGTCTGGGACGAATTCGTCACCCCTGAACTGAACAGGTGTTCACGATCTGAGTACAGTGTGATGATCGGCAGCACGTCCGCTATTTCGGTGAATGCGACGAAGATCGCGATCGGTGCTTGTTGAATGAACGCAATTTGCTAAAGTGCTGCGTTATTCGGATAGCGCTGCTGCCCTGCCGTCTTGTGCGCCTGAACAGCTTGGTACAGGTGGCGCTGACCAGAGGGCGCTGAGCGGGTCTCGAGAATCCCTTCTGAGGAATGTTATGACAACCACCACTGACATCATTCGTGGCCGTGTCGCGGCCTTGCGTGCGGCCATGGCCGACCGGGGCGTCACTGCCTGCCTGATCCCTTCTGCCGATCCCCATCTGTCCGAGTATCTGCCCAAACGCTGGCAGGGGCGTAAATGGCTGTCCGGTTTTACGGGCTCGGTCGGTACCCTGATTGTCACCGCCGATTTTGCTGGTGTCTGGGTGGATGGCCGTTACTGGGTACAGGCCGAGCAGGAGCTGGCAGACACCGGCATCCAGCTGATGAAGCAGGTTGCCGTCCAGCAGGTCGCCTATATCGACTGGCTGGCAGACACCCTGCCTGAGGGCAGTGTGGTTGCTGTCGATGGGCAAGTGCTGAGCCTGACGCTGACGCGCACTCTGCAGCAGGCGCTCAGCGCTAAAAAGATCGGGCTGCGCAGTGATGTGGATGTGCTCGACGCCATCTGGCCAGAGCGTGCCGGTCTGCCAGAGGCACCGATTTACGCCCATGAAGCCCCCTTCGCCACGGTCAGCCGGGCACAGAAACTGGCCCGTGTGCGCGAGCGCATGCAGGCATCAGGAGCCGACTGGCATTTTATTTCCACCGTCGATGATCTGGCCTGGCTGTTCAATCTGCGCGGCAGTGATGTGTCGTACAACCCGGTTTTTGTCGGCCACGCTCTGCTGGGACGGGATGAGGCCACCCTGTTTATCGCCGATGGCAAACTCAGTGCTGAGCTGACGGCGCAGCTGGCCGCAGATGGTGTGAGCATCGCCCGCTATGAGCTGGCGCCGCAGAGGCTGGCAGCCCTGCCGGCGGGCACTAGCCTGTTATGCGATCCCAACCGTGTGACCGCTGGGCTGATTGGCCAGTTGCCAGCAGGTGTCACGATACGGGAAGAGCTGAATCCATCGACCCTGATGAAGGCCTGCAAGACGGCCGAAGAGGCTGCCCATGTTCGTCATGCCATGGAGCAGGATGGCGCGGCACTGTGCGAATTCTTTGCCTGGCTGGAGCGGGCTCAGGCGCAGGGTGAACATATCACGGAGCTGACCATTGATGAGCAGATTACTGCGGCGCGGGCCCGTCGCCCCGGCTTTGTCTGCCCCAGCTTCTCCACCATCGCCGGTTTCAATGCCAACGGAGCCTTGCCGCACTACCGTGCTACTGAGGAAGCGCACAGTGTTATCAGCGGTGATGGCCTGCTGCTGATTGACTCCGGTGGCCAGTATCTGGGCGGTACTACCGATATCACCCGTGTGGTGCCTGTGGGCGAGGTCAGTGCAGCGCAGAAGCGCGACTATACCCTGGTGCTGAAGGGCATGATGGCGCTGTCCCGTGCGCGTTTCCCCAAAGGCATCAAGTCACCGCTGCTGGACAGTATTGCCCGTGCACCCTTGTGGGCGGAAGGTATCGATTACGGTCACGGCACCGGCCATGGCGTGGGCTACTTCCTCAACGTCCATGAAGGTCCGCAGGTGATTTCCTATTACGCCCAGCCTGCTCCGCAGACTGCCATGGCCGAAGGCATGATCACCTCCATCGAGCCGGGCATTTACCGGCAGGGCCAATGGGGCGTGCGGATCGAGAATCTGGTCATCAACCAGAGCGCTGCGGGTGAGTTCGGTGAATATCTGCAGTTTGAAACCCTGACGCTGTGCCCTATCGACACTCGCTGTATCGACCTGTCGCGCATGCGTCCGGATGAAATCGACTGGCTCAATGGCTATCACGCCGAAGTGCGCGCGCGCCTGCTGCCACTGGTTGAAGGGGAAGCCAAAGCCTGGCTGGAGCGCCGTACCCAGCCGCTGGCCTGACAGAGCCAGAAACGGCAGATTGCGCTGCCTCACGCAGCGCAGTCTTTCGTAAACAGTCACTAATCGATGCGTCGATTGCCGGTATGCTGGGATGTTCTTCACTGCATTGGCCAGGTTCAGCATGACCGCATCACGTCGTTCTTTTCTCAAGCAGCTCTCGGGTCTGGTGCTCGGTACAGGCAGCCTGTCTGTGCTCAACAGTCTGGCCGCGGCGCCTAGTACAGCGCTGGTGCCAGCCCTGTTCATCGGTCATGGTTCACCGATGAATGCGCTGGAGAACAATCCTTTCACCCTCGCCTGGGATGCCATGGCCGATAACCTGGCACGCTTACCCAGGCCCAGAGCCATCCTCTGTGTTTCTGCGCACTGGCAGACGCCGACCTCGACCGTCTCAGTTGCCGCCAGACCATCGACCATCTATGACTTCTATGGTTTTCCCGGGGTGCTGTATATGCGCCAGTACCGTGCCATGGGCGTGCCGGAAAGCCAGCAATGGTTGCAGCAGGCGACCACTCAGGCGATAGGGGCTGATGCGGAGCGCGGTCTCGATCATGGTGCCTGGGTGGTGTTATCGCGACTGTTTCCGCGGGCGGATGTGCCGGTATTTCAGCTCAGTCTGGGACAGGATCTGGACTTCGATGGCCACTATCAGCTGGCGGCACAACTGGCGTTGTTACGACGTCGCGGGGTGATGGTGATTGGCAGTGGCAATATGGTGCACAACCTGCGTTCTGCGCAGGAGGATGACCTGTACGGTACGCGGGATCAGGTGCATGGCTGGGCACAGGAGCTGGATCAGCGCCTGCTGAGTGCCATTGATGCGCAGGATCACCTGCGCCTGCGTCATCTGCCGATTACCGAGCCGCGCCTGTTTGCGCAGGGGCATCCCACCGCAGAGCACTTTCTGCCGCTGCTGTATCCGCTGGCGATGCAGGATAAGCAGGATGAGCTGCACTACTTCGCCAAGGGTTTTGCGCCGGGGTCTATCTCCATGACCTCTCTGCTGCTGATGCCAGCCTGAGCGAGCCACAGAAACAACAAAGCCTGCACGAGGCAGGCTTTGTGTTGTTCAGAAAGCGCGGGTCAGTTAGCGACCGGTGGTTTCAAAACGTGCCAGATGAGGCTCATTTTTGCTGGCCTTGTCGGCCGCCACACGCTTTTCCCAGAAGGTGGCGTTCTTGATGCCCAGCTTCTGGGGATGGAACACGGGGTCCAGACCCTGTTTCTTCTGCGCTTCGTAATCCTTCAGTGCCAGCAGGGCGGGCTTCTGCAGAATCAGGATGGCGATGATGTTCAGCCAGGCCATCAGACCTACACCGATGTCACCCATGCCCCAGGCTACTTCAGCGGAACGGATGCTGCCGTAGAACACCGAACCCATGATCACCAGCTTCAGCAGCAGGCTCAGCCAGGGGCGATGCACCTGACGGTTGATGTAGGACACGTTGGTATCGGCGATGTAGTAGTAAGCCATGATGGTGGTGAAGGCAAAGAAGAACAGTGCGACCGCTACGAAGATGTTACCGAAGCCGGGCAATACGGTTTCAACCGCGGCCTGGGTGTAACCGGGGCCAGCATCAACGCCGGGCAGATTCTGTACCAGGAACTCGCCTGCAGTCAGACCTTTGACGTTATAGGTGCCGGTGATCAGGATCATCAGCGCGGTTGCAGTGCAGACGAACAGGGTGTCAACGTATACGGAGAAGCCCTGTACCAGACCCTGTTTGGCAGGGTGAGACACTTCAGCCGCGGCTGAAGGATGTGGGCCAGTACCCTGACCGGCTTCGTTGGAGTAAACACCACGCTTCACACCCCACTGGATCGCCAGACCCAGCACAGCACCGAAGCCTGCATCCATACCGAAAGCGCTTTTGCAGATCAGGGCGAAGATCTGGGGCAGTTCACTCAGGTTCATGGCGACGATCACGCACGCCACGATGATGTAACCCAGCGCCATGAAAGGGACTACGACTTCCGCAACCTGAGCGATACGCTTAATACCACCGAAAATGATCAGACCCAGCAGGATAACCACGACAGTAGCGGTCACCGTGGGATCAATACCGAAGGCATTGGCGACACCAGTGGCAATGGAGTTGGCCTGTACGCCGGGCAACAGCAGACCACAGCCGATCACGGTCGCAATGGCGAAAATCCAGGCATACCACTTCTGGCCCATGCCTTTTTCGATGTAGTACGCCGGGCCACCACGGTACTGGCCGTCTTCTTTCTCTTTGTAGATCTGTGCCAGGGTGGACTCAACGAAGGCCGTGCTGGCGCCGAGGAAGGCTACCGCCCACATCCAGAACACTGCGCCCGGGCCACCAAAGGTAATGGCAGTCGCCACACCGGCGATGTTACCGGTACCTACACGGCCGGAGAGGGAAATCGTCAGGGCCTGAAAGGAAGAGACACCGCTGGCTGAGGCTTTGCCTTCGAACATCAGGGTGACCATTTCTTTCACGTGGCGAACTTGCAGAAAGCGGGTGCGCAGAGAGAAGTAGCAGCCTACCAGCAGGCAGAGGCCTATCAGATAGTTGCTCCAGATAACGTCATTGATTGCGTTGACTAACTCAGCCATGACAGCGGTACCCTCGTTATAGTTTATTTTTGGAATTATGGTGATTGACAGCGAATCTTCCCGGTTGTTTTTTCACCAGCAGGCTGGATGGTCGGGATAGAAAATGAGCGCAGAAAAATACTCTGATCGTTACTTTTTGACAAGCACTCACTGCGTGGGGATGTCAATAGAAACATTGAAACCGTTTGGTTTAGAAATGCTTTTTGCTGTACCGATTCTGCAGCACCGTATGGCCGACGTGCAGCAGATCGTGAACAGGTTCTCAGGTGAAAGGAGGGGGGTTATTGAGGGGGTGTGAAGATGTTGTCAAAAATGCCCCGTAAGCCATTTTCCGCCAGCAGACGCTGGTAGCGGCCACTGCTGACCAGTTTCATCAGTCCGCGGTTGAAAGCGTCGATCAGTTCGGTATGGCGCGGGTTCTGGTAGCCGGAGATGGCGTAAATCAGATTGCGGCTCAGGGGCTTTTCGGCAAATTCCAGCTGCTGCAGGGTGGCTTTGTCCTGCTGCGATAACTGATAGCGGGCCACGGTTTCATTTTCCGGCATCAGGTCGATGCGTCCTTCGAGTAGCATACGAATCCCTTGCGAGAATGCGCGCACTTCAAAGGTGTTGTAGTTATTGCTGGCGAGAAAGTCGCTGTTGTAAGCATAGCCCCGAATCAGCGCAATATTTTTGCCTGCCAGGCTGGATAACCCAAGAAAGATGAAGGGGTCATCTTTGCGCTTGATGAACTTGATCGAGCTGTCCAGATAGGGGCGGCTGAACATGAAATCGCGACTGCGGTCACTGTCCCACCAGGCATCGACGATCATATCGAACATGCCTGTGCGTGTGCCTTCCAGTGCTCGTGCCCAGGGCACAAACACCATTTCCACCTGATAGCCCTCTTCTTCCAGTGCCTCTCGGGCCAGCTGCACAGCAATACCGTTATCTGCCCGCCTGTCATCGAGATAGGGCGGCCAGGGATCTCCGGCAATGGTGACATGCTTGGACTGTGGATTCTGTACTGTCTCGGCAGAAACCAGCAGCGGAGCCATGCTCAGCCAGAAAAAGGCAGACAGAAAGAAGGCGCGAATGGTGTGTTACCTACATTACGGGCAGAGGATACGATGCATTGAGTTCGGCAAAATCGCTGCAAATTTCAGTAACTTAACGCGAACACAGTTCACATACCTGAGTAGACTAGTCAGCTTTATCCCGCTTGACCAGCGCTGCGTGGTGCAGAAAGCGCCATTCACGCACCCTCTGCTACCAGCAAGGGTGATGGTTTGCACAGGGGTATAGCTCAGTGCTTGGTCGTCGACTCGAGCAGACGCAGGATTTGCACCCCTTCCTCGCGTACCGCCGGACCACTCTGATTGACCCGGGTGGGCAGCTCGGCGGCGGGGCTGACTTCATCAGGCTGGCCATCCAGACGCATGGAGTCGTTGAAGTCACAGGCGACGCATTCGCGGTATTCCCGCTCTTCATCACGGTACATGCGCAGGGTGTCCTGCTTGGCACAGCGCGGGCACACCGCACCAGCGATAAAACGTTTGATAGTACTCATCACGGTATCCTCCCTCTGCCCCCGACCGTCAACGGCCGGGCGCGCGGGTATGTTATAGCCAGACTGGCGGAGGAGCCAGTTTTGGGTCGGGGTGTTGTGTGCGGCGTTGTGGCTGCCAGAGCCTCAGGCCGCGAGGCCTGAATGACGCAGCAGCGGGCCAATGTCTGGCTCGCGGCCGCGGAACGCTTTGAACAGTTCCATGGCAGGCTTGCTGCCACCTTGCTCCAGTACGGCAGTGAGGAAGCGCTCGCCGGTCTGACGGTTGAATATGCCTTCTTCTTCAAAGGCGCTGAAGGCGTCAGCAGACAGGACTTCTGCCCACTTGTAGCTGTAATAGCCCGCCGCATAGCCA
This sequence comes from Pokkaliibacter plantistimulans, assembly GCF_003194385.1. Lineage (GTDB taxonomy): Bacteria > Pseudomonadota > Gammaproteobacteria > Pseudomonadales > Balneatricaceae > Pokkaliibacter > Pokkaliibacter plantistimulans. The sequence continues at coordinate 34,891 of NZ_LAPT01000067.1, forward strand.
CCGGCAAAAATGTGGGTGAATGCATGGGCGAAGCGATTGAAGCTGGGCGGAATCAGCACTGCCACTTCGGCACGGACCGCATCCAGCACCTGCTGTACCTGAGTGACACCGGGCTGGAAGTCGCGATGCAGGACAAAGTCGAACAGGGCGAATTCCAGCTGACGCACCATCATCATGGCGGCCTGGAAGTTTTTCGCCGCCATCATCTTATCCAGCAGCTCGGCAGGCAGGGGTTCACCGGTCTGATAGTGGCCACTGATCAGGTCCAGCGCTTCTTTCTCCCAGCACCAGTTTTCCATGAACTGGCTGGGCAGCTCGACCGCATCCCAGGCCACGCCGTTGATGCCAGACACGCTGCCAACGCTGACTTTTGTCAGCATGTGGTGCAGACCGTGGCCAAATTCGTGGAACAGGGTGGTGACTTCGTTATGGGTCAGCAGCGCCGGTTTGCCACCGACAGGCGGGGTGAAGTTGCACACCAGATAGGCAATGGGCAGCTGTACGCTGCCGTCCAGGCGCTGACGACGCACCCGGCAGTCGTCCATCCAGGCGCCGCCGCGTTTGTGGCTGCGGGCATAGAGATCGAGATAGAAACGGGCAATGGCCTGACCATCACGCTGCACTTCGTAGAAGCTGACATCGGCATGATAGGTGTCGAAATCATGCAGCTGCACGATGTCGATGCCGTACAGCTTGCCGATCACGGTAAACAGGCCGTTCAGCACTTTGGGGGCAGGGAAATAAGGGCGCAGGTCTTCCTGCGACAGGGCATAGCGGGCCACCCGCAGTTTTTCGCTGGCATAACCCACATCCCAGGCCTCCAGTGTCGGCAGGCCCAGCTCACTGCTGGCAAACGCCTGCAGTTCAGCCAGTTCCTGCGCGGCGGCGGTTTTGCTGCGCTGGGCCAGCTGACGCAGGAAGCTGACAACCTGCTCGGTGCTTTCCGCCATCTTGGTGGCCAGTGACAGCTCGGCGTAGTTGGCAAAACCCAGCAACTGGGCTTCTTCCTGACGCAGGGCGAGGATTTCTTCCATCAGCTGGGTGTTGTCAAACTGACCGGCATGCGGGCCCTGATCAGATGCTTTGGTGACATTGGCGCGATAGACCTCTTCGCGCAGGGCGCGATTGTCGCAGAAGCTCAGAATGGGATAGAAGCTGGGGAAATCGAGGGTGATCAGCCAGCCTTCCTTGTCCTGCTGCTGGGCATTCTGCGCCAGCATGTCCAGTGCGCTCTGCGGTACCCCGGCCAGCTCACTGCTGTCGGTGATATGGCGGGTCCAGGCCTGGGTGGCATCCAGTACGTTGTTGGAGAACTGGCTGGTCAGCTCGGACAGGCGCTTGTTGATATCGGCATAGCGCTGTTGCTGTTCTGCAGGCAAATCGATGCCGGACAGACGAAAGTCACGCAGGGCATGCTCGATGGTGGCCTGTTGGGCGGCGCTCAGTGAGGCGAAGTCAGCGCTGTCGGCGATGCGGCGATAGGCCTTGAACAGACCCTGATGCTGGCCGAGTTGCGTGGCGTATTCCGACAGTTTGGGCAAGGCGGCATTGTAGGCTTCGCGCAGTTCCGGCGTATTGGCCACGGCATTGAGGTGGCCGACCGGCGACCAGGCCGAATTCAGGCGGTCATAGGCTTCCTCGATGGGGGCGATCACGCTGTCCCAGCTGGGCTGGTCGTTGTTCGCCAGAGTATCGACGGTGGCCAGCGTGTCGCTGATCAGGGTTTCGATGCCGGGCAGAATGTGCTCGGGCTGAATGGCACTGAACGGCGGCAGGGTGTGGGGTGTCAGCAAAGGATTGGACATGAACGATTCCTATGGCAAAGAGAGGGCCGGTCAGTGGCGTCACCTGAGCGGGGAGCGTCAGCTCGTCGCGCCGCAGGTGGCCTTAATACTGTCAGTCTCACGGGCTTACTCAATATGGGTGCGCCCCCGATCAATTGTAAACGGGGCGGCACACTGACTGACAGTGATGGAGCCAGCTTAGCGAAAGCCCTGGCGCGCTGAAACCTGCTTTTGGCTATTGGACTGATAAAGACGGGACATTAATGGGTATCATGCCTGTCCAGTGCGGTCAGACGCAGAACCATCACAGAGGATTGAACCATGGCAGTGCGCAGTTTCAAAAATACGGCCCCGGTATTGGGTGAACGGGTCTTTGTCGATCCCAGCGCCGTGGTGCTGGGTGATGTAGTACTGGGCGATGACAGCTCGGTATGGCCGATGACAGTCATTCGCGGCGACATGCACCGGATTCGCATTGGCGCCCGCACCAGCGTACAGGACGGGGCGATTCTGCATATCACCCACGCCAGCAGTTACAACCCGGATGGCTACCCGCTGACCATCGGTGAAGACGTCACAATCGGCCATCAGGCGGTATTGCATGGCTGCACCATCGGCAACCGCGTGCTGGTGGGCATGGGCGCCAAGGTGCTGGACGGTGCCGTGGTGGAAGACGAGGTGATGATCGGTGCCGGTGCGCTGGTGCCTCCCGGCAAACGTCTGGAGTCAGGTTTTCTCTATGTTGGCAGCCCGGCCAAACAGGCCCGGCCGCTGACCGACAAGGAACGCAGCTTCTTCACTTACAGCGCGGGCAACTACGTCAGGCTGAAGGATGAGCATCTGGCGGAACACTACGCGGATGCCTGCGAATGACCCGCTGCAGCTGATTGGAAGGTGAAAAACGACAGAGGATGAATTGCACGTACCAAGACTTCGTCGCTTTGGGTACAATTCCATCCCTTCGGTTCAAACTGTCACTATTTTGTACAGCTGCCTCGTGCAGGTGGCTGCCAGGTGGCTGAACGCTATTGACTGGTTCAGAGAGCAAGCGGATGACCCATACTCCCTATAGCAAAGATTTCCCGGTGTCCTGGGACGAACTGCATCGAAATGCCCGTGCCTTGTCATGGCGCCTGCTGGAAATGGGGCCATGGAAAGGTATTGTGGCCATTACTCGCGGCGGTCTGGTGCCTGCGGCGATTATCGCCCGTGAGCTGGATATTCGACTGATCGATACCATCTGCATTGTCAGTTATGCCAGCAAGGGCGCAGAGGCCGCCCAGCATCAGGGACAGCTCAATGTACTGAAAGGTGTAGAAGGTGATGGCGAAGGCATGCTGCTGATCGACGATCTGGTCGACACCGGCAAAACCGCCCGCGCCGTGCGCGAAATGCTGCCCAAGGCACATTTTGCCACTATTTATGCCAAACCAGCGGGCAAGCCACTGGTGGACACCTTCATCACCGAAGTCAGTCAGGATACCTGGATCCGTTTCCCCTGGGATATGGAGTACGCCTTCTCCACGCCGTTGGCTGATCGCGACCGCTGATCCGCTCCCGCACCGTCCCACTTCACCAAAAAGCCGACCCCGCGTCGGCTTTTTTGCATCTTGTTCACCGCTACCTTCCCGGCTCTGTCAGGTCAATGACCAGCATTGGCTGCTTTTCTGTCCCCGCTTGAATTCCTGTCGGATTGTCGACATACAGAATGCTTTGAAATGTAGTATTTCCATATCGATATAAATTTATCCGTTTGTTATCGGGTTAATAACCGTACTTGTGAACCTAACTGGCATTTGTTAGGGTTTTTAATGACAAATAAATATATAGAGTTCAAATTAATTTGTTTGTCATCTGATCATAATAAAGAGGAAATAATTAGCCATGTGTGGCCTTGCAGGAGAACTTCGCTTTAACGACGGACCGAGCCAGCTGGCGATGCTGGAGCGCATGAATCATCGTCATATTCCCCGTGGACCCCATGCGGACGGGGTATTCCATCAGAACCGGGTGAGTCTCGGTCATCGCCGTCTTAAGGTAATGGACCTGTCCGAACACTCCCAGCAACCGATGTACGACCCCCATCTGGGCCTCGCCCTGGTGTTCAATGGCGCCATTTACAACTACCGTGAGTTGCGCCATGAGCTGCAGGGTATGGGCTATGCCTTCTACTCCGATGGTGATACCGAAGTCATCCTCAAGGCTTACCACGCCTGGGGAGAAGCCTGTCTGCAGCGCTTCAACGGCATGTTTGCCATTGCCATCTGGAATCAGGCCAGTGGTGATCTGTGGCTGGCCCGTGACCGGCTGGGGATCAAGCCGCTGTATTACAGTCAGGATGCCGAACATCTGGTGTTCGCCTCGACGCTGCCCGCCCTGCTGGAAGACTCGCGCGTCAGCCGTGAGCTGGACGCCGAAGCCCTGCACTTCTATCTGCATTTCCATTCCGTGGTGCCCGCCCCGCGTACCCTGCTCAAACAGGTGAAGAAGCTGGAGCCGGGCCACTGGCTACGTGTCACGGCCGATGGTCGCAGCTGCAAGCAGAAGTGGTGGGATCTGGCTTTTGGCATGCAGGATGCCGATCGCAACCGCTCCGAGCAGGACTGGCAGGAGGCGCTGCTGGCCGAACTGCGGGGGGCGGTGGCGCGGCGTAACGTGGCGGCGGTGGATGTCGGTATTCTGCTGTCGGGCGGTGTCGACTCTTCGCTGCTGACGGCGTTACTGCATGAGGTCAAACCGGACATCCATACCTTTTCTATCGGCTTCGATGCAGTGAACGGTGAGCAGGGCGATGAGTTTGTTTACTCCGACATCATCGCCAGACACTTCAACACCCGGCACAGCCAGATACGTATCGCCCCCGAACGGATGCTGACGGCGCTGCCCAAAGCCATTGCCGCCATGTCGGAGCCGATGGTCAGCCATGACTGCGTCGCCTTTTATCTGCTGTCCGAAGAAGTGTCCAAGTCCTGCCGGGTGGTGCAGAGCGGCCAGGGGGCGGATGAAATCTTCGCCGGTTATCACTGGTATCCGCCGCTGGCCGACAGCCATGACGCGGTGGCCAGCTATCGTGCGGCGTTCTTTGACCGCAGTTATGAAGAGTACATCCATACCGTCACACCCCAGTGGCAGACGCCTGATCTGGCCGGTGAGTTTGTCCGCAGCCACTTTGCCGCCTTTGGCGCGGATGACCCGGTGGACAAGGCCCTGCGGCTGGACAGCCAGATCATGCTGGTGGATGACCCGGTCAAGCGGGTCGATACCATGACCATGGCGCACAGTCTGGAAGCGCGGGTGCCCTTCCTTGATCACCAGTTGGTGGAATTTGCCGCCCGCATTCCTGCCCGCTACAAGCTGGCCCATGACGGCAAGGGCATTCTCAAGCAGGTGGCACGCCAGCTGATTCCCCATGAAGTGATTGATCGTCCCAAGGGCTACTTCCCGGTGCCAGCGCTGAAATATCTGCGCGGACCGGTGCTGGATCAGGTGCAGGAAGCACTGATGGGGCGCAAGGCCCGCGAACGCGGACTGTTCAACACCGATTATGTCGAGCAGCTGCTGGCCCGCCCCGACGACCACATCACCCCGTTGCGTGGCTCTAAACTGTGGCAGCTGGGCTTACTGGAACTGTGGTTGCAGGAACAGGGAATCTGACCGTGAACATACCCAAGCGTACGGCGCTGATCGCCAGGGACAGCAACACCAGCGAGCCGGAACGACCTGCGGCGCCCTCATTGCCCGGTAAGCGCGGCAGCGTACCTGTCGCCGCCCGGGGAGAACGCCAGAGTGGCAGTGAACGGCAACGGATGCTGCGCCGACGCCAGCCTTCTTATGCGCATCTGCAGGCAGCCCGCCACCGTGGTCATCAGCAGGCACCGGCCATCAAGCCCAATGTCAGTCTGCATTGCGGCTGGGGGCGGCTGCTGTTTGGCCATACCTTCGTCAATGAACAGGAGCTGGCGGCCACGCTGCTGGAAGAAAGCCAGGGTGAACGCGACATCGCCTTCTATGTCGCCCGTCCGCACGTGGTGGTGAGCCATGACCCGCAGCGGCTGTTCCTCGACCCGTCCGACAGTTACCGCCTGTGGCTGAGCGAATACCAGCCCAAGCGTGACCGGGTGAAGGGAGTGCGGGTGCGGCGCCTGCGGACGCTGGCCGATATCGAGCAGGTCAATGCCATCTACCAGCGCTGCCGGATGCAGCCACTGGATGTTGATGTGGTAATGGACAAGCGCAATTCGCAGGAGCAGCTGTATCTGCTGGCCGAAGACTGCCATACCGGCGCGGTGCTGGGTGCGGTGCTGGGGCTCAACCACGCTCTGGCCTTCAATGACCCCGAATCCGGCTCCAGCCTGTGGAGTCTGGCGGTAGACCCCGGCTGCCAGACACCGCAGGTAGGGGAAACCCTGGTGCGGCATCTGGCCGAGAAGATGCAGACCCGCGGCTGCCATTATCTGGACCTGTCGGTGCTGCATACCAATCAGGCCGCGATCAGCCTTTACCAGCGCCTGGGCTTCCGCCAGATTCAAACCTTCGCGGTGAAGAAAAAGAACGCCATCAATCAGGCGCTGTATACCGACACCTCGCCGCTGGATGTGCTTAATCCCTATGCCCGCATCATTGTTGATGAGGCCATCAGCCGTGGCATTCACGTCGATGTGGAAGATGCCGAGCACAATATCTTCACCCTGAGCTGGGGCGGGCGGCGTATTCGCTGCCATGAAAGTCTGTCAGACCTGACCCCGGCCACCGCCATGACCCTGTGTCAGAACAAGTGGCTGACCCAGCGCTGTCTGCAGCGTGCCGGGCTGAAGACCCCGGCTGGGGTGATGCTGGCCGACGATCAGGACCCGGCGGAACTGCTTGAGACACTGGGCTCACGGCTGGTGGTCAAACCTCACGATGGTGAGCAGGGCAAGGGGATCGCGGTCGATGTACGCGATGCCGAAACGCTGCGAGCGGCGGTAACGACAGCGCAGCGCTATTCCTCACAGGTGCTGATCGAGCCTTTCTGTCAGGGTGACGACCTGCGCGTGCTGGTCATCAACGACGAGGTGGTGGCGGCCGCGGTACGTCGTCCGGCGACCATTTGCGGCACCGGCCAGCACAGCATTGCCGAGCTGATCGAACGCACCAGCCGCCGGCGGGCTGCCATGACCGGCGGTGAGAGCACTATCCCGATGGACGGTGAAACCCGCCGCTGTGTCGAAGCCGCGGGTTACCGGCTGGAGGATGTGCTGGCGGAAGGGCGCAGTCTGGCGGTGCGCAAGACCGCCAATCTGCATACCGGCGGCACGCTGGAGGATGTCACCACGGTGCTGCATCCGGCCCTGCGTGAAGCGGCCCTGCGCGCCGCACGGGCGCTGCAGATCCCGGTCACCGGCATCGACATGCTGGTGCCCGACCCCACCCTGCCCGATTACGTGCTGATCGAGGCCAACGAGCGCCCGGGGCTGGCCAATCATGAGCCGCACCCGACGGCGCAACGCTTCATTGATATGTTGTTTCCCACCACCCGCCAACACTGAGCGCTGTATTTCCGCCCGGTGAAATCAGGCGTTCCCGGCGAAGGGATTCAATCGCTGCACGGGCTGCGTGCCCGTGCAGACTGACCAGAGGACATGCCCATGCTACCCAAGTTACCTGCCATCGATACCCAGTACCTGACCCGTCGCCTGCTCGATATGCTGGCGATTCCCTCACCCACCGGTTTCACCGACAGCATCGTCTATTACGTCGGCCGCTGTCTGGAGGAGCTGGGAGTCGGCTATACCCTCAGCCGCCGTGGCACCCTGTGCGCGACCCTGCCCGGTGAAGTAAAAGGGCCGAAACGGGCACTGGTCACCCACCTCGACACCATTGGCGCCATGGTGCGCGAGATCAAGCCAAATGGCCGGCTGGCTATTACGCCTATTGGCCACTGGTCCAGCCGCTTTGCCGAAGGCGGCCGGGTGACCCTGTTCGGTGAGCGTATCCAGTACCGCGGTACGGTGCTGCCGCTGATGGCTGCCGGACATGCTTTCAACGAGGCCATCGATACTCAGCCGGTCAACTGGGATCAGGTGGAAGTGCGGCTGGATGTGGCGGTGCAGAGTGCCGATGATGTGCGCGCGGCCGGGCTGGAAGTCGGTGATTTCGTGGCGTTTGATGCGCATCCGGAGATTACCGAGACCGGCTTTATCATTTCCCGTCATCTGGATAACAAGGCCGGTGCTGCCTCCCTGCTGGCCACCCTTGAAGCCATGCAGCGCCATCAGCTCAGGCCACGGCTGACCACCGAAGTGCTGTTTACCCTGTCGGAGGAGGTCGGCTCCGGTGCGGGCCATGCGCTGGATGATGATGTCACCGAATTTGTCGGTATCGACATCGGCCCGGTCGCCAGTGGCCAGAACGCCCGCGAAACCGGGGTGACGGTGGCGATGAAGGATTCCAGCGGGCCGTTTGATTACCACCTCAGCCATCACCTGATCGATTTGTGCCGACGCCACGATATTCCCTGGCAGCGTGACGTGTTCCGCTTCTATTACAGTGATGCGGTGTCGGCGGTGCAGGCAGGCCATGATATCCGCCCGGCACTGATCACTTTCGGCACCGATGCCACCCACGGCTACGAACGTACCCATCTGCATGCGCTGGAATCCTGTGCCCGGCTGATGAGCGCTTACCTGCTCAGTGATCTGGCCTGGAAGGCGGATCGCAAGCAGGACGTGCCGCTGCAGGAGTTTGCCGCCAAGATTACCGAGCAGGCGCCACAGGCGATGCCGCGGGAGCGGCCGGAGGCAGTGATTCTGACGCCAACAACGTAAGGGATTCCGCCGCCGTCTCTTGGTTAGTTGAGTATCTGGCCTATACTGAGTCAATCGGGCAGGGCTGCTGGCTCTGCGCCCGGCGAGGTGACAAAAGGCTAAGGAGACGGGTCATGTCGGTAGAATCACTATTCAACAACGTATACAACCTGCCCAGCATCCCCAAAGTGGTGCAGGAGCTGACGGAAAGTTTTGGATCGGACAAGGCCAACGCCGACGAAATCGCAAACAAGATCGCCAAGGATCAGGCTTTTGCTGCCAAGGTATTACGTCTGGCCAACTCTGCCCGTTATGGCGTTGGCCGCAAGATCGCTTCCATCAGCAATGCCGTCGTGCTGCTGGGTATCTCTCAGCTGCGTACGCTGGTCACTGCCTCGGGGATGACCTCGGCTTTCGTGGATGTGCCCGGTCTCGACAAGCGCCAGTTCTGGAAGGACACCTTCAACGTCGCCAGCCTGTGCAAGATGCTCGGCAAGCACGCCAAGGTGGACCGCGAAGTGGCCTTCACCTGCGGGATGATGCATTCCATCGGTGAGCTGCTGATTCACATGGGTGAACCCGACAAGGCCAGCAAGATTGATACGCTGGTCGCGCACGGTGGCAACCGCGTTGAACTGCAGGAAAACATGCTGGGCTATCACTATGCCGACGTCGGTGTCGAGCTGGCCCGGCGCTGGAAATTCCCCGAAGAGATTCAGGAAGCCATCCGCGGTCAGATCAGGCCGATGGAGGGCGGTTTCTCTCCCTATGCCGCGCTGATCTATATCGCCACCTATATCAATGAGTGCGACAAGAAAGGTCAGAGCGAAGAAGAGCAGATGGCGCACTTCCCCATGGAGCTGGCCAAGAAACTCAATCTGGACCTGAGCAAGGTGTTCGACGACTGGACCACCCTCAAGTCCGAAGAAGATGATATTGATGCCTTGCTGAGCTAATCCCGTTCCTGCACAGTGGGCCCGTCCGGGTCCACTTTTCCTGCCAGTTTTTGTTCAACATCAGTCAATCGATGGTTTGTTAAAAAGTCATGATTGACGTCATTCGTCGCTCTCCCTAGTATCCCCAGGTAATATAGATGTGTTCATTTTTTGAACAAGGACGCGCTCATGTTGCCCACGAAATCTCAACTCAAGCCGGTACTGCTCGGCTTTAATGCCATCATGATTGCGTTGTTGCTGGCGCTGGCGCTGGTCAGCCATTTCAGCCTCAGCAGCTCAATTGCTGAAGACGAGGTTGAGCACGTTATGACCGGTGGTTTGACCGCCAATATCGATGATGCTCGTTTTAACGTGGTACAGGTCCAGCAGTTTCTGACGGATGCCAGTGCCACCGGTGACCGCGCCGGTTTCGATGATGCCGAGGAGCACTTTCAGGCGCTGCAGAAGAATCTGGATGAGATCGCTCAGCTGCGCCCTGAATTTGCAGCTAGCGTGTCGCGCACCCGTGAGCTGGCCGGTCAGTACTTTGCCATCGGCAAGCGGATGGCGACTGCCTATATTGAGCAAGGTCGCGACGCCGGTAACGCGCTAATGAAACAGCCCGGTGGCGGCTTTGATGATCGAGCGCTGGCACTGTCTGAACAGCTACAGGTGTTGGCGAGTCAGGTAAAAGAGCGGACCGCATCACTGGCGGCAGATAACCTGAGTGATCTGCGCGATCTGCGTAACATGATCGTTGGCTTAGTGGCGGCCTTGAGCCTGATTCTGCTGGTAGGCGCGGTAGTGCTCTATCGCCGAGTGTTCGGCATTCTCGGTGGCGAGCCTGCGCAGGCGGTCACACTGGCGCATCGTATCGCTGCCGGTGATCTGAGCCAGCGAATTTCCGGCACGCCGGGCAGCCTGCTGGCGGCGCTGGAACAGATGCAGGATCAGCTGAAAAGCGTCACCGGCAATATTCGCAGCCTGTCACGGGAAGTGCAGGACAGCTCTGAGCATCTGTCTGACGCCTCACAGGCCATGCAGCACAGCGTGCACTCGCAGAATGAAGCGACCCGCGCCATGTCGGTCACCGCTGAGGAAATGTTCCAGGGCATCGAGCAGCTGAGCCATGAAGTATCTGTGGTGGGCCGTCAGACCGAAGAAGCCCAGCACACTATCAACGAATGTGAACAGGTGATCCGCACCTCGACCTCGGATATCCGTTCCATCGCTGACTATATCGGCAACGCCGCTGAGAAGGTGCACGCCCTTAATCGTCAGACCGATGAGATTGCCAGCATCACCCGTACCATCCATGAAATTGCCGACCAGACCAACCTGCTGGCACTGAATGCGGCTATCGAAGCAGCCCGTGCCGGGGAAACGGGCCGCGGCTTTGCGGTCGTAGCGGATGAAGTACGTAGCCTTGCAGGGCGGACCGGCTCGGCCACGGTCGAAATCTCCAGCCAGATCGACACCATCCGTCAGGGTATGGAGCAGGTGGTGAAAGTGATGGAGCAGAGTGTGGAAGCCTCACGTCGTGGCGTGGCGCAGACCGATGTAACCAGTCAGGCGATTGGTGGCATTCGCGACAATACCGTGCAGATCAACCAGCATGTGCAGGGGATCGTGGTTGCCCTGCAACAGCAGCAGGCCGCCATGGGTGATATGACCCAGCGGATTGAGATGATTGCCACCATGACCGGCAGCAATCAGGATGCGGTGGACAAGACCGTCAGCGCCTCCGCTGATCTGAAAGACCATGCTCGCGAGCTGGGTGACGCGGTCAGTATCTTCAAAGCCTGATCACACGGCCCTCGGTATCACAACGCCCGTGCGGGTTGCCCGCACGGGCGTTGTCGTTTCTGCGCTGGCACTCGTTACTGCCAGCGCACATTTTGCTGTGCTTACACTACTCGCAGGTCATGTACTACTCGCAGGTCATACTCAGCAGCCGCTGACGCTTTCCGGTGGGAGTGAGCTGATAGCGGGCCTGCTGTCAGGCAGGGCCTTGTACAGCATCGCCGAAGTATCGGTATAGCTGCAGCCCACCAGATAGTGGTCACCAGCAGTGCGAGGCAACTGCCAGCTATCGATGGCCATGCCTTCCTTATTCTCGCTCTGATCGGGCACCTGCGCCGCCAGCGCGTTGAGCGGGCCGAGAAAAATACCAACCCGGTCCAGCGAGCGCTGACCGCTGCTAAGTAACACCTGCAAGCCGGGCTGCTGGCTGCTGACCAGTGGTGTTGCGCTGATCTGCGGTGGGCATTGCCAGTCACTGGCGGTGGCCGTGGCCGTATGAGCCGTAACGCTGCTGAGCAGGATGGCGACGACGCCTGCATGATTCCGGATGCTCATCCCTGTTCTCTCTCCTGTGCGCGGTATTCCGCTCAGCAGGATAGAACAAAAACAGCCCGGGCAGGGTGGCTGCGCGGGCTGTAGGTATCTTGTCTGAACCTGTTCACCGGCGTGGGAGCACGTTCAGGCTGGCGGGTAATTACAGCAGATCGAAGCGATCAGCGTTCATCACCTTGGTCCAGGCGGCGATAAAGTCCTTCACGAACTTCTCCTGATTGTCATCCTGAGCGTACACCTCGGCGTAGGCGCGCAGGATGGAGTTGGAGCCAAACACCAGATCGGCGCGGCTGGCGGTCCACTTGACGGCACCGGAAGCGCGTTCACAGATGTTGTAGCTGTTGCGACCGGTGGGCTTCCAGCTGTAGTTCATATCGGTCAGGTTGACGAAGAAGTCGTTGGTCAGGGCACCGACGCGATCAGTGAATACGCCGTGGACGCTGCCACCGTAGTTGGCTCCCAGTACCCGCATGCCGCCGACCAGCACGGTCATTTCACTGGCGGTCAGGCCCAGCAGCTGGGCACGATCCAGCATCATCTCCTCGGGATGGACAACGTAATCCTTCTTCTGCCAGTTACGGAAGCCATCGGACAGCGGCTCCAGTACGGCAAAGGACTCGGCATCGGTCTGCTCTGCCGAGGCATCACCACGGCCTGCAGTAAAGGGCACGCTGACATCAAAACCGGCAGCTTTGGCCGCCTGTTCGATACCCACGTTACCACCCAGCACGATGACATCAGCGACGCTGGCACCGCTGACGGCAGCGATCTGCTCCAGCACGGCCAGTACCTTGCTCAGGCGTGCAGGCTCGTTGCCTTCCCAGTCTTTCTGCGGCGCCAGACGGATGCGTGCACCGTTGGCACCACCGCGGTAGTCAGAACCACGGAAGGTGCGGGCGCTGTCCCAGGCGGTAGCGACCAGTTCACTGATGCTGAGGCCAGAAGCAGCAATCCGGGCTTTCACAGCGGCTACATCGTAGCTGCTGCTACCGGCAGGCACCGGGTCTTGCCACAGCAAATCTTCCTGCGGTGCGTCCGGGCCGACATAACGGGACTTCGGCCCCATGTCGCGGTGGGTCAGTTTGAACCAGGCACGGGCAAACACTTCGGAGAAGTAGTCCTGATCGTCTTTGAATTTCAGCGCGATATCGCGGTAGATCGGGTCCACTTTCAGCGCCATGTCGGCGTCGGTCATCATCGGATTGAGACGGATCGACGGGTCTTCCACATCGACCGGCTTGTCTGCTTCGGCAATGCTGACTGGTTCCCACTGGGTCGCACCGGCAGGGCTTTTCACCAGATGCCAGTCGTGTCCGAACAGCATTTTCAGGTAGCCGTTGTCCCACTTGGTGGGTTCGGTGGTCCAGGCACCTTCCAGACCTGACACCACGGTGTCGCGGCCAATACCACGGCCCTGAGTGTTCATCCAGCCGAGGCCCTGATATTCGGGGGCGGCGGCTTCCGGGTCAGCGCTCAGATTGGCCGGGTTGCCGTTGCCATGGCACTTGCCGATGGTGTGGCCACCGGCGGTCAGGGCGACGGTTTCTTCATCATTCATGCCCATGCGGGAGAAGGTTTCGCGCATCTGTGCTGCGGTCGCCAGCGGGTCAGACTTGCCGTTGACGCCTTCCGGATTCACGTAGATCAGGCCCATCTGCACGGCGGCCAGTGGATTATCCAGGGTGGCAGGCTTGGTCACGTCGCCATAACGACTGTCGCTTGGCGCCAGCCATTGCTTTTCATCACCCCAGTAAGTGTCTTTCTCGGGGTGCCAGATGTCTTCACGGCCAAAGGCGAAACCGTAGGTCTTGAGACCGGCAACTTCATAGGCGATGGTGCCCGCCAGCGCGATCAGATCCGCCCAGGAAATCTTGTTGCCGTATTTCTTCTTGATCGGCCACAGCAGGCGGCGGCCCTTGTCGGTGTTGACGTTATCGGGCCAGGAATTCAGTGGCGCAAAACGCTGGTTGCCGGTGTTGGCGCCGCCGCGGCCATCAGAGGTACGGTAGGAGCCGGCAGCGTGCCAGGTCACACGGGCCATCATGCCGACATAGCTACCCCAGTCAGCGGGCCACCAGTCCTGGCTGGTATTGATCAGGGCGCGCAGGTCTGCTTTCAGGGCGTCAACGTCCAGCTTCTTCAGTTCTTCACGGTAGTTGAAGTCGGCGCCGAGGGGATTGGTCTTGGTATCGTGCTGATGCAGGATGTCGAGGTTCAGCGCTTCCGGCCACCAGTCCATGACTGATTTGCCGGTGCTGGTCATACCGCCATGCATTACGGGGCACTTGCCGCCGCTGTTTCCGTTGGACGTCATTTATTCTCTCCAAAGCAGGATGTGCAGGCCTTTGCAAAAGCAGACAGATTTCAGCGGCCTGTCAGGAATGAGACAACGGAAAGAATACTAGTAGGGCCGGGTCAGCTTGCCCAATTGACTGACCCAATTCGTTTCATAGTGACGAGCTATTGAAATAACCTAGCTTGATAGTCAGGTTTAAAGATTATTTCAGCCGGGGCGCCTGATAGCTGATCAGCTTGCTGCTGCCCAGACCCAGCTGCACCAGACCTTCCACCCATTTCAGGGCGACCTGCACCCCGTCAATCACCGGTACACCAAGATCGTTCTGCAGTGCTTTGGCCCATTGCGCCATGCCGGCACAGCCCATCACCAGACATTCGCTGCGGTCCTGCTCCAGCAGCTGCTTGCCGAGCTTGCGCAGACGGCCATAACTGCCGGGATCTGATTCCAGCGACAGCACCGGAATATCAGCGGCGTGGACGCCCGCACAGCGGCGGTCGACGCCGTAGCTGCGCATATTGCGCTCAATGATGTGGATAGAGCGGGGCAGGGTAGTCAGCACCGAGTAACGCACACTGAGCATGCTGGCGGCGTGCATGGCGGCTTCACCAATCCCCAGCACCGGCCCGCTGGCCAGCTCACGGGCGGCATCCAGCCCGGTGTCATCGAAGCAGGCGATGATGTAACCCTGCACCCCTTCGGCTTCGCCCTGACGGACGGCGTCCAGCAGGTGGTAAGCGGCCTGTACGCCGTCGCAGGCGCCTTCGATACTGGCGACGGAGTCCGGCAGGCAGCGTACCTGCAGCTCGGTCCCCGGGTTAATGATGGCCTGGCACTGCTGGGCCAGCATCGCCGTCATGGACGCCGATGCGTTGGGATTGATGACCTGTATTTTCATGATGGCTCTGATCTGGCGACGAAGGTGGCTGGCAAGCAGGGTCAGCGGCGGCAGTGCCATCCGCTGACGATTGCCGGGCAAGTTTTGTTGGCAAGGTGTGACCGGAGCGCCTGCTCAGTGATGTTGCTGACGCTGGCGGCTGACCGACATCAGCACCACGATCAAGGTGATCACCGCAAAGGAGAACACCGTGGTCAGGGTGCCGAGCGCATAGAGCACCGGCGTGGTGACGTTAGTGGTCATGCCGAACAGCTCCAGCGGCAGGGTATTGAAGCTGCCGGACACCATCAGGGTGCGGGCAAATTCATCGTAGGACAGCGTCAGGCCAAACAGCGCTACCCCCAGCAGGCTCGGTGCAATCAGCGGCAGCACGATCAGTCGCACGGTCTGCCAGTGGCTGGCACCAAGATCACGGGCGGCTGCTTCAAAGGAGGGATTGAAGCGGTTGAACACGGCAAACATGATCAGTAGCCCGAACGGCAGGGTCCAGGTCAGGTGGGCACCGAAGGCCGAGCTGTACCAGTGCGGCGCCCAGCCGAGGCGGTCAAACATCAGGCCGATACCGAGGCTGATCAGGATCGAAGGAATGATCAGGCTGGCCAGGGTCAGATAGAACAGGGTGTTGGAGCCTGCAAACCGGCGCCGGTAGGCAAAGCCTGCCAGCAGCGAAAAGACCGTGGTGCAGAGCATGACGCCGACGCCCAGCAGCAGCGAGCGGGTGAAGGAGCCACCGAAGTCACCCACCTGCTGTTCGGTAAACAGGTTGTGGAACCAGTACAGCGAGACGCCGTTCATCGGAAAGGTCAGGCCGCCGTTCGGCCCCTGAAACGACAGGATGCCAATGGTCAGGGTCGGGCCGTAGAGAAACAGCATGAACAGGGCAAACAGGGCAGTCAGCCAGTAGAAGCTCCTGGGGCGGCGGTTGCCAGTGGTACGGGCCATGATCACAGCTCCTTGCGAATATCGACCAGACGGAACATCACCATCAGCATGATCAGCACGGTGATCAGCAGTACCACGGCACTGGCGGCGGCGGCCGGGTATTGCAGCAGGGAAATCTCGTTCTTGATGATCAGCCCCACCGAGGCATGCAGGCCTCCGCCCATAATGCTGACGGTAACGAAGTCGCCCATCACCATGGTCAGCACAAAGATGCTGCCGATCAGAATGCCGGACTTGCACAGCGGCACGATCACCATCAGCAGGATCTGCCAGGGCGCCGCCCCGGCATCGCGGGCGGCCTCGATCAGGCGACGGTCAATACGCATCATGGTGTTGAAGATAGGCGTCACCATGAACAGGGTGTAGAGATGCACATAGGCCAGGATGATGGAGAAGTCGCTGTACAGCAGGAATTCCAGCGGCTGCTCGATCAGTCCGGTGCTCAGCAGGAAGCTGTTGACCATACCGTTGCGGCCCAGCAGCGGAATCCAGGAAATCATGCGAATGATGTTGGAGGTAAAGAAAGGGATGGTGCAGAGCATGAACAGCAGGGTCTGCATCCGGGTCGTGCGAATATGGAACGCCAGGTAGTAGGCGATACTGAAGCCCAGCACCAGCGTGATCAGCCAGGTACTGATGGCGTATTTGAAAGTGTTCAGATACGCCTGCCAGGTCACCGATGAGGTCAGCAGATACTGGTAGTTATCGAGGATAAAACCCGGAATCAGTTGGTAGGAGTCATAGTCCCAGAAGCTGACGATGATGATCACGGCGATGGGAAACACCAGAAACATCAACAGCGTCAGGCTGAGCGGCAGGGCCTGCAAATGGCTGACGGAAAGAAGGCCTCTGTTCATCGGTAAATCCTTGCAGAATACGGCATGGGGCCGGGCCAGCCCGCACCGTGGAGGGCACGTGCGGGCTCGCCCGGCTAACGGTGATGACGCGATGCCATCATCAGGAAACGATAAATTCGTTCCACTTGCGGACCATGTACTTGTTCTCGTCCATGACCGAGTTCCAGCAGGCCACGTGGCCCATGCGCTCGGCGTAGGAGCCGCCATCGCGCACGGCACCGGCTTTTTCCATGACCTTGCCTTCGGGGCTGAGAATGTCGCCTGCCGCCGCTTTACCTTCCATCCAGTAACCCCATTCATCGGCGCTCATGAAGTTCTTGGCTGTTTCCGGCGCGGCGCTGTAGTAGCCCTGACGGTTGAGGTAGGCACCGACCCAGCCAGACAGATACCAGTCGATATATTCGTAGGCGGCATCCAGCTCCAGACCGGTCAGGTGCTTGGCCAGACCCAGACCGCCGCCCCAGGCGCGATAGCCTTCTTTCAGCGGCTGATATTTACAGGCGATACCACGGCTGCGGACCGCGGCCACGGCGGGAGACCACATGGACTGAATGACAACTTCACCGGAGGCCATCAGGTTGACCGACTCATCGAAGGACTTCCAGAACGCGCGGAACTGACTGGCTTTCTTGGCTTCCATCAGCAGGCCGATGGTCTTGTCGATCTCCTCCTTGGTCATGTTGCCCTTGTCGCCGTAGCTGACCTTGCCCATGGCTTCGGCAATCATCGCCGCATCCATGATGCCGATGGCAGGAATGTTGAGGATGGACGCCTTGCCCTTGAACGCCGGGTCCATGATGTCGGCCCAGGTGGTGATGTCACGGCCGACCAGATCAGGACGGATACCCAGGGTATCGGCGTTGTAAATGGTGGGGATCAGGGTCATCCACTGGGTGGGTTCCTTGGCGAAGGTCTTGCTGTCGGCTGATTCGACGAAGCCAACGGTATGGGGCGCTGTGCCCTGAGCAATTTTCGAGTCGGGGGTCAGCTTGCCGTTGATGAACAGCGGCGAAATCTTGCTGAAGTTCTTCATCCGTTCGACATTCATCGGCTGCATGACGCCTGCCGGGAAGACCTTCTTGCAGATCCAGTATTCGATGTCAGCGATGTCATAGGAGTTGGGCTGGGTCACGGCGCGCTGGGCGACGGCATCGGAATCCAGTGCGGTCAGCTCCAGATTGATGCCCAGATCTTCCTTGGCCTTCTTGGCGATGTCGTTGAGGTTGGAAACCCCGGTACCGAACTGACGCAGCGTCACGTTCTTGATGTTCTGTGCCCAAATCATGGGGAAGCCGGTGATGGCTCCGGAGCCCACGGCAACCGCTGACAGCGCACCGGCACCCTTGATCAGGCTGCGGCGGCTGATCAGGCTGCTATTGCTGGTGTCCGCCTCGGCAGAAGCTGCGGCTGGGGTAGTGGCTTCGTCGTACTGCTGGGTCATAACGCTTTCTCCAAAGATGATTGGTTAGATCGCCATAGCGGGTTGCGCGACTTGGGCGGTTGAGTTGAGGTGCTGCGGTTGAAACAGATTGAGGTGCTGCGCTGACCAGCTGAGGGTGACCAGATCACCCGCATGCAGTGGCAGCTGACCAAAATGACGGTCGGGCAGATAGGCCATCAGGGTGTTGCCGGTGCTGGTTGTGCACTCGACATAGATGAACTGGCCCTGGAACTCGATATCACTGATGCTGGCGGTCACTGCGAACTGACCCGCTGCCGCCGGGTGCTGACCCGGTTGCAGGTCGATGTGATCGCAGCGCACTGAAAAGGACAGCTCGCCTTGTCCGGCAGGCAGACGGTGGCTGTCGATCCAGCCTGAACCCTGCGGATCGAAATGCAGCTGTACCTGATCGTTCTGACGTGCGCCGGGCTGCGCCGTCAGCAGGTTATGGCCGCCGATGAACTGCGCCACAAAGGGCGTGGCGGGCTGTTCAAACAGCTCACGAGGCTCGGCGATCTGCTGAATACGGCCACCTTCCATCACTACCGCCAGATCGGCCAGCGCAAAGGCTTCTTCCTGCGAGTGGGTGACGTGAATAAAGGTCAGACCGAGTTTCTGCTGAATGGACTTCAGCTCCTTGCGCATCTTGATGCGCAGGAAGGGGTCAAGGGCTGACAGCGGCTCGTCGAGCAGTACCACATCCGGCTCGGTAATCAGCGCACGGGCCAGAGCTACACGCTGTTGCTGGCCGCCTGACAGCTGATCGGGGAATGACTGGGCGTAATCCTGCATATTCACCAGCGCCAGCAGTTCGCGGGCACGGGCATGGCGCTCTGCGGTTTTCATGCCGCCGATACGCAGGCCGAAGGCGACGTTGTCGAGGCAGTTCATATGCGGGAACAGGGCATAGTTCTGGAACATCATGGCGGTGCCACGCTGGGTGGGAGACAACAGCGTGACGTTGCGGTTGTCCATCAGGATGTCGCCCTCGGTCACCGCCTCATGACCTGCCAGCATGCGCAGTGTGGTGCTTTTACCACAGCCGCTGGGGCCAAGCAGGCAGCAGTATGCGCCGCTGGGAATGCGCAGGTTCACGTCCGTGACGGCAGGGCGGTTCCCGTAGGATTTATGAACGGAGACGAGCTCGACTAAACCTTTTCCCGACATGGCGGCATTCCACAGATTGCTAACAATTATATTTTTATTGTTAGCAATCTATATGCCACAAATTCACCGCAGTGGATTCTGTTTCCTCTGCAGGAGGTCTTGGAAGACCGGTTTTATATGTAAATTCAGCGCTTTATTCGCACTGCAAAAAGATCATCAGAGGATCCTGAAGGCTGAATCAAAAGGCTCAGAATGCTGATTTTATGAGCCGAATGGTTTAGATAACTGACCCAAAGTTGGGCGTAGGCAGCACAAAACTGAAACATATCGGGGCAGTGCAAAACAGCGCTAGGCATTCACCTTGTGTTTCCGCTAAATTGCTAACAATAGAACAGCGAGAGCCAGGCAAGAGTAACAAGTTATGGCCAGCCATGCCGTCCGCGAAGTACAACGCATCTTCAACTCCATCTACGACGCCATCGTCGAGCAGCGTCTCCCCCCGGGCACCCGTCTGACCGAGCTGAATCTGGTCGAGGTGTTTGCCGCCAATCGCAATCATGTGCGCAGCGCCTTGCGTGATCTGTCCCATCTCAAGCTGGTGCGGATTGAAATGAACCGGGGTGCCTTTGTCGAAGAGCCGACACCGCAGCAGGCCCGTGAAGTGTTCGCTGCCCGCCGGGTGATTGAAAAGGCGATGATCGAGAATGCCATCGACAATATGAGCGCAAAGGATCGCAAGGCCATCAGTGCGCATATTGCGCAGGAGCATGCACTGGGCCATGACCCGGCCAAGCCGGAGTTCATCCGTCTTTCCGGCGACTTTCACCGCCTTTTATCACGCATAGCCGGTAATCAGACCCTGGGCGAAATGCTCGATAGCCTGATCGCCCGAACCTCACTGATCATTGCCCTGTATGAAGTGCAAAGCGGCATACAGTGCTCCCACGACGAGCACGACCATCTTGCCGAAGCGCTGCTGTCAGGCGATAAGGCCGCTGCGGTAGCGTCAATGGAGCACCATTTACTTGCCATCGAAAAACGCCTGCGCCTTGGTCCACAGAAAACGGAAGAGGTAGATTTGTTTGAGGTATTTGCCGGGGTGGAGACGGTGAAGTAGAGATCAAAGCCTGAAGATAGGAGGCCAGTGCTCAATAAGCTGGCCCAGTTCAACGAAAGAATGTCTGCCCATTTGGGTAAGCGCTATAGCTAGACTCAATGAAGTGATGTAGGCAGAGAAATAAATCAGCGCAATATGTTTGGCCAGTGTGTTTTTTGAAAAAGCTATTTCTACGGCACCTATCTGGATAGAGAAATAGAAAAGCAGGATATAGATAGGTAGCCAGTGCAGAAAAAGATAAACCAAAAGTGTGGATGACAGTATATAAGTAGTTGTTGATAGAATTACGCTATATATGTTGACTGGTTTCATGGTTTGGTTGGTAAATAAAACGGCTATAGAGGGTTTTGTTTTTCATTACTTTATCTGTCTTACGTCTTTGATTTTTAAAATAAATCTGACTGCATGTGTGAATAGTTAAAATGATACCATGTAATTACAGATTGTCGCTTGTATTGCCCGTTATGCTCTCTATAAATTTCCTCATATCGTTTGAGCTTACCTCTATGTTCATAAAAGCAGCTCTGAGTCTTAGCAGGTTTGCTTCATTTACTCTGCTGTTAAAATTGTCTAATCCTATACTTTTAATGAGTTGATATAAAAAACTTACATCATCAAAAAAATCTAATACATCTGTAAGATTTTCTATTTTCTTATTATCTATATCTTGTAAATTTCTAATATATCTTTCAAATATTCTATCGGTTGTTTCTTTTTCTGGATTTTCATTATTTTTGCGCATCATATTCAAGGAGGTAATCGTGTATGCTGAAGTCAAGTTTTGTATTGATGTGTAGCTTCATAGCTTTTATACATGGGGTTGCTGTCTTGCAGATTGAAAATATATTCAAGCTTTTGTGTTGATATATATTTTAATCTCAATTTCACCCACGAAGAATTTATCTGCCTTTTTTGAAAATAATTATATACCCTATTTATGGTTTTATGGTTTTATGGTTTTATGGTTTTATGGTTTTATGGTTTTATGGTTTTATGGTTTTTCGCTATAAACACCATCAATGCTATATTGGCTGAAGCGGAAATATGAGCATTGAACATTCTCTTGGATGACAAAAAATGATGAGCCGCCTCATAACTAACTTAACTATAAATAGATATAGTGGCTTTCTTCTGTTCAAGTATTTTCTTTATATTGGGGGTTATGAATAAACTCGCCAGATATATCACCATTTTGATTTACTTTCCAAGCGCCAATAATTTTTTCTGGGGGGATGTAGTCGCTTTCTTTTAAATCACCATCTATTGTATATAAGTATGCGTTCGGCATTTTTTTTGCCTTGGACTTGATTTCTTCTGTTATTTCAGGTGCTTTTGTCTTTTTCATAAACTATGAGTGCTTTTTAATAATGTGAATCAGTCTGGTGTCATTGACGAGCATGAGCTTTATATATATAAGTAGAAAAATCATTCTCATCATCATGCATTCTCCAAGACCTGGCATCGGTTGATCCTGAGAAATCCATCCACGATGGGTAGTCTATCTTGAATACAATTTTCCTCTTTGATGTATCTCTGTTCTTTTATCGAATTGAACTTCATTATCCTTGTCGTTGAATCTCTCTATTGTCATGGCTTGGGTTGAGACCAAGAAGGATATTTTGCATCGATTTTTCCTTAACTGTATCCCAATCGCCATGTTTTCCGAAAACTTCATCAGGAGTGTTGATTTAGAAAAATATAACACGTGCAAGTTTAACAGCGATTGGTGTCAGAATATTAAATGTTCTGGATTTTTGATATAACTATTGAGTTTTATATTTCAAAAGTATTAGTGATTATTTTTTGGATAGTCCCTTTGTTAATGGCAATCCAGGCTCTTTCTGAATTTTCTATTATAAGTCCATCAGCGTCATCCATCTTAGCAACCATCTCTAATGCTTTTTCCCATACTATTCCTCCGTGACTTTTTTCTAGTTTTTTATTTTCTCTTTTTGTAAAAAAAACTACAGCTCTTATCTTCTCTCCCACACGAGCCAAAGGAACACGAAGTGGTTCATTGTTTTTTTCAGGCTTTATAAAATTAAAATAAAGCTCCTTACCTTTCAAAAGCTCAAAAAGCTCATTGTAATCGCTGTCTAGCTTGGTCGTGGATGCAACATTGATTTTTTCAATATCCATAGCATTGCTTCCCTAATACTTAATTATGTAGTCTTGAATAGTAGTATCTATTATCCCTTCTGTATCATACATCAGGTTACTGGCTGGTTCTAATGGGTCATTATTGGCTGGCACAGAACGATAAACAGCCTCCATCGAGATGCTTACCGCTATGCTCCACTGTATTATCAAATGGCGTTAAATGTTTCTTAGGATTTGGCGTCCAGTTCATAGTAAGCGAAATATCGTCATCCGCATAAAATCTAATACCTTCTGCACTTACAGAATTTGATAGAATTGGTGAAAAGGTTTTGTTTGTGACAATAAGTGACCTAGGCCCAATTACTAATCAAACTTCCCTGCAACTGCTTATTTTTCCAAACTGAAAAAACGTAGCCCAAGAAGTCTTCATCCTCATCCATTTCCGGCTCTACTGGTTCAAATCCTGGAATTTCCGCCCACCAAGTTTTGTACTCTATCGAAACTGATTTTTTTGGAGATTTAACTTCGAAGCATGTCGTTCTATTAGCTAAGTTATGGAAGTACCTCAACTCGACATCTGCTGAAGACAACTCCCACTTATCTCTGTCCATTTGTAAGATCAAAACGTTGTCTTCACAGTAAATGGCTAAGCATCTTTGATCCAATAGATGGAAGTTTCCTTTCGGCTTAACTGATACGTCTACATTACTATTAACTACGCCTATAGACGCATCAAAATCAACCAGATCACCTTTATCAAACGGCTTAGATAAAATCATAAATCACCTTTATTTTTGCTTAGCTATACCAGTCAAAATATCCATCGTATCATTCGACCTCAATGCCGCATTTATCACCTCTGCAGAGGTTCCATATTTGGCAATCTGTGATTCATACGTTGGACCAGTCTTATTTCCGTACTTTTCAAGATTTCGCTGATATACAACCTCTAAAGCTTCTGAAGTTTTATAGTGAGAAAGTCTATCCTGATTTCTCATCTCAACTATTTTCCTAGCAATGTCATCATCACTAACTCCCTCAAGGCGAAGATTATTAACAAATTCCTGCTTTTTCTCTAAGCCAACATGATATTCGAGTCTGGTAGTTCTCGCAGAGGAAACTTGCTCTATATCTGTCCAATCTACAGGCCATTTACTTGAATGGAATTGAGAATCCGGCGTTGGGAGGTAACCATAGACACCTTTGGAATCTGCAACTAAATCGTTGGGCAGATCGACGTACCTAATCTTGTCTGGAACAACAGTCTTGTATGCAGCCGCAGCATCTGCTGCCAATGCTCGCTGCCCTACCCCTAGCTTCGCTGCTGCACCACCTGCAACGCCAGCAATCAAGCTGCCGCCTTGCTGAGCCTCATTGGTGTATGGGGCAAGTAGATCGATGTTATACGGCTCGGTGTCTCGGAATGTCTGGAACGCACCCTGGTCGAACATGCCGCTTTGCTCAGCAATGAGCGTAAAGCCATCGGCTGCTTTCTTGGTGACATTGACTGCTCCGTTAAACAGCTCCGGACCGAAGTTGACGACTGACTTTGCTACACCTTTTAAGCCTTCACCAGGAGAGGTAATAGCGTCAGTCACCGAGTTCGCAATGCTATAGCCGATATTGCCAAGTGACTTCATCAGTCCTGCGCCCATGTAGGTTGCAGGGCTCTGGCTATCGACAGCCCCATCCTGAATGCTATCCCAGTAAGATTGCATATCTTGCTGATTACGGGCGAGGAATCCCTCCTCCTTACACGTCAACCCCAGAGGATCGACCCAGTTCACCGGATTGGGGGCATAACGATACGGGTTGAGTCCGCCCAGCAGGCCGATGGGGTCCTGGCTGATATAGCGGCCGGTATGAGGGTCGTAATAGCGATAGCGGTTGTAATGCAGGCCACTCTCATCGTCGAAGTACTGGCCCTGAAAGCGCAGCGGGTTGCGCACCTGCTCGATACTGATCTGGGCTTCACCGAAGGCGCTGTAGCTAGCTTGCCAGACGACATGACCGAAACTGTCGGTAAGGCTCAGTGGGGTGCCGAGGTGGTCGAGCTGGTAGTAGTAGACCTGCCCGTCATCGATCAGCAGCAGCGGGCGGAAGCTGTCAGGCTCATACAGATACCAGCGATAGCGGCCTTCACTGACTTCGCCCAGCAGGCGGTCACCCTCCCACAGGAAGACGGTGCTCTGGCGTTCGATTTTGCTAACCCAGCCATTGTCATCGTCGGCGTCATAGCCTTCTTCGCGGATCAGTTGACGGGTTTCCACCCGCTTGCTGATACGGTGGCGCTGCTGCAGCGGTTGTTCGCCATCGGTCTGATGCACGCCATAATGCCGTAGGCATCAATGCAGCGTGATAATCAAATCCCTCTTTACACAACAAAGCCTAGACGTATTAGCATGTGAAACGATAATTGTTTTACTCTTTTTATTATTGGGTTATTTCTGAACAGGCGAAATTTATTTCATTGTTATCAATGATGTCTCGTATTGTTCTGTATATTGTCTCTTGGTCTAAGCTGTTAACAATAATAAGGTCGCTTGCCCAAAAATATTTTCCACTTAAACATTCTCCTGTGCATTTGTATGAATTTATTATTTCATTAATGTTTTCTATGGTGAAAAATGTCGCAGAGAATCTCTTGCCATTTTCTAAAATTATTGTAGCGTCTATGTTTCCGGTGTTGGAATTTAATTTGCCGATGTACTGTATTTCAAAATTCATTATCATCTTCCAAAGGTTTTAATTACTTCATTAATTACTTTTTGTTGATTTGATTTGTCTGACTTTCCTAATATTTCTATTCCATTACTTGTTACTCGAAAGTAAACTCTAGCACCATCTCGTGCACGAGCCTCGGAAAGTCCGTGTCCGATAGGTTTGGTCCCTATTCCTGGATTAAGGTTTCCGTTTTGTAGTTGGGCTGTCAATTTATCAATGCTGTCCTGATGAGAACGACCAGTTATTTCTGCTTCTTTTACTAATTTTGGATTTCCCTCAATTCTTGAGATTAATGGTCGCGGAGTGGAATTAAACACCGCCCCCAAATCACCCACGCCTGAATCTGCAGGATAGCCATAAATACCACTGTCCGCATCGTCATAAACGGGATAGCTGGTGCTGTTATCTACGCCAATATCACTCGGAAAGCTAATCGTAGTATTAGGGAAAGGGTCTGTCTGAGCGGGATAGTTTGCACTGCTGCTCTCGATATCACCGCTCTGATCAGGTGTCCATACAATTGTGTTACCGCTGGGTTCGGTCGCAATATATGTGTCACCAATGCGCTGGAAAGGGAGCGTTTGGTCACCCTTGCGTATGGCTACTAGAGTTCCTCTGTCCGTATAGATGCCGTGGCTGTCAGGCATCAGATATGCTGCAGACTATTCATGCTGCACGACAAGCCAAGTTACATGTGCCGAGCAATTTCATTGTTCAGCTGATGAAAAAAATCGTTGATATCTATTGTAATTGACCAATGTGTACCGCCAGCCTCAGAAATTTCATACCTATCTTCTGATATTTTTCCTATGTATATGTCATCTATATCTTGCCCTCTAAAAGCAAATCTCAGACCATGGGTTGTTCTGTATTCGTAAACTCTATCAACTTCCTCATCTGTTTTGCTTTCAATATTCTCATAGAAATTTTTTATTGACTCGGCGATAGACATATTTTCTTGTAAAACTGAAAGTTCATCATCTAAAATTGCTTTTTTATTTTCAGTAAACCAATTTATTTCACCGAGGTTTTCTGACTTTGCTTGAACGATGAATTTTTCTTTGTTTCTGATGTTAAACGTGTAAAGCTCTTGTTCTTTATGCTCGATCTTTATTTCAAGATCTGACATTTTATTTTCCTTTTAACAGCTTATTGATCTGCTTTCCAAGCGCCAATAATTTTTTCTGGGGGATGTAGTCGATTTCTTTGAAACTCCCATCTATTGTGTGTAAGTAAGTGTTCGGTATCTTTTTGGCCTTGGATTTTACTTCTTCTGTTATTTAAGGTGTCTTTGTTTTTTCATGAATTACGAGTACTTTTTGATAAGGTGAAGCCGTCTGGTGTCATTGGTTAGCATGAGCTTTATATAAGCAAAAAAGTCATTCTCATCATCATCTCCTACTCCAAGGCCTGGCATCGGCTGGTCCTGAGCAATCCACCACGACGGATAGTCTATCTTGAATACAATTTTCCCTCTTTGTTGTATTGAAAAGGTAGTAGTAGTGTCTATGTGTGAGTAATCAAATGACATTTCTTTGGTGACTATTTCTATAGTGTTGTCTCCTAAGCGGAGGTAGATAGACTCGTTAGCAATGTAAAGAATAGCAAAATTGTCTAAAATTTTTTCACCTATACCTGAAAATTTTTTATTTTTTACTTGATGTATTTTTATATTTCCCGTTCTTTCATCGAATTGGATTTCATTAGCCTTGTCATTGAATTTTTCTATTATCATGTTTTGGGTCTCAATGGTCTGGGTTGACGCCAAGAAGGATATTTATTTCTGGATCTTTTTGCATCGACTTTTCGATTACTGTATCCCAATCGCCATATTTGTCGAAAAGATCATCAGGAGTGGGCCCGATTGGGTCGCCATAGCGCTTGATGTTTCCGCTCTCAAGAACTTTTACTTCTTCATCCGTCATTAAGGAACGGGCTTCGATTTTCTGGGTATTTCTCTGGAGCACAACTCTTCTTGCAATCTGTTCAGAGCTTGCGCCCTGAACTTTCATTCTTGCTATTGCCTGCTCTAGCTCTTGTGAGCCACTTACATAGTCAAGCCTAATTTTTCGGTTTCTCTCAACAAAAGTGACATCTGTGAAATCGTATAACGGATTGTCATAACGACTACTCGGCTTTGGTAGGTATCCGTAGACTCCGCGTTCATCTGGATAAACTCCAGCAGGTAGCTCTTTGATGCTGGAGGTTCTGACTGTGGATTTCTCGAGTGTCCCCGACAAAGTAACCGCTTTGCTGCCAAGTTTCGTTGCTGCTGCACCACCTGCAACGCCAGCAATCAAGCTGCCGCCTTGCTGAGCCTCATTGGTGTATGGGGCAAGTAGATCGATGTTATACGGCTCGGTGTCTCGGAATGTCTGGAACGCACCTTGGTCGAACATGCCGCTTTGCTCAGCAATGAGCGTAAAGCCATCGGCTGCTTTCTTGGTGACATTGACTGCTCCGTTAAACAGCTCCGGACCGAAGTTGACGACTGACTTTGCTACACCTTTTAAGCCTTCACCAGGAGAAGTAAAGGCTTCAGTCACCGAGTTGGCAATGCTGTAGCCGATATTGCCAAGTGACTTCATCAGTCCTGCGCCCATGTAGGTTGCAGGGCTCTGGCTATCTAAAGCCCCATCCTGAATGCTATCCCAGTAAGATTGCATATCTTGCTGATTACGGGCGAGGAATCCCTCCTCCTTACACGTCAACCCCAGAGGATCGACCCAGTTCACCGGATTGGGGGCATAACGATACGGGTTGAGTCCGCCCAGCAGGCCGATGGGGTCCTGGCTGATATAGCGGCCGGTATGAGGGTCGTAATAGCGATGGCGGTTGTAATGCAGACCGCTCTCATCATCGAAGTACTGGCCCTGAAAGCGCAACGGGTTGCGTACCTGCTCGATACTGATCTGGGCTTCACCGAAGGCGCTGTAGCTGGCTTGCCAGACGACATGACCGAAACTGTCGGTAAGGCTCAGTGGCGTACCGAGGTGGTCAAGCTGGTAGTAGTAGACCTGGCCGTCATCGATCAGCAGCAGCGGGCGGAAGCTGTCAGGCTCATACAGATACCAGCGATAGCGGCCTTCACTGACTTCACCCAGCAGGCGGTCACCCTCCCACAGGAAGACGGTGCTCTGGCGTTCGATTTTGCTAACCCAGCCATTGTCATCGTCGGCGTCATAGCCTTCTTCGCGGATCAGTTGACGGGTCTCTACCCGCTTGACAATACGGCGGCCAAAACTGTCGTAGCCGTAGCGAGCCGTGACGTGCTTTTCCTTCACTTCGCGCAGCTGGTTGAGGGCGTCAAAGCGGCGCTGTTGCAGCGGCTGTTCGCCATCGGCCTGCGCCACGCTGATCTGGTTGCCGTAGGCATCGTAGCGGTAGCGCAGGCTGCCAAAGCGGGTCAGGCGATCAAAGGTGGCTTCACTGTTGTGATGCAGCGGGTTGCCCAGACTGTCGAAGTGGAAACCCTGCTGGCAAAAGGCGCTGTCCGGGTGACCGGGCAGGTCATGATGATGCTGGCTTAACTGGCCGAGGGCATCGTACTGGAACTGCTGCAGGCCGCCCTGACTGTCCTCGATGCGCTGCAGTTGCTGATCCTGCCCAAAGTGATAGTCGCGCTGACGCTGCAGATGGGGCAGTTGCCAACGCTGCTGGCACAGTCGCCCGCGGCTGTCGAAGCGCTGTAGCAGCAGTAGGGTATCGTCCTGTTCGCCCAGATGGCGAGACACTTCCCGTGACTGGGCATCCAGTTCCCGGCGTAGCAGGCGTAACGGCGGCGCGTCGTGGTCACGTTGATAGCGCACCGTTTCCAGTTGCTGATCACGGTTGTAGCTGAAAAGTAACTGGCTGCCATCCGCCAGCGTCAGCCCCTGTAGCAGGCCCTGCTCATCGTGCTGATAGTGCAGAGCATAGATGCGCTCAGGCTGGCCGGAGGGCTCGGGCAGGCGCAGTTCGACCCGTTGTGGCTGACCGTTGGCACGGTAGTCGAAGCGCCATTCGGCCTCGGGGTTACGGGTGGCCTGTAATCCACCGCGTAGGCGGGGCAGGAACTCCTCTTCCCAGCCCTGACCCTCTAGCAGGCAGCGGCGGCGCACAATCCGACCGGCGCTATCACGTTCCAGCTCAACACGGCGCTGGCCCTCCGTAATCACGGCCAGTTTACCGCCTGCATCGTAGGTGTAGTGCTGTTCGCGACCATCAAAACCGATGGTGCGGGTGATGTGCTCATCGCCGTCGTAGTCGAGGTGATAGCGGCTGCCGTCACTGCGCAGCAGCGAGGTCAGGTTACGCTCGGCGTCATAGTCCAGCGTCAGGCTGGAGCCGTCGGGGAAGACCTGACGCACCGGCTGGGCCAGACCGTCATATTCCAGACTGAACGTGCGGCCATCGGGCAGGGTCTGGCTGAGCAGCTGACCGGCGTCGTTGTAGCGATACTGCGTCACCTCGGCCTGTGAGGGCTGAGCCTGAGCAAACTGCCGTCGCTCCACCACCCGGCCCTGCTCATAGCGTACGGCGCTGATCCACTGGTCCGGGTTGAGCACGGCATTGACCCGCCCGTCTTCGTCATAGCTGAAGCGCCAGCGAGCCTGTCCGATGTGCAGCGAGGAGAGGCGGTCTGGCTGATCTTTGTCGTAATAGAAGGTGCGCGCCGGTGCAGCAGCGGGTAGCCATTGCTGTAGCCGTTCACGGCGGTCATAGACCCAGCGGCTGCGGGCGCCGCAGGCATCTTCCAGCCACAGTGGCTGCCCGGCGAGATTGAAGTGGCGTTTAAACAGCTCGCCGTCGTTGTCGCTCTGCTGAATCAGCTGACCGCGGTCGTTGTAGCGGAAGCGGTGGAACAGGCCGTCACTGTGCAGTTCGGCTTCGCGCTGGCCGCGATGGTTGTAGGCGTAGCGGATTTGATGGCCATTGCCGTCGGTATGCTGGATCAGGCGCTGGTGTTCATCATAGTCAAAGCGCTCTGTCCGCCCGTCCGGTGAGGTGATCTGCACGGGGCGCCACTGGCTGTTGTACTGATGACGCCAGATACCGCCGCGGCCATCGGTCATGGTGGTAATACGTTGTAGTCGGTCATAGCTGAAGTGGTAGTGGTAGAGATCGCCCTCTCCCCACTGTTCAATACATCGTGCTGCCGTGTGGCGGCTGTCGTAATGCTGCCAGCGGAAATAGTGGCTAAAACCACTGGCGCGGGTGCGCTGGAGGATCAGGCCGCGGTCATAGCGGTAGTGTTCGGTACGGCCATACTGGTCAGTCGCACTGAGCAGTTCACCCAGAGGGGAATAGTGATAGCGTGCCAGGGTGCTGAGCTGCGTGGCGACTTCCTGCCAGGCATCAAGGCGGACCTGATGGATAGCGGTCAGCAGTTCGCCCTGATATTCCAGGGTGATGGCGCTCTGATGGCCGTAACGAATACGGCTGAGGCGGTGCTGTTCATCGTAGTCGCAGTCATGGGTGCGACCATCGCTGGCACAGACGGTCTCCAGCTGCCATTGCTGTGTCGCCGGATTGCCGCGGCGGAAGCTCCAGCAACTGCCATCGCTGAGATAAAGATGAAAGCGCATGTCGCGCAATACGGTGTCGTAATCGTGCTTGAGTGCCATCCCCGAGGCTTGCTGATAACTCATACCGCCGTCGCCGACCCAGGCGAAAACATGTACCCGTCCTTCCGCATCGGTCAGCAGCAACTGGCGTTCGCCCTGCTCATCCTGTTGCAGCTCCAGCGTCTGGTGGTAAGCCGTGCGCCATCCCAGCCCCAGCCCGCTTTGCTGATCACAAAGGCCGGAGCGATACAGGCGTTGCCATTGCAGGGGGAACAGTCCCGGCTGGCTGAAGTCGGTCAGGCGCAGCACTTCTTCACCGCTGGCCAGCGACACGGGGTCACCACCAAAGCTCATGGCGCCCAGCGGCAGGGTGTTGCTGGTGTCGTCCATGGTCAGCGTCAGGGCGTCGCCGCTGACGTTGTTGAGTACGCCTCCCCAGCCGCCACCATAAGGTTCGGGATAGTTTGGCAAGGGGGACATCGGGTTCCCGGTCCCCCAGCAGCCGTCATCAGACAGTGTCAGATTGAGGGGAGGGGCGCCGAGACCGAGGTTGCTCAGCGCACCGGCCCAGTCGCCTTCGCCGATGCTGCTGATAACCTGGGGCAGCTTCGACAGCCCATCGGTGATGTTATAGAGGGTGCTGAGCGAGGGCAGACCGGCTTTACTCAGGCCATAGCTGATGGCGGTCTTGCCCACTGACTCCACCAGCGCAGGCAGCGAGCCAGAGCTGGCCGTGGAAATGATCCCCGTCACGGTGCTGAGACTGGGCAGGCCCGCTTTCTGCAACAGTGCATCGGCGCCAAGGCTTCCAAGGCTGCCTAACAGACTGCTGCTCCCGGTAAGGCTGGCTGCCGCACCGCTGATCGGCCCGGCAAAACCGCCAATGCTGCCCGCCACATTGCTGAATGCAGCGCTGGGGCCGCTCAGCAGATTGGCGGCGGCGCTGATCTGGCCAAGACCAAAACCCCCCGATCCGCTGACGGCACCGGGCAGGGCAACACTCTTGGCACTGATGGCGGCATAACCACGACCATGGCCTTTGGCGCGTACGCTGTTGCCACTGCTGAACAGATAGAGCTGGCCGTTTTGGATGGCATCGGCAACGCTGCGGCCAAGCTGGGTCAGGCTGTTGCTGCGGCTGGCCGCCGGACTGTTGATGCCCTGTAGCGCGCAAACCAGCGAGGTGCGGGCAGATTCGGGCAGGTTCTGCAGTAAGCGGGCGGCATCCCTGACTGCCGTAGCGCCTGGAAGGTTGGCCGTATCGGACAGAATCAATAGCGAGCCATCGGTCGATGGCAAGGAAATACGCAGCATAAGCAATCATCCCTGTGCTTAAGGCGGCTATCCATACAACTGGACTGGAAGCGAAACGCTGAAACGGACTGGGCGGGTAACCTTATGCAGGGTTCCGCCCGACAAAAGTGAGCAGGAGTCTAGGGGGGAGCAGGGTTTGTGTCAATTTTGTGTGTCTGATTTTATTTTTGTGTAATCAAATTGTGGTTTTGTGTTTAAGAATCTGGCGCCAGCTGTACCAGACAATACCCAGTGTCCGCACTACAAAAAACAGCCAGTAACTGAGCCACAGGCCGCTGTTACCCAGATCACGGCTCAGCCACCAGATCAGCATAAACAGCACGGCGGCGAGTAATACGGTATCGCGCATGGCTTTAAACTGGCCGGTTGCAATCAGCAGGCCATCGAGCAGGTAACTCCATACGGCGATCAACGGCATCCACGCCAGCCAGGGCAGGTAATGATCAATCAGAGCCAGCACCTCAGGGACGCTGGTGAGCAGATGAGCCAGTGGCTGTCCGGCGAATAAGAACAGCAGTGTCCAGGCCAGTGCCGTCCAGCCTGACAGCCACGCAGCCGCACGAATGGTAAGGCGCAGCCGGGCCTGATCCCGCCGTCCCCAGGCCGCACCGCAGAGCGACTCCACCGCCTGAGCAAAGCCGTCCAGCACGTAGGAGGTCAGGCTCATCCCCTGCAGCAGAATGGCATTGGCAGCCAGAATGTCAGCGCCCAGCAGACTGCCCTGACGGGTCATCCAGGTCAGTACTCCGAGCAGGCACAGGGTGCGGATAAACAGATCACGGTGGGCCTGAAACAGTTGCAGCCAGCGGCTCTGCAGCAGGCAGGACAGGCTCGGCCAGTGGCCGGGCAGCCGGGCCAGCGTATGCCAGAGCAGCCATAAACCACAGAAGCTGCCGAGATATTCGGCCACCACCGAAGCCCAGGCCACGCCTGCGCTGTACCAGCCCCACTGCACGCCGAGCAGGGCGTCCAGCAGAATGTTGGTGATGTTGATGCTGAGCATCATCAGTACCGGCGCGCGGGCGTGCTGCATGGCCAGCAGCACCCCCAGCAGCACATAGTTGAGCAGGGTAGCCGGCGCTGACCAGATGCGGATATGCAGATAGCTGAGCACCAGCTCACGGATGCTTTGCTCCGGGCTGAAGATATGTTCCAGCAGTAACAGTACCGGTTGCTGCAGCAGAATCAGCAGCAAGCCCAGACAGGTCGCCATCAGCATGGCCTGCAGGGCGCTGAGACGAATGCCATCACCGTCATCCCGCCCATAGGCCTGAGCGATCACGCTGGTGGTGCCCATGCGCAGAAAACCAAAGGCCCAGAACAGCAGGCTGAAGGCCGAGGCACCGAGTGCCACGGCAGCCAGATGGCGGCTGTCAGGCAGGTGGCCGACGACGGCTGTGTCCACCAGCCCCAGCAGCGGCACACTGGCGTTGCTGACCATGATGGGCCAGGACAGGCGCCACAGCTGCTTCAGTGGACTGTCGGCGACGGGCTGGGTGTTCATGTGGCGCGGCTGAGTCGCTGGGGTGCCAGAGTGCTGAGCAGAAACAGGACGAAGGCACTGACAACCACTGACGGACCTGCCGGGGTATCGTGATACCAGGACAGTGCCAGCCCCATGCAGACCGCCAGCATGCCGATCAGACTGGCGTAAATCGCCATCTGTTCCGGGGTGTGAGCGAAGCGACGGGCGGTGGCCGCCGGAATGATCATCAGTGAGGTGATCAGCAGTACACCCACAATTTTCATCGCGACCGCAATAACGACGGCCACCAGCAGCATCAGTGCCAGCCGCACGCGCTCCACCGGCACCCCTTCGACCTTGGCCAGTTCTTCGTTGACGGTAATGGCCAGCAGCGGTGTCCACAGCCAGGCCAGCAGTGCCAGCACCAGCAGGCCGCCGCCGTAGATCCAGTACAGGTCGACTGGCTGCACGGCCAGCAGATCTCCGAACAGGTAGGTCATCAGATCGACGCGGATATTGTCCAGCAGCGATACCGCCACCAGTCCCAGCGACAGGCTGGTATGGGCAAGAATACCTAGCAGGGTATCGGTCGCAATCCAGCGTTTGTGCTGCAGGCTGACCAGCAGCAGCGCCAGTGCGACGCAGCAGAGCACGACCGCCAGATTGAGGTTGATGCTGAACAGAAAGCCCAGCGCCACACCGAGCAGGGCGGAGTGGGCCAGGGTGTCACCAAAATAGGCCATACGGCGCCAGACGACGAAGGAGCCCAGTGGTCCGGCGACCATGGCGACCCCCAGTCCGCCCAGCAGGGCCAGAATCAAAAAATTATCCACAGTGGTTGGTCTCTCGCTTCAACGTGACGTTATCCACAATCACCTGCACTCAGTGATGGTCATGATTGCAGCCGGCATGATGGACGTGGCCAGCCAGCGGCTGGGCAGGGCGTACAGCATGCGGGGCGAGGGATAACGGCGTCTGACTGGGCTGGAAGTCGGGGTGGTCAATGATGATATTGCCGTGGGTGTCGTGACTGTGATCATGGTGGTGGTTGTACAGCGCCAGGGTATCGGCGGCACGACGGCCAAACAGCGCCAGGAATGACGGATCACTGCTGACCTGCGCCGGGCTGCCTGAGCAGCATACATGCTTGTTCAGGCAGATCACCTGATCGGTATCGGCCATCACCAGATGCAGATCATGAGACACCATCAGCACAGCACAGCCCAGCTGCTTGCGGATGCGGGCAATCAGGGCGTAAAGCTCGACCTGACCATTCACATCCACGCCCTGTACCGGTTCGTCCAGTACCAGCAGCTCGGGTTGCTGCAGCAGTGCCCGTGCCAGCAGAACACGCTGGGTCTCACCGCCGGACAGGCCATACATGGGGTGATTGAGCAGATGTTCAGCGCCCACCTGCTGGAGGCTGGCGTTCAGATCCTGCTTGCGGGCACCCCGGGCCAGTTGCAGAAAGCGCTTTACTGTCAGCGGCAGGGTGTTATCCAGATGCAGTTTTTGCGGCATATAGCCGATGCGCAGATCGGCATGACGCTGTAGCTGGCCGGACTGCGGTTGCAGCAGACCCAGCACAATACGTACCAGCGTCGTTTTACCGGCGCCGTTGGGGCCGATCAGGGTGGTGATCTGGCCTGCCTGCAGGCTCAGGCTGACACCATCCAGAACCGCATCACCCTGAAAAGCCAGGCGTACGTTGTCGAGGGTCAGCAGTGGGGAAGATGACATGGTGACGTTACTGATCTCGTGCTGTCGGTAACCAGGGAAGGGCCGTCACTGACATGCAGGACAGAGGCCGACCACTTCCAGGGTCTGATGTTGAATTTGAAAGCCCTGCTCACTGGCCTGGCTGTGAATTGCTGTATCGATGGCATCGCAATTGATTTCCAGTGCAGCGCCACACTGGCTGCAGAGGAAGAAGTAACCGGTATGCCGGTGCGCAGGCGAAGTGCAGCCGATAAAGGCGTTCAGCGAGGCGATACGGTGCACCAGCCCCTGTTCCTGCAAAAAGTCCAGCGCACGGTAGACCGTCGGTGGTGCTGAGTTGTAGCCGTCCTGCGCCAGTTGCGGCAGCAGTTCATAGGCCCCCAGCGGTTTGTGGCTCTGCCATATCAGTTCCAGTACCCGCTCCCGCACCGGGGTAAAGCGCACGCCCCGTTGCAGACATAGACGCTTGGCCGTGGCAAGAGCGCTGTGGATGCAGTGCTGATGATCATGAGGCTGAAAACTCGAATCTTGCCCGCTCATGTCATTCTCCTCTTGCAATTGTGAAATATTATAACATCTAATATGCCGCTCACCAGCCGGCGGTAAATTTTCATTGTGACTCTGCTTCGACCGGCGATTACCCCTTTTCTGCTGTCACGCTGGTGACGGCCCTGTTCTGGTAAGGAGTTTTGCATGATGCCACTTCCCGGTCGCGCCCGTTCCGCGCTGGCACAGACACTGGCCCTGCCTGCCATGGTGCTGGCAGGTGTCATGGCGGGTTCAGCACAGGCCGATGTGCAGGTGCTGACCACTATCAAACCGCTGCAGCTGATTGCCACCGCCATTACCGATGGCGTATCACAGCCGGACGTGCTGCTGGCACCGGGCACCTCTCCCCATGACTACGCCATGAAACCCTCGGATCGCCGCAAGCTGGAGAGCGCAGGGCTGGTGGTCTGGGTCGGACCAGAGCTGGAAGCCTTTCTCAGCAAGCCGCTCGCTGGTGTCGATGCCCGGCATGTGCTGAATCTGGCTGACGCGCTGGGTATTGCCCCTGCTGGCGCTGCCCATGAGGATCACGACCATGATGAGCATGCCGATCACCACGACGAGGCGGATCACGATGAATATGCCGATCATGATGACGATGAGGGCGAAGAGCACCATCACCACGCCTATGACCCTCATATCTGGACCGGGCCTGAGCAGGGGCTGGCCATTGCCGAGCAACTGAGCCAGCGTCTGAGTACCCTCGATCCCGATCATGCTGCCCAGTATCAGGCCAACCTGAGCCGCTTTCAGGCGGCGGTAGCCGATGCCGACAAGCAGCTGGTGGCGTTGTTGCAGCCCGTTGCGAAGCAGGGATATTACGTGTTTCACGATGGCTATGGCTACTTCGAGAAACACTATCAGCTGAATCATCTGGGTGAGTTTACGCTCAACCCGGAACGTAAGCCGGGCGCTAAGCATCTGGCCGAGATTCGTACCACGCTGGAACAGGGCAAGGCCCGCTGTGTGTTCGCCGAGCCACAGTTTGTGCCGGCGGTGATCGATGCCATCACCGATGGCCTGCAGATCAAGCGGGGTACGCTGGACCCGCTGGCGACCGCTATTCCGGTCAGTGCTAACGGCTATCCTGCATTCCTGACCGATCTGGGTCAGCAGTTTGCCAGCTGCCTGCAGTAATACGGACCTTCTCTCCCGGCAGCGGTGCCGCTTTATAGTGCCGCTGCTGCGTGTCCTCAACGGTTTTACCACCTCCCTTCAATCCCCTGATCTACTGCAGATGTTTACGATCTCGCGAGCTAAGGCCAAACAAGGCGAAAAGCGCCGAGGAAGCGGAGCTTAGTCAACTAAGTGAGCATGCAGTATGGCCGACGCGCCGCAGATCGTGAGCAGGGTGTCAGAGCGCAAAGTGCTGTAGCAAAAAGAGCCCGCCCATAATGGTCACAATCGACAGGGCAGTAGAGACGGCAATGATATTGGCTGCCAGTTTGGCATCACTGCCGGTAGCACGCGCCATCACATAACTTGCGGCGGCGGTGGGGCTGGCGAGAAACAGCAGCAGCATTCCCAGATCCTTGTCACGAAAACCAATGGCCCAGGCCAGCGCGACAAACAGCAGCGGTGACCACAGCACCTTGATCAGACTGGCACTGAAGGCTACCCGCCCGGAATCGATAAAGGATGCCAGGCTCATGGAGCCACCGACGCAGATCAGCGCCAGCGGCAAGGTCATGGACGTGAAGTATTTGACCGACACCAGCAGCCAGGCAGGCAGCTTGAGGCCCACTAATGATGCCACCAGTCCGGCCAGCACACTGAGAATCAGCGGGTTGCGGGCCATATCGCGCAGCACCGAACGCAGGTCAGCCTGATAGCTGGTGCTGTAGATGGCCAGCACGATGACGGACAGCACATTGAAAAGAATAATCACCAGCCCGGCCATCACCCCGCCGATGGACAGCCCATAGTCACCGTAGAGGCTGGTGGCCAGTGCCAGGCTGACAATACCGCAGTTACCGCGAAAGGCACCCTGCACATAAACCCCGCGCTGCGCGGCGGGCACCGCCTTGAGTGACCACAGCCAGGACACCGCGAAGGTCAGCAGGGTGGCCAGATAGAAGTAGCCAATCAGTTTGGGTTGCAGTGCCGTGTGCAGGTCGGCCTGCATGATGCCGAAGAACAGCAATGCGGGCATCAGCGCCTTGAAGGTCAGGGTGGACGAGGTGCCGATAAAGGCATCATCAATCAAGCGCACTCGTTTCAGAACCATGCCGACGATGACCATGACGAAAACCGGCATGGACACGGTAAAGATTTCCGAGAGCACATCAACCTGTGCAGACATAGGGTGTTCCTGTAGCTGAGGCGCGGGCGGGGGACATAATACGCGTACTAACTGGCAAAGGCGCGCCTGTCACCAGCAACAATCATCGTTGCAAGACGAACAGCAGAGGGACGCCAAGCCTGGCACCAATGACGAATTCCGCAAGTAAGAAGGTATTCGCTGCAGAAGCGCTCAGGTTAGTATGAGCCGGTGCTAATCTGGACAGAGCGTATGCTTCCCATCCCTCTGCAACATTGGCTGAGATTAGCGCTGGTCGCGGTGATCGGGATCGGCGTTTCTCTTGGCGCCTACCATTACAGCCTGTCGCTGGAACAGGAGCTGGTGCAGCGGGAGTTTGTTCGCCTTGCGGAACTGCGTGCGCAGCGGGTGCAGGAGGCCATCAACCAGAGTGCTGAGGTGTTGCAGGCTTTCAAGGGGCTGTTTCTTTCATCCCAGAATGTCGAACGTGATGAGTTTCATCACTTTGTCGAGGCAGTACTGGAGAACCGGCCGGAACTGTTAGCCGCGCACTGGGCGCCGGAGGTGGGGAGCAGTCAGCGTACCGCGGTCGAACAGGAGCTGCGTGCCCATCAGCTGGCACCGCTGGGAATCTTTGATATCGCAACCGATGCCCGTCATCCGGTCCGCGCGCCTTATCGTCCTGAGTACTTTCCCATTATCTATGCCGAACCAGCGGGTATGAACTCCATGGTGGTAGGGCTCGACACCTATGCTCGGCCTTTCAATCAGGACACCATCCGACGCTCGGGGCGTTATGATCAACGGGTGATCACACCTCCTTTTGTATTGATGCAGGACCCGGAAGGGCCACGCGCCGTGGCGATCTATCAGCCGGTCTACCGTGCTGACATGCCTTTGAACTCCGCTAATGAACGCTGGGCGGCGCTGCGCGGCTACATCATTCTGATGGTGCGGCCAAAGATCCTGATCGACAAGATCAGTGCCGACGGCCTGCCCCTCAGCATGGCGCTGTATGACGATGAACAGGGCAAACTGACGGCTATCTATCCGGTGGCGGCGACTCCGCAGGCTGACAGTGACGATGTCGCCCATTTCACGCTGAAAGTACCGGGGCGGCAGTGGAAGCTGGAGGTGCGCAGTGCTAGCCCGGAAGGTAACAATCACACCGCCTTGCAACCGCTGATGTTACTGCTGGCGCTGTTGGCACTGACGATGCTGCTGTTGGTTTTCCTGCGCCGATCCTACCGTGATGCCCAGGCGCTGGCTCAGGCTAATGTTGGGCTGGTTCACCGTCAGCTGATACTGGATGAAATGGCCTACAGCGATGCGCTGACCGGCCTGCCCAATCGCTACGCCCTGTTCGAGCATCTTGAGGATGCCCTGGAAGTGCAGCGAAAACAGGGCAGCTGGCTGGCGCTATGTGTGCTTGATCTGGACGGTTTCAAGGAGATCAATGACCAGTTCGGCCATCAGGCCGGTGACCGGGTGCTGAAAATTACCGCCGAACGTATCCAGTATGAAGTACGCAATGGTGATATTGCTGCCCGGCTGGGAGGCGATGAATTTGTCATTCTGCTGACCCATGTCGAGCGGCGCGAGGTCGTCGAACAGATTGCCCAGCGACTGTTGCAGGCCCTGAGCAAACCGATGCAGGTGTCAGAAGTGAAAGTTGCGGTGCAGGTGTCGTCCAGTATCGGTGTGGTCTGGTTTGATCAGGCCGATGACGCCGAGCAGGTGGTGCAGCAGGCCGACAAGGCCATGTATCGGGCCAAGGAGAATGGTAAGGATCAGGTGGTGTTCTGGGGCTCCTAACAGGTCGTTGAAAATCTATCTGCGTTGCCGAATACCGCGTCAAAAACAGGCTCACAGCCACAGGCTGAACGTGCTTTAGCACGGCCTCGAAGGGGCGAGCGGAGCGAGTCAAATGCTCATTTAGCCCACTAAACTCCGCTTTTTCGCCTGTTTCTTGTGCCCTCGGTGTATTTCCTTGTCTCGGTGGCCTCGATAACGTTTTTCAATAGCCTGCTAAGCCTTAACGACAGATCGCACAGCGCTGCCAGAAGCAAACAAAGCCGGAGTGATGCCCTCACTCCGGCTTTGTATTTTATAGCCTTGCCCGCT
>NZ_LAPT01000068.1 GCF_003194385.1 Pokkaliibacter plantistimulans
CAACAGCACCGATAACGAACGGGCTTCCCGCTTAAGCTGATCAGCAATAGCCATTAACAGATTCAAGGCGTTTTCGCCGGTGATGGCGTGGTCATCAATACCGGACTGAATCCCTCTGGCTGCGGTTTCCAGCGCATCAATATAACGACGTAACTGATCAATAGGGTGGGGGCTGTCCGGTACGCTGACAGCCGGGTTTGAATGAGCAGCCATGATGGGCCTCCTTAGGTTTTGCAGTAAACGGCCACCAGTTAGTAGCTGGAAGCCGGGCGTCAACTAGAGTACCTAAGACACTCCGGGCCTATTCCCCTTACGGGTATTGTATTACGCCTCTCCACCCGACCGTGGTACGCATCAGGCGTGACAACGCCTTCTGCTGGTGCATACCGCAAAATCTGTCGGGTGCGGAGAACCGCTTAGGTTTTCTAGTGGCGGGGAGTGTAGGTTTAGCGGGGGAGGGGCGTCAACTTGAGTTTGGACCAGTTATTCAGGTAGCACTGCCTTTCCATACAGGCACGCGGCTATCTGCACGCCATCACCGATGCCTACCACAACCGCCTGACGGTGCGCTACGACCGGCACGGCCGTCAACGCCGACGAAATCGGCTACGAAACCCGCCGCTTTCCGCTGATGCGCTACGGTTATCCCCCTGACACAGAGATAGCCAGGGTATCTACCCGCATGCAGAAAGGCGCCTCAGGTTGGTTTAATGCTGCCACCAGCACCAGCACCAGCACCAGCACCAGCAGGTCATCGGAGTGCAGAAAGGTCATACATCGCAGAAGCAGGGCAGAGAGTGACATGGAAACACCGCCGCAGAGGGGTGAGTTCCCTTTTGGTCGCTGTCCGACAGAGGAGATATGAAGCAGGTTAGCCGGACGGTGAATGCACAAAGTACCGACAAGTCAATGATCTCTATTGGTTTTTCTATTAACTTGAGTGGGAGATATATGGCACAGAGTGACGGGAAGGAGAAAGGTGCTATCTTTACACTGTCATTACCTGCCTATAAGTAACGGGCGCTATATTTCTGGTAGGGATAGCATTGCCGATAGAGATAAAGTGATATTGGTATAAAAATATGGTTCACAGTTAATGAGTGTGATTCTTATTAGTTAAATAATACTGGCGTGTTGCTGTTGTTTGGCATGAAAATGTGATTGCTGAAAGAAAGTTTGATAACCGTTTGTCCCACTTTTACCTGATTTCTGTAAGAGTAAAATTGATCAATTGAAGTGCTCATAGTACGAATTGTACTATTGAACCTGTATTTAAAAATAAAAACCGTATACCTGACTGGTCGTAGGTACAGTTGTTGTGCACTGGAGTGGGGCAGGATTCTAATCCATTTGTGCTCGATTGTTGGAGTAGGGTTGCTAACAATTGTAATAGGTGATTTTACCTCGCCTGTTTCTCTAAATTTGACGAATATTGGGTGTTCATACGAAGGTGGTTTGAAATGTTACTGCTTTCTCAATATTTAAAATGATCTGATTCGAGCCATGAGTAATCAAATGCCTAAGGTCATGTTCGTAGACGATGAGGTAGGCATTCTGCAAGCCCTCAAACGCAATCTGCATCAATCCGGATGGGATATGTCATTTGTGGATGATCCCCTGCAGGCACTGGCTCAACTCAAGGATGGACACTTTGATCTCGTTATTAGTGACATGAAAATGCCCAGAATGGATGGGGTCGAGTTACTAAGCCAAGTGGAAAAAATCAGTCCTGATACCATTCGTATAGTGCTTACAGGTCAGCCTGAAACGGAATCCGCGATTGATGCGGTGAATCGAGGCCACATTCATAGTTACTTGCTTAAGCCGATAGAGATTGGACACTTACGCAGCGTCATGGAAGCAGGGCTTAAAGTGTCACATGAGCAACAGCGTAAGAAAGCCATGCTGTATGCACTGGCCAGGCAAAATAATGGTCTGAAAACCTCTATTGAATCCACGCTGACAAAGGTATCTGAACTACAAAACTCTCTTTCACAAGGGGGCTTCGAACACATTGTTAGTACCTTTGGCACGCTGTTGGAAATGCTTCATGCGAGTGTTTTCAGTCAGCCCTTTCGTGCAGGTCTCTTTTGTAGGAAATTAATTGCTTATCTTGGCCTTGATGCTGAATTTGCACTACAGGTGTATTACGCGACCTTGCTTCATGATATTGGGCTCATTGGTATATCCGGCCATCACCAGATTTTATCGGAAGCCACATTGATTAATATTGATCGTCAAATGTATGAACAATATCCAATCATTAGTAGTGCTGCATTACTGGATATAGATGGCTTTAACATGGCACAGACGTTTATTACCCAACACAGGGAGCGATATAACGGCAGCGGGTTTCCCTATCGTTTGAGAGAGGATGCCATCACCACAGGGGCATATATTGTTGGTTTGGTTACTTATGCTGATCGCTCTCTGGATGATGGGGGTAGTGCAGAATCAGTAAAGAGTGTTATCGAAAAGCTGGAATATTCCAAAGACCGTTTTTATCCTGCCGATTTGGTAGAGGCCCTCATTGGCGTTCTCTCAGAGCATTTCAATTTGCGTGCAGGTGAGCGCATACACTGGCTCACTCCTGATCAGCTGAAACCCGGTATGATTTTGACGCGCAGTCTTTATTCTCATACTGGCATCCGACTGCTGGCAAAGGGCGCCTTGCTCAATGAAAAACTGATTAGAAAGCTATCCGATTACGTGGAGCGGACTAAACTTGAACTACATCTGGGTATCAGTGAGTCTGAGCAGACCAGTGAGTAAAAAGACTGATGCTCTGTTCAGCTCTGCAATGGCAGTACCTGATGAGCCGAATACTTAAGGTAAGTTAGATAGCTGAACACTGCGATGTGAGTGCTCGTACTGCCTGATGTTGGATACGTGAAGGATTATTAGAGGCTTATCAGATACCTAATTTAAGGAAAGATACGCGAGTCGCCTCTAATAGTCTTCTGGTATTTTGCGAGAGTACAACATGCCGATTCGAGGCTGTTCATTGTTCTGTGTCAGCAATATTCACAGCTCGACATACTCGCCAATCCCCTCGCCAATCGGATAGCACAGCCACTGTAGTTGATCAATCTGATGGGGCTGAAAACTACCTATAAGCGCAATTGAGAGTTTGTATTTACCTGGCTGCAAGTGACCGTTGCAATTATTAGTAATTTTAGCGCGGGCTCTGGTAATTAGGAGTCGCTGCTGTACATGTCTACTTGGTTTATGCAGTTATCCTCTAGACTTGAATCTCTAATGAATGGATATGTCGAAAATTGAGGGCATTTTCCATTTTTTATGAACGTTGAGGCGATATGCTTCAGGAGTGACAGATATGAAAAACAATAACAAATCTATGATCCCTAGATTTAATGTAGTGCTTGTCGCTGGCTTATTGAACATTTCATTTTTTACAACTGTACAGGCTGATAGTAGCTTGCCTGGGCAAGGTATAAAAATAACGCCTGTCTTTGCGAATGTTGCTGAAGAACGCTTTCGAGGTGAAATAGCCATTGCGGGGCTTAAAGCACTTGGCTATGACGTACAAGAGCCTAAAGAAACTGAATATGCGTCTATATTAGACACCCTTGCTCAAGGAAAAGCCGACTTTACTGTTCATATGTGGGATAAGTTGCACCAGGCCTATTATGACAAGGCGGGAGGCGATACTGAGCTTATCAAAGTGGGTACTGTGATTCCGGGTGTGTTGCAAGGCTATTTGATCGATAAGAAAACAGCAGAGCAATACAATATTCACTACCTGACTGATTTAAAAAAGCCGGAGCTGGCCATGCTATTTGACAGTGATGGCGATGGAAAAGCTGATCTGACAGGATGTGATACGGGTTGGGGCTGTCAGCTGGTTATTGATCATCAGATTAAGGCCTATGGTTTGGAAGAAACAGTAACCCATCATAAGGGGCCATATTTTGACCTAATGGCGAAGGCTATAGAAAGATACAAAGAGGGTAAACCCGTTCTTTATTATACTTGGATTCCA
Source organism: Pokkaliibacter plantistimulans (assembly GCF_003194385.1). Classification (GTDB taxonomy): domain Bacteria; phylum Pseudomonadota; class Gammaproteobacteria; order Pseudomonadales; family Balneatricaceae; genus Pokkaliibacter; species Pokkaliibacter plantistimulans. The sequence goes on from NZ_LAPT01000068.1 coordinate 4,004, forward strand.
CAATGGATATCCGGGGTTCTGGTTGAAGGAAAAGATGTTGAATGGCTGCAGGTTCCCTATGTCAGCCTTCCAGATGGAAAAAATAATGTAGATACTACCTTCCAGGGTAAAAATTTAGGTTTCCCAGTTGACCAGATCAGAGCGGTAATGAATAAGAGCTTTGCGAAAAAGAACATCGCAGCATCATCGTTTCTTTCTTACTATCTGATCTCGGCCAATGATGAAAGTGCAGAAAATCTGAAAATGCGTAATGGTGAAAACACTGACGCAGATATTAAGCGCCATGCCTCTGAATGGATCAGTGTGCATCAAGATCAATTTGACAAATGGGTGCAAAAAGCTCGTGAGGATGCTGCACTTTTGACGCCTCAGTGATGATGGTATGTCATGTTTAATATCTAAATAATTAAGTTTCTGATTTGAAAATGCTCGCCAGCTAATTATGTGCTGTGAAAATTAGCTGGCGATAAGTTTTATTCTAGTTTGCAATTGGTTTATTGATAGGTAATACCTTTTACTATTTTTTAGTGGCTTGTGAAATTACCTATAAAAGCCTGATCTGGCACTAACAGGTTGTTGTCTATTTGCGCTTTGTGCCTTAACCGTATAGCTGATTACAGCGGATAACTGGCGGCGGCGCGTGCTCTGATGCTGTCGAAGTCATCGCGAATCAGTATTTCGCCGTCTTTATAGACCAGACGCAGGTCTGATGGCTGATTAAGGAACTGCTCGATGCTGACCTGTACGGTGTGGCCGTTGATCAGGTCCAGCACGCCGCGTTTGCTTTTCTTGCCACTGTCGGTGATCGGGTCTTTGTAGACGGCGCGCCATTCGCCATCCACACAGACTGCACTGGCCTTCATGGCAAAGCGTTGGGTGTCACGGTCGACGCCCTGCAGCAAGGCACCGCCCATGCCGAAGGCGATATTGTCGGTTGACCAGCGTTTGGCCATCAGCTTACGCAGGATGCGTTCGATGCTGTCGAGATTGACGCCATCTCCCTGAATGATCCGCACCTTGTTATTCAGCACCTTGTAGCCCTTGCTGTTCAGGCGGTAGCCAAAGCGTTTGCCAAGGCGTTTGAGCAGCACGGGGATCACCTTGACCGGATCACCGCTATCGGGGCGAATAACCACGGTGCCATCACGTTCACTGATATCCATACGCAATTCGTCACCCCAGATGGAGTCGACGGCGTTGTAGATGTCGTAGCTGTCGGACACGCAGGCCACCAGCCCGGTAGGGAACTGGCGCAGCAGATGGCGATAGGCCCCGGCTTCATTGGCGCGGCCCCAGGCTGTAATGGTGCTGTGCTCGCTGGCCGGGATGCTGTAGCCCGCCATATCTGCCGCGTAGTAGCGACGGGCATAGCGCAGGGCTGACAGCGTATCGGTGCCCATAAAGTTCACCAGGTGCGCCATGCCACCGATACCCGCACTCTCCTCGGAAGAGGCACCACGGGCGCCGAAGTCATGCAGCTTGAATGGCAGCCCGTCCTGCGTGTCACAGGTTGCCTGCATAAAGCGGCCAATGGTCTGCTTGATGTGGTAGGACAGGGTGCTGACCGTGGTTGGATACCAGATGCCGCGCAGCAGCAGGGGTTCAAGGTGTCCGGGTAGCCAGAAGAACTCCGGCAGGGTGTTCACGATACCAAGCAGGATAGTGCGGGTGGGCAGAATGCTGCCTTCGGGTACAGCCTTGATGGCCAGCGGGAAATAACCAAGTGCTATCAGTGCTTTCCAGCCCGCTTCGTTGAACGGTTCGCCGTGTGCGGCGGCAATAGCACGGGCTTCTTCAAGATCGTCCAGCGTCGGGAAGTGCTCATTGAGATCCATCAGCGCTTTCTGCAGACCGAAGAACAGCACGTCGTCAAACAGACCGCCGCGGCTTTCGATGTAGCTGAAAATGTACTGGGTATTGCGTGGATACTGCAGGAAGTGGCTGAGTTTGTAGCTGTCGGTGTTGAGGATCAGGTTCATTTTCATGATGTACGCTCCGTACACTGAAGTGTCATTGTCGGGCAGTGGCAGCTCCTGCCAATGCCCCGCGTGGGGTGCTGACTGATGATGCCCAGTTGCAGCGACCCGGTAAAGCCGTTAAAGCGACCCGGTAAAGAAGTCGATGATGTCACCGTGATCATCATAAAGTGCCATGGCGCGGGCACGGGCCAGGGGGATCCAGCGGGCATCCTGTGCATCGTCAGAGCCTTTGACCTTGGGCAGGCGACCATCGGCATCGGCGGCAATTTCAATCAGGAATGCCATGGTCACCCTCGGGATGCCCAGTGAGCGCCGCGGATCATCGAACATCTGCCGTGCCTTGATGGAGCCTGCCACCACGCGGGCTGGCACCTTGACCCGGGTTTCCTCGAACAGTTCACGCAGTGCCGCCTGCTCGAAGGTTTCATCGCGCTGGACAAAGCCGCCGGGCAAGGCCCAGCAGTCTTTGCCGGGGGCGTATTTGCGCTGCACCAGTAACACATGACCTTTGCACAGCAGGATGGTGTCGGCACAGAGAAACTTGAGGGTGTCGGGGTAGGGATAGCTGGCAAAGCGTGCCTGTTCTTCGCTGTAGTAACGGTACTCGGCCAGCAGATTGGCAAAGTGGGGGGCATCATTGCCGAGCATGGCGTCTGCCACGTAAGGCGGCACCAGCGTACGGTAATCACCAAGTGACTGCAGCGCGCTGGCGAACCAGCAGGTGCGGATGTCGGTGGCGTCCACATTGACGACTTTCTCAACCGCCTCAAACCGCCATTGCGGGAAGGAGTGCAGGTAGTAGGAAGACGCATCTTTTTCGTAGCCGACCAGCGTGATGTCAGCATCTTCTTCATCGTCCAGCAGGGCATGAATCTGGTAGAAGCATTCCACTTCCCACTTGGTGTCGTTGTACATGTAGTCGTTGATAGGGACTACAGACAGGCGATCAGCGGGGAAGCTGATGTTCTTTTTTACCGCCAGTTCGGTAAAGGCAGTACGAATCCACTGCTCGCGCTCGCTGAAGGTAAAGGGATTCTTGATGGAGCGGCGGCGATTGGCGGAGCCGAGCAGGACAAAGACGCGATCAAAGCGATCCTGCAGGTAAGAGAAAACAGAAAGGTGTCCATTGTGCACGGGCTGAAAACGCCCGATAAAAATACCGACTTTCATGCCATAAGCCCCTTATGGATGGTGTGGTGTGTTATCAGGTTGGGAGCCCCTCCCGAACCTGATCACCAGTATGCGCAGCTGAGCGGAGATTGCAACCTCCAGAAAACTGTTCACGCTTTTGCGAGATTACCTTCAGGCAATGAGCAGTGCGCTGAGGAAGCGGAGTCCTCTAGCCCTGAAGGAGTTTTCCTGAGGTTGTTTTCACGCCTGACAAGGCGATGGAGATTGCCGATCAGCCCTGTTCGGGGTGGTAGACCTGTACGCTTTCCTGCTCATTGGCATCGTTACGCGCCACCAGTGCCATGGCGGCTTCGGTGGTGCTGAGATTGACGGGCTGATGGGGAACGCCCGCCGGGATGAAGATAAAGTCGCCCTGATGATTGACCACGGATTTTTTCAGGTTTTCACCGTAGAAGGTTTCCACACTGCCCTTGAGCAGATAGATCGCTGTTTCATACCCCTTGTGATAGTGCGGTTCGGCTTTGGCGCCTGCCGGAATCACCACAATGTTCATGGAAATACCGCTGGAACCCGCCGTGGCTTCGGAGATGCCGACAAAGTTGGGCAGGCGCTGAATAGTATCGATGGTTTCCTGTGGCCTGACGGTAATGATGTCTTTTTCGAGATCCATGACGTTCCTCCTCGGTTCTGAATGAGCGTTACAGGCTGGTAAGACGTGTTATTGACGCCATCTTCGACAGCGACAATCGATTCTCACCACCTGCTAACCTTGCTGCAACAACTGCTCATACTGCAATGCCTCGACAGGATGAGTGATCAGATAACCCTAAGCCGGATCGCAGCCGCATTCCCTGAGCAGCTTCTGCTGGCAGCGGTCGCTGTGCGAAGTGAGTCCATCATCTGCTGCTGTGCTCATGGTCACAATCTGAGGGAAAAAATAGCATGGAATGTGCGAAAGCGAAGTCGAGTTACCCGGTTAAATATAGCCACTTCCCCGCCAATGCGGATTAAGGCCGTGCGGCTGTGGTGGTCAGTGCAATGCAGTGAGGCGCGGTGGCGGGGCAGAGGGACAAAAAGAAACCCGGCACAGTGGCCGGGTTGCTCAGAGCATCTTGTCAGCGTGGGTCAGGGTGCCAGTGACGGCTTACCATTCGACCAGCGGGTTGACGTCGGCGTCATAATCCACACCGGCAAAACCGAAACCGAACAGGTGCAGGAACTCCTGATGGTAGCCAGCGTAGTCGCTCAGCTGGTGGAAGTTTTCCTGAGTGACCTGCTGCCACAGGGCCTTGATCTTGGCCTGAGTAGCGTCGTTGGTTTCCTTGCCATCCATGCGCAGACGCTTGGCTTCGTCCAGCTCAGGCGCGGCGTCAAACAGCTTCTGCCGGAACAGGCCATTGATCTGTTCGATACAGCCTTCGTGCGTACCTTCCTCCTTCATCACCTTGTAGATCAGGGAGATATACAGCGGCATCACCGGAATGGCCGAGCTGGCCTGGGTGACCAGCGCTTTCAGCGAAGATACATAGGCTTTCAGCTGTTTGTCGGCATAGCTGCTGTTCAGTTCGGCAGCGGCGCGGTCCAGGTCTTCCTTGGCCTTACCGATGGTGGCATGGCCATAGATAGGCCAGGTCAGTTCCTTGCCGATGTAGGTGTAAGCGGTGGTGCGGCAGCCATCTGCCAGCAGGTCGGCATCGGCCAGCGCCTTGATCCACAGCTCCCAGTCTTCTCCGCCCATGACTTTGATGGTGTGCTGGATTTCTTCTTCGCTGGCGGGTTCCAGAGAAATGTCGTGTACCAGATCCTTGTCGGTGTCGTAGGTCTTGGTGGTGTAGGCCTGACCGACAGGCTTCAGTACGGACTTGAAGGTCTCGCCGCTGGTGGGATCGGTACGGCGGGGTGATGCCAGACTGTAGATGATCAGGTCGACTTTACCCATGTCCTGTTTGATGGCGTTGATAACTTCGGCCTTGATCTCATTGGAGAAGGCGTCGCCGTTCAGGGTCCGGGCATACAGACCGGCATCTTTGGCCTGCTGATGAAACGCCGCGGTGTTGTACCAGCCTGCCGTGGCGGTCTTGCGCTCGCTGGGTTCTTTCTCGAAGCAGACACCCAGTGTATTAGCGCCATAACCGAAGGCAGACACGATGCGGGAGGCCAGACCGTAGCCGGTGGAGCAACCCAGCACCAGAACGTTTTTGGGGCCTTCGCCGAAGGGCGCCTGAGCCTTCACATAGTCGATCTGTTGCTGAACGTTAGCTGCACAGCCCACGGGGTGCGCGTTGGTGCAGATAAAGCCACGAATCTTGGGCTGAATAATCATGGAGCCTCATTCCCCTGTTTTGACTGTGCACATTGTAATCGCAAGGTAAGCAGATACAACTATGGCCGCTGTTTACCACCAGGAACCTGTTCACGATCGGCTCTGCATCGGCCACACGGCGTTGAAAAGCCCCCTGAAATGCTCATTCCGGGCAGCTAGACTCTGCTTCCTCAGCACTTTTCGCCTTGTCTGGCTCGGGTTGGTGAGATCGTCAACACGTTCTCAGGCGGTAGCGTCAATTGCCAGCTCCGCTGTCAGGAAAGCATAGAATAAAGTGCGTACCTTGCCGGTCTGACTGGCAGGAAATCTGTCCGCCCTGCGCTTCGACAATGGCGCGGGTGATGGCCAGCCCCAGCCCGGCGTGGTGATGGTCGCTGGTGTCGGTGCCGGGCTGACCGCGTACGAAACGCTGAAACAGGCGTGGCAGCAGCTCGGCAGCAATCGGTTCGCCCTCATTGCTGACGCGGACGGTGACGTGCTGCGGCTGCTGTTCCAGCGAGAGGGTGATGCAGCCACCGGCCGGGGTATAGCGCAGCGCATTGGAGATCAGATTGCCGAGGGCGCGGCGCAGCATTGGCGCATCGCCCAGCAGTGTGGCCTGACCCTCAAGCTGCAGGCGGATATGCTGCTCGTCGGCGACAATGTCGTAATAATCCAGCAGCTGGCGCGCCAGAGTGTGCAGTGCGACCGGCTCGCGGGCGAAGGCCTGCAGCTGATTGTCGGCCCTGGCCAGAAACAGCATGTCGTCGATCAGGCGGCGAATCTGCTCCAGCCCTTCCAGACTGGCATACAGCGCCTCGGCATAATCATCCGCAGAGCGCGGACGGGCGAGAATCACCTCGGTGCGGGTCTGCATCGCGGTAACGGGCGTACGCAGTTCATGGGCGATTTCGGCGCTGTAGCTGGAGAGCCGGGCAAAGTCGTCATCAAGACGGGCCAGCATGGCATTGAAGGCCGCTGCCAGCGGGCGCAGTTCTTCCGGCATCGCTGTTTCATCGAGGGCCTGATTGAGCCGGCTGGCAGAAACGGCCTCGGCGACAGCGGTCAGCTCACGCAGCGGGCGCAGGCCACGGCGTACAACCCACCAGCCCAGCAGACCACTGAGCAGCAGGCAGCCGAGCAACCCGAGCCACAGGCCCGTGCGAAACTGCTGGAAGAAGTGCTCGTGCACGGTGACGTTCTTCAGCAGTTGCAGCTGCCAGGGCGCGCTGAAGCCGGGGCTGACGATCTGGCTGACCAGTCCGCGGTATTGTTCGTCACCCTGCTGCCAGTCCCATAACTCATCGGTCGCAGGCAGGGCATGGCCGATCTCAGGCATGTGCGATGAGCTCCAGATCAGGGTCGGGCCTTGCCACAGCCGCGCCTGAATATCGCCGTGCTCACCCAGTAACAGGCTCAGCTCTTCCTGCAGGACACTGAGCGGGGTGTCGGCGCGCAGGTTCTGCAGCAGTGTGACGACAGCATGGTGTTTTTGCTGCAGATCGTCCTGATCCAGCTGGATGAAATGGTGGTGGCTGGCCAGATTGAACGCCAGCCCGGCCAGCAGCAGGACGCTGCCGACCGCCAGCATGAACATCAGGCTCAGGCGGGCCGTGAGGGAATGGCTTCTCACTCGGTCCACTCCAGTCGGTAGCCCATACCCCGTGCGGTGTGGATCAGTTTGACCTCAAAGGGGTCGTCGATCTTGGCGCGCAGGCGGCGGATGGCCACCTCCACCACATTGGTGTCGCTGTCGAAGTTCATGTCCCAGATCTGCGAGGCAATCAGCGCCTTGGAAAAGATTTCCCCCTGCCGGCGCATCAGCAGCTCCAGCAGGGCAAATTCACGGGCGGTCAGATTGATCCGTTGCCCGGCACGGCTGACCCGGCGTTTGAGCAGATCCATTTCCAGATCCGCAACCTGCAGATGCGTCATCACCTGCTGGGGCTGACCCCGCCGCAGCAGGGTACGGATACGGGCCAGCAGCTCAGTGAAGGCGAAAGGTTTGATCAGGTAGTCATCGGCGCCCAGCTCCAGCCCGCGTACCCGGTCCTCGACACTGTCACGGGCGGTCAGGAACAGGACCGGCAGAACACGGCCTGCGGCACGCAGGGTACGCAATACTTCCCAGCCACTGAGATCGGGCAGCATAACATCCAGCACGATCAGGTCCGGCTCATCGCTCAGTGCCTGTTGCAGCCCGTCTGCCGCGGTGCTGGCGAGGCTGACGCTGAAGCCCGCCTCGACCAGCCCCTGCTGCAGATAGGTGGCAATACGCTGTTCATCTTCAATAATCAGTAGGCGCATGGTGTTGTGTGTTCGGGCCGCGTGTGAGGTGGTCATTATGCCTGTGGCACAGGGCAGCAGGGCAAAGCTGACAGAAATGTAATGTTGGCGTCAGCGACGGGCAAGGTCGGCGGCGTAAGCTGGGCAGCAGCTATCAATACAGGAGTGAATAATGGCTTCCTTGACCTGGATGCAACGCTGGCTGAGTGCGCCTGGCGTGGCCGTGCTGGCCTGGGTGCTGCTGACGCCAGCGACTGGCTGGGGTGATACCTACAATCTGGTGATCGATCAGCGCACGCTGGACATCGCTGGCCAGTCGCAGCAGGCACTGACCATCAATGGCAGTGTGCCCGGCCCGACCCTGCGCTTTCGGGAAGGCGAGCAGGTGATGATCAACGTGACCAACCGCCTCAAGGAAGACACTTCGCTGCACTGGCACGGCCTGCTGGTGCCCGCCAATCAGGATGGTGTGCCCGGCTTCAGTGGCTTCAAACCGATCAAGCCCGGTCAGACCTTTACCTATCACTTTCCCATCCGTCAGGCGGGCACCTACTGGTATCACAGTCACTCCGGCTTTCAGGAGCAGGACGGCGTGTATGGCCCGCTGATCATCGAGCCTGCCGGTAAAGACCCGGTGCAGGCGGACCGGGACTATGTCGTCATGCTCTCCGACTGGGGGCAGGACAAGGGCGCGACCATCTATCGCAACCTCAAACGCAAGAGCGATTACTACAACAACCGGCCGGTTACGGTGGGCGACTTCCTTGATCAGGCGAAGCAGCAGGGCTTCTCCCGTGCGCTGGACAATCGTCTGGCCTGGGGGCAGATGCGGATGATGGATTCGGACATTTCGGATGTCAGCAGTGGTTATACCTATCTGATCAATGGCAAATCTGCCGCGGAAAACTGGACGGCCCTGTTCAAGCCCGGTGAGCGGGTGCGGCTGCGCTTTATCAATGGCTCGGCGATGAGCTACTTCGATGTGCGCATTCCCGGCCTGAAAATGACGGTGGTGCAGGCGGATGGCAATAACGTGCAGCCCGTCAGCGTGGATGAGTTCCGCATGGCGGTCGCTGAAACCTATGACGTTATCGTCGAGCCGCAGGACAACCGGGCCTATACCCTGTTCGCCCAGACGGTCAGCCGCAGTGGCTATGCACGCGCCACCCTGGCGCCACAGCAGGGAATGACGGCAGCGGTGCCACCGCTCAGCCCGGTGCCGGTGCTGACTATGGCTGATATGGGCATGGCGCATGGTGGTATGGATCACGCGGGAATGGACCATTCGAAGATGTCCATGAGCGCCAATATGGCCGGGATGGATCACTCAAAAATGGATCATTCGCAGATGGCTCCTGCAGCGATGCCCATGAACGGCGATATGGCCGGTATGGACCACTCGAAAATGGACCATTCGCAGATGGCTCCTGCAGCGATGCCCATGAACGGCGATATGGCCGGTATGGACCACTCGAAAATGGATCATTCGCAGATGGATCATTCGCAGAAGGCTCCTGCAACGATGCCCATGAGCGGTGATATGGCAGCGATGGACCATTCGCAGATGGATCATTCAAAAATGGACCACGGGCAAATGCCTTCTTCATCTGCAGCGGTGACAACACGCCGCTCCGACTATGCGCCCGGCAGCGGGCTGGAGCCCAAAGCCGCAGACGGAGGAATTTTTCTGGTCTATGGCGACCTCACCGCGTTGCAGCCCTACAAGGACTATCGCAAGCCTGATCGCGAAATTGAGCTGCGTCTGACCGGCAACATGGAGCGCTATATCTGGTCGATCAACGGCGTCAAATACAGCGATGCCGAGCCCATGCATCTGACCCTCGGTGAACGGGTGCGTATTCGCTTCGTCAACGACACCATGATGATGCACCCCATGCACCTGCATGGCATGTGGATGCAGCTGGATCAGGGCAAAGGCGCGTTTAACCCGCTCAAGCACATTGTCAACGTTGCACCCGGCACCAGCATGACTGTCGATATTCCCGTCGATGCGGTGGGTGAGTGGGCCTTCCACTGTCACCTGATGTACCACATGGCAGCGGGGATGTTCCGCAAGATCGTGGTCGACCGGCCAGCCAGTGCTGCCGGTGCCTCTTCATCTTCAGGCAATCCCAATTCAGCGAATGGCGCTGACGCCACCATGGCCGCAGGAGGCGAGCAGCATGCGCATTAATCGACAAACGGAATCGTGCCAGCCGCTTTCACGGCCAGTGCTGTTATCGCTGCTGCTGGCGGGTCTGCTGAGCAGTCAGGCTTATGCTCATGACGACAAGATGGACTCGATGGTGATACCCACTCTGACGCTGGACCGTCTTGAATGGCGTGCAGGTGCGGGCAGTGATGTGCTGGCCTGGGAAGGGGCACTGCGTATCGGTAATGATAGCAATGCCTTCCTGTGGCGCAGCAAGGGCGAGCAGCTCAGTGGCGGAGCGACTGAAAAGGCAGAAAATCAGCTGCTGTGGCAGCACATGGTCAGCGAGTTCTTCAATCTGCACACCGGCATCAGGCAGGACCAGCGGCCGTCACCGACACGCAGCTACGCGGTGATCGGCGTGGACGGGCTGGCGCCTTACTGGATCGAAACCAATGCTGATCTGTATGTCAGTGATCAGGGGCGGTTGAGTGCACGGCTGGAGCTGGCCCATGATCTGGCTATCACCTCCCGACTCAGCCTGCAGCCGGCGCTGGAGATCAACGCTGCGGCCGATGATGATCTGGCCATAGATGAAGGAGCAGGCGTGACCCGCTCCGAGCTGGGATTGCGGCTGCGTTATGCGGTGACACCCGATATTGCCCCCTATATCGGGGTGCACTGGGAGCAAATGTACGGCAAAACAGCGGATCTGGCGCGCCATCATGGTGAACGGACTGCCACGACCTATGGACTGGTCGGTATCAGCCTGTCGTTCTGATGCGGGTCGTGCGCACGCTGCCTGAGTGTGTGGCGCGACCAGCGCTAACAGGTTGTTGAAAATCTATCT
>NZ_LAPT01000069.1 GCF_003194385.1 Pokkaliibacter plantistimulans
TCAGGCCATCCTGCCAGAGGGTTTATTGTTGCTGGAGTAGTCCGGTAGCGATGCGTTTTAACAGGTCGTTGAAAATCTATCTGCGTTGCCGAATACCGCGTCAAAAACAGGCTCACAGCCAAAGGCTGAACGTGCTTTAGCACGGCCCCGAAGGGGCGAGCGGAGCGAGTCAAATGCTCATTTAGTTCACTAAACTCCGCTTTTTCGCCTGTTTTTTCCTTGTCTCGGCTGCCTCGATAACGTTTTTCAACAGCCTGCTAAGCTTCTCTTCAGGAGCCGAGGCACCATCACTCCCTGACCAGCCACTGCTGCAGTACCGACCAGCGGCAGCAGTGGTGATCCTCCCCGGGGATCACCGTCAGCTCAATAGGTATCGCGGCCAGCGCCGATGTCAGCGTGGCCAGCGGTACGTTATCATCCCGCTGCCCCAGCACTAACTGGCGTCTGACGCCGTCCCGCCACTGCCGCTGCGTGGCCGGGTTGATCGAATCAGTCAGCAGTGAATAGCCATGGGCGCGACTCCAGGCATCAATATCCAGCGGTGCCGCAATGGCCAGCACTGACGTCACCGCGGACACCCTCTCCGCCACCAGCACCGCCAGCACCCCACCACCGGAATAACCCACCAGCTTGACCTGCCGCGGCGGCACAGGCTGCTGTGCCAGCCAGCCTTGCAGCGCCACAGCCATGCTCGCCACGACCTCTTCGCTGTACCGCCCCAGTGTCCACAGACGGGCAGAGCAAGGCGGGCTGGCATCGGTATTGAAATAACAGGGACGCCCCAAATACAGCGCACCGTCCTTATCCTGCAGTAACCAGTCCAGCGCGGGAGTGCGATCAGGGGTCGGGTCGGCGGACACATAACGACCATGGGCCAGCCAGGGTCGCCCATCGCCCTCGATATAGATATGCAGTACCGCCGGATCACGTGGCGTGCGCTGAAAACTCTGCAAATGAAAGGGGATGGCAGTGAGCACTTCACTGCGCAACCCGCCGGCAATGGCTCGCTGTTTTGCCTGTTCAGCCAGACTGGCACAGCCAGTGAGGCCGAGCAGACACCCCAGCACCAGCAGCAACCTGCTCATCCCTGTTGTCAACGCGCTGCTGCCCTCCCTGCCCGGAATGAAGAAGTGATAAGCCCAGCCCGACCTGATCGCCATGACGAATACTGATCGCTGCGGCTAGATCTGATCGCCGTGACGAATACTGATCGCAGTGACTAAAACTGATAGTTATAGCGCAGCTGCAGTGAATGCTCGCGATAGTCATCGTTGCCGTACAAGCCTTCGATTCTGACGGTCAGGTTACTGTTGGCGTTGAAATCCTTACGCACCCCGACGCCGATGCGGGCATAGTCACTGGGATTACCCGCAATATCTGTCTTCAGCACCTGCGACGGATCACCGGCGAACACCGCCGAGACGGAGCGACCACCGTCGTTAAACTCATGCTCCCAGGCCAGATACAGTTCGCCCTGCGTGGTGGGGTTGAAGGTATAGAGAATACGGCTGCCCACTTCTGACAGCACCGAGTCGGTACTCTGGCTGCTGACACTGAGATCGGCCGAGCTGCCGGATTCGGTATAACCCTTGATTTTCAGATGGGAATAATCGAGCCGGACGAAGGGTTGCAGCCCCCATTTGCCGTACACCAGATCCTTGCTGACACCAACCGATGCCGACCACAGGTCGCCGTGGGTATCACCATTGGCCACCCCGAACCCGGTATTGCGGCTGGTGTCGTACTTGATGTTGCTGTAGCCGATCACCGTTTCCAGAAACAGCGCCGGAATCATCTCGTAGGAGGAGTAGGCCATCAGGCTGTAGGTGTCGGCATTGGAGCCGTCACCGTTATCGACGCTGGCATCAGCATTGGAATAACCAAAGGCGGCACCGACCTGCGTCCGGCTGCTGACATAACGGTCAAAGCCCAGCACCAGACTGTAGTTGTCACTCTTATAGCCATCGGCATTGCCACTGGCCCCCTGTTTGGCATGGGAATAAATGCCCTGAATAAACATGCCGGAGTCAGACGCATCCGCCGAGGCGGCCCCGCCACTGCTGCCTGTTCCCCCGCCCAGCTGCAACTCACTGCCGCCCACACCCACCAGCCCCACACCATTTAAGCCCATGCGCTTCTGCCCTAAACGCAGGCTCAACAAGCGCCGGACAGCCTGCACACTCTGCATCGATGAAGTGGTCAACTGGCCATTATTGACCGGTGTCAGACGACGCAAACGACTGCGCAGCACATCGGGGTCGGTGCTTTCCGCCAGACTGGAAGCAACTTCCTGCAGGGGTTCGCAATCAGTCACGATCAGCACCGCACAGGCCTGTGCTGCAGCGCCCGACGCCGAGTCGCAGTCAATGCCGACCAGTGACGGCTGCTCCGAGGCAATCTGCGCAATCAGTGCGGCAAACTCCGCGGACAGGGCAGCCAGCGCCGTCGGATCGAGATAGACACTGCGCAGCTGCTCGATATCCATCGCCGTACCCCCTGAACTCAGGGCAATCTCGGTGTAATCCGCCTGGGTAGTGTCAAAGGTAGGTACCAGAATGTAGCCCTGCACCTTGGAGATCACCCCGTTGCTGTCCTCCACATAGGCATAGCCGGTGTCAGGATCAGCCCCCACCACGGCGATGGCGGTGTTACCGTTCTTGTCGGTGAAGTGCTGGCTGACCACCACGTGCAGCACGGTCTTGTTGGTGGTCAGCTGATTGACGATGGCGGCCTTGTCGACCGTCGGGGTCAGATCAGCCGAATCATCATCACGGTCTTCATCTGTGATCAGCAGAATGGAGGAACCGGCATTAGCGCGGAATTCGTAGTTGCGATAGATATAGTCGATAGCGCGGTAGCCGTCTTCGGTACCGCCCGATACGGCCAGCTGCGCGGTCGCCGTATCCAGCTCGGTCGAGGTACCGAAATTAGCACCGCTGGCAGTATCCAGCGTGAAGTAGTGATACAGCGCAGAGGAGGTGGTTTCCCGGCCGCCCTCATTGGCGGTGGCTGTGTCGTAAGGGCTGCCGCCGAATCCCATCAGGCCGAACTGGTTGAGGGTGACCCCCTGATCATTGAGCAGCTGGTCGATGTTCTTGATATAGCTGCCGATAAAGTCCTGCTCACCGGACATGGAGCCCGATTCGTCGATGGCCACCACCATATCGAAGGTCGACGCCGCCAGGGCGCAGGTAGACAACGCACTGCCGCAAAGGATTGCGGCAAGGGGAGTGAGTTTCATGACTGATTCCTTTACTCGTGCCTGAATGCCGGTGCCTGTCTGCACACCTTGGCAAAAAATCGTCTGCGCAGGGACAACTCACTCCTGCGGGCAGGTAGAAGGCCACCTGCCGTTACCGCCTCTATTTTTCGCTACATCTATTTTTCGCTACATCTATTCTTCGCTGCGTGGCCCGATCAGTCCGCTACCGATGTTTCGCTTGAGGACGTGTTGGTATTGCCAGAGCTGTTACAACGATCACAGGGCTCCTTCGACAGCACCTCGGGCTGACTGAGATGATCACCGCGCACCGGCAGTACGCCGGTATCCAACATGCGCTGCACTTCCGCGCTGACATCGCCCGCAGGCACCAGCCCGCGCAGCATCGGCGGTGGTGCATCGAGTAGGGTCAGGCGGCCAGTGTGGCGGTCAATAAAGAAAAAGTGCGGACTGCTAACCACCTGCTCCTGGCTGTTGGCGCCGTGCGGGCGTATCCCAATGGCACCGGAGTAGACGCCCCCCGCCAGCCCTTCCTGACTGTTGAAATCCCGCGCGCAACGCAGATCGCAGTACAGCAGCTGATAGTGGGTACCGCGAATACCGATGGACGCCACCGGCGTCTCCAGCTGGTAGCTGGCCGGATCGCTCTTGCCAATCTGGCCGGACAGGGTGCGCATGCCGCCCTTCACCAGCTCCATAAAGGCTTGCCCGTCCTGCGGACGCTGGGCATTGAACTGGTAGGTCTTGAGCTGAAACACCGACTCCGGCGTCAGGGCGATAATGGCGTTATCGATCATCCGCACCTGTAGCTGGCTGTCGGCAGCGGTTTCCAGGGTATCGTCAGCCACCACAGCATCGCGGCGGGCCAGGGGCCGCACGGTGCCATCGGCGGCTCGCGCCTGCGTCTGGCCGGTACTGAGCAGCACCTTACCGACACTGTCGGCGGCCACGACCGGCGATACAGCACTGATCAGCGCCATGGCACTGGCCAGAGCCATTCCCCGCAGCGCCCATCCTGCGGCCTGTCGGCTCCGCGCTGTCATGACGGGGCGCGCCCCATGCTTAGCGGAAGTCATAGCGCACTCCTGTCTGAATCAGATGACGGGTGTAGTCGTAGTATTCGATGTTGGAGTCATTGCGGATCAGGCGATAACCGCCGGTCCAGCTCCAGGCCTTGTTGAAGTGCCAGCGCAGATCGATATTGAAGGCGCTGTAGTCATCCTCGCGGCGTTCGTTGTAGATGCTGTTGGTACCGTCATAGCGGCTGTTGAGGTAATGCACAGACACGACCGTGTCGAGCTGCTCGAGCAGAGGCACCACCACCCCGGCCTGAGCGCCGATAAAGCGCCGGTCGGTATTGTTGTGCGCCTCTTCGCTGTCGTTATCTGCCTCATCCCGACCGTAGTAGGTACCGGCAAACCAGGTGGCCGACTGCTCGGTCGGCCCGCTGAACACCAGATTGACCCCGCCCAGCCATTGCACGCTGTCACGATCATCCAGCTCATAGTTGAGATCATGCACCCCGACAAAGGTGCCCAGGCGCAGCTGCGCCGTACTCTGATATCCCCATTCGCCGGTGACGCCGACGCGGGTCAGGGCGTTGTCGCCATCCAGCCGTTCATGGCCGGACTGCAGGGTAACTTTCCAGTGTTGCCGCTCATAGTCCCAGCGACTGCCCAGATTGAGGTTGAGTTTGAAAGTATCCTGATCGGTACGATCAAAGTAACTGAGGTTCTCCGCCCGGCCGTCAGCAAACAGGGTCTGGCTGTCGGACAACGGATGGTCATAGCGCCCGCCCGCTGCCAGCCCGAAGTAACCGTCACTTTCCTCCAGATCACTGGCATTGATCACAGCCAGCGAGGGCTGCTGATACGGCCCCTGGGTCGCGTTGGAATCATGCCCGATAAAAGCCTCAACATAGCCCCGCAGGCCTTCCTGCCGCCCCCCGATACCCAGCTCGCGCAGACGTTTGCGGGCTTCGGCGGCCAGCCCCGGTGAAGGATGGCGACTGAGCACCAGATACAGCTCCTTCTTGGCCGGATCCTGTTGCTCCATGGCCAGATAGGTTTGCGCCAGCAACCAGTGGACCTCAGCACTGTCATCACTTTGCTGCGCCCGCTCCAGCGCAAACAACGCCTCCCCGGTCTGGCCACTGGCCAGTGCCGCCTGCGCATAAAGCTGATCGAACTGCGGATCGCCCTCCCACTCGCCGCGGAACTGGCGGGCGACAAACCAGGCCTGGGTCGTATTGCCGTGAGCCAGCAGGCTGCGCAGGGCATCCAGCGGGTCTGCTGCCTGTCCCGACTGCCAGGGCAGCAGCCCCATCAGGCTCAGACCCAGCAGCAGTCGCCGAGAGCCGCTGACAGAATGGTAAAAACGCTTCATTGACGTCTCCTTGCATGTGGGATGCAGATGCGTCGTGCGGTTGGAGATGGAACACAGCGACCAGAACCGTTGCCTCTATGTCATTCCGTTGCAAAAAATGTCAACCAATCGTCAATAAAGATAGCAGCGTGAAAAGACCTCGCAGGGAGGACGCTTCGATTCAATGCTGAAAATATTTACTGCAGCGCGACATGAAGATTCAAATCGCTCAACTACCAGCGCGACAGCCGCAGACGAACAGTGACCGTCTAAGCTTGGTTCAGATCACACCTGCGCGCAGACAGAATCAGCAAAGTGGCAAGAAAATGCGGGATGTTGGCAGCAATGGGTGGGGCTACGCTGATGATCGATACAGGTGCTGCATCGCGATGTCGCCGTCGCTGCATCGCAACATGAACATGATCTCTGTGACCATGTTCATGCACCGCAATGTGCACTGATCGTGCACGACAACCACCCACTTGCTGCGCTCAGCAAAAGCCTCGCTCAGCCAGAGACACCACCTGTCCGGCACCGACGACGAAGTGATCCAGCAGGCGTATTTCCACCAGCGCCAGTGCCTCTTTCAGGCGCTGGGTAATCAGCTCGTCGGCGCGGCTGGGCTCGGCAATACCGGAGGGGTGATTGTGGGCCACGATCAGGGCGGCGGCATTGTGACGCAAGGCGGCCTTGACCACTTCCCGCGGATGCACCGAAGCGCTGTCGATGCTGCCCAGAAACAGCGGCTCGTAATGAATCAGCCGGTGCTGGCTGTCGAGATAGAGGCAGGCGAAGACTTCGCGCTGCTGATCGCGCAAATGAGCCAGCAGATAGTTCTTTACCGCATCGGGGGAGGTGAAGCTCTGCTCACGGCGCAGCTCTTCGGTCAGATGACGACGACCCATTTCCAGCACCGCCTGCAGCTGGGCGTATTTGGCACTGCCCAGACCATGAGCCTGACAGAATTCCTGCAGATCCGCCTGCAGCAGGGCACGCAGGCTGCCGAAGCGTTGTAACAGCTGCTGCGCCATTTCCACCGCACTCTGCCCGGCCACGCCGGTACGCAGGAAGATCGCCAGCAGCTCGGCATCGGTGAGGGAGGCCGCTCCCTTGTTCAACAGTTTTTCTCTTGGCCGCTGTTCCGCGGGCCAGTCACGAATAGACATCCTGTCCTGCTCCCTGTGCATGCTGCACCGGCTCCTTGCCCGCGCAGGCGTCCTATTTAGCCGGGCCGCTGCCACTGAGTAAAGGGCAGCCGCGAAAATCCATAGCTATGCGGTAATCCTGAGACGTTACGCGGTCGTCCTGAGACGTTACGCGGTCGTCCTGAGACGATGGCCGGCCAGATGATGATAGGCCCAGGCCAGCACAACCAGCAGCACACTGCCCGGTAGCACCGTATGCCAGACGAAGGGCCAGCTCATACCGGAAAACAGCACCAGCAGTGGGTTCGCGCCAGCCGGTGGATGCACTACCTGCAATGCCATCATGGCCGCCACACCGGCACCGGCAGCCATTGGCAGGGCGTATTCCAGCGGCCAGCCCAGGTGGGCGATGACCACACCGATACAGGCCGTCAGTACATGTCCGCCAATCACGTTCTGTGGCCGTGACAACGGGCTGGACGGCACCGCGAACAACAAAACACAGCTGGCGCCAAACGGCACCATCAGCAATACCCAGTTGAGCCAGTGATCAAGAGCCACCAGCGCAGCGATGCCGAGTGCAGCGCCACTGCCAGCAAGCAGGGATTTCAGGGTGTGGGAAACGACGACTTTCATAGACTGCCAACACTTATGCGGTCAAACGCCGCACGCTCTGATGCCTCAGCAAGGGCACGGCAAGACGGTTGCGACGACTACGGGACGGGCATTCTAGCGACAGCAGCAACCTGATTAAAATTCATCTCGCCGATGGCGCAGATCAACTCAGGTGATATTGCAGCAGCGGTGGCCGAGGACGGCTCAAACTGCAGGTGGTTTGTGATATGGTGTCAGGCCAATTGCACAGTGAGTACAGCCAGGATTGTGATGGTGGATTTATCCCTGCAAGGCAAACATATTCTGCTTGGTGTCAGTGGTGGCATTGCTGCCTACAAAAGCGCCGAACTGACCCGACTGCTGGTCAAGGCCGGGGCGCAGGTCAGAGTGGTGCTGACCCGCGGTGGGGCTGAGTTTGTCACACCGCTGACCTTTCAGGCATTGTCCGGCAACCCGGTGTACCAGCACCTGCTGGATGAACAGGCGGAAGCCGGTATGGGCCACATTGAGCTGGCCAAATGGGCCGATCTGGTGCTGGTAGCACCGGCCACCGCCGACATCATGGCGCGCTTTGCCGCAGGCTTTGGTGATGACCTGCTGACCACCCTGACGCTGGCTACCGAAGTGCCGATCTATCTGGCTCCGGCCATGAATCAGGCCATGTGGCGTGATCCGCGCACCCAGCGTAATGCCCACTATCTCAGCAGTATCGGCTGGCATCTGCTCGGCCCCGACAGCGGCAGTCAGGCCTGTGGTGATGTCGGCCCCGGCCGCATGCTGGAGCCGCAGGCCATCGTCGCCCAGTTGCAGTCCCATCATCGTCGCCCGACCAGTCAGTCACTGCAGGGCAAAACCGTCTGGATCACTGCCGGCCCCACCCGTGAGGCGCTGGACCCGGTGCGTTTCATCAGTAATCACTCCTCCGGCAAGATGGGTTTCGCGCTGGCTCAGGCAGCCAGTGAAGCTGGCGCGCAGGTGCGGCTGATCTGCGGCCCGGTCAGTCTGCCCACGCCGGTGGGAGTGGAACGTGTCAATGTCGAATCGGCCGAACAGATGCTCAGTGCCAGTCTTGATGGTATCCAGCACTGCGACATTTTTATCGCCGCGGCGGCCGTGGCCGATTACCGCGCAGCCGAGGTGGCCGAGCACAAGATCAAGAAGCAGAGCGGCAAGGACAGTCTGGCCCTGTCGCTGATCAAGAACCCCGATATCGTGGCGACCGTCGCCGCCCTGACACCGGACCTGCGCCCCTTTACCGTCGGCTTTGCCGCCGAAACCCGTGATGTCATCGAATATGCGCAGGACAAGCTGGCGCGTAAAAAACTCGACATGATTATCGCCAATGATGTGTCTGCCGAAGGCATAGGTTTCAACAGCGACGACAATGCCGTCACCCTGGTCAGACCGCACCACGTGCTGACCCTGCCGCGCGCCAGCAAACACGAACTGGCACGCAAACTGATTGAACACCTGGCCGCCGCCTACTATGACCCGGCCACACCGGCCGGCGAAACCATTGAGGCGACGGACGTACTGGCTGTCACCAGCCAGTAAATTCGGGCTGCTCAGGCAGCCCATACTGTTATTCAACGCAAACCGAAACAGACAGGCATGAAGCAGAATCTCCAAGTAAAAATTCTCGACCCGCGCATCGGTAACGAATTCCCCCTGCCCAGCTACGCCACTGATGGCTCAGCGGGCCTTGATCTGCGCGCACTGCTGGACGCCCCACAGACACTGGAGCCCGGTCAGACCACGCTGATTCCTACAGGTCTGGCTATCTACATCGCCGATCCCGGTCTGGCGGCGATGATTCTGCCGCGTTCCGGCCTTGGCCATAAGCACGGTATCGTGCTCGGCAATCTGGTGGGACTGATCGACTCGGATTATCAGGGTCAGCTGATGGTGTCCTGCTGGAACCGTGGCCAGACCAGCTTCGTCATCGAGCCCGGCGAGCGTATCGCCCAGATGGTGCTGGTCCCTGTGGTGCAGGCCCAGTGGGAAATTGTCGATGAGTTTCATGCCACTGCCCGTGGCGAAGGCGGATTTGGCCATTCAGGGCGCCAGTAAGCAAGTTACTGACGCCGGACAGATGCCAGCAACGTTTTATAGCCGTACACCTCTTCAACCAGAAAAAACTAGTCAGGATTCCAGGACTAAGGAAAGGAAAAAGCGATGAGCCAGTACACCCCCCTTGCAGCCGTTGATCCGTCCATCTTCCGCGCCTATGACGTACGCGGAGTGGTGGGTTCAACCCTGAACGAAAGCATCGTCTATCAGATCGGTCTGGCTATCGGTTCCGAAGCCACTGCCCGTGGTCAGAAGACCGTTGTGGTTGGCCGTGATGGCCGTCTGTCTGGCCCCAGCCTCAGCACCGCGCTGATGGATGGCCTGCGTGCAGCCGGTCAGGATGTGGTGGATGTGGGCATGGTCCCCACGCCGACCCTGTACTTTGCAACCTATCACCTGGGCTTCCCATCAGGCGTGATGGTCACTGGCAGCCACAATCCGGCTGACTACAACGGCTTCAAGATCGTACTGGCGGGCGAAACCCTGTCTGGCGATCAGATCACCGATCTGTACCGCCGCATCGCGGAAAAAGACTTCAGTCAGGGTGAAGGCAGCTACCGTGCCGTCAGCATCGATGACGACTACGTCAACCGCATCACCGGTGATGTGAAGCTGGCCAAGCCGATGAAAGTGGTGGTCGACTGCGGTAACGGTGTGACCGGTGAACTGGGCCCCCGTCTGGCCAAGGCGCTGGGTTGCGAGATCATTCCGCTGTTTACCGAGATCGACGGTAACTTCCCCAACCACCATCCTGATCCCGGCAAACTGAAAAACCTGCAGGACTGCATCAAGGCGGTCAAGGAGCACGGTGCGGATCTGGGTCTGGCTTTCGATGGCGATGGCGACCGCGTTGGCGTGATCACCAACGCAGGGCATGTGGTCTTCCCTGACCGCCTGATGATGCTGTTCGCTCAGGACGTCTGTGGCCGTAACCCCGATGCGCAGATCATCTATGACGTGAAGTGCTCGCGTCTGCTGGCACCGGCCATCAGCAAAGCTGGCGGCAAGCCGATGATGTGGAAAACCGGTCACTCGCTGATCAAGGCCAAGATGAAGGAAAGCGGCGCCCTGCTGGCAGGCGAAATGAGCGGCCACATTTTCTTCAAGGAACGCTGGTACGGTTTCGATGACGGCCTTTACAGCGCCTGCCGTCTGCTGGAAATCCTGTCCAACGCCGATTGCGATGCCGACACTCTGTTCAAGCGCTTCCCTGAAGATGTCAGCACCCCTGAAATCAACATCGAAGTAACGGATGAGGGCAAGTTCACCATCGTCGAAGCCCTGCAGAAGCTGGACTTCCCCGGTGGCGACAAGTCCACCATCGACGGCGTCCGTGTGGACTTCCCTGATGGCTGGGGCCTGATCCGCGCATCCAACACCACACCGGTACTGGTACTGCGCTTTGAGGCCGAAACCACTGAAGCACTGGAGCGCATCCGCAGCCTGTTCCAGGCGCGCCTTAGCGAAGTCGACAGCTCGCTGGTGATTCCACACGAGTAAGACAACAAACTGCTGCGACCAGCAGCATGACCTAACAGGCTGTTGAAAAACGTTGTCGAGGCCGCCGAGACAAGGAAATACCCCGAGGGCACAAGAAACAGGCGAAAAAGCGGAGTTTAGTAAACTAAATGAGCATTTGACTCGCTCCGCTCGCCCCTTCGGGGCCGTGCTAAAGCACGTTCAGCCTTTGGCTGTGAGCCTGTTTTTGACGCGGTATTCGGCAACACAGATAGATTTTCAACGACCTGTTAAGCCGACACGCAGGCGCTACACACGTCCCTCTCTCCCTGAGAGAGGGCAGCCACACGCTGCACATCTGTATCAGGTAAAA
>NZ_LAPT01000007.1 GCF_003194385.1 Pokkaliibacter plantistimulans
CAAGAGTAAAATGCAGGCGCTAGGCGCGGCGATGCGCAAGCTGGTACAGATTTGTTTTGGTGTGGTGAAACATCAAAACGAATATTGCCCTCAAGTCGCGTGATGCGATTTGAGGGCAGTTAGGAGAGATGGTATCTACCGCCAGATAGAGAACAACCAACGTAGGGGTGGTGAACGCAGTGAACCGCACCGGCTTGGCACCGGAAGCTTAATCCGCTGGCTGCCGCAAGATCTTCAGCTCCCGGTTCCAGCGTTTCAGAAAACTTTGTCGGCGTAGCGGATCGACAAAGGCAAGCAGGGTGGCATCCACCGGAATGGGATAGAGATGATCCCCTACTTCGTCACGCAGACGCTGCGCAGTATAGGGGCCGATCACATCGGGGCGGACGCTGAACAGCGGCGTCTCGCCCGCCATCACAAACTGCCCTTCCTTGCTAAGCAGAAAGTTGACGAAGCGCCGGGCGGCATCCACATGGCGCGCATTGCGATGAATCAGCGCGGTGCGCATCATCACCAGCGAATAGTCGTTGGGCACCTGTACGATGATTTCCGGGTGCCGCTGCGCCCATACCAGCGCATACGACCCGAGCAAGTTATAGCCCAGCCAGTAGCGACCGGCAGTCAGCCCTTCCAGCATGCTGCGCGTAGTGCCGCGAAAATCGGTATTGGCTGCTCCCATGGCGGCGACCAGATCCCACATGCGCGGGGTGTAGCGGGCATCCTGCTGGAACAGCATATCGCCGATACCACTGGAGTACGGCGAATAGCTGACGACCTTGCCATCCAGCTGCTGACGGTAATGAGTGAGAATATCCAGCAGGTCGCGATGGGTACTGGGAGGCGGCATGGCCGCTGCCAGCTCCAGCCGGTAGGCAATCACAATCGGTTCGAAGGTGAAGCCAAACACCTCATTGCGCCACTTCGCCCACTGCGGCCACTGCTGTGCCTCCGGCGTGGTCAGCGGCTGAGCCAGACCGTCATTACTGAGGGCAACCTGCCAGGGCATAGCTGAGCTGATCACCACATCGGGTGGGTCGTCGCTGGCGCGCGCACGCTGCTCAACATCAATAGTGGAACGGTCGCGGTAGTCGATCTGAATATCCGCATTGGCCTGCTGAAAGGCGCGCAGTACCGGCTCAAAAATATCCTGATCCAGTGCCGCTTCCACAATCAGGGTGGTGGCTGCCGCAGGAAGCGCTGTCAGCAGCGCACATGCCATCCATACCCAGCGCCAGTGTCTGCCTGTCATTGGTCTTCCTCCCCGTGTCCGCTTTCAGCCACGGCCAGCAGCAGGCTGACCCGCAGGCCGCTGGGCTGACAGTGACTCAACTGCAGCTGGCCATGATGGCGCTCGGCGATGGAGGCGACGATGGCCAGCCCCAGCCCGGAACCACAGGTATCCTGCCGCCCGGCCCGCTCGAACGGCCGTATCAGGCTGGCCGGGTCCGGCACCCCGACACCCGGCCCGTTGTCTTCAATGAACAGCTCCAGCTGCTGGTTCAGGCGACGCAGACCAAGGGTGATCACCGTTCCCGCCGGGGTATAGCGCAGCGCATTGTCGATCAGGTTGTTAATCAGCTCATGCAACGCCCACTCCTCACCACAGACCACAAAGGGGCCACTGCCGACAATCTCGACGCCGATATCGTGGTCCCGCGCATCCTGCCGCTCCGCCCACTCCAGCACAGTGGTTTTCAGCAGCCGGTCGAGCGCAATACGGTCGGTATCGGCCAGATCGACCTGATGACGCAGCCGTGTCAGGTTGAGTAACTGGGTCGCCAGACGGCTGGTCCGGTCAGTTTCGTCCTGAATAGTCGTCAGTGCCTGTTGCCAGTCACGCGGATCAGGGCTCTTGAGTGACAGCTCGGAAATACTGCGCAACCCGGCCAGCGGGGTTTTCAGCTGGTGCGAAGCATCGGCAATAAAGCGCAGCAGGCTGTCACGGTGCTGACGCTGACGGCCCAGCAGATGGTTGAGCGTGTCGGTCAGTTCATGCATTTCTTCCGGTACATCGACCAGCAGCGGCCGGGTATCCTCCAGCTCGCGCTCGCGCAACGCCGAGCGCAGCCGCCGCAGCGGCATCATCCAGGCGCGCATGGCGAAAATCAGGATCACACCGGCCATCAGCATGGTGGCCAGAATGCGGGTCAGCGTGCGTTCAATCAGCGTGCGGGCCAGCTCATCCCGGCCAATACAGGTGTGCGCCACCCACACCTGCACTGGCTCCTGTGTGTCCCATCCGGCTGAGCTGACCTCCCGCCCATGCAGGCGAATGGTTTCTCCGTGGTAGGTGGCATCCACATACACCGGCGCCTTGCTGACCTCTCGTTTGAGTCTGGCCGTTACAGGCAGTTCGGCGTTACGGGTAATCAGCTGGCCGTCAGCACCGATCAGTTCATAAAACACCCGCTCCTGCCAGCGCGTGGCCAGCACTTCCAGTGCCGAAGCGGGGATTTCGATCAGCGGCATGCCGTCTGACCACTGCATGGCCTCGGCAATGGTCAGGCTGGCGGCCTCCAGCTGGCCATCCAGCGCCTGATCGGCAGAGCGGTGGGCACTGCTCCAGGCCTCGATCAGCATCAGGCCACCGAGCATCAGCATGATGGCCAGCCACCACAGTGCCAGACTGCGCTTGAGGGAGCGCATCATCTAGCCACGCGCCTCATCAAGACGGTAGCCGAGGCCACGAATGGTGCGGATTTCCACGCCACTGTCGGCCAGCCGCTTGCGCAGGCGGCTGACGTAGACCTCCAGCGCATTGGCTCCCACCGCCTCAAAGCCGAACAGACGTTGTTCCAGGGTTTCCCGCGGGACAATCCGCCCGGCGTGCAGCAGCAGGGATTCCAGCAGAGTGAGTTCGCGACGCGGCAGCTCGATTGGCAGCTCATCGACATAAGCGGTGGCGGATTCCACATCCACCCGGATGCGGCCAAAGCGCAGATGGTTGTCGAGGCGTTGCTGACTGCGGCGCAGCAGCGCACGCACCCGGGCCTCCAGCTCGACCAGTGAAAAGGGTTTGGTCAGGTAGTCATCAGCGCCCAGATCCAGCCCTTTGACCCGGTCTTCCAGACTGTCGCGCGCGGTCAGAATCAGCACCGGCGTGGCATTTTGCCCACGACGGATGAATTGCAGCACACTGAGGCCGTCGCCATCGGGCAGGCCAAGATCCAGCAGCACCAGATCGAAATGCCCCATTTCCAGTGCGCGCAGCGCTTCACCTGCCGAGCTGAAGGCATCGACCACATGGCCATGCTGACGCAATGCGGTACCGACGGACTGGGCCAGTAGCGGATCATCTTCGATCAGAAGTAAATGCACTTTTTCAGGGACCTCTGGCCGGGTGAAAACAACTGAAACACCCCGCTCAACGTTATTGTTTTTACTGGTGGTGCCTGTACTGGCAACACCACTACGCCCACACCTCATCCCTGTTTACAGGCAGCGCCTATGGTGTCGCTTCCCTGTGGCGAGGTCAAACCAACACATTGATTCAGCCTGCTCCCTTATCACCCCTGCTTTACCCCCCGCCAAACTTCGGCTAGCTTGCGCTTTATACGCCCGCTTAGCAGTTAAAAGGCACCGGATATGGAAAACATCAGGCACTTCTCGCGCTGGCTCAGCCGTGCCATTGAACAGCGAGACCTCTACACCGAGCAGCATGGCGAACGGGTGGGAGAGCTGGCGATGGCCGTTGGCAAAGCCTGCGGCCTCAGTAGCCACGACCTGCAAATGCTCAATCTGTCTGCCGCCCTGCACGACGTCGGCAAGATCGGTATTCCCGATCAGGTCTTGCTCAAGCCCGGCAAGCTGACTGAAGACGAATACGAACAGATGAAACAGCACACGGCCAAGGGGGAATACATCATTCTGGGCTGTGCCGAGTACAGCGACGACATCGATGCGGTCAGACAGATCGCCTCGGCAGTGCGTCACCATCATGAATACTTCAATGGCGAGGGCTATCCGGACCGGATCAGTGGCGAAGACATTCCCTATCTGTCTCGCATCGTCGGCATTGTGGACAGTTTTGATGCCATGGCAACCCGCCGGGTCTATCAGAACCAGCGCCCTGTGCATCTGATCATGTCAGAGCTGGAGAAAGAGGCCGGCAGCAAGCACGACCCTTACATCCTGCGGGTGTTTTTCGAGATCCTGAACAAAGGGCATTTTCCTTTTACTCCCGTCGCCTGAGCCGGTTGGCGGTTCTGATGGCAGAACAGACTTTGCAACGCGCCCACCTGACACCATAGACATCACTCGCAAGGGGGCAACGCCTGCTCCAACCCTGCCCTGATCCTGCCGTCATAAACCCAATAACAGCCAGACGGCCCTGACTGGAAATGTTCTCTTATGACTTCCCTTACCTCCATTTTGCATACCGAGCTGCCCATTATTCAGGCACCGATGGCGGGTGTTTCCACACCTGCGATGGCCGCTGCCGTCAGCAATGCCGGTGCTCTGGGTTCCATCGCCGTTGGTGCATCCAGTGTTGATAAGGCACAGGAAATGATTCGCCAGACACGGGCCCTCACCAGTAAACCCTTTAACGTCAATCTGTTCTGCCATCGACCTGCTGTCGCCGACAGCGAGCGGGAGGCCGCGTGGCTGCAGTTTCTGGCCCCTGTTTTTGCCGAGTTCGATGCCACACCCCCGGCCCAACTGCAGGAGATCTACACCAGTTTTGTCGCCGATCAGGCCATGCTGGCCATGTTGCTGGAGGAGCGCCCCGCTATCGTCAGCTTTCACTTCGGCTTGCCCGACAACGCCGCGATTCAGGCATTGAAGCAGGCGGGCATCATCCTGCTGGCCTGCGCCACGACGCTGGAAGAAGCCCGCCAGATTGAAGCGGCCGGGGTAGATATCGTCGTTGCTCAGGGGGTTGAGGCCGGTGGGCATCGTGGGGTGTTCACCCCGGAACAGGGTGACCACGGCCTTGGCACACTGGCACTGGTACGCCAGATTGTCAGCCAGACGCAGCTGCCGGTGGTCGCCGCAGGCGGCATCATGGACGGCCACGGCATCAAGGGCGCGCTGGCACTGGGCGCTCAGGGTGTGCAGATGGGCACCGCCTTCGTACTCTGCCCCGAGTCGTCAGCCAATGCAGCATATCGCGCCGCCATGCAGAGTGATCTGGCCTATCAGACCCGCATCACCAGTGCCATTTCCGGCCGCCCGGCGCGCGGCTTGCCCAATCGTTTCTATACCCTGGGTGAACAAAGCCCGGTTGCCCTGCCCGACTACCCCAATGCGTACGATGCCGGTAAGGCTCTGCACGCGGCGGCCAGCGCTCAAGGCAGCGCTGACTTTGCTGCCCAGTGGGCCGGTCAGGGGGCACCGCTTGCACGTGCCCTTCCTGCCGCTGAGCTGGTGGCTATGCTGGCGCAGGAGGCTGCGTTAACGCGGTAGCTCGTGCCCGGATACGGCTGAACCTGTCCACGATCCGGGCAACGGCCTTTAACAGCCTGTTAATCCAGCCGTTTGGAGAAGCGCAGACTGGCAACGGCCAGTCCCACCAGCGTAAAGCCCAGTAGCCAGAGCACGTCATAGCCTAAGTTGGCCACCTCGGCGCCACGCAGCACAATGGCCCGCGCCATCCGCATAAAGTGGGTCGCGGGCAGTATTTCCGAGATCCACTGCGCCACCTGAGGCATGCCTTCAAAGGGGAACATAAAGCCGGACAACAGGATCGACGGCAGCAGCACAAACACCGTCATCTGCATCGCCTGCAGCTGGGTTCTGGCGACGGTGGAAATCACCAGCCCCAGTGTCAGGCTGGCCAGAATGAACAGCAACGCGGCCAGCGCCAGCGAGTCCAGCCCGCCTCGAATGGGTACCGCAAACAGCCGGTGGCCGACGCCAAGAATGATCCCCACCTGCACAAAACCGACGATCACATAGGGCACAATCTTGCCCAGCATCAGCTCGAAAGGGCGAATTGGTGTGGTGATCAGAAACTCCATATTGCCCTGCTCACGTTCGCGCACGATGGCCACTGCGGTGAACAGCACCATGGTCATGGTCAGAATCACCCCCAGCAGCCCCGGCACAATATTCACTACCGAGCGCTGTTCGGGGTTGAAGTACTGCACCACTTCCAGCGTGGGTACGCCTTCGCTGTGCGGGTTACCCAGCACTTCGTCCATCGGCATCTTGCGCAGCCCCTTGATGGTGGAGGCCACCACGGTATCGGAGCCATCCACCAGCCACTGCGCCACCGGCTCGGTCATGTAATGACCTGAGGAATAGCGCACCAGCCGCTCACCAACATCCACGGGGATCACCAATGCTGCCTTGATCTGGCCATTGGTAATGGCCGTTTCCGCCTGATGCACATTGCTCAGCCGCTCGCTGAAATCCACCACCTGCGTGGCGGTGACCGCCTGAATCAACGCCCGGCTGTATGAGGAATCGCTCATGTCCACCACAGCTGCAGGCAGATGGCGCACGTCGGTATTGATGGCGTAGCCAAACAGGATCAGCTGCACCAGCGGAATCATCACGATCATGGCAAAGGTCATGCGGTCACGGGACAGCTGGCGCAGCTCCTTGACGATCACCGCCAGCACTCTACTCCACATGGCTGCTCTCCCGTGGTGCAGGGTGTGCCCGTGCACCGGTACAGGTGACGAAGACATCTTCCAGACTGGGCCGCACCTCTTCCAGCGTCCGCCCTGCGATCAGCGGCTGCAGCCATTGCACCGGATCACCCTCATCGTCACGCACCAGCACCCGCAGGCGGCTGCCGATCTGCGCAGCCGACAGCACGGCGGGCTGCTGCGTCAGGCGCTGTTTGAGAGTACGCAGATCATCACCGCCCACTTCCACAACGCGCGCGCCCATCTGCGCCATCAGCTGTTTGGGCGAGCCGTCAGCACGTTTGATTCCACGCTCAAGGATGGCCAGACCATGGCAGCGTTCGGCCTCGTCCATGTAATGGGTCGATACCAGAATGGTGGTGCCCTGAGCGCAGAGGTCAAACAGCCGTTCCCAGAACTCGCGCCGGTTCTCCGGGTCAACTGCGGAGGTGGGTTCATCCAGAAACAGCAGTTCAGGCTGGTGCAAGGTGGCCGCAGCCAGTGCCAGCCGCTGTTTCTGCCCGCCGCTCATAGAGCCTGCCAGTTGCTTGTGCTGGCCGGTCAGGTCATAGAGCGTCAGCAGTTCGGCCACCCGCTCCCGCGCCTGACGCCTTGGTACACCATGAATCTGCGCGACAAAGTTCAGGTTTTCCGTCACCCGCAGGTTTTCATAGAGGGAGAACTTCTGGGTCATATAACCGATGCGACGACGCAGGCGTTCTTCATTGCCTGCCAGCGCCTCCCCCAGCACTCTGATAGTGCCTGCCGAGGGTGTCAGCAAACCGGTCAGCATGCGAATGGAGGTGGACTTGCCGCAGCCGTTGGGGCCGAGAAAGCCGTAGATGGAGCCTTTGGGGATGGCCAGATCAAGGCTGTCTACCGCTTTGTTGCTGCCAAACAGCCGTGTCATGCCCTGAGTTTCGACCGCCAGCTCAGTCATGGGGCAGCTCCACTTCCACCGCCAGCCCGGTCGGCAGCTCACTGCCCTGCGGCAGATCAATGTCGGTCAAATACATCAGGCGGGCACGGTCGCGCTCGTTCAGCGCATAGAACGGGGTATAGGCAGGCTGGCTGCGGATGGTCCGCACCGTGCCCGTGACGCTCTGGGGAAAGCCTTCGGCATGGATGAGCACCTGAGTGCCGGATTTGACCCTGTGCAGATCGCTGGCAGGCAGATACACCCGCACATAGGGGCGGTCCAGCGCCAGCAAACCAATCAGTTGCGTGCCTGCCGCCACCCGGTCACCCACCCGCCACGGCAGGTTATCGACCACCGCTGCCTGAGCGGCCACCAGCGTCAGATCAGACAGCGCTTTCTGCTCCTGCTCAAGGGCGGCACGGGCAGCATCCACTTCGGCACTGGCCTGCGCCAGCTGTTCACTGCGTGTGCCGTTGATCAGCTCACGCAGCTTTTCTTCAGCCTCTCGGGTCGCCGCAGTGGCCTTGTCACGATCAGCCCGCACCTGATCAAGATCGGCCTGCGTAAGCACCTTTTGCCGGTACAGCTGCTGGGTGCGATCAAACCGGCGCTGCGCCTCGCGCCGGGTGGCTTCGTTGGCTGCCACCTGCGCCTGCGCCTGCGCCAGCTCTTCGCTGCGAGCGCCTTTGGTCAGCTCTGCCAGACTGGCTTCGACCTGTGCCAGCTGTGCCTGCCGTTGTGCCACCCGGGCCTGCGCGGCACGGTCATCCAGTGTCAGCAGCACGGCACCGGCACTGACCTTGTCACCTTCATGCACATTGACCTGAGTAATCAGCTCGCCAGCAGGCGCTATCAACGTCAGGCGATCACGCTCGATGGTGCCATAGATGCCATCCTCCTCTTCGTTGCAGCCACTCAGCCCCATCACCAATGCCAGTAAAGCCAGCCCCGCCAGCACAGGCTGAGCCGAGACAACCAGAGCAGCACCGCTGCGTCGCCAGATAACCATCATTGCCCCTCCTTTGTATCGTGGGCCAGCACCCCGTCACTGAGCACGGCCAGATGATGAGGAATCAGCCCCTGCAAGCCCTGCTGATCAAGGGTGACGCCCAGCTGGCTGACCAGCGCAGGAGGAGCAATCAGGGGGAACACCATCAGGCTGACAAAACTGAGACGGGCCAGCTGGGGGTCGATATCCGCGCGCAGCCTGCCCGACGCCACCAGCCCCTTCATCAGCCATTGCTGCGACAGGCGCAGTACGTCACTGAAGATCGACAGCAGAATATGATAGGGCTCACTGCCCTGATCTTCGTGCAGCACCCGCATCAGCAGTCGCGGCAGGCCGGGATTACTGCCGATGACGGTGTAATAGGTCTGCATCAGCTGGCTGAGATCAGCCGGTGCATCCTTACCGGCCAGCTGCTGAAACTGTGCCAGCATCGGCGCCATGGTTTCCCGCACCATCTGTTCAAACAGACCCGGCTTGCCGCCGAAGTAATAGCGGATCAATGCCGCATCCACCCCGGCATAGCGGGCCAGCTCACGGGTAGAGACATTCTGATAGTGTTTGGCGGTGAACAGCTGCTGCGCGGCACTGATCAACCGCGCTCGGGCATCAGAATCCCCACGGGGACGACCGGGATTCTCAGGCATGGGACAACTCCGCATTAATTCATCTACTGATGAAGCAATGCTAGTTAATTCCGCGGCGATGAGTTAGGCGAATAATTCCTCACATTGACCGGGATCGTGGAATTAGCCCGCCCGTCGCAGCGCAGCAAAGCGTTCGGCAGGGACGGGCGGACTTTTCAGGTAACCCTGATACAGATGGCAATCACGCTCGGCCAGAAACGCCCGCTGCACCTCAGTCTCGACGCCCTCGGCAATCACCCTCAGGCCCAGATTGCGCCCCATAGCAATAATGGTGGCGGTCAGCTCGGTCAGCCGCGCTGAGTCAGGCACACCATCAAGGAAGCTCTTGTCGATTTTCAGGGTATCGATGGGGAAACGACTGAGATAGGACAGCGACGAGTAGCCCGTACCGAAGTCATCCAGTGCCAGATGCATGCCCATCGCCACCAGTGCCTGCAGCTGCGGCAACACCTCACTTTCACGCTCCATCAGGGCACTTTCGGTCAGTTCCAGTTCAAGCCACTGCGGTGGGTAGCCGGTTTCGTCGAGAATGCGCTGCACGGTTGGCACCAGATTGCCGAAGCGCAGCTGGTGAGGAGAGATGTTGACGGAAATCAGCATCGGCGCGAAGCCAGCATCCAGCCACTGCCTGCCCTGCTGACAGCTTTTGCGCAGCACCGTCGCCCCCAGCTCTTCGATCAGCCCGGTGACTTCGGCCACCGGAATAAACTCGGCGGGCGAGACGATGCCGTGCTGCGGATCAATCCAGCGCACCAGCGCCTCGGCCCCGCAGATCTGGTTGTCCGCCAGCTGCACCTGCGGCTGGAAGTACACCTGCAGGTGATCCTGAGCCATGGCCTCGCGCAGACGCGACTCGATGGTCAGCTTGTTCAGGGCCAGCTCAGTCATCTGCGGCACAAAGTAGGCAAAGGTGCCACGCTGGCGGTGTTTAGCAGCATAGAGCGCGGTATCGGCCTGTTGCAGCAGAAGACTGATGTCCTGCGTCTGATCAGGGAAGACGGCGATACCGATAGAAGCACTGATATGCACCTGCACATGGTTACTGAGCCACAGGGGTGCCTGCAGACTGTGGAGAATCGCTTCTGCCATCTGCCCGGCCTGCCCGATGTCATCCAGCCCGCGCATCAGCACCGCAAACTCATCGCCACCGGTGCGACAAAGCAGGTCCGCATGACGTTGCAGCTGCAGCAGGCGCTGTGCTACTTCCACCAGCACTTCATCCCCTGCCGGATGACCATAGCTGTCATTCACGTCCTTGAAGTGATCGAGATCCACCGTCAGCAGGGCAAAACGGGGCACCTCTTCGTGATAGTGCGACGCCTCCCGCCTCCGCGCCGACTTGTCCTGCAGCGCCTCTTCCAGCAGGCGGCGGTTGGCCAGCCCTGTCAGGGTGTCATGCTCGGCCAGATAGGCCAACTGCTGCTGGACATGCTTGATCGGCTGGATGTCCACCAGTGCCCCCACATAGCTGTGCACAACGCCCGCGTTATCACACAGCGGCGTCAGTGACAGCAGACCGGCGCGGGTGCTTCCGTCACGCTGGCCATAGCGCACTTCCTCACGGCTGAAACCCTGCGCCTGACTGAGCCCGAGCCCGGCATCACCCAGCTGGATCAACTGGGTGACAGTCTGCTGCCCCTGCTCCACCTGCGCTTCAGTAATCCCCAGCATGGTGAGAAAGGCCGGATTGGCACGAGTCAGCCGCAGCTGACTATCGGTAATAAAGACGCCTTCGCTGGCATGATCAAAGGAAACAGCAGCCTGCTGCAGACGTGTTTCATTGCGCTGCATGTCCTGCATCAGCCGCTCACTGGACGTCACCAGCAGCCCCCAGCGGAAGGGAGCATGGTTGAGATAACGACTGAAAGCACTGCGGTTGATACAGAGGAACAGCAGCAACGGCAGGCTGAACGACAGCGCCAGCAGCACTTTGCCTCCCAGATTGCCGATCACCATATCGATGACCATCTGGCTCATGCCGAAGCCGATCAGCGGGAACAGGATGCCATCGGCACACAACGCCAGACTGAACAGCAAGGTGTAAGCCAGTGCCGAGATATAGAGGCTGGAGGTCAGGCGCTTCAGTTTTTCAAACGCAAACAGCAGGAATAGCAGCTCGGCAATGATCAGCACGCCGCCCAGTACGATCAGTGGTACAGAGACATCAAACAGCTGAACCGGCGTGTTGTTACTGTTGATCACGCCCTCATGCTGGAGGCTGCTGGACACCAGCCACGACAGAAAGAAGTTGAAGACATCGACGCTGATCACCAGCCGTACGATGTTGCGCAGGATGAAGATGTCGCGCTCGACGATCACGAACAGCACACTGCTCATCATGAAGGCGCCGTAGCACAGATTGCCGCCGGAAATGGCCACCCCTTCTGCCAGAGGCAGGGTATAGACCGAACCCAGATAGCCGCCGAACAGCAGCACAAGACCCAGCCAGACGTAGAAGCACACCTGCCGCACAGGGTTGCTGAGCGTGGAGAAATACAGGGGGAATACAGAAAACAACAGTACTTGCGCAGCATAGAGGGCAAGCATAGAGGACTCCAATCAGCGTGACATTCACGTTCCTTGTCGCAGCCTGATTGTCTGCAGACATCCACCAATGAGAATGATGTTAGTCAAGGAAGAAAGGAGGTGCCGTTAAGATTCGTAAAATGCGCACTATCTGTCGCAGATTGCACGCTTCTCAGCAATGTTTTACCGCTTTTCAGCAATGTTTGACCGCTTCCGTTATCACAGATGCCACACCACAGACAGTACGCCAGAGCCTGACGAACTGTTCCGCCCGCCGCTATCAGCGCTTCACCGCCGCCAGCGACACCACCAGAATACCGCCGAGAATGGCGACCACTCCGATGATCAGCGACAGGCTCAGCTGTTCGCCCAGAAACACCACTGACATCATCAGCCCGACCACCGGTACACCGAGCATGGCCGATGACATGCTGGTGGATGACAGCCACATGCTGGCAGCATTGACGGCAACGAAACAAAACGCCGTCGCCAGCGGCCCCACAAACAGGATGACCTCCCAGAATGAGCGGCTCATGTCACCGCTGTAAGGGCCTTCGATGACATAGGCCAGCCCGGTCAGCGGAATAGTCGCCAGCAACATTTGCCAGGGAGCCAGCTGATAGGCACTGGAGTCCCCCTTGTAGTAGCGCAGATGCAGAATGCACATGGCCCAGCACAGAGAACCGGCAAGCAGCATCAGGTTGGCCTTGAGCAGGGTGCTGTTATTCCAGTCCAGCGCCTGCGGGTTGAACAGTGCCGCGACCCCGCTCAGCCCCAGCAGGGTGCCAATAAGCTGACCACGGCTGAGGCGCTCGCGAAACAACAGGATTGCCGCCGGTGTGACCCACAACGGCGTCGTGTATGCCAGCACTGCCGAGCGCCCGGCCGGGATAGTCGTCATGGCGATAGCCCCCAGTACGGTAAACAACAGCATTTGCAGCAAGCCGACGCTGGCGATCAACGGCAGGTCGCGCCGGGTTGGCAGGCGCAGGGTACCGGTCAGCATCTGTAGCAGAAACAGACAAGCCCCGCCTGTCGCGAAGCGGGTGGCGGAGAACCAGATGGGGCTGATGTGACTGAGGCCCACCTTCATCACCGGCCAGTTCGCCCCCCACAGCACAATGGCCAGACTGAGCAGCAGTAAACCGCGGCTCTGCACCGACAGCTGCGGGCGCCAGTGCGGTAGGGTCGCCGCTGGGGAATAGCGGGTTTCAGCAATACAGCCAGCCTCTTGCGAACGCATGACGGGTCTCTCTCACAGGTCAGAACAGGACTATTTTATTCCCTTAGAGAAAGACGATTTTTCCCATTATTCTTCCATCCAGACCCATTTCAGGTTACTTATTCTGCTAATCATCCATTCTGAAGAATATCTATCATGCAACGGCTCGACCGCACCGATATTGCTATCCTCAACAAACTGCAGGACAACGCCCGCATCACCCATGCGGAACTGGCCCGCTCCGTCAATCTGTCCACCACGCCCTGCTTCAATCGGGTCAAGGCCATGGAGGAAATGGGTCTGATCCGTCAGCAGGTCACCTTGCTGGCGCCCGACAAGCTGGGTCTGCACGTCAATGTGTTTATTCATGTCAGTCTGGAAAAGCAGGTGGAGGATGCCCTGCAGCGTTTTGAACAGGCCATCGATGCGCGGCCAGAGGTCATGGAGTGCTATCTGATGACGGGAGATGCCGATTATCTGCTGCGGGTCGTGGTGCCCGATATTCAGGCGCTGGAGCGCTTTATTCTGCAGCACCTGACCAAGATTCCCGGCGTAGCCAATATCCGCTCCAGCTTTGCGCTTAAGCAGGTGCGGTACAAGACCGCCCTGCCCCTGCCAGCCAATGGCATGACGCTGCCGGAGTGAGGTTGGATACCGGCGCCAGAGCAGCATAAAAAACGGGCGGAGTCGCTAGGAGCCTGTCGGACTTAACACTGGGCTTACTGCGACAAAGCCGATTTTGGGCATTTTGCCCCCTCTCTTTCGTTAAATAGAACCACTATTCGCCTCAAGAGAGCGGACAAACTGCCTCAAAACGGACTTTTTCTCATGACAGCCGGTCAAGGCCGACAGGCTCCTAGTGCATACTCCGCCCGTGCGTCACATCCATCAGCCATCGCGCTTATAAGATCGCGCAATTCTGAACGGGTTCTCAGATGGTAGTGAACACCACCTCTTCAGTCAGACGGGATTTGGGCAGTGCCGCATTGAAGTCCTCATCGCTGTGATAGCCCAGGCTGACCACCACCACGCTGGTGAAGCCCTGCTCACGCAGACCCAGCTCGCTGTCCAGCACGCCAAAGTCGATGCCTTCCATCGGCGTGGCATCCAGACCCAGACTGGCAGCGCCCAGCAGCAGCGTGCCCAGTGCCAGATAAACCTGCTTCTCCATCCAGTGCTGCAGATCTTTCTGGGTATAACGATGCAGATTCACATAGGAAGTGCGCACCACATGCTGGGTTGCCCTGGCTTCATCGCTGCGGAAACGGCCATCGGCCTGTTCCTGCTCCAGCACCGCCTGCAGATGCGCCTCAGTCATATCAGTACGGGCACACAGCACCAGCACATGAGAGGCTTTGCTGATCTTGGCTTCGTTGTAGGAAAAATTGCCAGCCGCCGCTTTGGCGACACGGCCTTTCCCTTCTTCACTGGCTGCCAGCACAAAATGCCAGGGCTGTGAGTTGACGGATGAGGGTGCCAGACGCAACAGCGCTTTCAGCTCATCAATCTTGTCCTGAGTGATTTTCTTGCTGTCATCAAACGCCTTGGTGGTGTAACGACGACTGGCAACGGAAGCAACAGACATAGTATTTCTCCTGATAACGGGATAACGCTGATCCCCAAGCCGGGCTCACTCATCCGAAGGATGCGAGCCCCTCCCAAAACGGCAGACACAATAATCGAGAATGCGGCAGCAGGCATCCGCTATTTCGCTATCACAGCGTTGCCCTGCCTGTCCGGGTCGCCTGCTGAGCCATCAAAATCCGGCAAGCACGACCTTGCCGCGTGAACGTCCGCTTTCCAGCAGCTGATGAGCACGGCGCAGATTGTCTGCATTGATGGCACCAAAATGCTCGGCCACCGTCGTTTTCAGCACGCCCTTGTCGATCAGCTCCGCCACGTCGTTCAGCAGCTGATGCTGGCGAATCATATCGGCGGTGGCATACAGCGAACGGGTGAACATCAGCTCCCAGTGCAAGGCAAGGCTTTTGCGCTTGAGCGGGACGACATCCAGCGTCGCGGGGTCATCAATCACGGCGATATGCCCCTGAGGTGCCATCACGTCGATCAGCTGGGCAAAGTGCTGCTCGGTATGGGTCAGGCTGGCGACATAGTTCACCTGCGGCAGGCCAATGCGGGTCAGCTCCTCGGCCAGTGGCAGACGGTGATCAATGACATGATGAGCGCCCATGGAGGCCACCCACTGACGCGTTTCCGGCCGTGAGGCAGTACCTATCACCGTCAGCCCGGTCAGCTGGCGGGCCAGCTGTACCAGCATGGAACCCACACCGCCTGCAGCGCCCACCACCAGCAATGTCTGCCCCTCGCCACTGCCCTGCGTGACAGCCAGACGATCAAACAGCAGTTCCCAGGCGGTGATGGCCGTCAGCGGTACGGCCGCCGACTGTGCCCAGTCAAGCGAAACGGGCTTACGCCCGACAATGCGCTCATCCACCAGATGCAGTTCGCTATTGCTGCCGGGGCGATGAATGGCACCGGCGTAGAACACCTCATCACCGGGCTGAAACAGCGTTACCTCAGCACCAACGGCCTCGACAATACCGGCGGCATCCCACCCCAGCACGCGGGGTTCAGTCACCGCCACACCGGCACGAATCTTGGTATCCACCGGATTGACCGACACCGCCCTGACCCGCACCAGCAGGTCACGGGCCCCCGGCAGCGGCGCGGGCAGCTCGATGTCCTGCAGTGCCTCGGCATCATCAATGGGCAAACCGTGCTGGGTATAAACGATGGCTTTCATGGGATTTCCTCGCTAACAGTGCAAAGTGTTCAGTTGCGAGCCATGGTAAGCAGGCCAGCACAGCGGAAACAGCCAGAAAAAACAGCAGCACTTTCACTCCAGAAGTGAAAATAACCATGACGACAATGTGTTGATGTGGCGCTGAGCTGCGCCCGCAGATGGGTGCTGAACCACCGTACAGACATCTGCTAAGTGGTTGAAAGTACTTGCAAAGAGGTAATTTGTGAGTAATATACACAGCCACTTCAGGACTATAGCTCAGTTGGTTAGAGCACCACCTTGACATGGTGGGGGTCGCTGGTTCGAGTCCAGTTAGTCCTACCAGAATTGAAAAACAGCCACTACGGATCATGCCGGGTGGCTGTTTTTATTTCTGTGTTTCGCTTCTGCGCTTCACTTGGGGTGATCGCACCTTTCCATGTGCACCGGCCTGTTAAGGCAGTAGTGACACGACGGTGCCACTACGGCTCTGCAGGCCATTATCGTGAAGCTTGAATCAGTCACTTTGCGTCAGGCCACCAACATTCTGGCCGCACTGCGCGCTGACATAGAACCTGTCCTCATGACTGAACATCGCCCCCTCTGCGCTTCACTCCCGCAAGCCACTGGCACGTTGCACTCGCCGCTCCACCGCCTCATGCAGCACGGCGTCACTCCCTGCCGACGCCAGGGTAAACCAGTCACGGGCACGGGTGATGCCGGTATAGACCAGCTCCCGGGTCAGAATGGGGTTGAGGGTTTCCGGCAGAATCAGGGCGGTATGCGTAAACTCCGAACCCTGTGACTTGTGCACGGTCATGGCGAACACTGTTTCTACCGCTTTCAGACGACTGGGCAGTATCCACTTGATGCCACCCTGACCATCTCCCGCCGGGAAGGCCACCCGCAACACCCAGCCGGTGTAGCGTTCACCGTCCTGATTGATGCGCTCACCGGGCAGCATCAGGGTGATGCCGATATCGCCGTTCATCAGCCCCAGACTGTAATCATTTTTGGTGACCAGCACCGGACGACCGGGGTACCAGTCTTTGCCAAGACGCAACAGATCACGCTTTTGCAGCAGCTCAGCGATGCGCTGATTGAGCCCCTCGATACCCCAGGGCCCGCGGCGCAATGCGCACAGCACCTGAAACTGGCCGTGCGCCCTGAGCACCTGACGTGCCCAGTGATCAAAGGCATCGTGACCGGCATCCAGCGCCGGGCGCTGCTGATTGACCACATTCAGATAGTGTCTGTAGCCCACCGGCGCGGGCAGCGGCTGATCACCACGAAGACGACCCTGCCCCTGATGAGTGAAAGCACTGACCGCGCCATTGACCACCAGCTCGGCCAGCTGGCTGTCGTCATCACGGCTGACCCGCATCCGCGCCAGATCGGCAAAGTGCTGCTTCCATACCTGTCTGACAGCGGCGACCTGTCCGTCGTTGACCGCTTCGGCCAGCTGGCCGATCCCACTGTCGGCAGTGAAACGATGACTGTGGCGCAACATCACCACCGCCTGATCGTAGAGATCACCGCTGGCATCAATCAGCTGGTCATCAATCTGCTCACCCGTGACCGCCTGCAGCCACTGCCGGGTCGATGGCAGATAGTGCCCATCGCGGGCGCGACGACACAGCTCACCGAGTACCGCCCCGGCCTCCACCGAGGCCAGCTGATCCTTGTCACCCAGCAGGATCAGTCGTGCTCGGGCAGGCAGTGCCTGCAGCAACGAGGCCATCATTTCCAGATCAACCATGGATGCCTCATCCACCACCAGTACATCCAGCGATAACGGGTTGCGCTGATGATGGACAAAGTGACGGGTATCCGGTCGGCTGCCGAGCAGGCGGTGCAGAGTGGTGGCCTCTCCGCTGATGGCCTGCCGCACCTCGTCCGCCTGCGGCAGACCACGCAGGTCCAGCCGCGCCAGAGCACCGGCGATGGACTCATTGAGGCGGGCCGCCGCCTTACCGGTCGGTGCCGCCAGCCGGATGCGCAGCACCTGCTGGCTGCTCTGCAACGACAGGCTCTGCAACAATGCCAGCAGCTTGACCACCGTAGTGGTCTTGCCGGTGCCGGGGCCGCCGGTAATGATGCTGAACGCATTACCTGCCGCCAGTGCACAGGCCACTTTCTGCCAGTCGGTGGCGCTGCCTGCCTGTGCGGGAAACAGCACATCCAGACGCTGACGTAACTGCTGCTGCCGTTCAGCATCGGTGGTCATGCCGCCCTGTTGCAGCCGCAGCTGAATCAGGCTGCGTACGTCCTGCTCATACTGCCAGTAGCGACGCAGATAGAGCCTGCCGCTCACCAGCACCAGCGGCGTACTGCCCTGCCCGCCCGTAACCAGCTCAGAACCCGCCAGTGCCCGCTGCCAGCTGTGCAGGGTGACACTGTTCAGCACCTCTTCCGGCAGCTGAACTTCGCCTTCTTCCCCTTCCGGTGGCAGCGATAGCGCAAAGCGGCTGTCTTTCAGGGTATCGGCCAGATCAAGGCAGACATGGCCGCGGCCCAGCTGATGGCTGGCCAGTGCCGCCGCCAGCAGCACCAGCGGATCGGTATCACCGGCATGATCAGCCAGAAAACGGACAAAGGCGTAATCCAGCTCTCGCAGCCAGCCACGATCCGTCCATTGCCGCAGCAGTTGCAGATGCTGTTCAACCGCCGCGGAATAATGCGCGGTGCACCCCATTAAGGTCAGTGTCGTCATACCTTCACCTCTTCAGCTGCTGTGGATGAGCGTACAGACGGGGGAGAAAACAGGGCTTCCAGCCCGTCGATCAGCTCGCGCCCGGGGCGCTCAAAATGCAACCCCTGTGACGGCGCCTGACTACCACGCAGGAACAGA
The DNA here is from genome assembly GCF_003194385.1 of Pokkaliibacter plantistimulans. Lineage (GTDB taxonomy): Bacteria > Pseudomonadota > Gammaproteobacteria > Pseudomonadales > Balneatricaceae > Pokkaliibacter > Pokkaliibacter plantistimulans. The sequence continues at coordinate 18,490 of NZ_LAPT01000007.1, forward strand.
TACACCGCGCCGCCCACATGCAGGTCATAGTCGTAATCCGGCAGACGGGCTTTCAGCAGACGATGCAGGGCAAACAGGTACAGGGCGTACTGCAGGTCATAGCGGTGTTCCAGTATGGCTTGCTGCATGGCCGCTTTGCTGTAGGCGCTGTCGTCAGCCCCCAGCCAGTTGGATTTGTAGTCGGCCACGTAGTAGCGGCCCTGATGTTCAAAGACCAGATCGATAAAGCCCTTGAGCATGCCGTTCAGCTCCTTGTGGCTCAGCGCCGGGCGAGCCACGCCGCCGAGCGTATGCTGGCACACCAGCCGGTCCAGCTGGCCGGTACGGGTATGATCAATAGCAAACCAGAACTCCAGCTCCTTCTGATACTGCTGCAGACGAGTCAGTTGCAGTGGCTCCCCCGACTCCGTGCCTGATAAAGCACCGGATAAAGCGTCTGACAAAGCGCCTGACGATACGGCCAGCGCATCCGGCCCGGCGATCTCAGGGAGGGGCTCATCAAACAGGCCAAGCTGGCCAAAATCGTGCTGCCCGGCGGCAGCCAGATGCGGCGGCTCACTCGCTTCGTCACTGCCCGGCCCGAACGCAGCCAGAGGGGCTGAATCCAGATGGAAAGCCGTCTGCAGTAACTGCGGCAGCCACTGGCACAGTGGCTCGATCCACTCCTGCCAGCCACGCAACTGACAGCGCCGCGCCAGCATATCGCGCAACTCCTGCGGATTGCTGACCGCCTGTGCAAATCCTTCATCAGCGGCCCATTCCAGCAGGGCATGGAGAAAACTGCCCGGCTTCGGCCCTCGCGGGAAGGCATGCAGACTGCCCTGTGCCACTGGCAACGCGGGCTCCTCCTGCACCTCCACCCGCACTGCTTCGGTGAAGGTGTCCTGCCGTGCCGTTTCCGGGCCGCTGTTGATGCTGTCATCCAGCAACGGCAAGGCTTCCATCATGCCGTGCGCCGAGGAGTATTCGAGGCCCGAATAGCTGGAAATCCACCACTGCTCCGGGCGTGCGGGCAGCGGCAACGGCTCGGCCAGCTGCAGGCTAGCGGCCTCCGACTGGTACGACGCCACGACGCCATCGGGCAGCGGCTCGACCGCAATATCAGCGCACTCGCTGGCCAGCGTGGTCAGGGCACTGAACAGCTCGTCACTGGCGATGGGGTTGCCGCCGTTCAACAGATAACCGGGAGCACTCAGCTGCAGATTGTCCAGACTGGCCATGCCCACCCAGGTGACATAGCGGGCGCGGGTCAGTGCCACGTAATACTTGCGCAGATCCTCACCGAGACGTTCGCGATCCACCTGCGCCACCCGCTCGTCATTCGCCTCCAGAGACAGCAGCAGCTTGCCACTGTCATCGTGCCACTTCAGGGGCAGATCGGTGGCCTTGCTCTGACGGAAGGCGCAGGCATAGGGCAGGAAGACCAGCGGATACTCCAGGCCCTTGGACTTGTGCACCGTCACCACCTTGACCAGCGCATCGTCGCTTTCCAGCCGCAGTTTACGGGCATCAGCATCGCCATCGGCCTGCACACGCTGCTCGGCCAGATAACGAATCAGGGCATGTTCACCATCAACTATCAGGCTTTGCTGTTGCAGCAATTCGGCCAGATGAAGAATGTCGGTCAGGGCGCGCTCGTTCCCGCTTGCCAGCAGACGACGGGGCACCTGAAAGGCGTTGAGCAGCCTGCGCAGCATGGGCAACACACCTTGCCGTCGCCACAACTCGCGGTATTCACGGAACTGCTGCACCCGGGCTTCCCACGCGGCTTCATTGTGGTTCAGCTCATCCAGCATCGCCCAGCTCAGGTCCAGCGTGGGCGTCCCCAGCGCAGCCCGCAGGCGGCGGTCATCATCCGGCTCGGCACAGGCATTGAGCCAGAACTGTACCTCGGTCGCCGCCGCACTTTGGAACACCGACTCCTTGTCTGACAGATAGACACTACGCACGCCGCCTGCCGACAGTGCCTGGCGCACCAGCGCAGCTTCCGTGCCGGTGTTGACCAGCACGGCAATATCACCCGGCTGCACCGGGCGCAGCACGCCGCTGTTATCGCTAAAACCCGCTTTGCCCGCCTGCCCCTGCCGCAGCAGATAAATAATCTGGGCGGCCGTGGCGGCGGCCATCTGCTCACCATAAGCGCCTTTTTTGATGGGCTTCTCGCCCTCCAGCGTCCAGCAGGTCAGCGCCCTGACCACTTGCCCGTCAAGCATGAAGTGCTCACCTCGGCCTTTGGCCTCAACCGGTAGAAACGGCACCGGATTGCTGCCTTCTGCACGGAACAGGAAGGCGCCCTGCCCCTGGGGATGTGCCTCGGCATAACCAAATACGTGATTGACGGCGTTGACCATGGCGCGGGTGGAGCGGAAGTTGGTACCCAGGGTGTAGTGCCTGCCCTCGGTATCCCGCCGGGCCTGCAGATAGGTAAAAATATCGGCGCCACGGAAGGCATAAATGGCCTGTTTGGGATCGCCGATCAGGATCAGCGCTCGTTCGGCGGCATTGCTGCTGACCTGATAGATGGCATCAAAAATGCGGTACTGCAGCGGGTCGGTGTCCTGAAATTCATCAATCAGCGCCACCGGGAACTGGTTACGGATCACCTCGGCCAGCCGCTCGCCATTGTCGCCCTGCAGTGCGGCATCCAGCTGGGTCAGCAGATCATTGAAGCCCATTTCCGCCCGGCGTTGTTTCTCCAGAGCAAAACGTTCACAGACCCAGCGTGCCGCGTGACGCAAAATATCGTTGCGCGCCTCAGGCAGTTGCAGCAATTGCTGACGCAGGCTGCTCATGGCTTCCAGTGCCGGATGGGCAGGAGCCGGGTCTTTTTTCCAGGCTTCTGCCAGCCCGGTGGTGGTCAGACGGGTCCAGCCGGTGGAGCTGTCGTCCAGCGGCATCACCAGCGCCGGGTCACCGGCCCAGGCCAGCAGAGCATCCAGCCAGGGCTGATAATAACGCGCCTGAATCTTGCGCCCGTCGACGGCCTTGTCGGCGACGGCCTTATCCAGCAGCGCCTGCAACTCGCCCACCCACTGCATCCATGGGGCCTTCAGCGCCGCCAGTGCGGTACGACGTTGCTGTAAAGAAGCACCAATGCTGGCAGCAGGCTCTGCTGCATTGCCCAGCTCGGTGCTGTGCTCCAGCAACAGGCGGATGCCTGCATACAAGGCATCCGGCGTTTGCCACCAGCCATGCACCACCTTGGTCTGCTCTTCATCGAGGGCGAAAAAGAAGGTCCGCCAGTAGTCACGCACCACCTCGTTCAGCAACTCACTCTGATCCGTCTCCAGACTGAGGCTGAACAGGCTGCCGCTATCAAAGGCATGTTCACCGAGCATACGGTTACACCAGCCATGGATGGTGGACACTGCCGCCTCATCCATCCATTCCGCCGCCAGCTGCAGCTTGCGGGCGCAGCCGGGCCATTGCTCGGGGGCATATTCCGCGCGCAGGTCATGGAGCAGATCAGCGCCTGCGGGTTGCTCGGCAATATCCTCAGGTGACTGCAGAAAGTAACCTGCCGCCTCGGCCAGACGGGCGCGAATACGGTCACGCAGCTCCTTGGTGGCGGCATCGGTAAAGGTCACCACCAGTATTTCCGGTGGCGTCAGTGGCCGCGCAAATGCTTCATCACCGCCGTGGCCCAGCACCAGACGCACATAGAGCGCCGCAATGGTGAAGGTCTTGCCGGTACCGGCGCTGGCCTCGATCAGGCGACTGCCATGCAGCGGGAAACGTAACGGCGCAAGGGGCGATGGAAGGCCGGGAGCCACTGCCATGGGGGTCGTCATTACTTGTCTCCTTTGGCGGGCTTGCCCAGTGCATCGATCAGTGGCTGTAACAGTTGCTGGCTGAGGCGGGCAAAGTCGTCACTGTCCAGCAGCTGTTCGACGTTCTGCCATACCCGGTTGAGGTAGGGGTTACGCTCCTGCTGCTGGGCAAAGGCGGTGGCGGCGGCATCACTGGCGGCAGCGCGGGTATCGTCATCGCAGTCGGGGCGCCCGCCCTTGAGCTGCCATGCCAGCGCCGTGGGAATATCCAGCGCCAGTGGCCGGGTCAGCGCCTGCTTCCAGCTGGCCATCAGCACTTCCCAGTAATCGGTCGCCTGCTGGCGGCTCGCCAGCGGTGGCAGATGCACGGTGCCGTTCTTACTGATGACCACCGTGGTCAGCGGCTGCCCGCCCAGATGCCCGGCCACATGGGCCAGCCAGTACGGCAGCAGTTTGTCGTGGCGGTAGGCGCGGTTCTTGATCATGCCACTGCTGGTCAGTACCACCCGGCCACGCTGCCCTGCCGCATTGCTGCGCATATGGGTCAGCCAGTCACTGACCGGCTGTTCGCCAATATCGCACTCCAGCGGCTCGTCCGGCTGTTCGTTTGGCCACTGCGCCAGTACCTGCTCGTACTGCTCAAACAGAGTATCCATCGGTTCGATCAGCTGTTCCTGCTGCAGCACGGCGAAGTTGCCGGGGGCCAGATCGCCACGGCGCACCACCCGCTGCAGCTGGTTATCCAGCGCCTGCAAGCGGTCCCCCCCCTGCTGCACGGCCAGCAGCTGGGCCTGAATCAGCTCATCCTGAATCTGCCAGTTGCCCAGCCCATCCAGCGCGAACGGTTCCTGATCCTCACTGGCCGGGTCATCCAGCTCAAAATGCACGCCCAGCCGCACCCGCAGGAAGTAGCGCAACGGATCACGCAGGAAGTCCGCCAGCTGCTTGAGGCTGAGGGCCTCCTCCCAGGGGAACGCCGCCAGCGTTGCCGTGCTGCTCACCGGCGTTTGCCCCTGCTGCTCCGCCAGCAAGCCTTCGCGCCATTCATTGGCATAACTGAACAGCGGACCCTGTGCAGAGAAGTAGTCACGATTAAAGGGTTGCAGACGGTGCTCGACCGTCAGCGCATGCAGCAGGGCCGCATCGTCCTGCTCCTGCCCCTGCAGCCGCCAGACCGCTGCCAGATGATCACGCAACTGAGCCACCAGCACCGATGGCGGCCGCTCCGAATTGTCGTTGATGCTGCGCCCGATCCAGCTGATATGCAGGTGCTCCCGTGCCGACAGCATGGCCTCCAGAAACAGATAGCGGTCATCCTCCCGGCGGGAGCGGTCTCCCGGCCGGTAGTCGTGGCCCATCAGATCAAAATCCATGGGGATGCGGGTGCGCGGATAGTCACCGTCATTCATCCCCAGCAGATAGACATGACGGAAAGGGATGGCGCGCATCGGCATCAGGGTGGCAAAGGTCACTGCACCCGCAAAGAACGGCTGGCTGAGGGATGACTGGTCCAGCTGGCCGAGCAGATGCTCGCGCACTACGGCCAGCGGCAGATCATCGTTCATGGCGGCACTGTCGGCCTCTTCTTGCCAGGCCTGCAGCACGTTTTCCAGCTGCAGCAGGGTGTAGCCGTCTTCGGCCTCATCGGCAGCAAAGAAATCATCCATCAGCGCCCGTACCCGGCCAACCCACTGCTGTACACTGGCTTCGCTGCAGAGTAGCTGCCAGTGCTGATCCAGACGGTCCAGCAACTGTGACAACGGCCCCAGCAGTGCGGCATCCAGCCCGCCTATTTCATCCATCGGCTCAATATCGCCCCAGGCCTCGCCGCTGCCCACGGCATAACCCAGCAGCATGCGTCGCAGGCCAAACAGCCAGGTGTTCTGCTCCGGCGCCTGCGGCAACGCCAGACTTTGCCGCTGCTCGGCATGCAGGCCCCAGCGGATGCGGGCAGCGGCAATCCAGCGGTGTAACAACGGCAGCTGCTGTTCATCAATGGCAAAGCGACGGCGCAGCGCAGGGACTTCCAGCAAATCCAGCAGATCGCTGACGGCAAACCGGGACAATGGCAGGCCAAGCAGTTTCTCCACCGCGTTCAGTAGCGGGTCAAAGCTGCGCTGGCCTCTGTCGGCCAGAGAGTACGGAATATATCGTGGGTCATCCCAGCCAAACTGGCCAAATACCGCCTGAATATGGTGAGCGTAATTGTTGATGTCCGGCACCATGACGATGATGTCGCGCGGCTGCAGGCGGGGGTTGGCCGCACGGGCTGCCAGAATCTGATCGTGCAGCACCTCTACTTCACGCTGTGCACTGTGTACCACATGGAAACGCAGGGAGTGATCGCGCGCCGTATCGACGGCAGGCCACAACGCGCGACTTTCGGCTACCGGGCGCAAATCACGGATATCTTCCTGCAACTGCTGCAGCAAGGTGTCATCACCGTTGCCATTGAACAGATCCACGCGCTGCTGAATATCGAGAAAGCGCTGCTCGTAATGCTCCCGTTCGTCATGCACATCGAGCAGACCGATAAAGTCCCTGCCCTGCTTGCCCCAGGCCGCCAGCAGCGGATGTGCGTGCAGATGCAGCTGGTCGTCCGGGATCATTTCCGGCATGCCGGACTTGCGCGACTGGCGACGCCGCTCGGCACGCAGCAGATCTTTGTCGGCAATAATGTCGGCCCAGAAGTGCTCACAGGGGTTATGTACGCACATCAGCACCTGAGTCCAGTTGGCGATAGCCGCCAGCACCTCCAGCGCCTGCTGCGGCAGGGAGGAAATGCCGAACACCAGCAGGCGCCGCGGTAATCCCTGCGGGCGCTGCTGACTGGCCATGGCCGGTACTGCAGCGAGAAAGCGGCGGTGAATTTCGGCACGGCTGGTGTGTTGCTCTGCACCGACATCATCCAGCAGCGCACGCCACAAACGTGGTTGCCACAGGGCATTGTCAGGCACCGGTTTGTGCCCGTCGCGACTGGTCAGCAGGACATCGGCACCGCGCGCCCAGTCCGCCAGCCAGTCGGCACGATATACCTGATACTGGTCAAACAGATCGGCCAGACGCACTGCCAGCTGATGCCGCTTACGCAGATCGTGGTCACCGCTTAGGAACCGCTCAAGGGGCGAAAATACAGACTCCCTGAGCAGTGCAGGCAACAGACGCATCAGGCGCCAGATCAGAAAAGCCTTGTCAAAAGGGGAGGTTTTCGGCACCCGCTCCTCGCCCAGTACGGCGCGGTAGGCTTGCCAGAGGAAGCGCGATGGCAGCTGCGCATCAATGGCCGCCGCAATACCACAGCCGCCGTTATCCGGGTGCTCGGCCAGTGCCAGTTTCAGCCACTGGGCGATACCGTTGCTCTGCACCAGCACCACTTCATTTTCCAGTGGCGCCAGAGGGTAACGCTGCATCCAGGCCACCAGCACATCTCGCAGTGCTTCGGGATGATTGCCATGGATGACCATCAGTCCGGGGGATAACGGCGTCTCGCTCATCGAACTACCCTTCTGTCGCAAGCCATTGAAGAACAAGGGGGTAGTTTGTCAGGGATGGGGGGGATTGGGAACCGGGAGAATGTCGGCAACCCGCAAGGACGTTGAAGGTTGCAGGTCACTTTGGTGACCACTAAGATGGCCAACCAGCGAAGGATGTACAGGAACGGATATCTGCAGTGCATGTGCACTGCTCTCCTGACGCTAAACATACGGAGTCAATGCAAGCATCAATAGGGAAAGCCATGTATCCGATTATTTACCCCAAGAGCCCCAAATCTCAGACTCGCCTTGGCCCGCTCTCAAACGGAGCAAAAAACAGCTGTAGACCGGTCTATCAAAACTCTCCTGAGCGACATAAGAGTCTGATCGAAAATACACCCGCCTTTTTCAACATATCTGACAATTTCGGAGCCGATGGTTCTGAGCCTGCCATTGAGCTGAGCTATTTCGATGTCACCAAAGCAAATATTGCTCATATTCAAGCGGCATGCCTTAAATATGATGTAGACCCTGACCTGATTCGGGCAATCATGTATATGGAAACGACTCACGGTTACTACGACAAGATTAATCCCTGGCGCAATACGATTCTCCCTATGAACGTGAGTTACACCTATTGGAAAGATTTAGGTGCAACTGAAGCCGGTTTGGAGCAGGCGGCAAATAACATAGATATTGGCACGCTGATTTTACGCAGAATTCAGGATCGCACATCTGATCCTTCAGTAGCCAAAATCGCGTCGATATACAATTTTCTGGGCAAGGAAGTGGTCAGTGACTACGGCGCCCGCGTTGCCACTATCTACAAGCAAAAACTATGGAAGAAAACAAAATGAGATGGAGAGTCAAACTAACTACTTCGGTCTTTTTAAGTACGGCAGTGTCTCTTTATATGGCCTATGCAGCATTACAGCACAATCCCATGGGAGAGTACTGCACCTATATCAGTGATCCATCTGCAAACGCCAACTGCACCATGAATTTAGGCCCATTAATGGGTGTTTTCATCAGTTGGTTTGTAGTCAGTTTTCTAATCAGCCTGAGCGGCATAACCATTTTTGGCTGGATAAAATCACAATTCAGAAAATAATCGCGGTACGAGAGCACGCATTGCTTGTGTAATGCGGAGTCTATTTATCTAATTTCAGTTTGAACAGGAACGTCTTTTCCTGCGGAACTCCCTCTGCCTGCCGTATCACCTATAGGTCACAGTTACGCCGTTATGGCGAGCCACCTACGGATGCGCAGGCAGAAGCATTAATCCGATCAGCAACGCTAGAGTCGATATCTCCTTTTCCTTTCAGGACCGGATGCCGCTTGACCAGTCTGGCGGCCAACCGCTTCGTCACAGGGCAACGTTTTATCGACTATGGCGGTGGCAGCAGTTCCCAGTCCCAGTTCAATCGGGACCAGTTCAGCAATAGCAATGGACTCGGTCAGCAGAATCAGTTTGAGATGCAGCCGCTGGGCGAGATGATCAGGCAAATACTGCAGGATCTGATCAAGATGCTGATGGGCAACAATCAGGGCCAGCCATCCAACAGCGGCAGCGACAACAGCAAGAGCACCTCCCCTGTCGGCAGCAGCAGTGGCTCAGCGCCCCACTCTCCGCAACAGAGTGACGAGCCTAGAATCATCAAGCTGGGCAGCAATATCTCCGCTGCCGAGAAAACTGATCTGGAGTTCGGTGCCAACAAGACGCTGGTGGACGACGGCAAGAACAACCAGCTGCATAACATCTATCTGAAGAGCAGCGATTCGGCCAGCAACGACCTCTTTCAGAACCTGCACTTCACCCAAGACAGCAGATCGGCGAGATAGCCAATCTCGTGATGTTCCTCTTCGTAATTCCATAGATCATGATCACCACGACCGCTGACATGGATGAAATAGTCCACCCCGCCCGCCATGACGCCGTAGAACTCATCGTAGCCTGATGCACGGGGGCCAAAGTGCGGCGGGAAACCCAGATGCCATTTGCCGATCAGGCAGGTGTAGTGACTCGCTTTCTTCAGCTGTGCAGGCAGGGTGGCAATATGCGGCGGCAATCCAGGTGTGCTGCTGCCCTTGCTGCGGCTGTTGTTGGGCTCTTCCATGGCACCACGCAGGCGATACCCTGCCGAACTGTGCCTGACGGCCGCTGTAGCAGCCCAGATCCGCATATCCCAGATCGTTAGCCAAGATGTGGTGTTTAAGAATGACGGTGTCATGCTGCTGAAAACGTTGTCACAGGGGATGCATCTGACGGTGTTGCCCAACCTGCCGTTGGTGGCTGCGCGGGATTTTGTACGCACCGTGGAGCTGAAGCCACTGTCTGAAACCGTACTTTCACGGCCGTTGTATCTATGGTTAAAGGATGAGATACAGCACCAGCCGGAGTTTGTGGCATTCGAGAAAATTGCGATGGAAGTCTTTTACGAGTTCAGCGCAGCTGACCATAACGCGACGGGATGAGAGGAGAAATCGCACATAGAAAAACAGCCACCCGGCTTGACCCGTAGTGGCTGTCTTCAGAATTTGGTAGGACTAACTGGACTCGAACCAGCGACCCCCACCATGTCAAGGTGGTGCTCTAACCAACTGAGCTATAGTCCTATTTCATCATCCCGCTGCAGAAACGCATCCTGTCGCGTGACGATGGGCCGCATTATACGCAGCCAGTTTTGCCACGCAAGCCCTGAAAGTAATTTTTTCTTTTCAGGGACTTATAGACGTTTGCTGCCTGCTCCCGCACCTCTGCTGAGCTACTACATCTCCCACTCTTTCATGATCATGTGAGTCTTGACCCGCTGCATATTAGGAAAGCTTTCTACCGCACTGCGAATCTCGATGAGTCGCTCCATAGAGGCGGTTTCCACATAGACCATCATGTCGGTTTCTCCACTGATGGCGCAGCAGCGCTTGATCTCGGGGTAGGCTCGCATCAGCGTCACGTACTTCTCACATTTACTGTCGACGTAGAACAGCTCCAGATAGGCACAGACCTGCGCCCTGTCGGCAGAGGCTACTTTGGCGTGGTAGCCAACGATGATGCCCTGCTCTTCCAGCTGGCGAATACGCTCACTGACTGCGCTGCGGGACAAACTGACCTCTCTGGCGATCTGCGCCACCGGCATGCGGGCATCGTTACGCAACAGGCTGATAATGTGCTGGTCAAACTTGTCCACGGTATTCCTTCACTGATCGGTGCTGAAAACGCGCTGCAGTCAGTCTGCCGGCACTTTCCGTCATTGTGACGGTGAATGCCGACAGTCTGTCAGCAGCAAGAATCAAGGGAGGCGAATACTATAGCAGCACTCGCCTCAGGCGCATCTTTCTGATGGCTCGCCACCTTGCGCCCTGCGGTCCGAACCTTGCCCTGCAGCCCTGCCCTATCTGCCTGTGAGTGCTGATCATGAGCCGCCTTAATAAAGAACTGAGTCTGTTGCAGGGAGTAGGTCTGCTGACGACCTCCCTGCTGGGAACAGGCATTTTCATTGTCCCTGCAGTTGCTGCTGCGGTCGCCGGACAGGCTTCACTGTGGGCCTGGTTATTGCTGATCGCACTGGTGCTGCCTATCGCCTTCACCTTTGCGCAGCTGGGTAAACGCTTCCCCCATGCGGGTGGCGCACCACATCTGATCGGTCGGGCCTTTGGCGCACGGATGGAGCAGAGTGTGGCTTTTCTCTTTCTGGCCGTTGTCCCGGTCGGCCTGCCTGCGGCACTGAACATTGCCACGGGCTTCTGGCATGCCCTGTTCGACCTGTCACCCACCATGGTGCTGCTGATCCAACTGGGGACGCTGGGCCTGATGGGGCTGCTCGGGCAGCGCCCTGCCAAAGCATCCGGGCTGATTCAGACTGCCATAGCCATATTGATTGTGGCCACGGTCGCGTCATTGTGGTGGGCTGGTGATCTCCCCGCCCAGCAGCAGCCACTGCTACCGACCGCCGGCGTCGACTGGCACAGCATTCCCGCAGCGCTGGCCGTGATGTTCTGGTGTTTCGTCGGTATTGAGGCGTTTGCCCACATGGGCGAGGAATTCAGGAATCCGCAGCGCGACTTTCCTCTGGCACTGCTGATCGGTGTACTGCTGGCCGGTCTGGTGTACTGGGCCTGCTCCGTCGCGGTACTGACCTTCGGCACCTACGGTGATGAACAGGCCAACGGCGCCTCATTACCTCATCTGATTGATCGGCTGATGGGAGGCAAGGCGCAGTGGCTGGCTGCCGTCATTGGTTATCTGGCCTGCTTCGCTTCGATCAATATCTATGTGCAAGGCTTTGCCCGCCTGATCTGGAGCCTGGCCGACGAAGGCAAACTGCCCGCCGGGCTGGCACAACGCAACCAGCATGGCGTACCTGCACGTGCGTTACTGGTGGTCATTGTGACCTGTAGCAGTTTTGCCATGCTGGCGTGGTGGCAGGGTGTCTCTATTGCCGAGCTGATTCGCTATGCCAACGGTAACTTCATTCTGGTCTATCTGCTGAGCATGGCGGCAGGCTGGGTGCTGCTGCAGGGGGTGTGGCGCTGGCTGGCGGGCATCAGCACGCTGCTGTGTGTCATCACCCTCGGCGTACTGGGAATACAGATGCTCTATGCACTCGGCATTCTGGCGTTGTTCCTGCTGATCAGCCAGATCAGATCACGCAGCAACAAGCCTCTGCGCACCGTGTAAGACGATGCTCACGATCTGAGTAAGCTTGACCAGAAAGCAAAAGAGCGAACACGGGTGTTCGCTCTTTTTATCAGTATGTCTGCCAATGAGATCAGGCGATCTCCAACACGCTAGTGCAGGGTGTCAGGTTCCTGCTCATCGGTGTAGAGATAGCCCATGCGCTGGCAGTCTTCGATCACCAGCTGGGTAGCATTCAGGGTTTCCTGAATGAAATTGAGCAGCTGCTCAAAGGTCAGGCCCGCCCGCAACGACAGGGTATCGCCCATTACCAGATGCGGCATGGTCTGATCATTGAGATCCACGAAGATCTTGAGGTTGGTAAATTCCATATTCAACCTCGCCGTTTCCGCCACTGCAGGCAGGATGGCTGCCGGACGAATCTCCATTTCGGTAGAGATCAGAATCACGTCCTGCTCGAAGAACAGGCGGCACTCCATTCCCTCCACCATGGCTTCCAACTCGGCAAAGTGGTAGCCATCGCAATCACCGCAACGCTCGTGGCGAATCCCAGCCTGGTCCAGCCAGTCTTCCAGCTGCTGAGCGGAGAGCCCTTTCACCACTTTATCTGAACCTTGCATCCACACCTCTACTTCACAACACTGTCCACCTGTCGCTGTCTGTTGGTTTACGCTGACAAACATCGGTCACGCTTATAACAACTAGCGATCAGGCGCCAAACAAACAAGGTGACGAACGCTACCAGATGGTCGCATGGGGCGCAATTGCAGCCGTTACATATCCTGATTATTGTCTGGATCAGGACGGATAACGCAGCACCCGCAGGCCATTGGCGATGACCAGCAGACTGGCGCCTACATCAGCAAATACCGCCATCCATAGTGATGTCATCCCCAGTGCCGCCAGCACCACAAACAGCAGCTTGATGCCGATCGCCAGCACAAGATTCTGCTGCAACACCCTGAAGGTAAAACGTGACAGCCTGATAAAACGAGGCAATTTGCGCAGGTCATCGTCCATCAGTGCGACATCGGCGGTTTCCACGGCAATGTCCGTGCCCCCTTTCCCCATCGCGAACCCCACCTGGGCTTCGGCCAGGGCTGGCGCATCATTGATGCCATCACCGACCATGCCAATGGGCGCCTGCTGGGCCAATGCCCTGATGCGCTGCCATTTGTCATCAGGCAGACAGTCAGCCTCAACCTGCCGGACGCCAGCCTGTTCAGCAATGGCAGCGGCCACGCGCGCATTGTCGCCGGTCAGCATCAGTGTCGTGATACCCAGCTCATGCAACTGGCGAATGGCATCGGCACTGCCAGGCTTCAGCGGGTCTCGCACACTGCACAGCAGCAATGCTTCATGGTCGGTGATCAGTAACGTCACACTGCATCCATCTGCGTAGTACTGCTCTACCTGTTGCTGTTGTTGTGCTGACAGCAGGCCGCGCTGTTGCGCAAACTGCGGCTTGACCAGATAAAGGCTGACAGGCTGCCCCTGTTCGTCTTCCAGCTGGCTCTGTAACCCTTGCCCCGGCAGCTGCGTAACCACGGCATGCGCCCCGCTGCCAGCGGGTGACAAGGCCGTGGTGATAGCCTGAGAGACCGGGTGACTGGAAGCCGATGCCATCTGCCAGGCCCAGCGATGAATCTGAGCCTCGGAGTAACGCTCAGACAATATGTCGAGCTGCTGCACTTCCGGCTGTCCGGCCGTAATGGTGCCGGTTTTATCCAGCGCCAGCTGTTGCAGATGACGGGCGTCCTCCAGATAGCGCCCTCCTTTGACCATCACTCCCATTCTGGCGGCGCGGGTAATACCGCTCATCAGGGTAACGGGGGTGGAAATAACCAGTGCGCAGGGGCAGGCAATCACCAGCAACACCAGTGCCCGATAGCACCATTCCAGCCAGCTTCCCCATCCCAGCAAAGGTGGCAACAGCGCCATAACAACCGCCAGTGCCGCGACGGCAGGCGTATAGATACGCGAGAAGCGCTCAATCAGCGTCTGCGTTGGCGCCTGACTGTGCTGTGCCTCTTCTACCCGTCGCAGAATCTTCGCCAGCAGGGTGTCATTAGCCGTTCGCGAAACCCGGATCTGTAATGTTGACTCACCATTAAGCGCACCGGCCAGCACGGGATCACCCTCCGCAACAGCGACCGGCTCACTTTCTCCGGTAATGGCGGCCTGATTGACCGAGCCCTGACCTTTACTGATGTCGCCATCCAGCGGTATGCGCTGCCCCGGCTTCACCCGTAACGTCTGCCCTGCCTCTACGCTTTTTACCGGCAACGACTGCCATTGCCCCTGCGCGTCCTGACACTCCGCCATCTCAGGCACCAGCGCGACCAGTTTACCGATAGCAGAACGGGCACTGGCCAGAGTACGGGCTTCGATCCATTCCCCGAGAACATAGAGCGTCATGACCATGGCAGCCTCAGGCCACTGCCCGATCAACACCGCCCCGGTCACAGCAATACTCATCAGACCATTGATACTGAGATTGCCGTAACGCAGGGCCTGCCAGCCCTTTCGGTAGGTCGACATACCCGACAGCACAATGGCAACCAGTGCAAAGGCCGCGGCCAGCCATGACGGCCCCCATTCAAACCAGTGCACCAGTTCCGAAGTAGCAGCGGCTGTCAGTGCCAGCAGCAACTTGGGCAGCCCAGCCCAGGCTGAGCGTGCAGCAGCAGCGGGCTGTGCCGTTGACTCAGCCAAGGGGTTGCCCGGCAACCCCATGCGCTTCAACTGCTCCAGCACCTGTGCCAGCACGTTCTCACTGGCATGTACGCGCAACCGGCCTGCCGGAGTATCGAATTGCAGCCGCTGCACGCCCGCCATGTCAGTCAGGCCGTGGCGAATCTGCGCTTCTTCGTTGGCACAATCCAGTGCGGGAATATGCAGCAGATACTGGTAACGCCCCTGAATCTGCGCGCTCTGTTGGTCAACAACGGCGGAAGCATCCTGTCCGGTATGATGGCAACCGCAGCCACCACCCTGATGACGATAAGCACCATGGGAATGGCTGTGATCGTGATCGTGATCGTGATCGTGGCGATGTAAATCCATGCTCCCTCCTTGAAAGTCGGCATATCTGAAATTATCAACTGGGAGGGATTAAAAACCCTGTAGCAGCTACAGGGTCAAGCGATGAAATCAGAATGGATTTTCATCACTTCGGACCAAAGGGAACAACCAGAGAACGTCACCATGGGAAGACAGCCAACCACTTCGCCGCCAGTGGAGGAATACAAGCCAGTGCTGGAATACAAGATAGGAGAGCTGGCCAGCCTGACCAGCTGCCCGGCAGAGACCATCCGTTACTACGAGAAGCAAGGGTTGCTGCCTGCCGCCAGCCGCAATCAGGCAAACTATCGGGTCTATCAGGAGGGTCATCTCAAACGCTTGCAGTTTATTCTTCACTGTCGCGCACTGGATATGACGCAGGAAGAAATCCGCCTGCTGGTCACCTTGCAGGACAAACCCGACAGCCCCTGTGAGCAGGTGGACGTTCTGCTGGACAACCACCTGCAGCATGTTGAAGCCCGCATTACCCAGTTACAGCATCTGCAGGAACAGTTGCGCCTGCTGCGCAGCCAGTGTGACAATCACGGCCCGGTCAGCCGTTGCGGCATTATCGAGGGCCTTGAGCGCCTGGATGTCAGTACCGATGATCATCATCCTGACGACACCTGCAGCCACGTACATGGCAGCCACGGTTTATAACTCAGCCAGAATCGAGACCCCATGCAGCAGTCACCACGCCCCTCCGCTCCCCAGCCTACCCCTCTGACAGACCCAAATCCGAATATCAGTGAGCTCGCGACGCGCCTGGGGTACTTCGGCCTGATTCCCTTTCTCGGCACAATTCTGATCACGCTGGTCGGGGTCAATATACACTTCGCCTTTACGCTGTTTATAGGCTACAGCGCCGTCATTCTGTCTTTTCTGGGAGGCATTCACTGGGGGTGGATAATGCAGGGTGCTTTGCCTGCTGCTCATGTCCGGCTGAAGCTGGCGATGCTGCCAAGCCTGCTGGCCTGGGCGGCGTTACTGGTGCCGTCACTGTGGGCAGTGCCACTGTTGGGCCTGGCCTTTATTGGCTGGTGGGCGTACGAAAATCCGTTGATTCGTGAACGCTGGTATCGTGATGTGCGCAAGCGACTGAGCTTTGTAGTGCTGGCCTGCCATCTGATCTGGTTTCTGATGTTGTGGCGAGCGGCAACGGTGGCAGCAGCCTGAGAGCGGCCCCGTATGCCAGCCTCTGAGCCTGCAAGAGATTCGCCGTTCAGCTGGCTTCGATCAGGCTTTTGTCCGTTAACAGGCTTTTCCATCAATTAATTTCCATCAATTAATTTCCATCAGATAGTTTTCCATCAAATAGTTAACCAGTATGTGCTCCCCACGTTTGACGTGGTTTTTGCCAAGCAGGGTAAAGCCCTGTCTGGCAAAGAAAGGCTTCGCCACCTCAGACGCTTCCACATAGAGTCGGCTCACCCCTCGCTCTGCTGCAGCGACTTCCAGACCACGGTATAACGCTGTCATCACACCACAACGTTGCCAGTCAGGATGGACATAGGCGCAATCGATGTGACCGTCAGCATCCAGCTCGATAAATCCGATAGGCATGTCCTGGCAGACAGCCACCCATGGGCGCTTCCCGGCCAGACGCTGCTGCCAGCGCTCATAGTCCGGAGGCTGCGGCGCCCATGCGGCTTTCTCGGCAGCGGAGTAAACAGCGTCGTCAATATGCTGGACGGCAAGGGTAAACAGATCCGCCAACGCACTGGCCATGGACGCCTGATAGGCGACGATATGCCAGCGGGCACAGCTTACATTGCTACTCTTGTCTGTCATTGACCGCAGCACTTTTTGAATTTCTTGCCACTACCGCACGGGCATGGGTCATTTCGCCCGGTCTGACGGCTCACGGCAGGAGGATTAATGACGCCATCCACATAAAACCAGCGCCCCTGCTCACGAACAAATCTGGAACGCTCATGCAGCACCTTGAGAGCATTGTTCTCACTGAAGAATGCACGAAACTCGACTTCCCCCGAGTCCTCCTGAACTGAGCTGTTCAGCACCTGCAGACGTTGCCAATCGGTATCCCGCCGTGACAGTTCACTGGCACTCAGGCCCTGCCGTTTGCTTACGTGCCAGGTATCCAGCAGGTACTGGCCTAGATTCCCCAGCGCGAACGCAGCATAACGTGAACGCATCAGCGCCTCAGGCGTGGTCGCGACCTGCTCCCCCGTATGCAGGGGCTGGCAGCATTGGTGATAAAAGCGACCTGATCCACAGGGGCATGATGTCGAAGCTAAATCAGTCATCAGTGATGTCTTGTCAGAAGGAGAAAAGGAATGGGAATTGTACAGCGCGGCTCCCGCCCGCCGACAGCGCCAGCCGTTATTCGCTGCAGTCCTCATTTCGATAGGGGAGATAGCTCAGCGCATCGGCATAATAGCGATGAATAGCGGCTCGCTCCTGCAGCAGAAACTCTTCCACTGCCTCATGCAGCCCCGGTTGTAACAAGTGCCAGGATGAAGTGAGCTGAGGCTCGAAACCACGAATCAGCTTGTGTTCCCCCTGAGCGCCTGCATCAAAGTGCGCAAGACCTTCCGCAATACAGAGATCGATACCCTGATAGAAACAGGTCTCGAAATGCAGCTTGTCATACTCATCCAAACATCCCCAATAACGCCCGTACAGCGTATTGCCTCCGGTAAGGAAGAACGCAGCCGCCACTTCCTGCTCTCCGGCATAAGCCACCACCAGCCGGATGGATTCAGCCATGTGTTCGGCCAACTGTAGAAAAAACGCCAGACTGAGATAAGGTCGCTGACCACGCTTGAGGTAAGTCGCCGCGTAAAACGTAAAGAACTGCCGCCACAAACGCTCATCGACCTCTTCGCCACGAAACGCCCTGAAACTAATCCCCTGTGCGGTCACCTGCGCACGTTCCTTACGGAAGTTTTTACGCTTGCGTGAGGTACACACCGCCAGAAAATCCTCAAAGCGGTGATAGCCGCGATTATGCCAGTGATACTGACAGCCAAGCCTCAGCAGCCAGCCCGACTCCTCCAGTTGCTGATCAAACGTGGACTGCGGAAACAGCAGATGAGCCCCCGACAAACCATGCTGCAGCACACTGGCTGTGACGACTTCAATAAGCTGCTGAGCACAGGCCGCGTCGCTTGCCAGAATGCGAGGCCCTGTGACCGGACTGAAAGGGACCGCTGACAACAACTTGGGGTAGTAGCGTCCCCCTGCCCGTTCCCAGGCATCGGCCCATTGATAGTCAAATACGTATTCGCCACGGGAATGATGCTTCTCATAGAGGGGCATTGCCGCCACCAGCTGCCCCTCAAAGCGTGCCACAAGGTGAGCCGGTATCCAGCCCGTCTGCTCGCTGACGGCACCGCTGACTTCAAGGGCGTGAAGAAACTCATGTCGCAGAAAGGGATAGCGGCTCCCCAACAGTGCATTCCATTCCCCGGCATCAACATCGGCCATGGAAGAAACCGACTCAATGGTTACTGCCTTTACCTGTTGCCCTGTCACTTATACTGCTCCTGTATCACCAACAGACCATCTGCTACTGCACGCTCAAAGCACAATCACCCAATAATGGGTACTACACACTGCTCACCCATCTTGTCCCACACTTCTCAGCCCGGCAAAGCCGCCTTTGTGACGGCCGCAGTGTACTCACTGGCGATAAAAATACCTGCGCTCAGCAGGACTCTGTAACAAAACCGTCCGCATTTGGGTTGGATTATCTACCACCAAGGGCCATAGCAAATAAACACTAGGTTTCTGGAGGTTTTGGCCTCACAATGCACCCCGAAAATGATCGCGGACCTGACCGAGACTTGAGTCAAAGCACGCCTCCCTGCTGATCGTTTTCAAGGTTCCGGGCTATGGTCCTGCCTTCCCTCCGGAAACCGTACATTCACCTCTCATGCAAATGGCGCTGCACATGAAATTTCGCTTTCCTGTCGTCATCATCGACGAAGATTTTCGTTCTGAAAACATTTCCGGCTCCGGCATTCGTGATCTGGCCGATGCCATCAGTAAGGAAGGCCTGGAAGTCGTAGGACTGACCAGTTATGGGGATCTCACCGCCTTTGCCCAACAGGCGAGCCGGGCATCCTGTTTCATTCTCTCAATTGATGACGAAGAATTTGGCGATGGCAGTGTCGAGGCGGTTGATACTGCACTGGCATCCGTACGAGAGTTCATTACCGCAGTACGTCGTCGCAATACCGATATTCCGGTATTCCTGTACGGTGAAACCCGCACGTCACGTCATATCCCCAATGAAATTCTGCGCGAACTGCACGGCTTCATTCATATGTTTGAAGACACCGCCGAGTTCGTCGCCCGCCACATTATCCGTGAAGCCAACAAGTATCTCGAATCACTGGCACCGCCCTTCTTCCGTGCCCTGATGCATTACGCCAGCGACAGTTCCTACTCCTGGCACTGCCCGGGTCACTCAGGCGGTGTGGCATTCCTGAAAAGCCCGGTCGGTCAGATGTTCCACCAGTTCTTTGGTGAGAACATGCTGCGTGCTGACGTCTGTAACGCTGTAGAAGAGCTGGGTCAGCTGCTGGACCACACCGGCCCGGTCAACAAGAGCGAAAACAATGCTGCGCGCATTTTCGGCTGTGACCACCTGTTCTTTGTCACCAACGGTACTTCCACCTCCAACAAGGTGGTGTGGCATTCTACCGTTGCGCCGGGCGATATCGTGGTCGTTGACCGCAACTGCCATAAGTCCATCCTGCACTCGATCATCATGACCGGCGCCATTCCGGTGTTCCTGATGCCGACCCGCAACCACTACGGCATCATCGGCCCGATTCCGAAGAGCGAGTTTGACCCGGAAACCATCCGCAAGAAGATTGAAGCCAATCCTTTTGCGCGCAACGCTACCAACAAGAAGCCACGTATTCTGACCATTACTCAGAGTACCTACGACGGCATTCTGTATAACGTTGAAGAAATCAAGGACATGCTGGGCTCGACCATCGATACCCTGCACTTCGATGAAGCCTGGCTGCCCCATGCGGCGTTCCATGATTTTTACCGCAACATGCATGCCATCGGCAGTGGTCGCCCACGCTCGGAAGAAACCCTGGTGTTCGCTACCCAGTCCACTCACAAGCTGCTGGCCGGTCTGTCTCAGGCCTCACAGATTCTGGTACAGGACAGCAAGTCACGGAAGCTGGACACCCACCGCTTCAACGAATCGTACCTGATGCACTCCTCTACCAGCCCGCAGTACGCCATCATTGCCTCCTGCGACGTGGCTGCCGCCATGATGGAGCCGCCCGGCGGCACCGCACTGGTTGAAGAGTCCATTCTGGAAGCACTGGATTTCCGCCGCGCCATGCGCAAGGTGGACGCCGAGTACGGTGATGACTGGTGGTTCAGGGTCTGGGGACCGGAAACGCTGGCCGATGAAGGCATTGGTGACCGGGATGACTGGGTTATTCATACCAATGATACCTGGCATGGTTTCGGCCAGATCGATTCGGGCTTCAACATGCTTGATCCGATCAAGGCAACCATCATCAACCCCGGCCTGGATATGGACGGTAACTTCGATGAGATCGGTATTCCCGCTGCCATCGTCAGCAAGTACCTGGCCGAACACGGCATCATCATCGAGAAGACAGGCCTGTACTCCTTCTTCATCATGTTCACCATCGGTATCACCAAAGGCCGCTGGAACTCCATGGTCACCGAGCTGCAGCAGTTCAAGGACGATTACGACCAGAACCTGCCGCTGTGGCGCATCATGCCGGAGTTTGCCGCACAGAACCCGCAATACGAGAAAGTCGGCCTGCGCGATCTGTGTACTGACATCCACAACGTATACAAACAGTACGATCTGGCCAAGATCACCACTGAGATGTACCTGTCCAACATCGAACCGGCAATGACGCCTGCCGATGCCTGGGCGAAAATGGCACACCGTCAGATCGAGCGCGTCGCTATTGACGAGCTTGAAGGTCGGGTTACCGCCATGCTGGTAACACCTTACCCACCCGGTATCCCACTGCTGATTCCTGGCGAGCGCTTCAACCGCACTATCGTCCGTTATCTGCAGTTTGTCCGTGACTTCAACTCCCGTTTCCCGGGCTTTGAGACTGACTGCCACGGATTGGTACGCGAGAAGATCAATGGTGTCGATACCTATTTTGTCGACGCTGTTATCGGTGCCTGATCAGGGCCACAGATACTAAAGCACTCAGATACAACAAGGGGCACATCATGTGCCCCTTGTTGTTTACCTGACTGTCGTAGTCTGGATGACCTGTAGCGCTGCCACTCTACCAGCAAGCGCAGAATGACAGTTTAAACGAAGTCATCGTCGTCAAAGCCGCCCATATCGCCGTCATCATAGCCACCGAAATCAGCCTGATTGTCGCTTAACCCACTCCCCCAATCATTCCCACCCTGATTGTAAGACGTGTCAGTCCAGCCATTCTGATACTCGCCCCCACTATCCAGACCCGTGGTTGTCGTAGCGGGCGCCTCATTATAGATATTGACGATCTCTTCCGTCGGCGCTGCACCACCTGCCAGCCCGCCTAAACCGCTGTGATGACTGAACAGGCTGCTGATGCTCTCTGCCAGCAAGACACCACCTGCGACACCCGCCGCCGTCTGCAATGCCCCTCCAAGAAAGCCTCGACCAGCGTTTGCCGCGGGTGCTGCTTGCGCCTGCTGGAACGCAGGATTAGGGGCATAGCCCTGACTGGCCTGAGGCTGGTAGGCGTTGGCCTGCGCAGGAGCAGCCCCTACAGGGCGACCCCACTGGTTTGCCTGAGGTGCAGCGTTGTTCTGCTGTCCCCAGCTGGCATCGTTCGGCCGTGACTGAGACTGCCCGCCCAGTCCAAACAAACTGGACAGAAAGCCACCCTGGCTGCCAGCACTCTGGCTTCGAGCAGAAGCCTGCGCCAGCTGCTGATTTAACTGGCGATTCTGCTCTTCCAGACCTTTGACCTGTTGCTCCATACGCTTGAGTGCTTCTTCCTGCACGAGCAGCACCTGAGCCATGTAATAACCCGCATTCCCCTGCTCACTCAGGTGACAATTGATGACCTTCTCGGCCTCCTCATCGCGCACGGGTGATTGCTGTGCCGCCTGTTTAAGACGTGAAAACAAGCCATCGATCAATTGACGTTCGTCATTATTCATACTGTGACCACCTCTTCCGGGCTCAATCAGGTATTGGCCATGATAACTGACCAAAATAGACCTTCTTTAGATGGAGACGTTCCAGCCGATTTGGGTTTCCAAATGCTTCCTTGCGCTTCAAACAACGCCTTACACATGGCACAACGCTGAAGGTTGAAGAAAGAAAACTGCGCTCCCTACTCGAAACTCACCTCTGTTGACCCCACCTTCAGGCGATTGACCAATCCTCAGGAAGACAAAGGATCACATCGTGTTGCGACAGATACCGACCAATGTCATTACAGGCTTTCTTGGCTCCGGCAAGACGACACTGATCAATCAGCTACTGGCGAGCAAGCCGGAAAATGAACGCTGGGCCATTCTGGTCAACGAGTTCGGACAGATTGGGGTCGATCAGGCAGCATTTGCTGCAGAGGGTGGCATTTTCATCAAAGAGATGGCCGGGGGATGCATGTGCTGCGCCCTCGGCCCCAGCTTACAGGTCGGCTTAGCTGCACTATTGCGTCAGTCCAGGCCCGACCGCCTGCTGATTGAGCCAACCGGCCTGGGTCATCCTGAAGGCATCATTGACACCCTGCAGTCAGAAGTATTCCGTCAGGCGCTGGATGTGCGGGCCACGATTTGCCTGCTGGACCCACGCAACCTGCAGCGGCCCGACGTGCTGGCCAACTCAACCTTTCAGGACCAGTTAAGCCTTGCTGACGTGATCGTCGTCAGTAAATGTGATATCGCTGCAACTGACCTGATCAAGCTGGCCGAAGCCAGCAGCCTGAACATGTACCCTCCCAAGCAAGCCGTGGTGCAGGCACGTGCAGGCCATATCGACCCTGCCCTGCTCGATGTTGTGCGCGCTGGCACTCAACAGCATCCTTTTACTCCCAGTGGCGCCCCTGAACTTCAGGAAATACTGGAAGGCACTACTACTGACAAAGGCACTGCTACTGACAATAGTAGTAACACAGCATTCACCAGCACTTTCGAGGGTCTTTTTACTGCCGCAACGACGCCACTCGCAGGCTCAAAGCTCGCCCCCGGTGTGGAGCATCCTCATCCCGGCAAGCCAATTCGCCGCAGCGGCAGCAATGGGGACTTCAGCAGCGTCGGCTGGCAGTTTCATCGCGATGACGTATTCGATTACACAAAACTGGAGCCTGTGCTGACAGCCATTACGTCGGCCATCAGAGTAAAAGGCGTATTTCGCATTGGCGACGCCTGGCTGCTGTTCAATCAGGTACTGGGGGAATTTGACTACCACCGTCTGGCCTGGCGTCGCGACTCAAGACTGGAAATCATCAGCCAGCAGCCACTGGACTGGGATAGCATTGAGCAGCAGGTCATCGCCTGTATCGAGCATTAAGGGTACACACCGACGACTGCTTGTGTGGCAGTCGTCAAATCAAAAGGTGTAGATCAACTTTTCGCTATGGCCGGTACCAGAATCCACTCGGCACTGTCATTCCAGACGTCCATGCGCACTATCTTGCCGCCAGCCACCTCATAACGATCCACGTAACGGTTACCAGAAAAGCTGCGCCCGTCCGGCCACTCGCCATAAAGCGTGCCTGTCGCATACACAACGACCACGCCCTCTTTTTCCATGTAGTCAAAATCCCCCAGCAGTTTCTTCACCCACCGGTAACGGCTGGCATTGAAAGTGGTTATTTCAGTTGCACTTGCCATTGCCCTGCCACCGGTGAACGTTATTGCAACCCCTTCCGCCATATAGCTGGCCGCCTTGACCGGGTCTGGCGCCATGGAAGCCGCCAAAAAATCTTTAACAATGTCTATGGCTGTTTGCGCAGACGGCATAAGCATTTTCTCCTGCTGAAAGGTTCACTGAGAAATCAGGCAGAGAAATTGCTAGCAATTTGGAAGCCATTGTTAGCAAAAAATACCGCTTTGCTAACAACTTCTCTCACCGACAGTCTCGCTTTACCGATTCACAGCAGAGGTCATACCCGATGCCATTGACACACTTGAGCAACTTGCGCCTTCTGGATCATCCGGACATCACCTCTGAACTGTGGATAGAAGACGGCTATTTTATTGAGCCTCCGGCCGATGCCCTGAGATCAGATACAGAGATTGAGCACAGGGACATGGATAATGCGCTGATACTGCCCGGCCTGATCGAAACCCATATCCATCTGGACAAAGCCTGCATCATGGATCGCTGCCATTTGCAGCACGGTACACTCGAAGAAGCCATTGCACTGACCAGTCAGGCCAAACAGGGCTTCAGTGAGGAAGATATTTATCAACGTGGTGCACAGGTCATTGAGCGTGCCATCACACAGGGCACCACCCACATGCGAACCCATGTCGAAATAGATCCGGGTATCGGCCTCAAAGGCTTCGAGGCCATTCGTCGACTTCAAACCGATTACGCATGGGCAGTTACCCTGCAAATTTGTGTCTTTCCGCAGGAAGGAATGCTCAACAAGCCGGGAACGGAAACGCTACTGATGCAATGCCTGCAACAAGGCGCTGAGGTACTCGGCGGCTGCCCATACACTGATAGTGACCCAACGGGCCAGATTGAGCGGCTGTTTGCGTTAGCCCGTCAATACGATCGCGATCTGGACTTTCATCTCGACTTTGACCTGATGGATGATTTGACGAATCTGGAAAAGGTCATCGAGCAAACGCATCACTATGGCTGGCACGGAAGAGTGACCTTAGGCCATGTCACCCGCCTGTCGGCAGTCTCCCATACCGACTTGCTGGGTATAGCGAAGAGGCTGGCTACGGCAGGCATTCAACTCACCTGCCTTCCCGCAACGGATCTGTTCCTTATGGGCAGACAATACGATCACCTGATACCGCGGGGAGTAAGCCCGATCCATATTCTTCAGCAACAGGGAATGTGCTGCTCACTCTCGACCAACAATGTCCGTAACCCGTTTACCCCTTTGGGCGATACTTCGTTGATCCGTATCGCTAATCTCTATGCCAACATCGCTCAGCTGGGAACAGATAAACAGCTGGAGCAATGCCTGCACTGGATCACCAAACACTCGGCGCAACTCCTGCGACTGGAAAACTATGGTTTACACCCTGGCTGTAAAGCAGACTTTATCGTGGTGGACAGTACGGATGGGCCACAGACTATAGCGGAGATACGTCACCCTCAGATGGGATTCAAGAGTGGCAAACAGACATTCTGCCGGCCAGCGGCAACGCTGCTCAAACCGGCGAAACAGCAATCAGGCGCCTGAAGCTTTTAGCAGCGCAGCGATTACCCCAATGGCAGAACACATAATACGAACGATGCCATTACGAAAGATAAGATCTGCTGAATTTGGGAATAGACCTAAAGCACCGCCGCTTTGATACCTATACCGGCTCACCAAAGGTGGCACAAACTAGCAGCTTCAATAACTGACGACCAGACAATACCGTGACCAATCAGGCTCCGTTTTAGGTGCGGCCTGCCTCAGCTGACAGCAAACCGGAAATGACAGAACAGACGAACTGTTCTACAACTTATTATGGTTCTCTGCCAGCACACCCACTACGCTTACAAGCCGCGAAAACACTCGCCCCGTCGTACTAAAGTATTGTTTGGTCGCTTCTGGATACTGGTTGAAACGAGCAGAAGTGATCATCAATAAATGGCACATTAACAGCGACAAAATGTCGCATGGCTGCTATACTGCGGCCCGCTCGACGCTGGTATGAATCGACCTGATTCATGTCACAGCATCAAAAAGAATTCAGGTTACCACCCTGTTAGCACGGCAGTGTAGTAACCGAAGAACAAATGAAGCACAGAGTTAGTACGTGAACCGCGGAATCAGGATAACTTAAGGATAGAAGTTGCAGATACGGAGGTGACTCTCCCACCACGGCCAGCACATGCAGTAACATGGCGTCCCCAATGACAGGGCCAGCGCTTAACTTAGAACTGACCTTTGTGGAAGAAGTCCAAACGCTGCATTCATCCATGACTTATCAATGATTTAGATCAACACATCATACTTTTTAGAACAGACACCTCTGCTAATCGCGAAGTGTTCAGTTAAGGTATGTGACCCCGCGGCAGTACGCCTGTAGCTATCAAGAATCTGTGATCCCCTTTCCCTTTCTGACATTACATTTGTGAGGTAATGAGGCTGTGAGATGAAAAAAAAAACCTGTCTAAGTTTGATGAAGGCGTCTGGCCTGCTCGCTGCACTGTTTCTAAGTGGCTGCGACGACTGGGTGCTGATGGATCCCAAGGGGCCGATAGGCCAAAGCGGTAAATCGCTGATTCTTACTGCCACATGGCTGATGCTAATCGTGGTTGTCCCGGTCATCATCATGACCCTCGTTTTTGCCTGGAAATATCGCGCTTCCAACAAGAACGCCACTTACGCTCCCAAATGGGCACACTCCCACGCTATTGAAGTGGTAGTCTGGTTCATTCCTTGCGTCATCATCGGCGTTCTGGCGTTGATCACCTGGAAAACCACCCACGAACTGGACCCATACAAGCCTCTTGAATCTGAAGTGAAGCCACTTCATGTTCAGGTAGTCGCTCTGGACTGGAAATGGTTGTTCATCTACCCCGAGCAGAACATTGCCTCAGTCAACGAACTGGCTATCCCTACCGGAACGCCAATTGCGTTTGATATCACCTCTGCCTCTGTAATGAACGCTTTCTTCATTCCGCAGCTGGGCAGCCAGATTTATGCCATGGCGGGTATGAACACCAAGCTGCACCTGCTGGCTGACGAACCCGGTACTTACATGGGTATGTCTGCCAACTACAGCGGCAGTGGTTTCTCTGGCATGAAATTCGACACTCTGGCCATGTCCACTACGGACTTCAATGCCTGGGTAGAGAAGGTCAAAGCCGCACCTCAGCCTCTTGAGAAGGAACAGTACACCGAGCTGGTCAAGCCCAGCGAAGCTAACCCTGTTGCGCACTTCTCATCCGTAGAATCCAATCTGTATCAGTCCATCCTGAACAGTTATGGCTCTTACTGCCAATCTCCGTCTGCGACTGCACTGAACTCTCACGAAGCCCTGAACAGCAAGGCCGGTGAAGAAGCTCAGCAAGTCAGCATGAACGTGGCTTCTGAGGAATAACAATGTTTGGAAAATTAACGCTAGACTCGTTTCCCTTCCATGAGCCGATTATTGTCGTCACTGTAAGTATCATTCTGCTCGCTGGCCTTGCCGTCGTTGCTGGTCTGACCTACTTCCAGAAGTGGGGCTACCTGTGGTCCGAGTGGCTGACTTCCGTCGACCACAAAAAAATCGGTGTAATGTACATTTTTGTTGCCATGCTGATGCTGGTACGCGGCTTCGCCGATGCCATCATGATGCGTACCCAGCTTGCCCTTGCCGATGCAGGTAACGCGGGCTACTTACCTCCTGAACACTATGACCAGATCTTCACCGCTCACGGTGTGATCATGATCATCTTTATGGCCATGCCATTCATGATCGGCCTGTTCAACATCGTCGTCCCCCTGCAGATTGGTGCTCGTGACGTTGCCTTCCCCTTCCTGAACTCAGTCAGCTTCTGGCTGTTCGTGGTAGGTGTGGTGCTGATCAACCTGTCTCTGGGTATCGGCGAGTTTGCACGTACCGGCTGGCTGGCTTACCCGCCATTATCGGAGGCGACGTACAGCCCTGGCGTTGGTGTTGACTACTACATCTGGGCACTGCAGATATCCGGTATCGGTACTACCCTGACAGGTGTTAACTTCTTCGTGACCATCATGAAGATGCGTGCGCCTGGTATGCGTCTGATGCAGATGCCTGTATTCACCTGGACTGCACTGTGCTCCAACATCATCATCATGGGCGCCTTCCCCATGCTGACCGTTGCTCTGGCTCTGCTGACTTTTGACCGCTACCTGGGCATGCACTTCTTCACCAACACTGCTGGTGGAGATCCCATGTTGTACGTCAACCTGATCTGGGCCTGGGGTCACCCCGAGGTGTATATCCTGATTCTGCCCGCCTTCGGTGTGTTCTCGGAAGTAACAGCCACCTTCTCAACCAAGCGCCTGTTTGCCTATAGCTCGATGGTGTACGCAACAGCGGCCATTGCCGTACTGTCCTTCATCGTCTGGCTACACCACTTCTTTACCATGGGCTCTGGCGCTAACGTCAACGCCTTCTTCGGTATTGCCACAATGATCATTGCCATCCCGACCGGGGTGAAGATTTTCAACTGGCTATTCACTATGTACCGTGGCCGCGTGCAGTTCAATGCGCCCATTCTCTGGACCATTGGCTTCATGATCACCTTCTCTATCGGTGGTATGACCGGCGTACTGCTGGCCGTCCCTGGTGCAGACTTCCTGCTGCATAACAGCCTGTTCCTGATCGCTCACTTCCACAACGTCATTATTGGTGGCGTGGTGTTCGGTTACCTGGCTGGTTTTGGCTACTGGTTCCCGAAAGTATTCGGCTTCACCCTGAACGACAAATGGGGTCGCCGTGCATTCTGGGGCTGGCTGGTAGGTTTCTATGTAGCCTTCGTACCTCTGTACATCCTGGGCTTCATGGGCATGACCCGTCGTCTGAACCACTATGACAACCCAGCATGGCACCCTTATCTGGTGGTCGCCGCTATCGGTGCGTTCATCATCCTGGGTGGCATCCTGTGCCAGTTCATCCAACTGTACGTCAGTATCCGTGACCGCAAGGACAACATGGATGTCACTGGCGACCCCTGGAATGCACGCACGCTGGAATGGTCCATCTCCTCTCCGCCCCCCTTCTACAACTTCGCGCATATGCCGAACGTAGAAGACCTGGACGCCCACTGGGACAACAAAGAGAAAGGCATTGCCTACAAGCGCCCTGCCTCTTTTGAGAAGATCCACATGCCGAAGAACGCAGCTGCTGGTGTTTTCATCGGCCTGTTCTCTGTAGGCCTTGGCTTTGGCTTGATCTGGTACATCTGGTGGATGGTTATCCTCAGTGCCGCCGGCATTCTGGCTACCATGATTGTTCGTGCGTTCAACGAAGATGTTGACTATTACGTTCAGGTTGACGAAGTGGCGCGCATTGAAAACGCGCATCACGACGTGCTTGAGAAAAACGCATCTAGCCACCCCTTCGTAACCCAGGTGTAACCCATGTCCACTGAAGCACTACATCACGCCCATGATGATCATGGGCACCACGATGCCGGAGCAACAAAGGTCTTCGGTTTCTGGATCTACATAATGACTGACTGCATTATCTTTGCGACCCTGTTCGCAACGTATGCAGTTCTTCACAACAACATTGCCACCGGCCCAAGCGGCAAGGAAATTTTCGAGCTGCCATTCGTGCTGATTGAAACCTTCCTGCTGCTGATCAGTAGCTTCACCAGCGGTATTTCCATGCTGGCAATGCACCAGGGCGACAAAGCCAAGGTCATCAAATGGCTGATCATCACTGCCCTGCTGGGTGCAGGCTTCGTTGCGATGGAAATCTATGAGTTCCACCACCTGATTGAAGAAGGCATCGGTCCAGACAAGAGCGCCTTCCTGTCTTCATTCTTCACCCTGGTGGGTACTCACGGCTTCCACG
This sequence comes from Pokkaliibacter plantistimulans, assembly GCF_003194385.1. Classification (GTDB taxonomy): domain Bacteria; phylum Pseudomonadota; class Gammaproteobacteria; order Pseudomonadales; family Balneatricaceae; genus Pokkaliibacter; species Pokkaliibacter plantistimulans. The sequence goes on from NZ_LAPT01000007.1 coordinate 48,102, forward strand.
TAAGCTGTGGCCTGATCTGGATGGTGGTCATGATGTTCCTTGTTTCCAAACAAGGACTCAGCGACACGAACAAGACTCGTCTGACCTGCCTGAGCTTGTTCTGGCACTTCCTGGACATCGTCTGGATCTGCGTATTTACCGTTGTTTATCTGATGGGGGCAATGTAAATGAGCGATCATCATTCACATGGCAATGGTGGCGCGAGCCACGGCAGCATGAAGTCCTACGTAAGCGGCTTTATTCTGTCCATCATTTTGACCCTGGTGCCCTTTGCTCTGGTTATGTTCCCAGGCCTGGCTACACCAGTAACTGCTGTTATTGTCATGGTAATCATGGCAATCGCTCAGGTACTGGTGCAGCTGGTGTTCTTCCTGCACATGGACAGCTCTTCAGAGCAAAGCTGGAACGTGATGGCATTCGCCTTCACTGTTCTGATTGCGGTCATCCTGATCGGTGGTACGGTCTGGATCATGTACAACATGCATATCAACATGATCCTGTAAGACTGTCCGCCTACCGTAAGAACGGGTGCCTGCTGGCACCCTTTCTTACGCCTCTTCAACTGGTAAGCGTGTTCTGATGATTAAGAGATACTTACTCGTTACTAAGCCGGGAATCATTTTCGGCAACCTGATCTCTGTTGCCGGGGGCTTCTTCCTAGCTGCCAAGGGCAGCGTAGATTTATCCCTGTTTCTGGCCACGGTGGTTGGGCTGTCATTGATCGTGGCATCAGGATGTGCACTGAATAACTGCATTGACCGCGACATCGATCGCAAGATGGAACGCACCAAGAATCGCGTAACCGTCACGGGCGCCATGTCCACCAAAGCAGCATTCACCCATGGCATCGTTCTGGGCTTGATTGGCTTTGGCATGCTTTATTACTGGACCAACCTCGTTGCACTGGGATTTGCAGCATTCGGCTTCTTTATTTATGTAGTTGTCTACAGCCTCTACATGAAGCGCAACTCAGTTTACGGCACACTGGTTGGCAGCTTTTCTGGTGCAGTACCACCTGTCGTCGGATACTGTGCAGTCACTGGCAATTTCGACATAGGCGCAGCGATTCTGCTGATCATGTTTAGTCTGTGGCAGATGCCCCACTCCTATGCCATTGCGATATTCCGCTTCAAAGACTACGAAGCAGCGAATATCCCTGTCCTTCCCGTTGCTCAGGGCATCAACAAAGCCAAGCACCATATCGTCATCTACATCGTTGCCTTCGCCCTGGCGACAGTCATGCTGGCCCTGAGCGGCTACGTCGGCTACGGCTATCTGGTGGTTGCCTGTGCAACCAGCTTGTGGTGGCTGGGAATGGCGCTGTCAGGCTATAAGTCCAGCACTGATGATAGGTTGTGGGCCCGCAAGGTTTTTGTGGTTTCAATCGTTACCATCACCGCACTGAGCGTAATGATGGCAGTTGACTTCCAGACACCAGCATCTCAACTGGATATGCTGGCCTATCTGGGCTAAGTTCTCGCAGCCCAATTTAAAGACCCCACTTGATAGTGGGGTTTTGCATTTTTTGCCTGCCACTTATTGTGAAACTAATGATCAGTCTCTTAACCGCCAGCACACCTGACACACTCACCCCAAAACGGATAGCTCCCAACAAACAACACCCTTCACACAAGCGGAACACCAACCGACGGATCACCCACTCCCCTCTTCAACTTGATTTAAAGCTATATCAGCCAGGCCGCCCTACACCCTCCAAGCATAGACCTCAGGAGCAGCTATAGATGGCCCTCTGACCAACATCGAAGTTTAGGATGCAGAATCAAACGGGGCGCGCAGCGAGAAACGAAGCGGTTTCAAAGAAGGAAAACAGTCAGAAGCATCCGTACCAATGCCGACAAGATTAGAAGCACCAGCCGCCAAAAAAGACGCGCAAGCGCATGCTATAACGCAGAAAAACAAAAAGCCCCGACTGATTTTTCAGTCGGGGCTTTTCATTGGAATCTGGCGGTGAGGGAGGGATTCGAACCCTCGATACGGTTTCCCGTATACACACTTTCCAGGCGTGCTCCTTCAGCCACTCGGACACCTCACCGGTTGCGCTCATCGCTGAACGCGGTGCGTAATGTACTTAATAGGCATTTGAAACGCAAGCACTTTTTTCATCAGTACAATTCAGGCAAAGCAGAGCGATGAGCTTCACACCTGCTCAGCACGAGCAAAAGCAACAAAGCGCCCTGACAACATAACCGCCACCTCGCCATTACTGCGAATTTCCGCACGTAACGGCAAAGAGGCCTTCCCTCGCTCCGTAAGTTTATGCAGAAAGACATCAAGCAACTGTTCCTCTGGGTAGTAGCAAAGCGCGCAGAAATCCGCTTTAACAGGTGCCAGGTAAGTCAGCTCACTGGTATGTACAACCACATCAAAGCCATTTGCCTTTACAGATTCAGCATAAATAGATGTCAGAGACCAGCCAGACAACGTAGCGATTGCAGAGAGAGCCCCTCCAAAGCCTGTCCCTTTGTCATTCACGTTGGGAGCCAGGGGGGCACTCAACGACAACCCCTCCTTCTGTAAAGTGATACCTTGCAATGACATGTGCGCAACAAGCGGGATCGCGCTCAACAGCCTGCGCTCAACCCTCAGAACATCAGCATCATCGAATGCTCTCATCAGCTCATCCATACCACGATGTTACAAAATCCGCACTGTTCAATACGGGCGAGACCGGTAAATGCCCTTTCGGCGTGCCTATATAAATATAACCAATATTCACCTCCCCCTTGACCAACCCAAGCTGCTGATTAATCACTTCATCATCGGCTACCCAACCAGTACGCCAGATTGCTCCCAGACCCTGAGCATGTGCGGCCAGCAGGATGTTCTGCGCCGCAGCGCCTGCAGACAGAATTTGCTCCTGCTCTGGAACTTTCGGGTGCTGCTGGCAGCATGCTATTACAACAATAAGCATGGGAGCCCGCAGTGGCATATTGAGGCATTTTTCCAGAAAAGCTGGATCGGCATCGGGATCATTGTCCATGGCCACTTGGGCAAATAACTCCCCAAGGCGAACAAGCGCCTCACCTTGAACGACAACAAATCGCCAGGGGCGCAGTGCTCCATGATCTGGCGCACGCAATGCCGCGCGCCACAAAAGCTCTAACTGGTCTGAGGTGGGAGCAGGCTCGGTAAGTTGAGCTACAGAAACCCGCTGCTGAAGTAAACTTAATGCATCCATGAATAACACTCGCTCGCGATCAGATAAGAAAATATTGCTGGTACGTCATTGCCGACTCGTATCAGCAGAGTCGTTTTCTGCCTTTCAGGCTATCGCTAGAGACGGCTGAGAAGGCACAAAAATGCAGGTGCATTTATGTTTATCTGCATTCGCAGATACAAAACTCTTAATTGTTACGCAGTACGTTACATGCTTTAGTCAAATATGATGCTGAAACATCAAACTGAAAACAGCTAATATCCTGTCGCAGATCTGCCATAAAGATATATATGAATTAGACTATGCTCACACAGAAGAGCATAAGAAACCTCGACAGGGGAACATAGACCAAAACTCGAGTACTACTTACTGTCAATTTGCGCTTTAGATGACAATGGCCAAGCAACGCAACGCGTAGCTCAACAAATTATTTAGTACACTCGAGCCATACTAGCCTGATCATTTTTAACACGTGAGTAAAAGGCAGTGGAACCAGAGGCATGCTTAAAGTCCCCACCTGCTTAGCGGATCTGAACAATGGGAATATTGAATGAGTTTACAGGACCCTTTTATGCTGCTCGCCCTTGAAGCAATTGTGGTTTTGGCATTTTTACTCATCTTGCTGGCAGTTTTCAGTCGCTACCAGAATCAACGTATTAAACGCCTTAGGTCTCAGCTGGAAAGGGGCCCGGAACAAATGCCTGACCTTGATCTTGCCGATATAGATGGCGAGCAAGACAGTAGCTACCGCTACCATCTGAACAAAGCATTGCAGCATACTGTTCAACACTATAAAGAGCTTCGCCCCGATCAAACCAACTTTGAGTTCAATAAAGATCTTCCTGCTGAGGTTCAGACCACAGCAATGCGACTAATGTTCCTGCATGCTGAAAAGCAGGCCCTTAAGTCAAACGATGAAAACAGCTTCTGGGACAGTATTCACAAAAGCCTTTCACGCGTCGCCGAAACGTACATGGAAGACTTTGAGCAAAAAAGGCGCAAGCCTGAACCGGTACCACTTGTTGAACCATCCAGTGTGACCAACGCTTCAGGACAACCCCGACAGGAAGCAGAATTGCTTGGGCACCTCATCCCATCAGTAAGCAAGTTAATTCGGCAGGCCGCAGACTCCAGCAAACACCTCACCACACTTAACTCTGAGCTGGAAAAAACAATTCAGAATCAACCAGCACTCAAAGATACACTCACCACCCTATCAACAGCTTTTGGCCCTAACTATCCCGCCGACAGCGAACCTGCCACAACGACACTGAATGGATGGAGAGAGATCCTGTCCTCACTAAAACAAGCTCAGCAAGCCTGCCAGAACGCACTGACGTTGGATATGCCTGCTCCAGATGAAGATCTCAACTTACTGAAAGAGAAGCTCGCTGACTTGCTGTGGTACACCAACGCCCAGATTCCAGAATATCTTGAGCAGATTCAAATCCTCCAATCTGCAACGGGTCAGCTGCATGATGCACTAAGCACTATCCGCCCCAAAACTCAGCATCACGCGTTTATAGAGGAGATGCTTAAAGAGTCCCGAGATATGCACCACGTATTACGGACCGATCTTGAACGCCTCCAGGGCCAGCTTAAACTCATTGAGTCTGCCACGCAGACATTCAGCTTGCTGCAATAAGGCTGAGTAAGGCAGCAAGACATTGTTAGCCTCATACTAATCATACTAAAAAGCCGGAACAGCCTTAGCTGCTCCGGCTTTTCATGCCACCCCCAAATGTATGCCTGCAGGGTTACTGGCGTGGTAAGCGGTAGAACGTAGGCAGCGCCTGCGATGTAGATCTCCAAGGGTTAATATCTAACCCGCCACGACGAACATAACGCGCATAAACCGTGAGCTGCTCTGGCTGACAACGCATCATTATGTCAGTGAAGATCTGCTCCACACACTGCTCGTGGAAGTCTCCATGATTACGGTAGGAGACGATGTAGCGTAACAACGACTCGTGGTCTATGGCCTTACCGACATAGCGAACGACGACTGTCCCCCAGTCAGGCTGACCCGTTACTGGGCAGTTGGATTTTAGCAAGTTGCTATGTACAACCTCCTCAACCACAGAACCCGCCCCTTTGGCATGGGACAGCAAAGAAGCTTCCGGGAGGTAGTGATCAATAGTCACATCAAGGTCATCCAGGCACAAACCCTCCGGCAATGAAGGCACCAACAGCTGATGCAATGGCTGCAGTGTCACCGACACTTGTGCACCCGCAGCAGCTGAAAGATCCCTTGCCATCATCTCAGCTACCCGATCCCAGCTTGCCACTCGATAGCCATTGAAGGAATTCAGGTACAGCTTGAAGGACTTGGACTCAATGATACTTGGTGAATCACCTGGTATATCGAACGTCGCCATCGCAGCCACTGGCTTGCCTTTCTCATTCAGCCAGGAGATCTCATAACCAGTCCACACGTCCGTGCGATAGCAGGATCCAGTCCAGATCTGCTGGCGAGGAATAGGACACAGCTGAGCCGGATCATACTGGTCCACGTAGGCACTTTTTTCACCCAGAGGAGCCTGCGCCTGCTTCAACAATGATTCAGTCTTACTCATCTCTCCCCACCTCTAATTACGAATACCCTTGCCCGATTTCAACAAATGCAGGCAATACACAAACAAAGCCACACTGAACAGCAGGATAATCCCTATCGCCGTACCAACATTGATATCTGAAACCCCAAGAATGCCAAATCGGAAAGCGTTGATCATATAAAGAATCGGATTGGCCTGAGAGGCTGCCTGCCAGAAGGGTGGTAACAGCGTGATGGAATAGAATACGCCACCAAGATAGGTCAATGGCGTCAACACAAAGGTCGGCACAATGGAAATATCATCAAAGGTATGGGCATAGACCGCGTTCACAAAACCACCAAGTGAAAACAGGAAGGCAGTAAGAAACACGACCAGCACCGTAATGCCGATATGATGCACATGCAGCTTGGTAAAGAACAGCGACAACAACGTCACAATCAGCCCGACAGCCAGACCACGCGCAACGCCACCCAATACATACCCCGATAAAATGACCCAGTTAGGCACAGGAGATACCAGCAACTCTTCTATATGCCCCTGAAACTTCGTACCAAAAAAAGACGACACAACATTGCCATAGGAGTTTGTGATCACCGACATCATGATCAGCCCCGGCACAATAAACTGGATATAGGTAAAGCCACCCATATCCCCAATGCGGTTGCCGATCAGGTTGCCGAAGATAACGAAGTACAGAGTCATGGTGATCGCTGGTGGCAGCAAGGTCTGCACCCAGATACGAGAAAAACGGCGAATCTCTTTAATAAATATGGTCCAGAACGCCACCATCAGTTCGCGCGAGGTCATATACTCTCCCCTCTGACCAAAGCCACAAACAACTCCTCCAGTCGATTAGCTTTATTTCTCATACTGACCACTTCAATTCCGTGTGCCTGCAAACCGGAAAACAGCGCTGTAATACCACGCGACTTCTCTACTTCAACTTGCAGCGTATGCTCACCCACAAGGCTCAACGGGTAATGCTCCAATACCGGTATATCTGCCGGCAGAAGATCACGACTGATATCCAATAAGAACGTCTCAGTATTGAGCTTGGACAGCAGAGACCGCATCGACGTGTTCTCGATAATCTCGCCCTTGTTAATGATGGCAATATGTCGGCAGAGATTTTCTGCCTCTTCGAGGTAGTGAGTAGTCAAGATAATCGTCGTACCTTCCTCAGAGTTGAGGTCACGCAGAAAATCCCAGAGAGAACGACGTAACTCGATATCCACTCCAGCGGTGGGCTCATCCAGAATGAGCAACTTGGGGGAGTGCACCAATGCCCGTGCGATCATCAGCCGCCGCTTCATGCCGCCCGATAGCATTCTTGACACGTTGTTGCGCTTTTCCCATAGATCAAGTTTTTTCAGTAAACGCTCAGCACGGGGAGCTGCGACATCAGCGGGAATGCCATAATACCCAGCCTGCGTAATGACCACATTCCAGACCTTTTCGAACTGGTTGAAATTAAACTCTTGTGGCACGACACCGAGCATTTTCTTGGCGTTAGACAGTTTTGTGTCCAGATCATAGCCAAAGATAGTGACTGAGCCTTCCGTCTTTCTCACCAAGGACGAAACGATACTTAGCGTGGTAGACTTGCCTGCGCCATTAGGCCCTAGCAAAGCGAAAAAATCACCTTGTTCCACATCCAGATCTATGCCTTTTAAAGCCTCGAAACCATTACCATATACCTTTCGCAACCCACGTATGGTTAGCGCTTTGGTCATAACCTGTCCCCAATTATGCAATGGCCACCTTTTTTAGGGTGGAAACCTGGCATTTTCAACCAGGCCTGAGTGAACCAATGCGTTTCGAATTCTGAATCAATCACGCCCGCTTAGTTGCGGCAGTATTACATCAACAATGACCGGCTCTCGGTGTATATCCCGGAAAAGCCTGACCTCAAAGGAATCCGCTACATGAATGATCAACAATGGTTTGAGTATCATCTGGATCAGCTGCTAGAAAGCCTCAATAAGTTAGAGGCACTGTCAGAATTCGCTCCTGAGCACATCAGCGAGACTGACGAATTATTCTTGGAAAACTTCCAGCATTTGATTGAAAGCATGTCGACACACAGTGGCGATTGGTACACAGAGGGACAAGACGTCATTAATCAGCTTGTTCGCCTCTATCCTCAGCATACTCATTTGGCGAGTCGCGACTTGTTTTGGTTTTTCGGCGGCGACTGCCTGCACTTTCTCGATGACGAAGAAATCGAATTCTACCAGAACATTGAAGAGTTGCGCTTTCAGGCTGAACAGCAAGGCTTACACTTTGACTATGAAGCTTTAAAAGATCGCTTTGGGAAAACGACGCACTGATAAGTCTGTTCGGCTGAGCCTCGCCCAATCGGGCTCAGCCTTCAGGAAAAGCCAAAATGCTGATTTAGTCAGATGTAAGAATGCACACAGGAAATCAAAAGGAATAACATCACAAAGCTGTGATGATGAAGTTCACTAAAGGAGAAATAAGACAAGAAAAGAAATGGAGCGGGAAACGAGACTCGAACTCGCGACCCCGACCTTGGCAAGGTCGTGCTCTACCAACTGAGCTATTCCCGCGTGGCGTCCCATAGGGGGTTCGAACCCCTGTTACCGCCGTGAAAGGGCGGTGTCCTAGGCCACTAGACGAATGGGACACATAACATTCTTTAGCCACTTCACTCCTTAGAGG
>NZ_LAPT01000070.1 GCF_003194385.1 Pokkaliibacter plantistimulans
ATACAACCCCATCCATAGAAAGAGCCTGCCTTGTGCCCCCTGGCAGGTCGTTGAAAATCTATCTGCGTTGCCGAATACCGCGTCAAAAACAGGCTCAAAATGCTCATTTAGTTCACTAAACTCCGCTTTTTCGCCTGTGCTTTCCTTGTCTCGGCTGCCTCGATAACGTTTTTCAACAGCCTGCTAAGTATTAGCCAGCGTTTAAAACTCAGGCCACCCGACTCTGTATTGAAGCACTGAAAATACCCTCTCATCAGGTGATTTTTTGCACCGTGCTGGTGCGCAAAAACAACCTGATTCGCAGATGCAAAATGCGGGTTGCACACTTAAGCATCACATGCAAGAATGGCGCCTCCAATCTTGGGAGTGAACCTCCCACCTCAGGTGTCGGCATCACCCTAGCCGACGTCTATTATTGGGCCTCAAATCAATTTCGCCACCCATGAAATGGTCTGGGCCCAATTCCTGAGTCGTCTTATACCCGTTGGCGAACTAACTGGCCTTTGAATTCTTGACGTCCTTTCTGGCTCCAGCAAAGGGCCCGAGGGCATTGTGCGTTCATACCTTGGGCGTCTTGCAATCCCCCAGGCTCTGGGTCAGAGTAAGCGTTACGCGCCTTTTCGGTGTGGAAAACCCTGTGAATTCAAACTTTTATTCATACTGCGTATAAACGTGAGTTATAGCTATCTTTGAGGGTGGTACAAGTGGAATTACTTTCCGGCGCTGAGATGCTTATTCGCGCCCTTGCTGATGAGGGTGTCGAATATGTCTACGGATACCCTGGCGGGGCCGTGTTGCACATTTATGATGCACTATTCCAGCAAGACGCCGTGAAGCACATCCTAGTCCGCCATGAGCAAGCAGCCTCTCATATGGCCGATGCTTATGCCCGGGCGACGGGAAAAGCTGGCGTGGTGCTTGTGACTTCTGGACCAGGAGCCACCAACGCAGTGACAGGTATTGCCACTGCTTATATGGACTCCATTCCAATGGTTATCCTCTGCGGTCAGGTCATGAGTCACCTGATTGGCGATGATGCCTTCCAGGAAACCGACATGCTTGGCGTGTCCCGTCCGGTGGTGAAACACAACCTGTCAGTCAAACGTGCCGAAGATATTCCTGCGGTGGTGAAGAAGGCTTTCTACATTGCGCAGACAGGGCGCCCCGGTCCGGTGCTGATCGACATCCCCAAAGACATGACCGCGCCATCGGAAAAGTTCCCCTACGAATATCCGAAGAGCGTCAAACTGCGCTCCTACAGCCCGGTCTACCGTGGGCATACCGGTCAGATCAAGAAAGCTGTCGACCTGCTGCTGACCGCGCGTCGGCCCGTTATCTACAGTGGCGGCGGTGTGGTGCTGGGTCAGGCTTCCAAACAGCTGACTGAACTGGCACACATGCTCAATTTCCCGGTCACCAATACCCTGATGGGCCTGGGTGCCTTCCCCGGCACTGATCCGCAATTCCTCGGTATGCTGGGGATGCATGGCAGCTACGAAGCCAACTCTGCAATGCACCATTCGGATCTGATCGTGGCCATCGGTGCCCGTTTTGATGATCGTGTTACCAACGCGGTAGAGAAGTTCTGCCCGACAGCCAAGATCATCCATATCGATGTGGACCCGGCTTCTATCTCCAAGACCGTATTTGCCGACATCCCGATCGTCGGGCATGTACAACCTGTGCTGGATGAAATGATTCATCTGCTCAAGCCACGCCTGAGCGAGCTGGATCAGGGCGCGCTGAAAGAGTGGTGGGCCAGCATTGAGCAGTGGCGCACGGTGCATGCCGGACGTTACGAAACAGCCGACAGTGAACTGCTGAAGCCTCAGGCCGTCATCGAGGCCGTGCACAAGGTCACCAAAGGTAAGGCTTACGTCACTTCTGACGTTGGTCAGCACCAGATGTTCGCCGCGCAGTACTACAAGTTTGATCGTCCTAACCAGTGGATCAACTCAGGCGGTCTGGGCACCATGGGCTTTGGTTTGCCTGCTGCTCTGGCGGTGAAGCTGAACTTCCCCGAAGACGAAGTCATCTGTGTCACCGGCGAAGGCAGTATCCAGATGAATATTCAGGAGCTGTCGACGGCGAACCAGTACGATATCCCGGTGAAGATTCTGTGCCTGAACAACCAGTCACTCGGTATGGTGCGTCAGTGGCAGGATATGAACTACGAGTCCCGTCACTCGCAGTCCTATATGAAGTCACTGCCTGATTTTGAAGGCCTGTTGCGTTCCTATGGCCATGAAGCCGTCACTATCCGTACTCCGGAAGAGCTGCTGCCCGGTCTGGAAAAGGCCTTTGCCATGAAGGACAAACTGGTATTCATCAACGTATACGTTGATCCCTTTGAACACGTGTATCCCATGCAGGTGCCACGCGGCACCATGAAAGACATGTGGCTGAGCAAGACGGAGAGAACCTGATCATGCGACGTATCATATCCGTTCTGTTGGAGAACGAAGCCGGTGCTCTGTCGCGTGTGGTCGGGCTGTTTTCCCAGCGTAACTACAACATTGAGACACTGACGGTCGCCCCCACCGAAGACGGCACCCTGTCACGTCTGACGGTGACCACCATGGGTAACGACCGTGTGCTGGAGCAGATCACCAAGCAGCTCAACAAGCTGATCGAAGTGGTCAAGGTGGTTGACCTGACCGAAGGTGAGCACATTGAGCGCGAACTGATGCTGATCAAGCTGAAAGCCAGCGGCCCGGTACGCGATGAAATCAAGCGGACCGTCGACATCTTCCGTGGCCAGATCGTTGACGTTACCCCCAGCCTGTATACCGTGCAGCTGGCCGGTGCCAGCGATAAGCTGGACGCCTTTATCAAAGCGGTAGGCGATGCCAGCATCATGGAAGTGGTGCGCACAGGGGTGTCGGGTATTTCGCGTGGCGAGAAAACCTTAAGTATCTGATAATGGTCCGCCGTGACGGTGGATATTGAATTCAAGTTGACTGTGAAGAGGGAGCCCGAGGGCTTCCAGTATTAGGGGAAAAAAATGCACGTTTATTACGATAAAGACTGTGATCTGTCCATCATCCAGGGCATGAAAGTTTCCATCATCGGTTACGGTTCACAGGGCCATGCTCACGCATGCAACCTGAAAGACTCTGGTGTGGACGTCACAGTTGGTCTGCGCGCCGGTTCTGCTACCCGCGCCAAAGCTGAATCTGCTGGCCTGAAAGTGGCTGACGTGGCTGATGCTGTTGCTTCTGCTGATCTGGTCATGATCCTGACTCCTGACGAGTTCCAGGGCAAGCTGTACAAAGATGAAGTAGAGCCCAACCTGAAGAAAGGCGCGACTCTGGCCTTTGCTCACGGCTTCTCCATCCATTACAACCAGGTTGTTCCCCGTGCCGATCTGGACGTCATCATGATCGCTCCCAAGGCACCTGGTCACACTGTACGTTCTGAATTCGTCAAAGGCGGTGGTATCCCTGACCTGATCGCGGTTTACCAGAACTCTACTGGTAAAGCCAAAGACGTTGCCCTGTCTTATGCCAGCGGCGTAGGTGGTGGTCGTACCGGTATCATCGAAACCACATTCAAAGACGAAACCGAAACCGACCTGTTCGGTGAGCAGGCTGTTCTGTGTGGTGGTGCGGTTGAGCTGGTCAAAGCCGGTTTTGAGACTCTGGTTGAAGCGGGCTATGCCCCTGAAATGGCTTACTTCGAGTGCCTGCACGAGCTGAAGCTGATCGTTGACCTGATGTACGAAGGCGGCATTGCCAACATGAACTACTCCATCTCCAACAATGCGGAGTACGGCGAGTACGTGACTGGTCCTGAAGTTATCAACGATGAATCTCGCAAAGCCATGCGCAATGCGCTGAAGCGTATCCAGAACGGTGAATACGCCAAGATGTTCATCACTGAAGGTGCGACCAATTATCCTTCAATGACTGCTTACCGTCGTAACAACGCTGCTCACCCCATCGAACAGATCGGTGAGAAACTGCGTGCGATGATGCCCTGGATCGCTGCCAACAAGCTGGTTGACAAAACCCGCAACTAATCCGGCAGTGGGCAATGGCGGCTAATGACAGGATGCCGCCAGTCCAGGCAACAACAGAAACCGCGAGCGGCAACGCTCGCGGTTTTTGTTTTTATGCTCGTTCGCCACACTGCAATGGCTGTGATGGCGTACCAAAGCGGATGCTGGCTGCGGGCTGTACGTCGGCGAAGGCACCGGCCAGTGTCTGATTGTGGTGCTGGATGATCTGCCCGGCAGACAGCAGTTCGCCGTCCGGGCAACTGTGGGCATCAGCCGCCAGAACAACCGCCAATCCCCGTTCACTGGCACTACGACAAGTGGTGTCGATGCAGAACTGGGTCTTCATGCCGCATATGATCAGCCGGTCTATAGTCTGCTCGGCCAGCTGCTGTGCCAGAGAGGTCCCCTCAAAGCAGCTGGGGCGGGTTTTGTTGAACAGCTGATCCTGTTGCAGGTCGAGGTCCAGGCCGGGTACGGGCTGCCATAGTGGGCTGCCCGCCGCAATGGCTGAGTGCTGAGGGCCGGTGTGCATGGCCACCAGAATCGGCGCCTGAGCCAGACGGGCGGCTGCGATCAGCTGATTGATATTGCTGAGTAACTGTTCACGCTGATAAGGCGGTTGAGGGGCATCAAACAGGCCGACCTGCATGTCGATAATCAGTAAGGCGCTTTTTGAGGAGTCTTTCGAGATCTGGTTGGGCATGGTTCGTTCCTTGGTGGTGCCAGTCAGAACGACGCCCCGATGACCCCGTCCAGAACTGGCGGGGTGGGTAGCAGTGTATGAAAATCAGCCGCTAGCGCACGACCCGCACAGGGGCGGTCGTGGTGGTGGTCAGCTGGATGGCGCAGGCAAGCGTTTTCATCGGTCCATCATGTGCAGTGGCTGCCATGAGGTCAAGGTAAAAAATGGCGCTCATTGAGGTGCCGAGAGAGGCAGAGCAACGGGGCTGGAAACAAAGGGAAGCCGGAGCCAACATTTCCCTTTTGGGGAGGGGGACGTATTATTAGCCGCAAACCGCTATTAATGGGGAAGGAATCAATGGCCGCATCGCCATCTGACCATACGCATAACGTCACGCCAATTCGCACTCAGCAGGCCACAAATTCATTCGCCGATGGGCAGCCAGCGCAGGAGAGCAACGTGGAACAACCGCACGCATCGAACACTCCCCAGGATAACAAGTCTCAGGAAACCCCGCCGCGCAAGCCTAACCGCAGCATCTACCTGTTACCCAACCTGTTTACCACCAGCGCTCTGTTTTCCGGCTTCTATGCCATCATTGCCGCCATGAACGGTCACTTCATTTCCGCCTGTATCGCTATTTTTATTTCCATGGTGCTGGACAGTCTGGATGGCCGCGTGGCCCGTATGACCAACACGCAGAGCGCCTTTGGTGCCGAGTATGACAGTCTGGCTGATATGGTGTCCTTTGGTGTGGCGCCAGCTCTGGTGGCCTTTACCTGGACGCTGGACAATCTCGGCAAGCTGGGCTGGATCGCCGCCTTTATCTATGTGGCTGGTGCTGCACTGCGTCTGGCCCGTTTCAACGTGCAGATTGGCTCGGTCGACAAGAAGTACTTCGTTGGTTTACCCAGTCCTGCTGCGGCCGCGCTGGTGACCGGGATGGTGTGGGTCGGCTCCGAATACCATGTACTGACCACGGCTTACAGCTTCTGGGCAGCCTTGCTGGTCGCGGCAGCGGGTATCCTGATGGTCAGCAATGTTAGCTACTACTCATTCAAGACCATTGATCTGAAAGGCAAGGTGCCGGTCATGACCCTGATGATCATTGCACTGGTGTTTGCGGTCATTGCCTATCAGCCTGCAGCGGTATTGTGGGGGATCTTCCTGATCTACGGGTTTTCTGGCCCTGCCCTCTATCTGCGCAAATTGCGGCGCAAATTTAACTGATCCTGCGGTGATCCTCCTCTGTCTGACGGCAATGTACGGCAGGCAGAGGCTGTCACTTCTATCTGATATCCCCCACCTTTTGTCGGTCACCGTGTTTTGCAACCGCGCTGAAAGTTTCAGTGAAGGCTAAACAACTGGTATCCTTCGCTTTTTCCCCAGGGAACAGGCTTTCTGCAATGGCGCATCTCGCTGCTCTGCAACTTCAAATCTTTCAGGCAGTCCTGGAGCTGCCGGAGACCACCGGCAACGCCATCCGCCAGCATATCCGGCAATCCCTCGACGCCACGGCGCGTCCTGCGGATATTGATCGTGAACTCGATGCCATGAGCAACGATGATCTGCTGTACTTCGATGGTGAGGAATACCTGCTGGAAGAGAATGGCGTCTGGACTGTTTTTCGTGCCTTCCATGAACAGCGTCTGCCTCTGACACTGCTGGCTCCTCATCACGATGATGATGACGACTATGCCGACCTGCGCGAGCTGCTGCGGGCATGGCTGGGGATGGATGCCGACCTCGACAAGTGCGCTTCTCAGGTGCTGGCACAGAAATACAGTGAGACGCCGGTGGCGGTGCAGTACCTGCATTTGCTGCCACCTTACTGGCAGAAGGTGATGCTGAACATTCTCTGCCTCAATGATGTGCTGGAAGGTGGCCACGTCTTGCCTGTCGATGCCCAGATGCGTGACAACGGCCTGCAGGACACCCTCAGTGAGACGTTACTGGCTGCCTGGGATGCCGACTATGCCCTGACCCAGCTCAAGGATAAGGATCTGGAGGATCACTGGTTCGGCCAGCTGGAGTTCCAGTCTGCCGAGCAGTCGCTGTTTCAGTCGCGTTATCTGTGGCAGCAGCAGGATATGGATGCTCAGGGCTTCTTGCCGGTCTACCGTACCCTGCTGGAAATTGCCTTGCTGCGGGTCAGTGATCCGCAGCGCAGCCTTGAGTTGGCCCGGCAGGCCTGCCAGTGGGCCAGACAACAAGGTTATCTGGGCATGATCAGCTGGCTGGAACTGCTGGCTGCCGATGAGCTGCCACGGCAGTTGCAGCATGCCCGCCAATGGATCAAAGCCTATTCGGCCTCGTTGCAGAGCAAAGCCAGCAGCAATCCTTATTCATTCTTCTCCAGTGCCGAGGCCGAGCGCCTGTTCGGTGAGTATTTCCGCCGTGATGCCTTCCCGCTCAAACTGCAATGGCTGCTGGAAGCGCTGCTGCTGCAATCGGCACTGCCAGAGGGATTCAGCGAGGAGTGGAAACTGCAGCCTGAGTATCAGCAGTTGCTGCAGCTGGATGCCAAGTCGCCGGTGAACAGTCTGGTCAGAGCCGTGGCTCAGGCGTTGGCTGGCGAAGAAATCAGTCATCCAATTTTGCTGATGAACGTGCGCAGCCAGCAGGATGCCTGGCAAGGCTGGCTGGAGCGGGTGCATACCCTGTCGGTGGAAGAAGTCCCCGAGCCGCTGCAGGAGCGACTGGTGTGGGTCGTGGACCTCGATCATGGTCTGCTGTCAGCCAAGATCCAGAAACAGGGCAAGCGCAGCTGGAGTAAGGGGCGGCAGGTGCGGCTGGATCAGCTGCAGTCCTATCCCGAACAGTTTGGCCGCATGCTGGAGGAGCAGGATTACCTGATTCTCGCCCAGTGCGGCATTCGCCCACAGAACTATTACGAACGGGTTCGCCTGACCCCGGCGCTGCTGATGACCTTGAGCCGCCATCCACGGGTATCCACGGTGGAAGGTGTGCCGCTGTCACTGATTCCTCAGACACCACTGGTCAGTTTCCTGCGTGCCGAGCAGGGATTGCACTGCGAAGTGGTGCCTGCCCTGCTGAAGAACGGCCTGGCCCTGGAGCGTCTGGGGGAAGGGATATGGCAGTTCTACATCCTGCCGGAAGCCGCCGACAAGCTGCTGCGTGCTCTGGTCGCGGCTCCGGGAGCGATTCCCGAGCAGGCGATTCCCACGCTGCAGGAGATCATTGACCGCTGGCAGCAACAGGCCTGGTATTCCGACCATTCGCAACTGCGTGGCAATGTTCGCCTGATTGAATGGCCTTCGCGGCCGTGCTTCCTGCTGGACTGGCAGTCCACCGGACTGGCGCTGCAACTGGTGACCAAACCGGTGGCTGACTGGCCCTATCCGTTGCCTCTGGCCATGGGCAATGCCATGGTGCAGAGCCGTAACGACCATACCCATTGGTATCACCGTGATCTGCCGCGCGAAGCACAGCTGCGTCAGGAGTGGATCGAGCGTCTGGGGCTGAGCAAGCAGGAAGACAACTTCTGGCAACTCGAAGGCGAAGAGGCGCTGGCACTGCTGCAGGCGCTGCAACCGGTGATGGAGCATGAACCTGAGCTGGTGCAGTGGCGCAGTGGCAGTCAGCAGGCGCGAGTGATTGATATGCCTGACCTGCGCCTGAGCCTCGGCCAGCAGCAGGACTGGTTTGGTATCGATGGCCATGTTGAGCTGGATCAGCAGAAGGTGGCTTCACTGCGCCTGCTGCTGCAACAGGCCCGGCAGGGTTATGTGACACTGGATGAAGGCAATGTGGTGCTGATGAGCGAACAGCTGCGTCAGTACCTCACCACCCTGCATTCTCTGGTCGGTGACGAACAGCGTTTTGATCAGCAGATTGCCTACCCGCTGCAGCAGTTGTTGCAGAGTGTCGGAGTGCAGACCGATCAGCACTGGCAGGACATCACCCGGTCATGGCTGGATGAGCCGGAGCTGCCCACCGATCTGCTGGAGCCGCTGCGTGAGTATCAGCGCGATGGGGTGCGCTGGATGAGCCACCTGTGCCTGCATGGCTTTGGTGCCTGTCTGGCGGACGATATGGGGCTGGGTAAAACCCTGCAGGCGCTGACGCTGCTGCGGCTGCGTCGTGAAGCCGGGCCTGCGCTGGTAGTCGCGCCTAAATCGGTGGTGCCCAACTGGATTCAGGAAGCGGCCCGCTTTGCCCCTGAGCTGGACATGATTGATCTGGAGCAGCTGGAAGACCGCCGCGAAGGTATCGTCAGTGCCGGCCCCAATCAGGTGGTGGTGCTGAGCTACGGGCTGGTCAGCCGTCTGGAGGAAGAGCTGGCAGAAATCAGCTGGGCCACTGCGGTGCTGGATGAAGCGCAGCAGATCAAGAACGCCAATACCCAGCGTGCCCGTACGCTGTTTCAGCTGCAGGCTGAAAGCCGCATTGCTCTGAGTGGTACGCCGGTAGAAAACAACCTGCTGGAGCTGTGGAGCCTGTTTGCCTTTATTAACCCGGGCTTGCTGGGCAGCAAGGCCTCCTTCGTGCGCAAGTATTCCGATGCCAGCCGTGATGATGAGGCCATGACCCGCCTGCGTGCGCTGGTATCACCTTTCATTCTGCGGCGTATGAAAAGTCAGGTGCTGAAAGAGCTGCCGAGCAAGACCGAAATCACTCACCGCATCAGTCTCAGTGAAGAAGAGTGGGCGGTGTACGAGGCGGCGCGGCAGCAGACACTGGAGCAGATCCAGACACAATCGGGGCTGATGGCGACGCTGACTGGCCTGATTCGTCTGCGTCAGATTTGCTGTCATCCCGGCCTGATTGTCGACGACTATCAGGGCCCGTGCAGCAAGCTTGATGAAGCGATGAACCTGCTGGAAGAAGCCTTTGCCGGTGATCACCGGGTGCTGGTGTTCAGCCAGTTTATCGGCCTGCTCAGTCGTCTGCGTGAGCGTTTGCAGCAGGCTGGCTGGCGTTACAGCTATCTTGATGGCAGCTGCACGTCGCGGGCACGTCAGGCCGCAGTGGAAGAGTTCAAGGCCGGTAAAACCCATCTGTTCCTGATCAGCCTCAAGGCAGGAGGCACCGGTCTTAACCTGACCGAAGCGGATACCGTGATCCATCTTGATCCCTGGTGGAACCCGGCGGTGGAAGATCAGGCCAGTGACCGTGCTCATCGTCTTGGCCAGACTCAGCCGGTCACGGTCTATCGTCTGGTGACGGAAAAGACCATCGAAGAGAAGATCGTCGCGCTGCACCACGATAAACGCGATCTGGCTGACAAGGTGTTGAGTGATCAGGCGGTCACCAGCAAGCTGGATGGCGAGCTGCTGCTGAGCTTGCTCAGTTCCTGATAACGCCTTCATCTGCTGTCAAAGACCTGCACGCTGCAAGGTGATTGCAGGTCTTTGACGGCATATCTACCTCTCTCACTGCACAGTTGTCCACAGACTCCCTCGCGACTTCTGTTGTGCAGGTTATCCCCAACAAAAAATTCAGCAGTCTGCTGAATTTTTTCTGCACTTATTGTCCTTATTTCTGTCCAACCCGCTGAGCACCTGTTTACGGTCTGCCCTGATGGCAGCGGAGTCGCGTATACCGTAGGCAAGGAGCGGCCACTGGCAGGTATTTTGGCTTTGGCTGTAAGAAATGCGCGCTAGCACCGACCAATAGTGCAAACAGACTTTTATCTGTGGCACAGCTACCGCATGAGCAATCCAGAAACAGGAAAGGGGACGAGGACGTCATGCAGTACAGGACCGCATAACCAACAGTGAGGCTATTCCATGTTGATCAAGTTTCCCTCGAAGATTCCTGCGTCGGAAATCACTCCCGAACCTATTTATCGGGCGCGTCGTGACTTTATGCGCGGGGTGGTGGGAGCAGGGGCCGGCATGGCGCTGTCGTCAGCCTGGGCAGCGCCGGCTCATACCGATAAGGACGCTGTTGACCGCGGCCCGGACTGGCTGCGCAAACAACTGGCAGCAGCCAGACCCGATGTTGTAGTGGCCAAGGACCCGTTGACGCCTTTCTATAACGTCACTCACTACAACAACTTCTACGAGTTCGGCTATCAGAAGGAAGATCCGGCAGCCAATAGCGAGGGGTTCAATCCCTATCCCTGGAATGTGGAAATTGCCGGTGAGGTGGGCAAACCCGGCAGTTATCATCTGGAAGATCTGCTGAAAGGGATGGAGCTGGAGGAGCGGGTCTACCGCCTGCGCTGTGTTGAGGCGTGGTCGATGGTGATTCCCTGGATCGGCTTTCCGCTGGCCTCTCTGCTCAAGCGGTTTGAGCCTACCAGCAAAGCTAAGTATGTGGCGTTTACCACCCTCAAGGATGCCAAGCAGTTCCCTGAGCAGAAGAGTTACTTCAGCAGTATTGACTGGCCGTATATCGAAGGGCTGCGCATGGACGAAGCGATGCATCCGCTGACCATCCTGGCGGTTGGTCTCTACGGTAAGGCGCTGCCCAATCAGAATGGCGCGCCGTTGCGACTGGTGGTGCCATGGAAATATGGCTTCAAGAGCATCAAATCGATCGTCAGGATTGAGCTGACCGAGACGCAGCCCAAGACCACCTGGAGCGAGATTGCTCCGGATGAGTACGGCTTCTATGCCAACGTCAATCCCAAGGTCGATCACCCGCGCTGGAGCCAGGCCACCGAGCGGCGTCTGCCTTCCACCCTGTTCAGCCCCAACATTGTTCCTACCCAGATGTTTAACGGCTATGCCGATGAAGTGGCGTCGTTATACAGCGGTCTGGACCTGCGCAAGTTTTATTGAAGCTGCTAAGCATGCTGCGGGGAGTGGCTGATGTGGTCACTGCCCCGCTGACAAGTGCGTTCTGAAGAGGAGCACGGTTTGAAAACCCTGCCTGTAAGCGCCCGGCGCGTGCTGATCTTTGTCCTTGCCAGCCTGCCTTTCGGCTGGCTGCTGTGGGCAACCTTTACCAATCACCTTGGTGCTGACCCGGCCAAGACGGTCGTCTGGCAGACCGGGCTGTGGGCGCTGCGCCTGTTGCTGATCACCCTGTGCGTGTCGCCAGCACGACGGCTGCTGCAATGGGGCTGGCTGATGGTGCACCGGCGCATGCTGGGGCTGTTCGCTCTGTTTTACGCGGTGCTACACCTGCTGGCGTATGTTTTTTTTATTCTGGGAGCAGACTTCAGCCGGCTGGGCGAAGAGCTGATCAAACGCCCCTACATTACCGTGGGCGCCCCTGCTTTGCTGATCCTGGTGGTGCTGGGTGTTACGTCCACCAGAGCGATGATGCGGCGGCTGGGCAAATCCTGGCAGCGTCTGCATAACAGCGTCTATGTCGCCGTGCTGCTGGCCTGGCTGCATCTGTTCTGGCAGGTGCGCTCGAGCTATTTCGAGGCCGCTCTGTACGGCAGCATTACCGCGGTACTGCTGCTGATTCGTTTGTACTGGTGGTGGCAGCGCCGGCAGAAGGTCAGGCGCGTGGTGCGTCCGGGCCAGATGGAGCGCGGTTGAACGAGTTTTCCGGGAGGGATGGCTGGCCAGTGGATGCGGATTGATAAAAAGGCGTAGCAGAAAGACGCTTTCTCCGCGCATATTGTGCTTTGCCATCCATCGGCTTTTGCCGGAGAATGGTGCCCCCTCAACCCGGTTGCAACAAAGGATTCTGGTCTATGAAGCCTGGTTTGCGCATCGTTATGGCGCAGCTCGATTTTCTGGTGGGAGATATTCCCGGCAATACTGCCAAGGTGATTGCGGCTGCCAATGATGCCCGTGACCGGCTGCAGGCAGACCTGATAGTGTTCCCCGAACTGACCTTGACCGGCTACCCGCCGGAGGATTTGCTGTTGCGTCCCAGCTTGCAGCTGCGCGTCAGTAAAGCCCTGCAGCAGGTGCAGGAAGAAGTCCGCGGTATCGGCGTGATGCTCGGCTACCCATGGCGTGAGCCGGAAGGCCTGTACAACATGGCCGCCTACATCGAAGAAGGGCAGATTCAGGGCATCTACCGCAAGCAGAGCCTGCCCAACTATCAGGTATTCGACGAGAAACGTTATTTTGTCCCCGGCCATCTTCCCTGCGTGGTGGAGATCAAGGGCCGCCCGGTGGCCATTACCATCTGCGAAGATATGTGGCAGCCGCAGCCGGTGATGCAGGCCCGTGAGGCCGGTGCCGAGCTGATCATTAACCTCAATGCCTCACCGTTCCACATCGGTAAATGGGAAGAACGCCGCAAGCTGCTGGCTGAACGTGCCCGTCAGGCGGGCTGCCCGATTGTCTACACCAATCTGGTGGGTGGTCAGGATGAGCTGGTGTTCGATGGTGGCTCCATGGTGGTGGACGGCGAAGGCCAGCTGGTCGCGTCCGCTCCCTGCTATGAAGAAGGTCTGTATCCGGTCGATTTCCAGCTGGAGCCCGCCCTGACGCCGGTGGCGCAGAAGCTGGCACCGCAGCCGGACAAACTGGCTTCCGTTTATTCGGCACTGGTGGCCGGTGTACGTGATTACGTCAACAAGAACGGCTTCAAGGGCGTGGTACTGGGCTTGTCTGGTGGTATCGACTCGGCCCTGACGCTGGCCATTGCCGTGGATGCGCTAGGTAAAGAGCGGGTATCGGCGGTGATGATGCCGTTCCGTTACACCTCTTCCATGAGTCTGGAAGATGCGCAGGCAGAAGCCAACACACTGGGCGTCGATTACCGCATCCTGTCTATCGAACCCATGTTTGAAGCCTTCATGGGCACGCTGGCCGACTCCTTTGCCAATACCGTGGTGGATACTACCGAGCAGAACCTGCAGGCGCGCTGCCGTGGTGTACTGCTGATGGCCTTGTCCAACAAGCTGGGCTATCTGGTGCTGACCACCGGTAACAAGAGCGAAATGGCGGTCGGTTATGCCACCCTCTATGGCGACATGGCCGGTGGCTTCGATGTGCTCAAGGATGTACCGAAAACGCTGGTGTTCAAGCTGTCCGAGTATCGCAACCGCCTCGGTGCGGTGATTCCGCAGCGGGTGATTGACCGTCCGCCATCAGCCGAGCTGGCACCGGATCAGGTGGACGAAGACAACCTGCCCCCCTATGAAGTGCTGGATGCCATTCTGGAGCTGTATATCGAGAAGGACTACAGCGCCCACGCCATTGCCGCGCAGGGCTTTGAGCTGGAAACCGTCAAACGTGTGATCCGCCTGGTGGATGTTAACGAATACAAGCGCCGTCAGGCCGCCATTGGGCCTCGTATCACCCAGCGTGGTTTTGGCCGTGATCGCCGTTATCCCATCACCTCTGCCTGGAAGTCGGGCGAGTAACGCCTCGTTTCTTCCTTGTCATGTCTCACTCTTAAAGGCTGCCTCGGGCAGCCTTTATGCTTTCTGCAGATTCTGCATCAAGCAGATTCAGGGCCGAGGGCTCCGCCGAGCCAGCGTTGTTGATAGTGCTGCAGCGGATCATACAGCTCTTCCTGTTTGGCCAGATTGAAGTGGCGCTGACCACGTGGGTCGTTACCGACACCGGCCAGATACTGCCAGTTGCCCCAGTTGCTGGCGACATCAAAGTCCAGCAGCTGCTGTTCAAACCACGCTGCACCATAGCGCCAGTCCAGTTGCAGTTCGTTGACCAGACAGCTGGCTACCAGCTGTCGGCCCCGGTTGGATAACCAGCCAGTGCGGTGCAACTCGTTCATACAGGCATTTACCAGAGGGTAGGGGGTCTCCCCCCGGCACCATTGCTGGAAGCGCATCGGGTGATGCACTCCTGCTGGGGCTTTGCCCTGCTGGCCCGAGAATGCAAACAGACGCGTCCCGTGCTGCTCCAGCACCCACTGGAAATATTCCCGCCACAGTAACTCAAAGCTCAGCCAGTACGTGGAATCATTCCTGCCGTAGCGTTCTTCATGCTGGTGCAGCGCTGCCAGCACCTGACGCGCGGACAGGCAGCCGTTGGCCAGCCAGGGGGACAGGCTGGAGGAGTTGCCCCATCCACACAGCTCATTGCGGGTTTGCTTGTAGTGCCTGACCTGCTGACGCCCGAACAGATAGTCGTGCAGCTGGGCTTGTGCGGCAGTGGCGCCGCCCTGAAAGGGGCTGTGGTTTTCCTGTTCTTCGAGCTTGAGCCAGCGCGCCAGTTGCTCACGCTTGAAGGGCTGTGCCAGTGGACTGAGCGACAGCGGTTCCGGCCAGTGCACCGGTTCGGGCAGTAAGGTATCGGGCAGCGGATGTTGCTCTACCTGCTGGCGAAAGGGAGTAAAGGAAACGGGGAGGGCAGGCAGGGCAAAGGGCAGTTGCTGGCGGCTGAACAGGGTATGGGCCGCGTCACCGAGGAGGCATCCTGATGGTCGTTGATCAAGCAGGTGCCGGTACTGCTGCTGTTCGTAGACGCCGGGGTGATGATTGCAGCCGAGCAGGTCCATCTGCCTGAGCTGGCACAGCTGGCGGAGTGCCTCGACGGGCTCAGCGCAGAGCAGCCAGAGCGAATGCCCCTGCCGTTGCAGCTGCTGATGCAGATCCTCCAGACAGTCGAGCAGAAAGCGGGCGCGATGCGGGCCCAGCGGGCAACAGCCAAACGGGCCGGGATCATGCCAGCGCGGATCAACCACGTAGACGCAGGCCAGCTGCTGGCACCGCTGAGTCAGTTGCCACAGGGCAGGGTTGTCGTGCAGGCGCAGATCGTGTCGGAACCACAGCAGCCCTGTGGTCGGCAGAGAGTCAGACATGGCGTTACATTCATGGCACTACATTCATGGCATTTAGGGCTGTTTACGTGCCCCGTCCGCGATGGATCACCACCCGTGCCCGTCAGCGGCGTGCCAGCAGTTTCTTCATCTGCCGGGCAAAAGTGACCACCGGACTGTTACTGGCTTCGTCGTGGCGCATCACCACCTGCCAGTCAATAAACAGGCCCTGCTCGGTAACCCGCCGTTGCTGCAAGCCTCCCTGTCGGAGGTAGGGGGCGGCGGTCCAGCTGGGCATGATGGTGATGCCGAGCCCCTCACGTACAAATTCCACCACGGCTTCGGTCATCCCGGCCCGAATCACCCGGCTGGGCAGGCGCTGATAACGGCTGAACAGCTGTTCATACTCCCGGCCTTTGTCCGGTGTGGTGTGATAAGCGATGTAGGGCTCGGCCACAATGTCCTCCACGCTCAGCCAGCTGTGCTGGCCCAGCGGGTGGTGCGCAGGCAGCAATGCCATCATCTCATCGGTAAACAGCGGCAGGGTGCGAAACCCTTCCGCGACCCGGCCGGAAATCAGGGTCAGATCAATATGGCCCTGACGCAGTGCCTTGAGGGGAGCCAGCGAGACATCGGGGATAATCTCGATGCTGACGCTGGGATGGCTGAGCTGGAACTGACGCAGAAAGCCCGGCAGCCAGTGGCAGCCACTGTGACTCTCAAGACCGATGCGAATCACATGTTCGATCCCCACCGTCAGTTTGCTGATGTCGTTCTCTGCCCGTTCCAGCTCACCGAGAATCACCTGAGCCGAGTGCAGCAGGCGGTTACCGGCGCTGGTGGGCACCAGCTTCTTGTTATGCCGGTAGAACAGCGCGGTGCCGACCAGTCGCTCTGCCTCGCGGATACGATGACTGAGGGCAGACTGGGTGACGCCAATCTGTTCTGCCGCCTCGGATACGCTGCCTGACTCTGACAGCGCCTGAATCATCTGCATATGACGGGTGGTGAGTTTGATGCTCATGGCGCTGTTCCTGCCAAAAAAATTCATAAAAATGCGCAGTTTTATGAAATGTACAGAGTGAAATCCCCTCAGTAAACTCGCCTCTCAATCGCACAGGAAGATGGTGCTCGCGTTCGGCGCGCTATCTGACAACAACAAAACAACGCCCTCCAGGCTTAGCCCCTGGCGGTGCAGAACCGGGAGCATCAACATGGGTTGCCCATACAGTCATTCCAGCCCTGCCTCTGAGCATGGGCAGGGCGGAGGCGCCGGTGGTGAGCAGAAAGCCGCCATGGTGGATCTGGCCGATGAACAGGTGCACTGGGATCAGGACATCAGCTACGGTCAGTACCTGAGCCTGGGGCCACTGCTCAATTGCCAGCACCCTCGTTCCACCCAGCACGATGAGATGCTGTTTATCACCATCCATCAGGCTGCCGAGCTGTGGATGAAACTGTGTCTGCATGAAGCCTACGGCGCTGTGGCCCATATCCGAGCCGATAATCTGCGCCCGGCCTTCAAGATGCTGACCCGGGTAGCGCGTATTCAGGATCAGCTGATCAGCGCCTGGGAAGTGCTGGTAACCATGACACCGGCCGACTATGCCAGCTTCCGCGATGAGCTGGGGCAGAGCTCTGGCTTCCAGTCCTACCAGTACCGTGAGCTGGAGTTTCTGCTGGGCAACAAGAATGCCAGCATGATCGAGGCGCACCGGGGCCATGCCCGTCACTATCAGCATCTGACTGACGTGCTGCAGGCACCCAGTATCTATGACGAAGTGCTAAAGCTGCTGCACAAGCGTGGCTTTGCTATCCCTGACAGCCATGTCCAGCGTGACTGGTCACAACCCTATCAGGCCAGTGCCGACGTCGAGGCGATCTGGCTGGAAATCTACCGCAATACCGCCGCGCACTGGGATCTGTATGAGCTGGCGGAAAAGCTGGTGGATATGGAGTTCAACTTCCAGCGCTGGCGCTTCAGTCACATGAAAACCGTTGAGCGCATCATCGGCTACAAACGTGGCACCGGCGGTACCGGCGGTGTCAGCTATCTGGTCAAGGCGCTGGATCTGCAGTTCTTCCCGGAACTGTGGGCAGTGCGCACAGCCATCTGAGGCGAGGGCATTCCATGTCACGAATTTGGGATATTTCCCAGGCGCTGCGTTCAGATCTGCCGGTGTGGCCGGGAGACACGGCGTATCAGGCCAACCGCACCTGGGTGCTGGAAGGTGGTTGCCCGGTCAATGTCGCCAGGGTGACCTTTTCCACTCATAGTGGCAGTCATGCCGATGCGCCTCTGCACTATGATCCGCAGGGGCTGGCGATGGATGCGGTGGCGCTGGATACCTATATCGGCCCCTGTCTGCTGCTGGATGTGCGACATGCCCGCGGGCTGGTAGAACCGGCTGACATCGAGGCGCAGCTGCCTGCAAAGGTTGAGCGCGTACTGCTGCGTACCTACGCGCAGTTCCCGCATCAGCAATGGCACTCCGATTTTGTTGCCATCGCCGCGGCCACCATTGAGCTGCTGGCCTCGCGCGGCGCCCGTCTGATTGGTATCGACAGCCCCTCCATTGACCCTGAACAGTCAAAAACGCTGGATGCGCACCACGCGGTACGGCGCTATGGCATGGCGATTCTGGAAGGTCTGGTGCTGGACGATGTGCCCGCAGGCCACTACGAGCTGATTGCCCCCCCGTTAAAACTGAGCGGTCTGGATGCGTCTCCGGTCCGAGCCTTGTTGAGGAGTATTGAACGTGACTGAGCAACTGAACCGCGACCTGCTGCAACGCTGGGATCAGGAAGATGAGCTGGCGGGATTCCGGGAGCAGTTTCATCTGCCCGACAACCTGATCTACATGAACGGTAATTCGCTGGGTGTGATGCCCAGACAGGCGCTGGCCCGGGCGCAGGATGTGGTGGGGCGTGAGTGGGGTAATGATCTGATTCGCAGCTGGAACATCAACCACTGGATCGACCTGCCTCAGCGTCTGGGTAACAAGATTGCCCGTCTGGTGGGCGCTGATGAAGGTGAAGTCATCGTCTGTGATTCCACTTCCGTTAACCTGTTCAAGCTGGCCGCCGCTGCGGTGCGGATGCAACCGGGGCGCAGCAAGATCATTTCCGAGCCGGGCAACTTCCCGACCGACCTGTATGTCCTGCAGGGGGTGGAGCAGTTCAGTGATGGCCGGGTGCAGCTGCATACCGTCGAGCGTGAGCAGTTATTCGATGCCATTGATGAAGATACGGCGGTCGTGGTCCTGACCCATGTGCACTACAAGAGCGGCAGCATGTTCGATATGGCGGCGCTCACTGCCCGTGCCCATGAAAAAGGCGCGCTGATTCTGTGGGATCTGAGCCACAGTACCGGTGCCGTGCCGGTGGATCTGAACGGCGTCGGCGCTGACTTTGCTATCGGCTGCGGCTACAAGTACCTCAATGGTGGCCCCGGTGCGCCTGCCTTCCTGTTTGTCGCCCGCCGTCATCAGGCCACCCTGCAACAGCCCCTGAGTGGCTGGTTCGGCCATGCCAATCCGTTCGCCATGCGTGATGACTACGAGCCTGCGCCCGGCATCGAGCGTACCCTGTGCGGTACCACCAGCGTGATTGGTGCTTCGGTACTGGAGGTCGGTGTTGATCTGATGGTGGCAGCAGATATGACCAAGGTGCGTGCCAAGTCGGTGAAGATGGGTGAGCTGTTTATCGCGCTGGTCGAGCAGCGCCTGCAGGGTCTGGGGTTCACTCTGGTTTCCAGCAAGGATTCTGCCCAGCGTGGCAGCCAGGTATCGCTGCGCCATGAGCAGGGCTACGCCATCATGCAGGCGCTGATTGCCCGTGGGGTGATTGGTGACTTCCGCGCACCGGACATTCTGCGTTTCGGCTTTACCCCGCTGTATCTACGTTACGTGGATATCTGGGATGCGGTGGAAGTGCTGGCTGACATCATGGCCCGGGGCGAGTGGCAGAGCAGCGAGTATCAGGTGCGTACCAAGGTGACCTGATCCGCGAGCGGTTAACAACGGCTTACCTCTGCAGCCTGCTTACACTGATGTGAGCAGGTCGTCTGTCGAATCAGTATGGCAACGGGGTGGTATCTGCTCTTCGTTGTCATCAACTATCTGGAAAGAGACTGATCCCCAGCTGAGCTGGAACTGCATGCGGTTCAGCGTTACCAATGTGACTGTATTGTTAATGCTCTGTGACACCCCACCACAGCGCTTGCCGCAGGATACCGATTACATGACCGATGACCCTTCCTCCCTTTCCGCCTTGTTGCGTTGCTGGTTGCCCGACGAAGCAGCGGTACAAGGTCATGCCGAGGCAGGTGCCGGGCAGCGGTTATCGCCGACCCTGAGTCAGGTCACCCGCTGGATGCGAGATGCCCAGCATAAGCTGACAGTGCATCGGGCTGCTTTGCAGGACGGTCATGCCATGCTGCTGGCCACCTCGCTGGATGCCGAGGCGCTGGGTACCGGTTATGCACTGATCGGTGACTGGGATATGGCGCGCAGTTACTGGCTGCGTGCCTGTCATTACGGTTTGCAGCTGCTGCGTCAGGCATCAGAACAGGCGCACCCGGTGGTACCCTGCGATGGCCTGCGGCTGGTTGTCTGTGCTCTGGCGGCCGGAGATATGAGCCTGGCCAGACAGGTAATCTGTTTGCAGCAGGAGCAGGCCGGGCAGGTTCGCCTCAACAGGCTGGCGCAGGCAATACTACGTGCGTTGCTGCTGTGGCTGGACGGCCAGGGTAGCCAGAGTTGTCATCTGCTCCGGCAGGTCATCGGCAGTAGCCGGGCTGATCGTCAGTATCTGTTCTGCTATCGCGGCCTGCTGGCGATGTGCTGGGCGCTGCTGGGTATTTTCAGTGCTGATGCGGCGATGTTTAACGCCGGTGTGATGGGGCAACTGGCCGTACACCATCACTGGGCACTGGGGCGGGCAGGGGACAGTGAGGAGGAGTTTATCTGCCTGTCGGCGCTGGCCATGATCAATCTTGGTCAGCTGCAGGGGCTGGAGCAGGAGGTGTTCGACCTGCTGATTCCACAGGGGCTGGTACTGGCGCGCGGCTAAAGCACGCGTCTTTGCTGGCACCTCTGCACTGCGTTAACCCTTGCAGACTGCTAGACTCCACTGACATATCCTACCGGCAAGGAACAGCCCGATGTCTCTCAAACATCACTTTGAACTGATGGCTCACTACAACCAGTGGATGAACGATCAGCTGTATGAGGCCGCTGCGCAGCTCGACAACTATTCGCTGATGCTGGATCGCGGTGCTTTCTTTGGTTCTATCCTCGGCACCCTCAATCATATTCTGGTCGGTGACACCCTGTGGCTGCAGCGCTTTGCCAAACATGGCCAAACCCTGGAGTCACTGCAGCCCGTGCTGGATATACCGACGCCCGGCAGTCTGGATGCAGCACTGTACGATACTCTTGAAGAGCTCTATGGCGCACGGCGTATGCTGGATAACCTGATCGTTGCCTTCAGTCAGGAAGCGGATGACAGCCACTATCTGGCGCCATTGCGTTACCGCAACAGTAAGCAACAGCTGTTTGAAAAGCAGTTCGGCTATCTGGTCCAGCATTTCTACAATCACCAGACTCATCACCGAGGTCAGGTTTCTACGCTGCTCAGTCAGGTCGGAATTGATGTTGGCATTACCGACCTGCTGGCACTGGTGCCTGAGTTTGAATAGCGCAAGCGACTAGCCGAATATCACGATGCTCTGCGGGTGCGGGCAGCCTTGATGGCTCATTCGTCCCCGGGTATCTGCCGGACTGCCCTCACTGTTGTGGCCCCGTCCGACAGATTCTCGGGTTGCTCAGGCCAAGCAGGCATCCTCGGCGATGGAGCCAATCAGGCCATACTGCCGCTGTGACCAGCCCTGTACCAGACGAATGACCCGCAGGGCGATCTCGTCCAGTTCAGTGGCGGTGCAGTTGAGCGCGGGCAACAGGCGGATCACCTTGTCACGAGTGACCGAAATCAGCAGTTGCTCATCATCGAGTGCGCGGGCGACCAGCTCTTTGCAGGGCCGGTCCAGCTCAATGCCGACCAGCAGCCCGTGGCCTCTGACCGCGACCACGCCGGGCAGCTCCGCCAGTACCTCCTGCAGGGTGTCGAGCAGCCACTGACCACTGTGCTCCGCCTGAGGGATGATACAGTCCTGTTCCATCAGCTCCACCACTTTACATCCCACCCGGCAGGCCAGGGGATTACCACCGAAGGTGGAACCGTGGTGGCCAGGCATCATCAGGCCATGCGCCTTGCCACTGGCCAGACAGGCGCCGATGGGAAAGCCATTGCCCAGGCCCTTGGCCAGGGTGATAACGTCGGGCTGAATGCCCGCGTGCTGAAAGCCAAACCATCGGCCAGTACGGCCCATACCGGTCTGCACTTCATCGATCATCAGCAGCCAGTCCTGTTGATCGGCGAGGGTTCGCAGTGCCTGCAGATAGTCACTGCCTGCCACCCGCACACCGCCTTCCCCCTGTACCGGCTCGACCAGCACAGCAACAATGCCGGGATGCTCCTGCGCTGCCGCCTGCACGGCCCTGATATCGTCATAGGGCACACGGATAAAACCCGGCATCAGCGGGAAGAAGCCATGATGTACGGCAGGGTTGCCGGTGGCGGCGAGAGTGGCCAGAGTGCGGCCATGGAAACTGTTCTCCATGACCAGAATCTGCGGTGCTCTGACCTGCTTGCGGGTGGCGTGCAGGCGGGCCAGTTTCAGCGCCGTTTCATTGGCTTCCGAACCTGAGTTGCAGAAGAACACGCTGTCCATGCCGGCGAGCTGACACAGCCGCTCGCCCAGCCGTTCCTGCCAGCGGATACCATAGAGGTTGGAACAGTGCAGCAACTGTCCGGCCTGTTCGCTGATAGCGGCCGTAATCGCAGGGTGACTGTGGCCCAGATTGGTGACGGCAATGCCTGCCACTGCATCGAGATAGCGCTTGCCCTGTTCATCCCATAGCCAGGCGCCCTCGCCGTGGGAGAAGGTAACTGCCTGCCGTGCATAGGCGGGCATCAGATGGGAGTGGCTCATGTCGGTGACCCTGCAGCAAGCTCCAGCGGGGTAAAGGTATGTTCGGCATGGATTATCTGCACGCCTTCCGGGCCACTGGCCAGCAGCCTGCGTTCCTCGATGGATTTCTGCGCGCTGAGCTGATATCCGGCCGTGTCGGGGAACAGTGCAGCCACTTCCATGACGGCCTGTTCTGCCCAGGGGGTGCCGGACTCGAAGTGACCCAGCAGTTTGCCATGACGGTGAATCACCAGGCGGTAGACGCTCATGTTGTCATCCTGATAACGGGTAGGTGGGAAGAAGTAATTCGGCAGACTGCTGGCTGGCGGTCAGTTGCAGGGCGCCAAGCACGATATCGCAGGCCCGGCTGACGGCTTCGTGCAGTGGCACCTGATGCAGCAGACGCGCCGTTAGGCTGGCGCAGAACAGATCACCTGTGCCTTTGGGATAGCAGTCGAGACGCGGGTGGCGGATCACCTCGGCGTAATCCGGGGTGACAATGGCCACCCACATTTCGCCGGGTTGCCACTCCTCGGGAGCCGCACTGGTCACCACCACCCACTGTGCACCACTGAGCTGCAGCAGCTGCCTTGCGGCCGTTTGTACCTGCGACCAGCTGGCGGTGGGCAGCCCGGTCAGACAGGCCAGTTCATAGCCGTTGGGGGTGAGCCCGGTGGCCTGTTGCAGCAAGTGCTGGCGGTAGGCGTCGACCATGCCTGGGGCAACGTAATTGCCGCAGTCGTGATCACCCAGCACCGGATCGATGATGACCAGAGCCTGAGGTCGCAGCAGACGGACATCGGCCAGCCAGCGGGCCAGCAAGGTAGCCTGAGCCGGGCTGCCCAGATAGCCACAGAGCACTGCCTGCAGCTGAGAGAGGGCATCGCGGGCGATCAGGTCGCGCAAGAAGCCGTTGAACCAGTCAGTGGCAACGGTTCCGCCATGCACGCTGGGGTAGTGTGGGGTGTTGCTGAACAGCACTGTCGGCACACTGGTCGCGTTCAGCCCGTGGCTGTGCAGGGTGGGCAGGGCGACGTTGTTGCCAACGCGCCCATAGACCACCTGCGACTGCACCGACACCACATCCAGCGGCAGCGGTTTTGCGTCCCTGCTGGCGGAGCCAGCCGGGTGCGGATAAATCGCCATCACAGCACCGCTTCGGGAGCATCAATAACGGTGTGCTCCAGCCAGGTGGACATGGCTTCTCGCGCCACCCGCTCCAGAGCGCCCTGCAACTGGTGTGCCTGGGCTCGCAGCTGGCGTGGGTCAAGACCCACCTGACCGATTTCGTTGGCATGACCGACCAGCCACTGTTCGATGCGGCCGGGATCGGCTTCCAGATGGAACTGCAAACCCAGCACGTTGCGACCGTAGGCAAAGGCCTGATTGGGACAGCGCTCGGTACCTGCCAGACGCGTCGCCCCCTGCGGAATCTCAAACTGATCGCCATGCCAGTGCAATACCGGGATGTCGCCCAGCGCTGCCAGCGGGCTGTTGAGACCGGCTGTCGTGAGGCTGAGTGGAGCAAAGCCGATTTCCTTGTAACCCATGGGTGAGACCGTCGCGCCCAGTACCCGTGCGATCAGTTGTGCACCCAGACAGATGCCCAGCAGTGGCCGGCGGCTTTGCAGACGGGTCTTGACCAGTGCCGCCTCCTCGGCAATGAAGGGGTAGGTATCATCGTCAAAGGCACCAATCGGCCCACCGAGGATGACCAGCAGATCGGGGCCGATGGCATCCAGACGGGCCAGATTGGCCTGGGTGGCGTCCACATAGGTCACCTGATAACCCAGCTCCTGCAGCAGGGGTTCCAGTGTGCCGAGGTCTTCAAACTGCAGATGGCGCAAAGCAACGACAGTCTTCATAGATCAATCCCTAATGTATGGCTGTAGTGGGCCACGGCGACTGACCGTGGCATGGCAGATTAATGGCTGATACCCGGATCAACGATGATGTGTCCGGCGCGCGGGAAGGTGCAGCAGGCCAGAGCGTACCCCTGTGCTTTATCCTTCTCGTCCAGACAGAAATCCGGCTCGCGATGCACCTCGCCGCTGACGTGGACCCGGCAGCTGCCACAGATCCCGGAGCGGCACTGGCTTTTGATCGGGATGCCGTGGAGTTGCAGGTTGTCGAGTAACGATAGGCTGGGGTCGGCGCTGACATGCCGCTCGGAGCGGGTCAGTTGCAGGGTGATCCCGCTGTCCTCGCTGTCCTTATTAGCACTCTGCGCGGACGGTTCATCGCGCGTCGGTGCAGTAAAGGCTTCCAGCAGTAGCTGGCTGTCGGGATAACGCTGGCTGATGTGCTCACGGATGGCGTGGGCAAAGGCAAAGCCGCCGCAGGCGATCACCGTCTCGGGTGTCTGTTCCAGCTCGAACGCTGCTGCGGTTGGCCGGCCAGAGTGAAACTGACTGTGGCTGAGGATCAGCTCGCGGGTGATGTAGACATCGAAGTGAAACCAGCGGCGAGTCAGGCTCAGCTGCAGCAATTCATGCAGGAAGGGAATGCTCACCACATAGGGTGCGCACAGTATCAGCCTGATGGCAGGGACGGGCAGACCGGCATCGTCACGTTCAGCCAGAGCATTGAGCAGGGCCATTGGCAGCGTAATACCGATTCCGGCGGCCACCATCAGTACCTGCCGTGCATCCTTGATGCGGTCGACGGTGATGTTGCCACTGACCCCTTCCACCGCCAGCACAGACCCAGCCCTGAGGGTGGCATGCAGACTGTCGGACAAGCCCTGTTTGCCTGTCCGCTGGACGGCAATCTCGATCGTGTCGGCACCTGTGGTACGGACCACAGAATACAGGCGCCGCTGCGGGCGGCCCTGCAGATCTGGGTAGACGAGGGTGACGTGCTGACCTGCCGATATCGTCTGCCGCACGGGTGAGTTTTCCAGCTTCAGCCTGAACAGCCTGACATCGTCGGTTTTCAGGGATGAGCTTTCGCAACGTGCTTGAACGGTAGGCATCACAGCGTCATCCCCTTGCCATGTCGGCCCGCAGCCGGGGTATGGCTGGGGAGCGACAGGGTGCTGGCGGCACCGGACAGGCCGATGCGGTCAATCAGGCGTTCAACCGAGTCGGTATACACGCCAACCTCATTGCTGTCGCCGGTGTCGTGGAGAATATCCTCACCGTGCGGCATACCTATCAGGTTAAATGCCGCCTGCCAGGCGCCCAGCTCATTATTGGCGAACATCTCTACGGTCTTGCGCACAGTACGGCGGAAGTACTCTCGCTCCTTCTCGCTCAGGCTGCGAATAATGTCCATCGCCGAGAAGCTGAAGACGCTGGAGTGGCTCCACTCATCCACCGCATGGGTACGGGTGACCTCATGGCAGATAGGCTGGATGGAGGTATCTTCCGCCATGGTTTTCAGATAGTCAGTGATCAGCGTTTCACTGGCGCAGGCGATGGCAAAACGGGTCAGGCGACGTTCCCATTCGGCGCCGCAGGAGGCCAGTTGCTGGCGCCGCCACTGCACCAGATTGAAGTCGGTGAAATCCAGCGGTACCAGCTGGCGGTGGTCATAGATGTAATTGCAGGCCATGACTGACATGCGGGTGTGCAACGCTTCATCCAGCAGTGCCTCAGACATGACGTCCTGCAGCAGGGCACGGTTGTTGCTGGATGGTGGCGTCTTGATGATGTCTTCGCAGGCCGGCGTCACCACATCACATTCGATGTAGATGGTCTTGAGGTTATAGATGCCCCAGGCATAGGACAGGCACGCAGACTTAATGGCTTCAGGAGCTTGAAGCCAGGCGTCATGATCACGGAAGGGTAGCAGGGATTCACTAAAATCTCGCTTGCTGGCATCGAATGCCAGCTCGGCATAGACCGGAATATCCTGATTGACCGCGGCACGGGTGCGCCAGAGGGTAGTCAATTTCTGCAGCATCTTTTGAACGGCATCTTCCTGAGAAATGCTGAACTGTTCCATGTTGTTCATCCTGTTAGCTGTAAGTGACGCGCGTTGACGGGCAAAGCGCGGTGGTCAACTCCGTCGTAGCGGCTGTCTTGCTCCTGAATAAGACGGCGATACGGAGAGTTGAATCGTTCGTTTTAGTTATGTGCTCAGTTGGTGTAACGATTTAAAGCCAGCGGATCATGGCTATGTTCTAAGGCTGGGATGAGCTACTACTCACCTCCCGGCCAGTAGTAGCTGTCTGGCAGCGCGCGGGCACCGAAAATGGCCTGACCTACCCGTACTACGGTGGCTCCTTCTTCAATGGCGATTTCAAAGTCGCCGGACATCCCCATGGACAGCTCGTTCAGGCTCACACCGGGCGGGGTATCTGCTTGCAGCTGGTCACGCAGGGTACGCAACAAGCGGAAGCAGGTCCTGACGCGCTCACCTTCGGCCGAAAGCAGGGCCAGGGTCATCAGCCCCCTCACCTTCAGGGTAGGGAACTGGGGGAGAGCCTGAATGAAGTCCGCCACTGCCTCCGGCGGCAGGCCATATTTACTGGCCTCGCCTGAGGTGTTGACCTGCACGAACACATCCAGCTGGCGGCCTTCGAGCTGCAGGCGGCGGTCCAGCGCTTCGGCCAGACGCAGGCTGTCGAGGGCCTGGAACTCACTGGCAAAGCGGGCAACCAGCTTGGCTTTATTGGTTTGCAGGTGGCCAATGACGGACCACTGAACGTCGGTCAAATCACTGAGGTTCTGCCATTTGCGGTGGGCTTCCTGCGGTTTGTTCTCCCCTAATTGCCGACATCCTGCGGCATAGGCGAGGCGTATACTGGCTTCGTCCATGGTCTTGCTGACAGGCAGCAGCCTGACTTCCTGCGGCGAACGGCCGACCCGGGCACAGGCGCCGGCGATACGTTGTTGCACGGTAGCCAGATTGCGCTGGAAGTCTGCAACGCTCTGGGCCTTGGGATAGCGACCATGCAAGTCATGCTGCGGCTGCGTATCCAGAACTTCAGCGACATTTGATTCACTCACCGTTCAGTCCCTTTGCTGTGGAGTGGCGTGATAGAGGTAAACGCACTATGCTGCGTTTTGTCACAGTGCGAAGTATATATTGTCATAGGACAAAATGAAAATAGTTGGAAAAACCGCTGCCGAAATCTTTGACTGCATTCGGCTCATGACGCGTTCAAAGGCTTTACAGCCGGGCGACGCACTCCCTCCCGTTCGCGATCTGGCTGTTGCGCTTGAGGTCAACCGCAATACGGTCGCTGCCGCTTATAAGCGTCTGGTAGCGGCGGGTATTGCCGTCAGTCAGGGGCGGCTGGGGACGCTGATTCGGCAGACGGAAAACATGGTAGAGCGCGAGGGCGGGGTGCAGGGCTCGCCACTGATTGATGTTGCCAGCGGCAACCCCAACCCCCAGTGGTTACCGGATGTGGCCGCCGCTCTGGCGCAGCGACCATACCGCCCCCGGCTGTACGGTGAACCTACAGTGAATGCCGAGCTGGAGGCGTACGGTCGCCGCTGGATGGAGCCGGATTGTCCGACCGCAGGCGAGATCAATCTGACTCACGGGGCGGTCGATGCGGTCGAGCGACTGCTGGCGGCGGAGCTGGTTGGCGGTGACAGAGTTGTAGTGGAAAGCCCCTGTTTTCTCAGCAGTATCAATACGTTGCGGGTCGTGGGGCTGCTACCCGTGGGGGTAGCTGTCGACAGTGAAGGGATGTGCCCTGCGGGGCTGGCTGCCGCGCTGGAAGCGGGCGTGCAGGCGGTGGTGCTGACGCCACGGGCACATAATCCGACAGGTTGCAGCCTCAGTGCCGGGCGGGCGGCACAGTTGCAGGCTTTGCTGGCGCAGTATCCCCATGTCCTGATCATCGTCGATGATCATTTTGCGCTGTTATCCAACCAGCCTTATCACTCGGTCATTCCAGCTTCGGCAGAGCGCTGGGCTCTGATTCGCTCGGTGTCCAAGGTGCTGGGGCCGGACATGCGGCTGGCGCTGGTGTGCAGCGATGCCCAGACCTCGCGAAGACTGCGTCTGCGGCTGGTCAGTGGCACCAACTGGGTCAGCCACCTGTTGCAGGATGTGGTGCTGGCCAGTCTGACCTCACCGTTGTTTGAACCGCAGATCAGCAAGGCAAAAGCCGATTACGGGCAAAGGCAGCAGTGGCTGCGTCAGGCATTGCAGCAGCACGGGTTGCAGGTGCCAGCCAGCTGTGATGGTCTGAACCTGTGGTTACCCTTGCAGCAAGAGGCACAACCGCTGGCTCATGCCCTGGCACGTCGGGGCTGGCTGGTGCGTAACAGCGAGCCGTTCTGTCTGGATGAAATCGTTGCAGGGTTACGTCTGACCATTGCAACACTGGATGAACCGCAGGCGCAAAAGCTGGCAGAAGATATCAGGGCTTGTCTGGGCTAGGTTGCAGCAGACGCTTACGAGGAGAGGGAAATGCCTTTCAGTGCAGAAGAACGGCAGGTACTGCTGGCGGTCAAGGGTGTCGGTGGCACGGTGATACAGCGCTTTGAAGCGCTGGGAATAGAGTCGCTGGCTCAGCTGGCCGGATGTGACAGCCGGCAGATACTGGAGCAGGTTGCTTCAATGCTGGGCAGCTCCTGCTGGAAAAACAGCCCGCAGGCGCGAGGGGCGGTCGAGGCTGCCATTGCCAGGGCACAACGGGCGACTCAGGACGTGCTCGTGGCGGAATAAGCGTGGCGCAGGGACGCTGACCGGGGCGCAAATTGCCCCCGTCAGCGGCCACGACTATCATAGGCGGCTTTGTTTGCCGACGACCTTATCCATCATGCTCAAATACCATCCCGCGGCATCGGTGCCTGCCGATGTGCCCCGTAAGCCTTTCAATGCCCGTGGTGCCAATGTGCGCCGCTGTCAGGCGTGCCAGTTGCCAGAGCAAGGCTGTATTTGTGCATATAAAGCCACTGCGGCGGCTGACTGCGAGTTCTGGCTGATCATGCATCATGATGAGCTGTTCAAACCTTCCAATACCGGGCGACTGATTGCTGACGTCCTGCCCACCACTGAAGTATTCGAGTGGAGCCGTATTGATCCGCCGGCCGCGTTGCTTGAACGTCTGGCGGATGAGCGTTATCAACCTTATCTGGTGTTTCCTGCTGACGAACCTGAGGATCAGGCGCGACTGCTGCCGTTCCAGCGTCAGACGGGAAAAACACCGGTATTCATTCTGCTGGATGGCACCTGGCGTCAGGCGCGACGAATGTTTCGTCACAGCAAGTGGCTGCAGTCGTTGCCGCTGATCAGTTTTACTCCCGAGCGCAGCTCCGGTTATGGCCTGCGAGAAGCCGCAGAGGAAAGCCATCTGTGTACTGCGGAAGTGGGCGTCGAATTGCTCAAGCTGGCCGGTGAGCCCGCAGCAGAAGTGCTGGCGCATTATTTCTATGTATTCAACGTGCACTATCTGGCGGGGCGTCGTGGCACCCATCAGGACGATGCCGAAGCCAGTCGGCAGTGGCTGCTGGCGCAGCAGGCGTGAACGGAGCATTGAGGTAAGTATGACGTTAACGACAATTCTGACCGTGCTGGGGCTGGTACTGATCGTGGTACTGCTGCCGGTGGTGCTCAAACTCTGGCGTGATGACCGCCAGCGGGTGGCGGCACAGAAGGAAGCTGAACAGGCGCTGCTGAAGCAGGTGGAAGAACAGCGCGCCTATGTTATCGAGAGCGTGCGGGTGATCACCTCGGCGATGCGTGACGGACAATGTGAGCTGACAGAAGGCTGCTTGCGACTCAAGGGGCTGCTCGACAATACCTTCCCTGAATTGCTGCAGCACCCTGATCTGCAGGTACTGGAGACGGTGTGGCAGCGCACGGAACATATTCCACGCAAGGAGGCGTTCAAGCGGCTGGAGCTGAAAAAGCGCCGGGTGCACTGGAAGGCCATGGATGAGATGGAAGCTGAGCTGCAGGAGCCTATTCAGCGTGCGGTCAGCCATCTGCAGGCACAACGCTGGACCACCTGAGCCGGGCAGCGGGAGCGAGCAGCACTATGCCATTTATTGCTATGTTTGGTCTGACCCTGATCGTGATCCTGCTGTGTCTGTGGGTCTTCACCCATATGGGCGTGCCTTCTTACCGCCCCTCGCGGGCGAAGGTGGAAGCGTTACTGCAGGGGGTGGTGGATGGCTACACCCGGCGGGAAGAGTGGGAGCTGTTCCTCGGCTATCCCATTCACTATGACCCGGAGCTGGAGCAGATTCGGGTGCGTTGTGTGGCGCTGGAGGAAGGCGATGATGACCATCCGCCGTTTCCCCATGGCCTCAATGGTTACCTGTACAACCGTGCCGGGCGAGCCAGAGCTGAACACATTCTGCGCAGTGTCAAACTGCTGCGCAGCAAGGAGCTGGAGCAGCGCGAGTTCTGAATCAGTGTGCCCGGCGCAAGCGGAATCAGGGCTCGCTGCTATCTGACTGCTGATGCAGTGTCTGATAGTTACCACCGTAATCAATATGGATGTAGTCGGCGTTGGCCAGATCTCTGGCGACGTCCCCGGCGTAGTCATCACTGGCGCAGTAGTATTTGCCACTGCTGTCAGCATCGATGCCCTGTTGCTGCATCTGCTCTACCAGATCCTGATAACTGGCGATCACGCTGGCCTCCGTGCTGCCTTCGAGAATCACCAGACAGCGACGGTGCTCACGTTTGGCACGGTCGTGGTCATACTTGCTTTTGGCGCTGTCACTGCTGGCCAGCTGCAGGCCGGTCAGGCGGTTGCCCGCCATGGCGCTGTTATCCCCAGTGGCGGTCGAGGCTAGCACCGGGGTGGTTATCCACAGCCCCGTCAGCAGGCTGGCGAACACCACTGCCGTTGTTGTTCTGGTCACGTCTGTACCTTCCTCTCAGAGCGCCTGCTACCGTTGGATAGCGAGCGGCAATGATGTCAGCGATTGGGAATGCGTGGGCGCAGTTCACGGAACCCACCACCGTTTATGACATGCTGATAGCCCGCCTGTTCCAGTGCCTGACGGGCAATCTCTGCACGACGACCTGATGCACAGTAAAGCACCACGGTCTGCTCTTTGCTGATGCCCTGTTCGGCAAAGCGGGCGACGACCTCTTCGTAGGGAATATGGCTGGCCTGTGGCACATGGCCCTGAGCGTATTCTTCGGCACTGCGCACATCCACCACCAGCGCACCGCGCTTGACCATGCTGGCCGCGTAGACAGGGTTACCCTCGGCCTGCACCGTGGTGCTGACGGTTCCGCACAGTAACGAGCAGAGCAGGGAGGCGATAGCAGGCAGGCGATACTTCATACATGTTGTCCTTAACTGAAACGGGAAACGTGTGTGGCCACGACAGTCTGTGCTTGCGGCCAGCAGGTCGCGTTATCAAGCCACCTGCTGACCACCCTATCGCTAAGTGGGCGCTTAACGCTGGCTAACCGCCTGTTCGATGCGATCCAGTGCCTGTTTGAGGACATGCATGGTGCAGCCAAAGTTGAGGCGGACAAACTGCTTGTTGCCGAAGTCGGCACCGGGTGACATGCCCACGCCGTGCTGTTCAAAGAACTGTTGTGGGTTTTCGACCCCGAGACCACTGGCATCGATCCAGGCCAGGTAGGTGGCTTCGATGGGCTGCAGTGTCAGGCCGGGGATAGCGTTGATGCGCTCGACACAATAGTCGCGGTTCTTGCGCAGGTAGCCCAGCTGGCTGTGCAGCCAGTCATCACCGTCCTGATAGGCCGCTTCGGCCGCGGTGTAGGCCAGCAGGCTGACATCGGGGACGATGCCTTTGCGGGCGCGGTTAAATTTCTGCCGCAGGGCATCATCGCTGATGATGGCAAAGGAGCAGCCGAGACCGGCGATATTGAAGCTCTTGCTGGGGGCCATCAGGGTAATGGTGCGTCTGGCGATGGTGTCATTCAGACTGGCCAGCGGTATGTGCTGTAGGCCGGGTTCCAGCAGCAGATCACAGTGGATTTCATCGCTGCAGATGTAGCCGTCGTAGCTCTCACAGATATCGCCCAGCTGCAGCAGTTCCTCATGGGTATACACCGTGCCGCCGGGGTTGTGCGGGTTGCAGAACAGCAGCAGCGCACCGGGGCCGGCTTGCTGCAGCTCGGTTTCCAGCCGGGCAAAGTCCAGTACCCAACGTTGCTCCTGCAGCTGCATGGGGACCTTGGTCAGCTGGCGTTCCGACAGCAGCGGGGCGGTGACGAAAGGAGGATAGATCGGGCTGGGGCTGAGGACATGCCCACCCGGTACGACCAGACTGCGGCAGGCCAGATGCAGCCCCGGTACCAGCCCGGGCAGATAGACGATCCATGCCGGGTCGATCTGCCAGTCATACAGACGCTGCATGCGCTCGACGATCAGTGTGGTCAGGGTCGTGGGTGGTTGGGTATAGCCAAAAACACCGTGGTCGACACGTTGCTTGAGGGCATCGATAATGGCGCCTGGCACCACAAAATCGGTATCGGCGACCCACATCGGTAATACATCACTGCCGTGGTATTTGTCCCATTTGGAACTGAAAGTACCCTGGCGGTTAACCGGTTTGTCGAACCTGTGCATTTTCTTTTCCCTGTCTCTTGTTACCTGTGACCGATGATACTCCCAGCCTCCTTTTTCGCCCAACCCCCGCTCCTGCTGGCGCGTGCGCTGATCGGCAAAATCATTCGCCACCGTGTCGGTGATCAATGGTTAGCAGCGCGCATTATCGAGACCGAAGCCTATGACCGCCGTGACCGTGGCAGCCATGCTTCACTCGGCTATACCGAAAAGCGCAAGGCGCTGTTTATGGCGCCGGGCACGCTCTATCTCTATTACGCCCGCGGGAAAGACTCACTCAACTTC
This sequence comes from Pokkaliibacter plantistimulans, assembly GCF_003194385.1. GTDB lineage: Bacteria > Pseudomonadota > Gammaproteobacteria > Pseudomonadales > Balneatricaceae > Pokkaliibacter > Pokkaliibacter plantistimulans. Next base: position 33,083 of record NZ_LAPT01000070.1, read on the forward strand.
AGTGCCGAAGGGGAGGGCAACGGTGTGCTGATCAAGTCAGCACTGCCGTGGAGTGACAGCCTGAGCCCGGCCAGCAGTCTGCAGCAGATGCAGCAGCTCAACCCGGACAGCAAGGGGCTGCCGCGCCCCCTGACCCGCTTGTGCAGTGGTCAGACGCTGGTATGCAAATCACTGGGGCTGACCGTCAGGGAGTGGGATCAGCAGGCTCAGCATCCGCAGCGGCTGCGGGTGGAGGATGTGGGGTATACGCCGGTTGCACTGTTGCAGAGTGTGCGTCTGGGTATTCCGCCGGGGCGTGATGAACACCTGCTGTGGCGCCTGATCGACCGGGCCGAGGCGCGTCACTGCACCCAGAATCCGCTAACCCGGCCGCAACTGCCGTGCCATGAGATTCTGCCCGGGCAGCCGCTGGTGGTCAGTGAGCCGGAGTAGCCTCCGCCGGCGTTAAAGCCAGCATCTGCCTGCGGTTTGAGGCATAATGGCAGCCCCTTGCGGGAGTGGTGGCAACAGCTGCATAAACACGCTCATACAGACAATAAGACTGCACGCATGGCCCGCGCCTGACAGCCCTGCATGTACTGGTGGAGATACCGTGATGACCGATTCCAACCGCGTAATTATTTTCGATACCACCCTGCGTGATGGGGAGCAGAGCCCGGGTGCCTCCATGACCCGTGATGAGAAGGTCCGTATCGCCAAGCAGCTGGAAAAGATGCAGGTGGACGTGATCGAAGCGGGCTTTGCCATGGCCAGCGTGGGCGATTTTGAAGCCGTGAAAGCCGTGGCCGATGCGGTCAGGGAAAGCCGGGTCTGCTCGCTGGCCCGTGCTCTGGATGCCGACATTGACCGTGCCGGTGAGGCCCTGCGTGGCGCCAGTGCCGGACGTATTCACACCTTTATCGCCACCTCGCCCATCCACATGAAGTACAAGCTGAAGATGGAACCGGATCAGGTGGTGGAAAACGCCGTACGTGCCATCCGCCGTGCGCGCAACCTGATGGACGATGTGGAGTTCTCGCTGGAGGACGCCAGCCGTACCGAGTTTGATTTCATGTGCCGGATCGTCGAGGCGGCCATTGCCGCAGGTGCCCGCACCATCAATATCCCTGATACCGTGGGCTATGCCCTGCCGGAAGAGTTTGGCCATACCATTCGCCGCCTGGTTGAAAATGTGCCCAACAGTGATCAGGCCATCATCTCTGTGCACTGTCACAATGATCTGGGTCTGGCCGTCTCCAACTCCATCTCTGCGGTGGCCAACGGCGCCCGTCAGGTGGAATGCACCATCAATGGTCTGGGCGAGCGGGCCGGTAATGCGGCGCTGGAAGAATTCGTCATGGCGCTGCGCACCCGTCACGATGCCATGCAGCTGACCACGGGCATTGTCACCGAGCAGATCGTCCCTGCTTCACGTCTGGTTTCCACCATTACCGGTTTCCCGGTGCAGCCCAACAAGGCCATTGTGGGTGCCAATGCCTTTGCCCATGAGTCCGGCATTCATCAGGATGGCGTGCTCAAACACCGTGAAACCTATGAAATCATGACGGCCCAGAGCGTCGGCTGGCACACCAACCGCATGGTGCTGGGCAAGCACTCCGGCCGCAATGCCTTCCGCTCACGCCTTGAGGAGCTGGGCATCAGCTTCGCGACCGATGCCGAGCTGAATGAAGCCTTCCGCCGCTTCAAGGAGCTGGCTGACAAGAAACACGATATTTTCGACGAAGACTTGCAGGCGCTGGTCAGCGAGCAGCGCGCAGCTGAAGACATGGACGAAGCCTTCCGCCTGACCTATATGAGCGTCACCTCGCAGACAGGGGAAGTACCTGTGGCCACCGTCGCCCTGATGACCGCCAGTGGCGAGGAAGTGAAGAGCACGGCCGAAGGTTCCGGCCCGGTGGATGCCACGTTCAAGGCCATCGAGAAGATTGCCGAGTCAGGCGCCACGCTGGAACTTTACTCCGTCAATGCCATCACCTCCGGCACTGACTCGCAGGGTGAAGTGACAGTCCGTCTGGAGAAAGGCGGTCGCATCATCAACGGTAACGGTGCCGATACCGACATCGTTATTGCCTCGGCCCGGGCCTATATCAATGCGCTGAACATCATGCTGTCCAATCGCGAGAAAGCGCACCCTCAGGTGTGAGGGGCGCGTAGCGCGTCATGAATTAAGAACGTGTTCACCTCTGCTGAGCACGTTCTGCCAGTGCTCAGCAGAACAGCAGCCCCAAGAGATGGAAGAGAGGCCAACAGTGGAAACGGCAACGACCGCCCCCATGCGTCCGCAACCTACAATCGATGAAAGCCAGCGCCAGGCGTATCTGGAGGTGATGGGCATTGAGAGTTGGGTACCGCGTACGGTGCTGCCCGGCGCTGCGCCTTCGCTCTATTTCGAGTGGGACTGGGACGGTTCCAAGGCATCGACAGCAGAGGTGGTGGCCCAGCCACCGGCAGCCGTGCCCGGCGTGGCAGCGATAGGCGAGCGTGCGCCCGCTCCGGCTGTGGTGGTGCACAGCGAGTCTGTACGTGCCGAGCTGGCGCCTGCGGTGGCCACACCGCCTCCTGTCACTACTGCACCGCAGCCCGTGCCTGCCAGCCCGGTGCGCGAACGTACGGCTGCCAGTGCGGAACCCGGCGAAGTGCCGGAGTTTCATCTGGCCTGCATGGTGTTCTCCGCCGGGGTGGTGCTGACCGAGCTGCCGCTGAAGATGCGCGCACTGGGTGAGCAGCATCTGACACTGCTGGTGAATCTGCTGACGGCGGTGTCGGGCCGTCGCGAAACGCTTGGCAAGATCAGTTACTTCCGCTGGCCGATGATCCGTACCCGCGGGGTGGATCAGTCTGCAGCGGTGGCACAGCTCACGCTGCAACGCTGGCTGGATAAACTGCGACCTGAACAGCAACCGGCACTGCTGGTGCTGGGCGAGCAGGCGATCCGCCACTGTCTGCAACTGGACCCTGAGGAGTGTGACTGGCGTCAGCTGCATGCTGCCGAAGGGTGGGAGGCGGTGGCAGTCAGCCACGGGCTGCATGCCCTGCTCAATATTCCTTCGCTCAAGGCGGAAACCTGGCAGCACGTGCAGGCGTTGCGCCAGCATCTCGCTTCCCGGAACGTACTCACTACCCCTCACTGACGTCAGATCAATCACCATGTCTATCGTTATCCGGGCGCTGGACTCCAGTGCTCTGCCACAGGTAGCTGCCGGTGCGGCGCAGACGTTTCGCCATCCCTGGTCTGCCGCCGCCTTTGCCGATAGCCTCAACTGCGGGTACTGCCTGCTGGGCATTGAGGTCGACCAGCAGCTGGCCGGCCATGCGCTGTTTTCTCAGGTGCTGGATGAAGCCGAACTGCAGACCATCGCCATTTATCCGCAGTGGCAGCGACGCGGACTGGCGCGTCTGTTACTGCGGCAGGGGATAGAACAGCTACGGCAACAGGGTGTCGTGCGTCTGTTGCTGGACGTGCGGGCTGGCAATCACGCCGCGATCTCTCTCTACGAGTCACTGGGTTTTGTGCTCGATGGCCGCCGCAAGGGGTATTACCCGGCGGAGGAAGGTGACGGAGTGGAAGATGCCCTGCTGATGAGCCTGATGCTTTAACGCGCAGTCGTATTCCTGAAGCACTCAGGCTGAGCCGCGTATCGCATGGGTACGGGGAGCTAGGCCGTGTGTTCTGGTGGTGGCGCAGGCTGGTTCTGCTCTGGCACCCCGATGGCGACGGCGGCGGGTTTATCCTGATAAATCCACTGCAGTTGCAGCACCTCGCCGAGTGCCTGACACAGAGTGCGCTGGCGGATCGGCTTGGCCAGCAGACGCACCGCACCGGCCGCCAGACAGCTGGCCTCTTCTTCTGAATGGGCAGAGACAATCAACACCGGCACCGCCGACAGGGTCGGATGCAGACGCAGACGCTGGGTCGCTTCCAGACCGTTCAGCACCGGCATGCTGATGTCCATCAGGATGGCATCGGGGCGGCGCTGTTCCGCCCTGTGAATGGCTTCCAGACCATCGGCTGCCTGACTGGTGGTAAAGCCGATGGCGTGCAGCATATGGGTGAGGATGGCACGATTGGTCACCACATCATCCACCACCAAAATATGCCGCCGCTGACCTAGATAGCCGACCACCGTCTGTTGACTGATGGCAGGCACTTCGGTGGCGCGCACGTCGGGCAGCAGTAGCTCAAAGCTGAACAGACTGCCCTGACCAGCCTGACTCTGCACCTCGATATCCCCTCCCATCAATTGCACCAGCTGGCGGCTGATAGCCAGACCGAGGCCGGTGCCGCCTCGTTGCTGCTGGTCGCCAACCTGCTCGAAGTCGTTGAACAGCAACGGCAGATGTTCTGCAGCAATGCCGATGCCGGAGTCGGCCACTTCAAAACGTACGTGGTCGGGGCGGCTGCGGCTGACGCGCAGGCAGACGTACCCGCGGTCAGTGAATTTGATGGCATTGCCGAGCAGGTTGAGCAGCACCTGCTGCAGGCGAATATCATCCACCATCACATGGTTGGGAATATCCCCGACCACGCACTGCAGATCGATATCCTTGTGTTCAATGCGTACCCGGATCAGTTCGGTTATCTTGCCCAGCAACTGCGGCAAGTTGATGGTGCGGGGCATCAGGTTGAGTTTGCCCGCTTCGGCCTTGGACAGATCCAGTGCGTCGTTGATCAGTGTCAGCAGATATTCGCCACTGAACAGGATGTTATCCAGCCCCTGATTGAGTTGCTCGACGGAGGTGCTGCTTTTCAGAATCTGCGCATAGCCCAGAATGGCGTTCAGCGGCGTGCGCAGTTCATGATTCATGTTGGCAAGAAAACGGCTCTTGGCTTCGTTGGCTGCTTCTGCCTGCCGACGTGCCCGGGACTCCTCATCGGCCCGTTGTTGTGCTGAGAGGTTCACCACAAAGGCCCAGCCGCGGTGGTGGGTGTTGTGCAGAAAGGCGCCACCGATCAGCACCGGGATCGTCTTGCCATTGCGGTGGTAGAACAGCTTGCGGTAGGGCTGGCAGTAGCCATGACGCTGGAACTCTTCCTGCGCTTGCTGATCCACACTGCCACACTCCTCCGGCGTCAGGTTTATCCAGTTGAGCTGATGATCCAGCAGCTCAGCACGGCTATAGCCGATCGTCGTGAGAAAGTTATCGTTGGCATCGGTGATGCTGCCATCAGTCTCCCAGAAAAAGATACCGATGATGTTGCTGTCGATGATCCAGCGCAGCCGCTCCTCGCGATCGCGCAGGGCCGCAGCGGTGGCCTGCAGTGCACGGGTGCGCTGCTGAATGCGGTCACTCATCTGATTGATGCCCTGTTGCAGCAGGCCCAGCTCATCCTGATTGCTGGCACTGCTCAGCTGAAACAGGGTGCCGGCCTCGATCTGCTGCATGCCCTCCAGCGTCTGCCTGATTCGCCCCAGATACTGGCGGCCAAACACCTGAAAGACAATGAAGCTGGAAATCAGCACGGCGAAGGTGATCAGCCCGACCAACTGCAGAAAGGTGTTTTTCACCTGTCGCAGTTCGGCCATGTCGATGGAAATACCAATCAGCCAGTTGAGGGTGGGGATGCGCTGAAAGGCGGTGAACTGCTCGTCATGATCCTGATCATTTTGCAGTGACGAGGCGTGTACCCAGACGCCATGATGCTGATTAAACATGGTATTGACCGGCGCGGATTCCAGGGCCGCACCGCTTTCCAGCACAGGGTGGTAGACCACACGCTGACCGACACCGTCGACGATAAACAGCTGCGCCGTGCTGAAGTGCTCCAGCGCCTGCAACCGGCTTTGTTGCTGTTGAGCCTGCCTTACTGCGGCGCGCAGGCCGGAGCGGTTGAGATCCTGCAGGATGGCCTGACTGGCATTCTGCAGCTCCAGCATCTGCAGCTGTTGCTGAAAGTGCAGCACTAGCCGGTCGATCATGGTGCTGCCGACAATCACCACGGCGGTGGTCATCAACAGCACCATCGCCAGCGACAGCATACTCAGACGGGTCATGATCTTCATTGTCAGAACCACCCAGCAGACGGTCGTTGCTTCACTGCATCAGAAGTCATACAGATCGACATTGTCCCGGGTAAATACCAGCACCGGCAGATGCACCTGCATGCTGGTGTCATCGCCGCGCGGGGTCAGCAGGCCAAGGTGCCCGGCGGCAAAAGGCTGACCGGCGTGCAGCTTGCCCTGCAGCAGGTTGTAGGCGCTGTAGACGGTGAGGTAGCCGTGATCGGGCGCATTCCACAGCAACACCTTGTGCACTACTCCGCGCTTGAGATAGGGACGCATCTGATTAGGGGTGGAGTTGCCGACCAGAGTGACTTTTCCCGCCAGTCCTGTTTCTTCCAGCGCCCGGGCGGCTCCGGGCAGATTGGGTGCGCCGAGCGCGATCAGCCCTTTCAGCTGGGGGTAGGTACTGAGCAGATCACGGGTGACGCGATAAGACTCTTCCGAGCTTTCCCCGGCCGGGCGGATATCAACAATTTTCAGGCCGGGGTTGTGGGCGTAGAGGTGGCTCTTGATGGCGGCAATCCAGTTGGACTGGTTGGGGGCGTAGAAAGTCGTGGTGATAATGGCCACCTCGCCGCTATGGCCCATCTGCTCCACCAGCGCATCGACCAGGGCGGTGCCGAAGGACTGATAGTCGACCAGATTGACGAAAAATTCGCGCAAGTCGGTATCACCGTCCCAGCTCATCACATGAATGCCAGCGGCCTGCGCCTGTTGCAGTACCGGCACGATAGCAACCGGATCGTTGGCGGCCACGGCAATGACGTCGGGGTGACTGGGAATATAGTGCTCGATCAGCTCGATCTGCTTCTCTACCCGATCCAGCGTGGGGCCAGCCCAGATCACCTGCAGGTCCGGCAGTTCGGCGGCGGCCTTGTCGATGCCCTGTTTTACCGCATCGTAATAGCTGATGCCCACCAGTTTGGGGATAACCACCAGCGTATGGGTCGGCGCGGCCTGGCTGATCTGCAGGGTGGCTGCGATCAGCATCCCCCCGGCCAGTCTGACAAGCGCAGCCAGCATGGCTGTTCTCCTCTCAAGGGTAGCTTCTAGCAAGCTTAGGAAGAGGGGCGATGTTCGTCCACCTATGCGGGAAGGCCTGACGTCATGGGGGGTGAATTTGCGGCTCTGCGATCAGAACACCGGCCCTTAATGGCCTGTCCTGGGGCCAATTCACGAGCTACTGGGCACATTCTCAGGTGCGCGGTATTGGTGCGCAGCACTGTCTGTTACGGCGCAGAAAAGGATCTGAATCTCACCCTAAACCCCCGGTGCTGGTCCTGCTGAGGTGGCTTTCAGGCAGTTTTCCTCGGGGAGCGGCGGGCTGGTTGCGTGGTACGGACTTTGCTGACGCTTAGCTGATTGTGAAAGGGTTATCGGGCCAGAATGGCTCTGGCCGAACATAGCTTCTGAGGGAGGGGCGCCATTGCACCACAGCTGCCTGAGCAAGGGGAGCAGGATGGGACTGTCGTTTGTCATCCTGCTGTTGGTGACCGGTATCGGTCTTATTCTGATGAGGCTGACAGAGCCCGGTCTGCTGCTGATCGTGCTGGCCGTCACACTGTTGTCAGCCGGGCTGTGCAGCCTGTGGCGTGATCTTCGACAGTTGCAGCACTGGGCCGAGCGGATGGCCAGTGACGCCGCACCCCGGCAGGACGGGGTGACTCCGCTGTTACCGGGAGTACTGCAACCGCTGGCCCAGCCACTGGCCAGTGCCATGCGCGAGATGCAGCGGCGACAGCAGGAGGCCCTTGATCGCGTGGCGGAGATCAGCTATTCCACCCAGGAGCTGTCCCGCGCCGCCAGTCAGCTGGCCGACAACACCCAGCGTCAGTCGCAGGCGACTTCTTCCAGTGCGGCGGCGGTGACGCAAATCAGCCATAGCATCGATGACATCAATCAGCGTATCAGTCATACCCGTGATGCGTCCGAAGCCTCCCGCAGCCTGACCGCGGCCGGTATGAATGCGCTGGGTGCTTCGCGGCAGGCGGTGGAGCAGGTGGCCACGCTGGCCCGTCAGGCCGCCGGTGAAGTGGGCAGTCTGGAGCAGCAGACGGCGACTGTGGCTGAGCTGTCAGCGGCCATTCGTGATATTGCCGCCCAGACCAACCTGCTGGCGCTCAATGCCGCCATCGAAGCCGCCCGGGCCGGGGAAATGGGCCGGGGCTTCGCGGTCGTCGCCGATGAGGTACGGCACCTGGCGCAACGTAGCCACGAATGTGCCAATCACATCACCAGCAGCATTGATCAGGTCCAGACGCAGATGCTGCGGGTGCGCGAGCAGATGCAGCAGGTACTGGCCAGTGGCGACAGCTGTGTCCTGTCGGCCACTGAGGCCGAGTCGGCCCTGCTGCGTATCCGTGAGCAAAGCGACAGCATTGCTGATCAGATTCATACGGTGGTGGTGGCCTTTGAGCAGCAAAGTGCCGCGACCCGCGATATTTCCCGCCATATCGAAGAGGTGGCCAGCGTGTCCACGGCCAATAGCGACATGGCCGAACAGACCTCACGGATTACCCATCATATCTATCAGCTGACCGGTGCCAACGGGCGCCAGCCGCTATCACAGCAGTGACCTTTACATCCACCATTTCACACACCTTGCGGGGAGGAACGCGCCACCATGAGCTGGACAACCTGGGCAATGATCGGCATCGGTCTGGGGCTGCTGAGTGCGCTGGCAGGCTGGTTCTGGCGGCAACAACGACGCCAGCAGCAACAGGAATTGCTGACAGGTGTCCGTCTGATTCAGGCGATGCGCACGCTGCTGGCTCACTTCCAGCAGCATCGTGGATTCAGCACCGGGCTGCTCAATGGTGATACATCGCTGGCGGGGGAGCTGGAAAAGTTGCAGGGTGCGATCCGTCGCGATATTCAGGAGCTGCTCGCCATCGATAGCTGGCTGACCGGTAATGAGCGCTGGCAGGGCATGGCCGATCACTGGCAGCGACTGCAGGGCGGCTACCGGCAGCTGCAAGCCGAGCAGAACCTGCTGCAGCACAACCGGCTGATCACCAACCTGCTGTATCTGATGGAAGACACCGGTGAGTGGTTTGGTCTGACGGCCCTGGCACAGGCTGGCAGTGAACAGATGCGGCGCATCTGGCGTGATCTGCTGCAGGCCGCTGAAAATATCGGTCAGGCCCGGGCACTGGGCATCGGTGTGGCCGCTGCGGGGTGCTGCAGCAGCGTCGCCCGTATCCGGCTGAGTTACCTCCGTAGTCGCATCCAGCTGGCGCTGGAATCAAGCCTTCAGCACGTCAACGCCAGTGGGGATGACCGTGCTCAGGTGCAGGCCTTCCTGCGGCTGATTGATGAACAACTGCTGGTCGAGCGGGTCAGTATCAGCCCCAGGGATTACTTTCAGCAGGCTACGCAGGTGCTGGAGCGCCTGTATGCGCTGTTTGATCAGGAGATGGATGGGCTGCGCAGCCGCCTGAGCTGAGAACTTGCTCACGATCTGAAAACACGTTCTGAACACAGTGCCTGCTTATGGCAGGCACCGTGGGCTGAGCTTCAGGAAGAGGGATCAACACAGGCCTGAGGAACCTTGTCACGCTGGAAGTACGACCACTGCTGCAGGGCAATCTGCAACTGCAATGAGGTATCCAGATTGAGCAGCTGGCCGTATTCGCCGCCTGCCGGTTGCATGGGGAAGGTCAGGGTCTGGAAGTAGTTGCTGTTGTCCTGACTGTACTGCTCGCACAAACCATCGAAACCAAAGATGGGCGGGCTGAAGGCACCGGAAAAGAACGAGTTGCCTGCCTTGTTGGCATAGGCGCCGCCATGACACGACAGACACGAACTGAGCTTGTTATCCACCGGGCCTGCCAGCCTGCCTTCACAGCCGAAATGCTCGGCCCGCACATTGAGATTATCGCGGTTCAGCACACTCTGCCGGGCGCGGATGCTGGCGGATTTGGGCACTGCCGGGAAGGTCCAGGGGTCCATTCCCCACTGCAGGCCGACCGGGCTCAGATTTTCCCAGACATTCTTGCCGCCCAGATCGCCGTTATAGGCAAAGGTGCCAAACACCCAGCGGGTGGGGGACTGCGGATTGACCACGGCGACATCCATCTGCACCAGATGCACCGGCTGTGGCTGGCGCTCACAGTAGAACTGGTTGTCCTTCTCCACATGGCGGTCTGCCTGCCACTGCGGGCTACCGTGCAGATAGGGCACATCCTTGGGGGAGGCGGAGGAAAACAGCAGTTTCACCACCACCGTGCCGGTGGCGAAAGGCATACCGCTTTGCGCTGGCACGCCCTGATAATCGCCAAAGCGCGGGTTACCCTGCTGGTCCCAGGCCTGGCCCAGTGAGTAGGCGCCGACATCGTTGTAATAGGCCACGGCCCAGGTCTCAAACCGGGCCTGTGAGTCGGTAGCGCCGACCAGGGTATGAGGGTTGGCACCAAGGCCATGCAGGTTGCGGCGGCTACCGTGGAAGTCACTGAGCACAGCAGTACGTTCATTGGTCAGACCGTGGATAAACTCACGGCCGGAGGTCGGGTCATAGGCCATCCAGGGCACGCTGTACCAGCGGGTTTTGCCATCCACCTGGGTGTTGAAGCCCTGGGCATTGTTGAGGTCATCACTCTGCCCCTCGCGGATGTAGCTGAGAATGCTCTGAATGTAGCTGTTCCAGGTGGCATCCCATTGCGGCACACCGTCCTTGCCGAACGTGGTCTGGAACAGGCTGGCCGGGTAGCCCAGCCAGGGGCACTGCTGGCTGTCACAGGTCGCCGGCGGCGTGGTGGGGTAGGCGTCGCTGAGCTGGAACACCGGCCCGTTCCAGTCGGGCGGTGGTGGCGTGACCGCATTGCGGTAAGCCAGTTGCGCAGCGCTGTTGTCTGCCTGACAGAGCAGGCTGGTCAGGCTGAGCGTCAGTAACAGCCAGCGTGAATGGGTGAGACTAAAGCCCATGGTGATCTCCCGTTATGCCGTGTACTGGCTGATGACCTTGAGAAACTCGGTGTAGACCCGCTCCCGGTCGGCACTCATGGCCACCTCGATCACCGCGCCATCGGTATCAGGAATCAGCTCGCCGGAGTGATCGTCTTCCTCGTCCAGCTGCTGTTCGACCCGCAGCGTGAAACGCTCGGTATGCACCAGACTGGCGTCGACCAGTACTTCCGCTGCCAGTGGATCCCAGAAGTCCAGATACTTGCCGATACCCGGGGCAATGGTGCTGCTGTTCAGTACCTGCGTCAGGAAGCGGGCGGGGGCGTTATCGATCGCGGCCAGTTGTTCCACCAGCGCCTGGGTAATGGGGACCTGCTGGGTGGCATTGAGGGCGACCAGCGTGATGGGGATGCCACTGTCGAAGATGTACTGGGCGCCGAGGGGATCAATAAAGATATTCCACTCCGCCACCTTGTTGGTGTAGTACGGCTGGTCGCCCAGCGTGGGCTGGATATTGCCCTCGGCCCCGCGCTCCTCGCCGACATAGCGGGGGAGCAGGTTGCCGCCCATCATCACGATACGGCTGATTTTCTGCTGGCAGCAGCGGCGCAGCTCCGGGTCGGCGCCCGCCTGCTGAAACAGCCTGCCCCAGTTGCTGCCACCGCCAATGCAGAGCACGGTGACAGGCTGGCGGCAGCTGCGCAGATAGTCCTTGAGAAAGCTCACCGCATCCCTGATCACCGGTTTGGGATTGCTGCCGGGGAACTCGGCTTCGTAGTGTTCATCGGCGGCCTTGCGGGCGTCGTAGGGGAAGGTATTGCTGTAGATCATCGGTGCGCGGGCACCGGCAGCGACCGGGGTCGCGTGAATGGCCGGGTCATCCAGCAGTAACAGCATGTCGTTGACGTTGCGTACACCGTGGCTCAGGTGCACATCGCCGCTGCCGGTCACGGTGATGCCCTGCACATTGACGCCGGGATGCATCAGCAAATAGAGCATGGCCATGTAATCATCAAAATCGACATCGGTATCGATCAGTACAGGAATGCGGGTGGGCATGGCGTCCTTCCTTGCGAGTGGCTGAGAGTGCTTTTCTTGGAATGCGTTCTTAGATGACCAGTAAGAGCATAGTTCAGTCAGTCCGAAGCGCCATATCGAGGCGATCTCTTCAGCTGTGCCCGCTATGCTTGCCAACGCCATCTGACCAACGTGTAGCAGAGCGTGAACAGGCTGGGATCATGGCCGGTAAGGCCGAGGGGCTAAACCGTCGGTTGAGCGGTAAAGGGGGGAGTGGCAAATTCCACCCGGTTGCGGCCGCGGGATTTGGCCTGATACAGCGCCTGATCGGCCCGTGCCAGCGTGGTGGTCACGGCTTCGCCGGGCTGACGGGTGGCAATGCCGAAACTGGCCGTCTGCGGCTGCCGGTGAGGATAGCTGTGGGCGGCGATCAGCTGACACAGGCGCTCGGCCAGCGCGATGGCGTGCTCTGCGCTGGTGTGCGGGCACAGCACGATAAATTCTTCTCCGCCCCAGCGTCCGACCAGATCATCGTCGCGACTGTGCCGGCGCAGGATCGAGGCGATTTCCTTCAGTACCTTGTCACCCATGGGGTGGCCAAAGCGGTCGTTGACCATCTTGAAGTGATCCACATCCAGCAGAATCACCGACAGCGGCTGCTGGCTCAGTTCTGCCAGCTGCGCTTCGCTGCTGGCCAGCTGGTCAGTCTTCATACGGTTGAACAGGCCGGTCAGGGCGTCGGTGCTGGACAGCTGCTCCAGCCGCTGATTTTGCACGGCGATGGAGGCATTGGCCTGACGCAGCTCATCGTGTGCCTGCTGCAACAGGCGATTGCTGCGGTGCAGACTGTGCTGACGCCAGGCCAGCAGCAGGGCAATCAGGGTGAAGATGGCCAGTACCTGCCAGATCAACCGGTAGTCGATACGCTGATCAAAACGGACCTGATTCCAGCTGGACATAATACGGTTGCGGGCCTGCTGACCGCTGTCACTGTCGAGGCTGGTAATCGCACGTTGCAGCAGACCCAGTAGTGCGTCTTCATCACTGCGCAGAGCAAAGTGCAGATCCAGACGCTGGTCGCTGCTGCCGGCAATTTTCAGATTGACGAAGTTGCCCTGCTGGATGGCGCGGGCAATGGCCAGTGTGCCACCGAGCATACCGAACACTTCCTTGTTCTCCACCAGTCGCAGACCTTCCTGCATGGAGCTGACCGGGAACAGTCGCAGCTGCGGCTGGCTGTGGCTCAGCGCCTGCATGGTCGGGCTGTTACGCAGCACGGCCAGAGGCTGATTGCCGACACTGCTGAGGTTGTCGACAAAGTGCTGTTCGGTGCGGGTGGCAATCACTACCGGAATGGACAGATAAGGGGCGGTGAGCCTGAGGCCGCTGGCCTGCATGGCCGGATCATCGATGGCTGACAGCAGCAGATCGCACTTGCCATCCTGCAGGGCTGCCAGCGCCGCACTCCAGCTGGCGGTGGGGTAGAACTGAAAATCCAGATGCAGGCGGCTGCTGAACAGCGCCAGCAAGTCGGCACTGACGCCCTGATGACTGCCATTGTTCTGGCTGTCGTAGGGTGCCCAGTCGCTGCGTGAGCAGTAGCTGACCCGGTTGTGCTGCTGGATGTACTGACGGTCGGCGTCGGTAAACAGGGCTTTGTCGATGCTGCCGAGATTACTGATCCAGCGCTTCTGCAGCTGGTTCAGCTGTTGCGGAATCAGGTTGTCGGCAGCCTTCTGCAGCAGGCTGGCCAGCACACCGGCATCACTTTTCAGGCTCAGCTGCTCGTTTTCCACTTCCAGCAGCGGGCTGTGCAGGCTGATGGCGGCGCTGAGATTGGGATAGAGATGCAGCTGGGTGGCGTATTGCAGAATCGGCATGGCACCCAGTGCGGCATCGGCCTGACCGCGGGACACCAGCTGCAGGCAGTGGCTGACATCAGTGCAGCTGACAAAGTGGATGGCGGGGAAGTAACGACCCAGACGTTCGGCATCGTAGACGCTGTCGAGCAGGGCCAGACGTTTGTTTTGCAGCGCTTCCAGTGAGCTGACGGGATCCATATTGGCGCGGGTGACCAGCCCCAGTGTGAAGGAGGCATAGGCGGGCAGCTGCTGCAGTGAGCCATCTTCCGGCAGCCGGCCACTGTTGAGGGCGATATCGATACGCTGCTGTTGCAGCGCCTGATTGAGGTCTTCCGGGGCAAACTCGCTGAACTGCAGGTGACTGCCCAGCTCCCTGGCCAGCAGCTGTACGTAGTCAATATCAAAGCCCTGGGCTTCTCCGCTGCCGAACATACTGAACGGTGCACGGGTGCTGTAGCCCACGCGCAACACCGGATGTTGCTGCAGGTAGTGCTGCTCTTCGGCGGACAGGCTGATATTGCTGAAAGGCGTCTGCACAAAGCCCAGCAGGCGGTCCTTGGCGTTGGCCGGTGCCTGACCGCTGCTGATGTAAAGGTCGGCGAGATTGTCGATGCGGCGCGGATCCACCGAACCGAGGGGGAAGACATCATGCAGAGTCAGTCGTTCCAGCTCGTTGGCCTCAAACAGCAGGGCATCGCGGGATTTGCGTGTGGAATAGCGATTCAGAATCAGATCGACCATTTCCTCCTTGTGGGCAAAGGCGTACTGCCAGCCCTTGATGGAGGCACGCACGAAGCGGGCACTGAGGGTGGGGTCAGCCGCCATCACCTGTTCGCTGGTGAAAATGTTGGAGTCGTAGGCATTGGCGCCGTAACTGGCCGGGTTGAGCACGTTGTGCGGCACCTTGTCACGGCGCAGGAAGTACATCTCGTTGGAGGAGAATACCGACACCGCATCTACCTTGCCCTGCTTGAAGTCGTCGATGCTCCAGCTGTGCGGCACCACCTGAAAATCCTGTGGTGAGACATTGAAATAGCTGAACATGGCGAGAAAGGGCGCGGACTGCAGCTCATTGGCCGAGGCCATCACCCGTTTGCCGCGCAGGTCATTGGGGCTGAGGATATCGGGGCTGGTGACCAGTACCAGCGGGGAGACCTTGAAGAAGTTGGCGACCAGCACCACTGGTTCACCCTGCAGACGGTTAAGTACGATCTCCGAGTTGATATGGCCAAACTGGGCACGACCACTCAGCACTTCCTGCAGCGGAGTCTCGCCGGACTCCAGTTCGCGGATGTCGACATCCAGCCCCTCATCGGCGTAATAGCCTTGTGCCTTGGCCGCATAGTAACCGGCAAACTCAAACTGGTGTTTCCATGACATCTGGAAGCGCACCTTGGTCAGGGGCACAGCAAAACTCTGAGTGGCCAGTAACAGGCAACTCATCAGGCAGACGACAGTCAGCAAGCGACGTGCAACAGGCGATGCCATGGACGGACATCCTGGAACCAGGGGTTTCAAAACGTAGCAGAATCCGCGCCACGGTGCTATCCATGGCGACAGCGAATGTTGCCTGAAGTAACAGGAGGGGGCAGACGGGGCTGGTTTAGCAGAGCGGCGGGGAAAAAGGATAGCTGAAGAAAGAACAGCTGAAGAAAGAACGCTGTGGAGAATAACGGGGGAGGACGAATAGTCGTAGCGTGGTCAGTCGGCAGTGCCACTGACCACGCCCTGCGCGCTAACTGTTACAGCCACAATGTTACAGCCACAATGTTACAGCCACAATGTTACAGCCATAAAGCCGCCGCACAGCCACACAGCGTCATCACAAACAGGAACCACTTCAGTACCGAAGCAGGCGCCTTGATCGCCATCTTGACGGCCAGATGAGCGCCCGTCATGGTGCCCAGACCGAGGATCAGCCCCGGTACCCAGTCCACCTGTCCGCGCACAACGAACACCACCAGCGCCACCAGCGTGAAGGTCAGGCTGCATACCAGCTTCAGCGCATTGGCCCGCACCAGATCATAGCGCAGGCTGCCTGCCAGAGCGGCAATCAGGATAAAGCCGACGCCCGCCTGCACAAAGCCGCCGTAAATACCGGCCAGGAACAATACCCACCAGGCACTGGGGGTCTGCTGCATGGTGCGTGCCGGTGTACCCGGTGGCGGCGCGATGACCGACGGGCGGATCAGCATAACGATGGCCATGGTCAGCATGGTGCCGAGCAGCATCGGCTTCAGCCAGCTGCTGGGCGCATAGGAGGCAATGATACTGCCGAGCAGACCACCGCTGATGGTGGGCCAGAGGATGGGACGAATTTCTTCCACTGGCAGCTGATTGTGCCGCTTGAAGCCAAGACTACCGACCAGACATTGCAGGGCGACACCCACGCGGTTGGTGGCATTGGCCACCTCCGGCGGCATGCCCAGCACCATCAGGGCGGGAAGGGTCAGGTTGGAGCCACCGCCGGCCAGGGTGTTGATCACACCGGCGATCAGGCCGACCACCACCAGCAACAGCCAATAGCTGAGGGTATCCATAGAGTTTCCTTGAGTTGTTGTAATTGGCTTATCTGCCCGCCGGGGTTATCAGCGCAGCGTCGTTAGACCGGGAACAGGTTCTTAGGGACATGTGGCGGGCAAGGATAGACTGGCAGGCGCCCATTGGCCATCCGGATGGGCGCGACAGGCTGTTGTCAGACAGTCAGGAAGAGCAATGAAGGAAGAAAGGCCGTCAGAGGGGAGGGGCAGAGCCTGTTCAGAGCTGGCTGACCTGACGTAATGCCAGCTGCAGCAGCCGCGCATCATCACCGGCACGGTGACGGGTCAGTTTGAAGGTGCGAACGACCTGATCCTTGATGGCGCCCCAGTAGGTGGCCTGCTTTTCTGTCAGCAGCCGGCGCAGGGAGTCGAGTTTGAAGTGCTGGTTGACGCCTGCATGGTAGAACAGCAATGACAGCCAGGTGCTGTCAAAGCCCCAGGCGTCTGAATAGACCGTCTGTCCGGCCAGCAGGGCGTTGAGATGTTGTGCCACAACCCGGGCGGGCAGCCCTTCACGCAGCAGCATCTCACGCTTGATCTTGTGGATGCTGGCCGCTTCCTCGCTCCAGTGGATCCACTCAGGTTCAGGATGAATCAGCACGCTTTCGCAGCTGCCATCCGCCAGAGCCAGTCCCACCTCAATAGGGTAGCTGCCGGAGCCGAATCCGGAGGCTTCGATGTCGAGAATGATGGGAAGGCTTTCTTTCAAGATGTGCTCCGGCTTGTCCCAGTAAAGATGTACTGGCCTATAATGTAGCCCGCAGCAACGTTGGATGATTCACTATCCGCTCCGCCCTTGATGTGGCGCAGGTCAGAAGGATCTTGAATACGTTCTTATGGGCAGAATACTGCAGCGTCCGGCATCTATCTGTTGCCCCGACGCGGATACGTCTGGGACGGTCCTGCAAAAACCTGCTAATCATACGGAGCAAGGGATAAATGGTACAACCTGCACAACGTATTTTAGTGATTGGCGGCGGTATTTCCGGTCTGTCTGCGGCGTGGTTTATGCAACAACAGGGCCATGATGTCCACGTGCTGGAGGCCAGCGAGGTGGCCGGAGGCAATTTGCGCACGTTGCGTGAGGATGGCTATCTGGTGGAAGCCGGGCCGAATTCGACCCTGGACAGTTCCCCGGGCCTTGGCCAGCTGATCGAAGGTCTTGGCCTGCAATCCGAGCGAGTGACCCCCAGCGCACTGGCCCGACGCCGCTTTGTGGTGCGCCATGGTCAGTTACAGGCGCTGCCGGGCAGCCCTGCGGCCTTTCTTTCTACTTCCCTGTTTAGCCTGCCCGCCAAGCTGCGCCTCTGTGCCGAGCCTTTTATCGGCAGGGCGACGACGGAAGAAAGTATCGCCAGCTTTGTGCGTCGCCGCCTCGGTCGGGAGTTTCTCGACTACGCCATCAATCCCTTTGTTTCCGGTGTTTATGCCGGTGATCCCGAACGCCTGTCGGTGCAGGCGGCGACGGCGAAAGTGTATGCACTGGAAGCCCGGCACGGCTCCCTGATCAAAGGCGGCATCGCCCTGATGAAAGCACGTAAAAGCCGCCAGCTGGAAACTGGCCCCAGCGGCACCATGGTCAGCTTTCGCCACGGTATGCAGCAACTGCCTGAGGCACTGGCGGCGGCACTGGGCAACCGGCTGCATTGTGGTGTGCAGGTCGATCTGCTGCGCCGTGATGAGCAGGGCTGGCAGGTCTGTGCCGGTGAGCGCCACTGGCAGGCGCAGCAGGTGATTCTGGCCACTCCGGCCCCGGTCAGCGCACGTCTGCTGGCGACGCTGGCACCGGCGGCCAGTGAGGCGCTGGCGCAGATGGTCTATCCCCAGGCGGTATCGGTCTCCATGGGCTTTGCAGCATCGCAGATCGCCCATCCGTTGGATGGTTTTGGCATGCTGATGCCCCGCTGTGAAGGTATCGACACCCTGGGCACCTTGTTTCCCTCCAGTCTGTTCGAGCAGCGGGCACCGGCCGGTAAGGTATTGCTGACGTCTTTTATCGGCGGGCGTCTGAATCCGGCGGTGGCGCAACGCCGCGATGATGAGATCGCTGCACAGGTGCTGGCGGATATTCGTCCTTTGCTGGGCATCAGCGGGGAGGCGGAGAAGTGCTGGATCACACGCTGGCCAGCGGCTATCCCCCAGTATGAGCTGGGCCATCTGCAACGCCTGCAGCAGATAGACACGGCACTGGCTGCCCTGCCGGGCCTGCATTGTTGCAGCA
This sequence comes from Pokkaliibacter plantistimulans, assembly GCF_003194385.1. Taxonomy (GTDB): domain Bacteria; phylum Pseudomonadota; class Gammaproteobacteria; order Pseudomonadales; family Balneatricaceae; genus Pokkaliibacter; species Pokkaliibacter plantistimulans. The sequence continues at coordinate 51,627 of NZ_LAPT01000070.1, forward strand.
ACTGGCGTGACGGTATTGCCGTGGCCGACTGCATTGAGCAGGCACGGCTGCTGGCCGGGCGCATTGGCTGAGCAGAGGCCATGAGTGAGGGGGCATGAGTGAGGGCATGAGGAGGGGCCGTGAGTGAGGGCAGCAATACCCTGATCAGGTCGGAAATGCACTGTTAACAACCTAACGTTACAAACGTCATTTTGTTGTCATCTGGCTTTCATAGACTGTTCGGTCTGGTGATATGCAAAGTAGACGTGAACGATGACTGACGATGCGTTAGCGGAGGAACTGGACAGACTGCTTGAGAGCCGTCTGCTGTTTCCTCACTTCCAACCTCTTGTCGATCTGGAAAGAGGTGAAATCTATGGCTATGAGGCGCTGATTCGCGGACCGTCGGACAGCCCGCTGGCTTTTCCTGACCGTCTGTTCGCCACTGCACGTGCCTGTGGGCGGTTGCAGGAGCTGGAGCTGTGCTGCCGCTACCTGTCGATTCAGCGCTTTGCCGAGCTGCAGCTCGACGCTCGCCTGTTTCTTAACGTCAGTGCCGATCTGCTGCTGAACCCGGATTATCCCAGTGGCACGACGCTGGCACTGGTCAACAAACTCGGGCTGGCGCCGGAGTCCATCGTAATCGAGCTGTCTGAACAGCAACCCTTCCACGACTACGCGCTGACCCGCCAGGTGGTCAATCATTATCGCCGCATGGGCTTCAAGGTGGCGCTGGATGACATCGGCAGCGGCTATTCCGGCCTGCGTCTGTGGCTGGAGATGACCCCGGATTACGTCAAGCTCGACAAGCATTTCATCCATCAGCTGGAGCGTAATCCGCTCAAGCGTGAGTTCGTCAAGGCCATCGTCAGTATTGCCGAAGGCGTCGGTTCCAAACTGATTGCCGAGGGCATCGAAACCCTGGATGAGCTGCGTACCATCCAGCAGATGGGGATCGCCGTGGGGCAGGGCTTCCTGTTTGGCCGTCCGCAACAGGTACCGGAGCTGCAACTGGCGATTGAACATATTCGTTATGATGGCCAGCAGCGTCAGGCCGTGATGCGCAGTGGTGAACGGGCCGGTGGCGTACGCCGGGCAATACAGCCGGTGTTGCCGGATGTGCTGCTGGGGAGCGTGGCCCAGCTGTTTCAGGACGCCCCCGAGCTGACCGCGCTGCCGGTGGTGGAAAGAGGGATGCCGGTGGGCATCGTCAAGCGGGCGGCACTGTTGGAGACCTTCTCCACGCAGTATGGCCGCGCCCTGTACGAGAATAAGCCGGTGCGCCGTTTTATGGACCGTGAGCCACTGATTGTGGATGCCACCCTGCCACTGGAGCAGGTCAGTCAGGCGCTGACGGAGGCCGAACAGGTCGATATTGGTGACAGTTTCATCATTACCGAGGATGGTTACTATGCAGGACTGGGAAGTGTCCGTGATGTGTTGAGAAAGATGACGGAGCTACAGGTTCAGCATGCCCGTTATGCCAACCCCCTGACACAATTGCCAGGCAACGTGGTGCTGAACCAGGAGGTGGACGGGCTTCTCAGGACAGGGGCCGACTTTCGTGTGGCCTACTGTGATCTCAACAACTTCAAACCCTTCAACGACTACTACGGCTTTGCCCGCGGGGATCAGGTCATCCAGTTCGTTGGTGAGCTGATGGTGCGCCACTGTGCCGGTCGCAGCAATCTGGTCGGCCACATCGGCGGTGACGACTTCATTATCATCTTCAGGGAGAATGACTGGCGGCGGCGTCTGCAGAAGGCGCTGGATGAATTCCAGAGCAGCATTGGCCATTTCTATGACACCCAGGATATCGCCGCAGGCGGTATCCCCGGCCGGGGACGGGATGGCAGCCACAGTTTCTTCGGTTTGCTTGGCATCGCCATCGCGGTGATTCACCCCGACCCCATGGTCTGCGCCAACTACCATGATGTGGCCGAGCTGGCGGCTGAGGCCAAACATGAGGCCAAGGCACTGCAGCAGAGCTGCATCCATGAGTCCCGTATTCACCTGCCCCCGCATTATCAACTTCGTGCTTGAGGGGCTATACTGCCTGCTTTCCTTAGAACGCGTTCACGATCTGCTGCGCGTCGGCCAAACTGCGTTGAAAAGCCCTTCGGAATGCTCATTTAGGTTCCCTAAACTCCGCTTCCTCAGTGCTTTTCGCCTTGTTTTGCTCTAGCTCGCGAGACCGTGAAGACGTTCTTAAGCCTGTTCACGATGCGCAATGCGCTGGCCGCAAGGTAAAAGAAGCCTTGTTCGGCCCTGTCGGCGATGGTCGTGAAGACGCTCTGAAAAGCAGACGGCTGCCCCTTCGGACCTGTCGTATCTGCGTAACACTGAGGACGCACTATGTCAGGGACTGCACTGATTCCCAGCTTTTCCGGCGAGCATGATGATGCCGTCACCCTTCTCAAGGACGAACTCTCGTTCAAAGGTTTCTTCAGACTGCGTACGCTGACGCTGCGCCATCGCTGCTTCAATGGTGAGTCCATCACCATCACCCGTGAGCTGTTTGACCGTGGCCGTGCCGTCTGTGTGCTGCTTTATGATCCTGTACGTGACACGGTGGTGCTGATTGAGCAGTTTCGCACCGGCGCCTTCATGGGCATCAAAGCCGAGGCCTGGCAGTACGAACTGGTGGCGGGCATGGTGGAGGAGGGCGAATCCGACCGTGAAGTGGCGCGCCGCGAAGCGGTGGAAGAAGCCGGTGCCGACATCCAGGGCGTGATGCATATGCTGGATTATTTTGTCAGCCCCGGCGGCACCAATGAACGGGTCGGTCTTTATTGTGCATGGGTGGATAGCCGCGGTATGGGCGGAATCCATGGCTTGCCTGAAGAGGGTGAGGATATTCGTGTGGTGACAGTGCCGCTGGCCGATGCCATCGCCGCTACCCGCAATGGCCGCATCAATAATGCGGCCACCCTGCTGGGTTTGCAGTGGTTGCAGCTGCATCGTGATGACGTACTGGCACAGTGGCAGCAGCAGGGACTGCCCATCGCTTAACAGGGATAAGTGGCTGGTTAAAAAATAATCAAAAAGACGTCTGCCGGACTATGCCCCTGCGCTGATTTATTGCAGACTGCTGCTGATGTGGAGATTGCCACGGGTAGCAGGCACATATTCAGATAAGCACCGCGTGATACGTTGAACGCTGTTGAGATTTACGATGGACGAGCCCAATAAGCGGGGCTTGCCAGGTTGAAGGTCAGGTTGAGTTATGAAGGTAAAACGCAAATACGTTCCAGATCTGGCGCGGATGATGGCTGAAGGTGAAGCCAACTACCGGCGCCTGCTGAAACTGTTACCCGCACTGGATGCCGGTACGTCCTGCCGTTATGGCTTGCGTTTGCCCGATGGCCAGCTGGGGCAACTGTCACTGCGTGTGGTGGAAAACTTTGCTTACACCACGGCTCTCGAAGTGGAGCAGAGTCTGGGAGAGTCGCCCTGGCTGAAGACCCCGCTGCTGCATGTTCGTCTGTATCACGATGCCCGCATTGCCGAAGTGATCGCCCCGCGTAACCGCATGCTGGAAGGGGTTTACCTGTATCCCAATCCTGCCATGCGCGCCCCTGATGAAAAGGCCCAGCTCAATACCTTTCTGGCCGAATGGCTGAATCACTGCATTGATTACGGCCTGAGTCAGGAGCCAGTGGAAGTGGTTCGCCTGTAAGGGGGCGTGGTCACGATCTGCTGCGTATAGGGATGCGGCGTGGCAAAGACCTGCGGTATGCCCATCTGCCGCTACTTCCCAGCCCGTTATGCCCTGTGTGGCGCTGGCTCGCGATAGCGTAAATGCGTTCTGAGTATGAGCGCCCAGCCCGGCGCTTCCTGCTGAAGCTGATTATCCTTCTGCTGCTACGGTGATTCATGTCCCGCTTTACTGTTCTGCATCTGACCGATCTGCACCTGACGCGTCATCCTGACGATATGCATCATGGCTTCAACGCCTGGCAGCGCTGGCAGCAGATGATCGAGCACTGCCTACTTTCTCCTGCGGCGGATCAGCCCCGTCCCGACCTGCTGGTGCTGGGAGGGGATCTGGCGCAACATCCCGAAGCGATCACCTATCAGGCGCTGCGCCAGTGTCTTGATCAGCTGGATCTGCCCTGGGTCTGTGTGCCCGGTAATCATGATGATGTCAGCCTGATGCGCCAGCTGTGGGGCGACAGTGCCGGTTTGCCCTGTGCCGATCAGTGGCAGGCCGGGCGCTGGCAGCTACTGCTGTGCGACAGCACGGCGGACGGTGATGGCCGCGGCAGTGGCTCCCTGTCTGCAGCCGCACTGGCGCGTTTGCAGTACCAGTTGCAGCATCCACAGGCCGAGCATCAACTCGTGGTGCTTCATCACCACCTGCTGCCGGTGAATAGCCCGTGGCAGGATGAGGTGATGACAGGTAATGCCGCCGAGGTGCTGGCGTTGCTGGATCAGGCGCCACAACTGCGTGGGGTGCTCTGTGGCCATGTCCATCAGGCCCATCACTGGCGGCGTGGCCACTGGCAGATGTGGTCAACACCGGCAGTCGCCGCACAGTTTGCCGCCGGGCAGCCAGGCTTCCTGCTGGAGCCGCAACCCGCTTTGCAGGCGCCGGCCGGGCGCTGGCTTCAGCTGGGTGACGATGGTAGCATGCGCACTTCTACTGTATATGCAATCAGGGGTTCGACATGAACGCGACACCGCCCTTCATCTACCTGCATGGTTTCAACAGTTCCTCACAGGCGGCCAAGGCCGCGGAGCTGCGTGCCTTTCTGCAGAGTCAGGGGTTGCCCGAACCGCAGGTGCCGCAGCTCAGCCACTGGCCAGCGGAGGCTATCAGCAGTGCCTGCAACCTGATTGAAGCCTCGCCGCAGGCCCCGGTACTGGTGGGTAGTTCGTTGGGTGGTTTCTATGCCACCTGGCTGGCGGCACATTACGGCCTCAAGGCGGTGCTGATCAACCCGGCGGTGCGGGTATGGCGACTGATGGAAGATCGTCTGGGTATCGACATCGACAACCCCTATACCGGTGAGCGTTACCAGCTCACCGCTGAACACGTAACACAGCTGCGCGACCTCTATGTGGCGTCGCTGCCACAGCCCCAGCAGTTTCTGGTGCTGTTGCAAACCGGGGATGAAACCCTGGACTACCGTGAAGCGGCTGAGTATTACCAGCATTGCCAGCTGCGTATTGAAGAAGGCGGCAATCACCGCTTTGACGGTTTCCTCAGTCATTGTCCGGCACTGCTGGCCTTTGCCCGCAGCTAAGCTGATAACCCTCTCTGTGAAAGAATGACTGCCATGAGCAAGCAAGAATATAACGCCCAGGCCATTGAGGTGCTCAGCGGCCTGGACCCGGTGCGTAAACGCCCGGGTATGTATACCGAAACCGATCGCCCCAACCATCTGGCCCAGGAAGTCATCGATAACTCGGTGGATGAGGCGCTGGCCGGACATGCCGATCGTATCGAAGTCATGGTCTATGCCGACGGCTCCCTTAGTGTGACCGACAATGGCCGTGGGATGCCGGTGGATATTCACCCTGAGCACGGCGTCAGCGGGGTGGAACTGATCCTCACCCGTTTGCATGCGGGGGGTAAGTTCTCACAGGGCAATTACCAGTTCTCCGGCGGTTTGCACGGCGTCGGGGTATCGGTGGTCAATGCGCTGTCCAAGCATCTGGAAGTGGAAATCAAACGCGGTGGCAAGGTCTATCGCATGAGTTTTGCCGACGGTAACAAGCTGGCAGAGCTGGAAGAAGTGGGGACCTGCGGGGTCAAAAATACCGGCACCAAGGTGCGTTTCCTGCCTGATCCCGGTTACTTTGACTCCCCCAAATACAGTGTCAGCCGCCTGCGCCATTTGCTGCGTGCCAAGGCTGTACTGTGCTCCGGCCTGACCATCGTTCTGATTGACCAGAGCAAGGGCGCTGATCAGGAAGAACGCACCGAGTGGTGCTATCAGGACGGCCTGACCGACTACCTCAGTCAGGCCGCCAGCGATTTCGTGACCCTGCCGGATGTTCCCTTTGTGGGTAATTTTGCCGGTGAGCAGGAAGCCGCCGAATGGGCGGTGCACTGGCTGCCCGAAGGCGGTGATCTGCTGACCGAGTCATACGTCAACCTGATCCCCACCATTCAGGGTGGCACCCACGTCAACGGTTTTCGCACCGGTCTGCTGGAGGCCATGCGCGAGTTCTGTGAATTCCGCAATCTGTTGCCACGGGGTATGAAGCTCGCGCCTGAGGATATCTGGAACCAGTGCAGCTATGTGCTGTCGGTGAAGATGCATGACCCGCAGTTTGCCGGCCAGACCAAGGAGCGGCTGTCATCCCGCCAGTGCGCGCCGTTCGTTTCCGGGGTGGTCAAGGATGCCTTCAGCCTGTGGCTGAACAAGCATATCGAGCAGGCAGAAAGACTGGCCGAGCTTTGCATCAACCACGCTCAGAGCCGCATGAAAGCTGCCAAGAAGGTGGTGCGCAAGAAGGTCACGCAAGGCCCGGCGCTGCCCGGCAAGCTGGCTGACTGCAGTGGGGGTGATGCACTGGCGTCAGAGCTGTTTCTGGTTGAAGGGGACTCTGCCGGTGGCTCGGCCAAGCAGGCGCGTGACCGCGAGTATCAGGCCGTCATGCCGTTGCGCGGCAAGATCCTCAATACCTGGGAAGTGGACTCCGGCGAAATTCTCGCCTCGCAGGAGGTGCATGACATCGCCGTGGCCATCGGCGTTGACCCCAGCTCCACGGATCTGTCCGGCCTGCGCTATGGCAAGGTCTGTATTCTTGCCGATGCCGACTCGGACGGGCTGCACATCGCTACGCTGTTGTGCGCCCTCTTTGTTCGCCACTTCCCGGCGCTGGTGAAAGCGGGGCACGTGTTTGTCGCTATGCCACCGCTGTATCGCATCGATATCGGCAAGGAAGTCAGCTACGCCCTGGATGAAGCCGAGCGTGACGGCATTCTGGACCGCATCAAGGCCGAGAATAAGCGTGGACAGGTACAGGTGACACGCTTCAAGGGGCTGGGCGAGATGAACCCGCTGCAGCTGCGTGAAACCACCATGGCCCGCGATACCCGTCGTCTGGTGCAGCTGTATCTGGACGAAGGCGACGATACCCATGAAATGATGGACATGCTGCTGGCCAAGAAGCGCTCCTCTGACCGCAAGAGCTGGCTGGAAACCAAGGGCAATCTGGCTGATGTCGGTTGACCTGACAGTGAGCAGCAATGCAGTAAAAACAAGAAACCCGGCCTAGGCCGGGTTTCTTGTTCATGACGGCGGAGTATTTACCGCTGTCTGTCGATCAGACTCAGGACTTTTCCCAGATTTTCTGGTCGATTTTGTCAGCCAGTTCGGGGAATCTGGCCGGATCAAACACCGGTGTGCCGGTGCGATTCTGGTTGAAGTAGTCCCTGGTCAGCTTGATCACCAGCCCTGACAGCAGGGTGATGGCGATCAGGTTGATGGTCGCCATCAGCCCCATGGCTGCGTCGGCGGCATCAAACACGGTGGAGATGCTCTCATAGGCACCCCAGACCACCATCAGCAGGCCCAGACAGCGCAGAATGGTCAGGCCGACGCGGTTATCCAGCTTGAGATACACCATGGCGTTTTCGGCGTAGCTGTAGTTACCGATGATGGAGGTGAAGGCAAAGAAGAAGATGGCAATGGCCACGAAGTACTTGCCCGCATCGCCCAGATGCACGCTCATGGCGGCCTGAGTCAGAGGCATGCCGGTCAGCTCGGAGCCGGGCATCATCACGCCAGACAGCAGAATCATGACGGCTGTGGCAGTACAGATCAGCAGGGTATCAATAAAGACCCCCAGTGCCTGCACCATACCTTGCGAAGAAGGGTGATGGGGGCTGGGCGTGGCGACAGCGGCGATATTCGGCGCTGAGCCCATTCCTGCTTCGTTGGAGAACAGACCGCGCTTGATGCCGTTCATCATCGCCCCGGCGATGCCACCTGCCGCAGACTCAATGCCGAACGCACTCTTGACGATCAGGGCCAGTACCGCAGGAATGTCGCCCAGATGGGTGGCAATCACATAGACGGCGGTCAGCAGGTAAGCAATGGCCATAAACGGCACGATCAGCTCAGCGCAGCGGGCGATGGATTTAATTCCGCCAAAGATGACCACACCCGCCAGCACGGCCAGACCGATACCGACTTCCACCTTGGGCAGGCCAAAGGCGCCGTTCATGGCTTCAGCAATGGAGTTGGCCTGTACCGCACTGAACACCAGACCGAAGGCGATGATCAGGCAGACGCAGAAGATGCTGCCAGCCCAGGGCGCATTCAGGCCCCTGGCGATATAGAACGCCGGGCCGCCCCGGTAGTCACCGTGTTCATCGCGGACCTTGAACAGCTGCGCCAGCGTACTTTCGGCGTACGCCGTGGCCATGCCGAGCAGGGCGACGACCCACATCCAGAAGATGGCGCCGGGGCCACCCAGGGCCAGGGCAACGGCGACACCGGCCAGGTTACCGGTGCCCACACGAGAGGCCAGACTGGTGCAGAGCGCCTGCACGGGAGTGATACCGCTCTGGTCATTCTCGGGTTTGCGGGTGACCGAACGGATGAGTTCAGGAAAGTGGCGAAGCTGCAAAAAGCCAAGGCGCAGGGTGAAGTAGGCACCGACTGCCAGCAGGCCATAGATCAGGATGTAGCCCCAGAAGATGGTATTGAGAAAGCTGATAATTGCGTCCATACGCTGTACCTCTTGTAGCGCGATCAATCGTGCCGATCACGTAACGGTGCTGGTAATGGGTCGGCTGACGATGGGTAACCGGCGCTGACCCTTAATAGTTGTGGCGGGCGTTCTTCACTTCACCAGATATGTCCGCAGATCATGACCACCATAGCTGCCCAAAGCGACTTCCTTGCTGCTTCCTCTATGGTCTGTGCTGCTCCTGTTTGCCCCATTTGAGTGCAAATTGGGCACAAAGTGAAAGGGGCGCATTGTGCGCATTCTTGCTGATGGGAGCAACCCTGAAGTGGGATTGATATAAGGATATAGCGTCGGACGTTGTTGCCCGGTAAGGGGAATGACTTTGCAGTTTCTGCCACGAGCCGTACACTCCGTCCCCTTCAGGACGGTGATGTTACAGGGGCAGGGAAATGCTACAGCTTACGCCACGATTTCTGCAGCTGGGCCGGATTTCAACCCTCTGGGAGCTGGGAATGCTGGAAATGGCCAGCAAACACATTGTGCAGCAGCCCTGTGGTGAAGCGTCCTTCCCGCTGCATTGCTGCCCTCAGGTGCACGGGTACAGCAGCGCGCAGCGGCTGTTGTCTCTGGCAGAAGAGCTGGCCGCGCATTTGCCGCAGGTGCAGCGCCAAGGCGATGCGCCGGTGCTGCTGTATCTGCCTTGCCATCCCTTGCATCCGCATGCCTCGTCGCGCGAGCGTCAGCAGGCCTATCTGCGTTATCTGGGGTTGAACTGGCTGAGCTATCAGCCACAGGTATTTGTCTATCCTTTTGGACGCATGGCCTGGTGGGCCTCCTGGCCACAGCTGCGCGCTTTGCTTAAGCAGCATGAGCGTGTACTGCTGGTTGCGCTGGATAGCCCGGCGCCAACGGTTGCCGAGCAGCGCCAGTCACCCGCCAGCCTCTACTGTGAAGGTGCCTTGATTATCGAGGTGCAGAAAGCCCGTCGTGGCCTGCAGCCGCATTGGCATAGTCTGAATGCCTTGGGGTATCAGCCAGCCACTCAGGAATGCGGTAGCGCGATTGGCAATTTACATGACAGCCTTGCCACAATGATTCGCCAGACGGGTGGTCAGCAGATCGAGATGTTTATGCCATCCAGACTGCCGGCGTCTGTACCTCAATCGGTACGTCAGGCCTGGAATATCGGCTATCACACACTGTTACCCTTGCTGACTGAGCGCAGTCGATATGCCGATCCCCTGAGTCAGCTGGGGGAGTGTGGCACGCTGGCACCGCTGGCGGTCTTGCTCTATCTCGTCAGTCAGTGGCAGAACGCCCCCGCCTGCTCTCAGCAGCCCCTGGCTGTCCAGTTGGATATGACTCAACGGATGGCAACGGAACGCTTGCGTTGGTGTGCGGCAGCCGTATGGGGCTGGCAGAACGATGTATGAGCAACCGTCTGAGTAACTGTGAGAGTAACAATTGATGGGTTGAAAATTACATGATGAAAAGTAAGATCACTTTCCTATTACATAGGACGGTATCGACAAGGATTTCATCATGGGTAAACCAGCAGCCACCGTGGGGCATTTTCATACCTGTCCTCAATACGATGGCCGAACACCTCATGTCGGCGGCCCCGTCGTTAATGGCTCTCCCAATGTGTTTATCAACGGTATGCCCGCCGCGCGGGTGGGCGATACCCTCATCTGTTGCGGCCCACCCGATACGATTAAAGAGGGCTCTGCCACGGTCTTTATCAATGGTATGCCTGCGGCAAGGATGGGCGATGGCACCGCTCACAGCGGGGTGATTATCGGCGGTAGTGGCAATGTGCTGATTGGTGACAGCTCCTATTCAGGTAAAGCAGGCCCCAACCCCTCCCTGAGTGAAAGCCAGGCCATGACGCTGCGCAAACCGGCCCCTTTCTGCGAAGAGTGTGAAAAATGCAAGGATGGTCAGTGTGCTATTGGATGATCTGGACCGGCCTTTCTACCGCCACACCCCCTATCAACACCTGTATGACTGGCTCAAGGCCCTGCCTGCTGATCTGTCACTTTATGCCGTGCTGAGCGGCACCAGTGAGGCCCAGCCTGTCGCGATCTATGAGCGGGAAGACGGCGAGCAGTACCTGCATCCGCTCTATACCCAGGAGGCCTATCGCAACTGGCGACAGGTGATGCCTTATCTGGTGCCGTTGTCGCGGACCAGCCCTTTTCTCGATTGGGTGGCCCGCACTGAGGTGCAGGACTGGGGCTGGCTATGCAGCTCGCCGTTGCCAAGCCGTGAGCTGATCCCCCATCTGGCCGGACTGACGCAGGCACTGACGGAAGAGGGTAAAGCCGTGTTCTTCCGCTACTGGGATGGCCACTTCTTCCGCATGATCCTGCGCCTGCTGCAACACGACGGGCATTTTCTGCTGCCGCCGGTGGCGCAGTACTGGATCAACAGTACGGTATTTACCTTCCAGCCCGACCGCTACCGCCGCCCCCGGCCTTCGCCATGGTGGACCATTCCGGCACAGGTGATGCGGGGCCTTGAGCAGGAAGACCCGGGGCCGGTGCAGCTCAATGTCATGCAATACCTGCAGGAGCAGCAGGGCTGGCTGTATTGTGCGTTTCCGCTGACGGTGCTGGAGGCCAAGGTGGCGTATTACCTTCGCCAGTGCCCTCCGGACAACGATGCTGACTGGCTGCTGCACCTGTGCCAGTGGCTGGCCGATGAAACGGTGAGCTGACCCCGGTCAGACACGCCCGGCCGGATGATGTGTCATTACAAGGATGTGAATCGTGAGTATTTTTGGAGACAACACAGGCGCAGGGTCTGACCATACCCTGCTTTATCGCCAGCAACAGGCGGCCCGTCAGCCTGATACCCTGGACGAGTTATTCACTCGGACCATGGACTATTTCAACCACAGCCTCGACCAGTACAAGCACGACTACAACGACTGGTTCTATGGCATTTTCCTGCGCATGGATCAGGTGATCACTCACCTGGACCGCACCGTCAGCGTCGCCGCTGCCGACAAGGGGCGGGTCAGCGGCGTGGTCAACTGCCCGCTCAATGGCATCCTGATCGTCTATCACACCTTCCAGTCGGTGAATTTCGTTCCCATCCCTAACTCCCCCTATACCCTTGAGCAGGGCTGGACGGATTCGCGTCACCGCTTCCACCCTGAAACGGGCGGCATGACCCGTAAGGGCACCACCGACAGTAACGGCAAGCTGGAAGAACATAATCTCAAGCCGGGCAACTACCGCATCACCTTCTACCCCAATGTCACCGAAGGCGATCTTAAAGCCCTGCTGGCCTCCTATGAAGAAGTGCAGCGGGCCCTGAGCCAATGGCTTAGCCAGCAATGGAACGGCAGCCTGAAGGCGGAATGGCAGGTGTTCCTCAACATGAGCGAGGCCCAGCGTCAGGCCTACAGCGATGGGGCGGTACTGCATGGCATGGTCAGCGCTCTGAAAGGCGTGTGGGACGACATCAACTTCGTCTACGACCTGATCGCTGACCCGGATAAGTACTACCAGAAGCTGAAGTCTACGGTGATTGAGTACACCAAAGACGACTTCAAAAAAGTGGCCGAGAATGCCGAAAAAGCCAAAAACTGCCTGATCTTTGTGCAGGATGAAGCCTTTCTGTTTCTCTGTGCCCGCGCCTTCTCCGCCTGGTTTGATCTGATCCCGCCGCATCAAAAGCAAAAAGCCGTCGGTGAACTGCTGGGCAATATCATCATGGACTTCATCATCGGTGTGGTCCTGAGCGCCGTGGGGGGCGTGGTGCTGCGCTATGCCATCAAGTCTGCCAAGGTGGCTGCCAAAGGGGTGCAGAGCGAAGTCACGCTGCTGATGAATGGCGCTAAGGAGCTGATCGAAACCGCCAGGAAGTACGCCCTGCCGCATCTGAAAAAGTCGGAAAAGATCATCTTAAGCAAAGACATGAACCTCAATTCCGCCAACAAAGGCACGTTGGTACTGGATGAGGGGCGCATCAGAGCCAACGATGCCACCGAAGCGCAGAACGACTTTAAACAGACCACCAAAATCGTCGAACAGGAGCCGCCGAACAAAGCCAATCAAAGCGGCAAAAACGACAACGACCAGCCAGCCGAAAGCGTCGCCTGCACCCAAACCAACGGCTGCCCCGTCTCCATGGTCACCGGCGAGGAGCTACTGACCCTCGAAGACGCCACCCTTGACGGCCCCTTACCCTTTACCTGGCAGCGGCTGTACCGCACCAGTGCGGTGGAACGGCAAAGTGGCCTTGGCTATGGCTGGAGCCACAGCCTTGACCACGAGCTGACGGTGACGGCCGAAGCGATTCACTGGCGCGACCACGAAGGGCGTACCACCACCTTCCCCCATCCCAGTCAGCAACGCCCGGCGATCCATAATCCGCTGGCCAGGGCTGCCCTGTATCTGGGTGATGAGCCCAGCGCCGCACAGCGGCAGCGCGGCGTGGTGGCCGAACTGATCCTCACCCAGCCGGGCCTGCCTTTCTATCACTTTCGCATCGTCAACACGGACGGGCAGGGCGGTACGACACAGGCGCGCGGCACGATACAGGCGCACGGCTACTTGCACGCCATCAGCGACGCCTACCACAACCGCCTGACGGTGCGCTACGACCGGCACGGCCGCCTCAGTGCCCTGGAAGGCCAGCAACAGCAGGCCCTGCGCTTTCACTACCTCGACCAGCCGGTGGGCGAGCGCCACTGGTGGAACGTGCTCGATAAGCCCGACAGCATTGCCCTGCTGGCCCGCGTGGAACTGCAGCGGATGGCCGTCAACGCTGACGAAAGCGGCTACGAAACCCGCCGCTTCCCGCTGATGCGCTACCACTACAACGACCAGCTGCAACTCATCGCCGCCGAAAATGCCCTCGGCGAACAGGAAACCTACCGCTACGACGACCAGCACGTCATCCAGGAACGCCGCCTCGCCGGGGGCGCCTGCTTTACCTGGCAATGGGAGCGGCAGGGCAAGGCCGCCCGCGCCATCGCCCATGGCTGCAACATCCCCGGTCTGGACAACCGCTATGAGTGGAATGACGCCAGCGGTGAAGTGACCGTCCATTTCAGCGACGGCAGCCAGCAGGTCTATCAGCATGACCGTCACGCCAAACTGATCCGCCAGACCGACCCGGACGGCGCCACCGTCAGCAAAGACTACAACGACAACGGCGACCTGATCCGCGAAGTCGATGCCCTCGGCGCCGAAACCCACTACCACTATGATCAGAACGGGCAGCTGGAAACCATCCGGCACCCCGATGGCAGCCTGACCCACTACGACTACTGGCGCGGCCAGCTGCGCAGCGTCCGCCGGGGCGAACAGCACTGGCGCTACCTGCGCAACGAACAGGGTGACATCACCGAAAAAACCGACCCGGCCGGGCGGGTCCACCGCTACCACTACACCGAACAGGGCCAGCTCAGCCGCATCGACCTGCCCGATGGCGGTCGCCACCTGTTTAGCTGGAACCGCTTTGGCCAGCTGGTGGACGAGACCTTACCCGACGGCGGCCAGCGCACCTACCGCTACGATGCCCAGGGCCGCCAGGTGCTGCGGCAGGATGAACGCGGCGCCATCACCCGCTACGCCTACGACAAACTCAACCGCCTGACGCGGCTG
>NZ_LAPT01000071.1 GCF_003194385.1 Pokkaliibacter plantistimulans
CGGCATTCCGCTGTATATCGAAGCCGATGTGGCGATGAACGAGTTGTATCCGCGGGGCTATCTGTCGTTCCCATTCCAGCGTACCCTGAGTCGCCTGAATGAGATGCAGCGACAGCGTTTCGGTAAGAATGTGCTGCAGGCCTAACAGGCTGTTGAAAAACGTTATCGAGGCAGCCGAGACAAGGAAAAAACAGGCGAAAAAGCGGAGTTTAGTGAACTAAATGAGCATTTTGAGCCTGTTTTTGACGCGGTATTCGGCAACGCAGATAGTTTTTCAACAACCTGTTAAGGGTGTTACATCTGGTGAATTTAGCCAGTATACAGGACATTAGCTAAATCGATTCTGCCAAATGCTGAATGGATTCAGCAAAAAATGCAAGCTAAGATCATTTTCGCGATCTCGCAGGTAGGAGCACCACAAGGTGAGAAGCGCTGCCCCCCTTCACGGGTGATCAATGGGCTGATGACATCCCATCCGCTTTCCGACAGTCTTTTTGTCGGCGTGGGTCCACAGTGCTGCAGATCGAAAACACATATCACGATTCCCTGGATTGAACTTGGGGGCAGAGTATCGCCTGCGGAAGAGCAGGTCGTTGCGTTGCCCCTGACAGAGGCAGTCCCTACAATGCAACATCCCTGACCTTGCTGGTGAGTGTGGTTGTGTCTGGCCTTGAGTGCCGGGCCTGCCACGCCAGAAAGCGCTGAAAACCTACCGGGTTAGTCAGATATTCGCCGGCAGACTACAACTCTAAATCGTCAGGGAGTGCCATAGCAGTGATGGAGACCACATTGAAGCTCGAAGAGATCGCCAAACTCGCCGGCGTTTCCAAATCCACCGTCAGCAGCGTGCTGAACGGCAAGGCTGAGAAATACCGCATCAGTACCGAAACCCAGGCACGTGTACTGGAGGTGGTCAATCACCACGGCTACCAGCCCAATCACTCCGCTGCAGCCCTGCGCCGCGGGCGGAGCCATTCCATCGGCTTTATCGTGCCGGACTTTGAAAATCGCAGTTATCTGCGTATTGCCAAGCGTCTGGAAGCCCTTGCCCGCAGCAATGGATTCCAGCTGATTATCAGCAGCTCCGATGATGACAGAACGACCGAGTTACAGGCCGCGCGTAATCTGGTTGCCCGCGGTGTGGATGCCTTGCTGGTCTCGTCCTGTGTTGATGATGACGCCGAGCTGTATGGCGATATGGTCCGTCAGGGGACACCTGTGATTGCGCTCGACCGCCCCCTTCCTGACAGCTTCAGCAATGTCATCAGTGACGATGAACAAGGTGCCTTTGAGCTGACCAGCAGTCTTAAGCTCCCCGGAGATGCGCATGTAGCGCTGTTTGGCGCGCTCCCCAGCCTGACCGTCAGCCAGCGGCGCGAGGCGGGCTTTCGCCGGGCCCTTGAGCATCTGCCTGCACAGCAGGTGCACTGTTTTTACGGCGCCCATTTTGACAGCAGCAACGGCATCCAGCTGCTGGATCAGGCTATGAACAGGCTGGGCAAACTGCCCGACGCCCTTGTCACGACCTCCTACAGCCTGCTGGAAGGCGTGGTTGAAAATCTGCAGCAGCGTGCGGAAGGCAACGTACTGCAAGCCGATGGCTCCATTCAGCTGGCGACCTTTGGTAACAGCCGACTGCTGGACTTCCTGCCGCTGCCCGTCAATTCCCTGCCGCAGCGCTATGAACTGATTGCCGAGGCCGCGTGGAAACTGGCCAGTGAAGCGATTGATGGCAAGCGTGAGCCACAGCAGATTGTGATCAATCGCATCTTGCAACGACGCGCCTGAAGCCTCTGCATACAGGAGTGACCAGGTTCACTCCTGCAGTGCAGACGGCGTAGCTACCGAACTCTCCAGCATCCATTCACAGAATGCCTTCACTGCGGGGCGGCTCTCGGCCATCGGCAGCCGCAACATCCGGTACATGTAAGGCCCCTGCACGGATATGTCCTCAAGCAGGGTCACCAGTGCCCCGATTTCCAGCGCATTGTTGAGCATCGGCGCGCTGGCGATAGCGACGCCCTGCCCCGCCATGGCCGCCTCCAGGGTCAGATAAGTGTGAGAAAACCATAATCCGGGCAGTTTGCTGGGCGTCGTCACGCCACAGGCTGTCAGCCATTTCTTCCAGTTAACCTGCTCGCTGATCAGCGGCTCAAAGTCATCATGCAGTAAGGTCACCTGCAATAAATCAGCGGGCACGCTGATCGGATGCTCTTCGAGAAAACGTGGGCTGGCCACCGCGACAAAGTGCTCGGCAAACAGTTCATCGACCTTGAGATCAGGATACGGGCCAGTCCCCAGACGGATGCTGACATCGACCGGTTCACGAAACAGATCGGCCGGTTTGATCACACCCTGCAACCGCACCTCAAACTCCGGATGACGGCGGGTGAAGCCCGACAGACGCGGCATCAGCCAGCGAGTCACGAAGGATGAAATGGAACTGATGGTCACCACATTTTCCCGCCCGCTTTCACTTTGTAACTGCTGGGTAGCGGCACTCAGGGTATCCAGCACATAGTGCACGGTTTCAGCATAACGCCGCCCCAGCGGCGTAAGGCTGATGCCTCTCGGGTGGCGCAGGAACAGCTGCAACCCAGTTGCAGCTTCCAGTTGCTTGATCTGATGGGCCACAGCACCGGCAGTAATAAACAACTCTTCAGCTGCACGCTGGAAGCTTTCGTGACGAGCTGCCGCATCAAAAGCACGAAGTGCATTCAAAGGCGGCAGAGACTGACCATAAGACATAGTTATTTTAGGCCTGACTTCTGAAATTATTGATTTGTCGGGAAGTATAGACTCAGCGAAACTGCTCGCCATATCAATTACCTGACTGGCACGGGAGTTACACACCCGTCCTCGCTAAGTGTGAGCAGCCATCATGAAGCACCTAATGGGTTCAGCGCTTATTCTTGTCTCCGCAGCCGGTTTTGGCAGTATGGCCATTTTCGCTCATACCGCCTATGCCGATGGCGTTGATACCGCCAGTCTGCTGGCCATTCGCTTTGTCCTTGCCGCCATCGTCCTGACGGTATGGGTACGTATCAAAGGCATCGCCATGCCGACCGGCAAAGAACTGCGTGGCTATATCGTGATGGGCTGTATCTATGCGGCGACGTCATTCGGCTATTTTCAGGCGCTTAACTATGCCAGCTCGGCCACCGTCGCCCTGCTGCTTTATACCTTCCCGATCATGGTCACCATTGCCTCAGCGATCTTGGGCCTTGACCGTTTCGGGCCGGCAGAATGGATTGCGCTGACGGGCATCTTTGTTGGCATGGTGCTGCTACTGGGTACGGGAGTACAAGCCACGCTCCCCGGTATCGTGCTGGCACTCGGTGCTGCGGTGCTGTATTCCGGCTACATCCTGCTTGGCAGCCGTCTCGGCGGCGACACCCATCCGCTGGCAGCGACCAGTACCGTCCTGTTGTCTGCAGGTAGTATCTATCTGCTGATGGCACTGACCAAAGGCATCCATTTGCCTCACAGCATGAGTGGCTGGGCATCAGTGAGCCTGATTGCGCTGTTCGGCTCCATTCTGGGCATCATGACCTTCGTTACCGGTTTAAAGCTGGTTGGCCCGACGCTGGCGGCCATCCTCTCGACCCTTGAGCCTGTGGTCACCGTTATTCTCGGGGTGTCATTTCTGGGTGAGGCGCTCGGTGGCTACGCCCTGCTGGGAGGCGGGCTGATCATTGCAGCCTCAATCGGGCTGGCAATGAACCGCCTCTGGCGTCAGCGACAGCTTGCCACCTGACGCTGCCCTTTATCAGCCAGAGCGTGCTCACCGACCCCCATTCAGGGTCACCGTTAAACAGTCTCTTCCAGGGGACATCGTCCCCCTTCCCCACGCCATGATCATACTGCTCATGGCGTTTTTTCATGGCTGCGCAGCATAGCTGAACAGCAACCAACTAAATGCACATTTCACTACTTACTCTCATCACTACGGGTATTTGATTAGTGATTTTCATCAATTGACCGAGTTTATTCCTGTCTTCACCGGGAGTTCTGCTATAAAGTGGCGCCGCCTGAGGAAGCAACCCGGCGTTGCACCCCAGGCTGTCAACATGCGTAGAAGGATCTATTACAAGAAGGAAAACTATGAGCCATTTACAATCTGCCTCTGTCTCTTCTCGTCGAGCACCCGGCCTGGTCGTTCAGATTCTGATCGGGATCATTCTGGGAATAGGTCTGGCGCAAATCTCCCCGCCCACTGCGACCTCGGTTGGCCTGCTTGGTTCCCTGTTCGTCAGCGCCCTTAAAGCGGTCGCTCCCATGCTGGTCTTCGTACTGGTGGCCTCATCCATTGCCAATCATCGTCAGGGCAGCGAAACCCATATTCGCCCCATTCTCTATCTTTATCTGTTCGGTACGTTCAGCGCCGCACTGGTAGCCGTGGCCATAAGTTTCCTCTTCCCTACCACGCTGGAGCTGGTCAGCAAAGGGGCTGAAGCCACCGCCCCCCAGGGTATAGGCGAAGTGCTGCATACGTTGCTGTTCCGCGTCGTTGATAACCCCATCAATGCCCTGATGACCGGTAACTTCATCGGTATTCTGGCCTGGGCTGTTGGTCTGGGTATTGCCCTGCGTCAGGGTAGCGAAAGCACACGCAGGGTGTTGAAGGATGTTGCGGACGGTGTATCGGCCATTGTCAGGCTGGTGATTCGCTTTGCTCCCATCGGCATCTTCGGTCTGGTTGCCAGCACATTTGCTGAAACCGGCTTTGCGGCCCTGCAGGGTTACAGCCATCTTCTGATTGTTTTGATTGGCTCCATGCTGCTGATTGCGCTGGTGGTCAACCCGCTGATCGTGTTCATCAAACTGCACCGCAACCCTTATCCGCTGGTACTGAAATGCCTGCGTGAAAGTGCCGTGACCGCCTTCTTCACCCGCAGCTCTGCCGCCAACATCCCGGTCAACCTGGACCTGTGCAAACGCCTGGACCTGCATGAAGACACCTACTCTGTCTCCATTCCACTGGGTGCCACCATCAACATGGCAGGCGCAGCCATCACCATTACCGTACTGTCTCTGGCCGCAGCCCATACGCTGGGCATTCAGGTGGATCTACTGACCGCCCTGCTGCTGAGCGTGGTCGCCTCGATTGCCGCCTGTGGCGCCTCCGGTGTAGCGGGTGGCTCACTGCTGCTGATCCCGCTGGCCTGCAGCCTGTTTGGCATCTCCAATGATATCGCCATGCAGGTCGTTGCCATCGGCTTTATCATCGGCGTGCTACAAGACTCAGCCGAAACCGCACTGAACAGCTCTACTGACGTACTGTTCACCGCTGCAGCGTGCAAAGTGGAAAATATCTAGTTGCTGTTTACCCCTGCACTAAGGAATTACCCCCCGTACTAAAAAGCAAACCGCCTTATGGGCGGTTTGCTTATATCAGACGAGAAAGCAGGTTCCTCATCTATACCGTCGCTCCACTGAGTGGATCAGATGGCAGCTGCCTGCTTTTTGACGGTGCCAGACGAAAGCCAAACTGGTACGCCAGCAGGTGAATAGTAAAAAACACCGTCCAGAAGCAAAACACCACATCGCTCAGATAGTGCCCTCCCTGCACCATCCGCCCCAGCCCCACCGCTGAGCCAAGCACGATACCTGCCGTCAGCCATCGCCGTGATGGCCTTATCCAGGCAAAGGCCATCAGAAAATAACCCATTGAGGCATGCCCACTGACAAAGGAGCAATTGTGTTTGCACTGATTCGCCTCTACGAGCGGCGGCGTGAACACCCTGGTTCCTCCAAACTCAATGGTCTGTACCGGCCTCGCCCTTCCGGTCGAATGGTCCTTTAGCACGACGTTGACCAGCAGCCCCGGCCCCAATAACAACACCAGCAACAGAAAGGACAACTGCTTTCTGGTCAATGACTGCCAACGCGAGACAAACCTCGTGGATATTGCCAACGCTACCAGCAAGCCGATTAACACAACAAAGTGCAGACTGGCAAACAGCCTGTAAGACAGCTGCACCCACAGATTGTCGGCCAGAAAGAACCCACTCTGTGACGAGTAAAACAGCTGACTGACCTTCAGATCCAACGTCGGATAGAAGCTAAAGACCATCAGACTCACCACAAAAAGACCCACAGCCCACGCCCGGTCTCTGAGGGCGAAGTAGAGAGGTAACAGTTTTGTCCAGCGGTTATTGAGACTGATGACCATAGCCGTAAAACCCCTTCAGGTAATAGAGATGGATGGTGCGTTGAACATTGGGATAGACAGGCGTGGTGATTTCCCCCAGGTCATCCACCTGCGCAAATGCATCTTGGATTAAGGAAGGCAGGGGTTTATTGCTGACAAACAGATAGCTGGTGTCTGTTCCAGCGGTCAGAGGGGGGATAAGGTCATAGTGATTGCGCACCAGATGCTGCGGATTCCACACTGCAATCTGCTGCTCGAAACGGGGCTCGGTATAAAAACCCAGATACGCCAGCAGCTCTCGCGACTCACTAAGCAAGTAAGCATCGGGGTATCGCTGCCTCCAGTGACTCAGTTGCTGCCCTACTGCTGCCCACCCCAGGATACGATGGTAAGGGTCGTTCTTTGGGGAGGGCTGTATGCCAAGCTGGTGCTGCCAGAAATGATAGTGATAAAGCCCAAACATAAAGGCCAGATTCAGCACGATGGCGCATCCAAGCCAACGCTGCTTTCTGGTTTGCACCAACCAGCCAGCAACAGCGACTGTCGCAGTGATATATACCGGAGCCGCCCAGTTCAGATTGGCTCGCGCCAGGAAGGCTTGAAGGCACATGAGCAAGAGATAAGGCAGTGCCAGCGACAGCAGCAATCGATAGCGACTATCGCGGTAACTGTCTTTACGCACCATGAGTACCACTAACACCACCATGGCGACCATGCCGAAAGCAACGCACTGCCCGCCAGCAAACTCAAGCAGCCGGTCGAAATGAAACCAGGATTTATCCAGCTGGGATATTTCTTCGGTATGACGAAAACTGATGAAGTGGTGTGCTGCGTTCCAGAGCAGGTTGGGCAAATAGACCAATGCAGCGATGCTGGCCGCGGCCCACAGTTTCAGATTACGCAGGTGCCTTCGTCGTTCGGGGCTCATACTGAGGTACAGCAACAGGCTGAGTGGCAGCAGTACCATGGTGTATTTGCTCATCAAGCCCAAACCACATACCACACCTGAGGCCAGCCATTCACGCCAGCGATTGTGCGTCAGCGCCAATACCAGCAGGTAAACCGTCAACGCCCAGCAAAACATCAGTGGCGCATCAGTGGTGATGAACAGTGAGTTGAAGCTAATCAGAGGCATGGTCAGAAACAATATGCCAGCCCAAAAAACAGTGCTTCGGTCGAAGAGCTGGTTTGCAATCCGGGCCACGATCAATGTTGTCAGACCGTAGAGAACTGGCGAAAGGAATTTAACACTCAGGTCGCTGACCGGTATCAGCAGCGTCGAAAGATGGATCAACCATGCCACCATGGGTGGTTTGGAGTAGTAACCCCAGTCAGGGCTGAGCGACCAGAAGTAATAGTAGGCCTCATCAAAAAACAACGGGACCTGGGCTGTGATAACCAGCAGCCGGTAGAGCACCAGTATCAGTACCACGCATGCCAGTTGCCACTGCTCTGAGGCAATAACCTGCCAGAGAGTTTGTGACAGCTGTCGCTTGCCCACGCTCACTGCTTGCATATAGGCCCTCGCCTGTATGGTCACTTTGTAAAGGCAGGTTAGCGCTTGATTTTGAGTTTTTTGTTACAAGCCATTTCTTTACTGCTGTTCACTCTCCTTACTATTTTTCACTCTGTAAAAACAAACAAACCGCCTGACCGGCGGTTTGTTTTTTCATCGATAACGCTTCTGTCGGGCTACCAGCTGCCCACCACATAGCCAAGCTTGTCGGGCAACCACAGGGCAATGCCAGGGACCAGCATCACCAGGACCAGACTGAGCAGCATGGCGAGGATAAAGATCAGCGTCCAGCCGACGGTCTGCTCCAGACGAATACCGGCAATCCGGGTCGTGACCATCAGGTTTACCGCTACCGGTGGTGTGAACTGACCAATGGCGATGTTCATCGCCAGCAGAATGCCGAACCAGACCGGATTCCAGCCAAAATGCTGCATTAACGGCAACACGATGGGGATCAGGATCAGATAAATGGATACTGCGTCCAGTAACATCCCCGCCAGCAACACCAGTACCATCACCAGCACCAGTAAGGCCCAGCCATTCTCTGACAGGGACAACAGTGCCTGCGCCAGATGCTGGAATGTGCCCAGTGTAGTGCCTGCCCAGGCAAAAATTCCTGCCAGCGCAATGATCAGCATCACCACGCCGGAGGTCACTGCCGACTCCTCCAGCAGCTCCCACATACCGCGCAGGCTCAGGCTACGGTAGATCACCACACCGACAATCACGCCATACGCCACGGCCACAACCGCAGCTTCCGTCGGCGTAAACAGTCCCGAACGCAAGCCACCGAGAATGATGACTGGCGCAAGCAAGGCCGGGATCGCTTCGCGAAAACTCTTGCCAAGTGGTGGTCGCTCAGAGGCCTCGGGTGACTCCCAGCCATTGCGCTTGGCCAGCCACCAGGCTGGTAACAGCAAAGACAGACCTGCCAGAATGCCCGGGAATAATCCGGCAGCAAACAGGGCTCGCAGGTCAACACCAGGCACCACGATGGAATAGAGAATCAGGGCGATTGAAGGAGGAATCAGTATCGCCGTCGATGATGAGGCGGCGATAAGTGAGGCCGAGAAGGCTTGCGGATAACCGGCGCGCTTCATGCTGGGCAGCATGACCATGGCCACCGCCGCCGCATCAGCCGGGCCAGAGCCACTCATGCCACCCATGATCAGACACACAAGAATAGCAACAACGGCCAGACCACCGTGACGTGGGCCAATAATCGCCTGGGCGAAGCGTACCAGACTGGCCGCCACCCCCGCCCGCTCAAAAATCGCTCCGGTAAGGATAAACAGGGGAATGGCTATCAGCGGGTACTTGGCCACACTGTTGTAAGTGTTTGTCCCCAGCGTAGCCAGCATGTCGGTACTCAGACCACTGAGGATGCCAACGACACCGCCCAGCCCCAGCGCGAAGGCCACGGGCACACCTAAAAACAGCGCCAGTATGAATGCCAGAATCATCAGCAGATCAGGACTCATCATGACCTCCCCGATGTGCGCTCAAACGATCACGCAGACTCATCGTCATACGTAGCAAGATGGCCAGCGCCAGAATAGGCAGCCAGATGACGTAGATCCAGTTTGGCAAACCCAGCCCGGGGGAAAGGGAATCCCACTGATACTCTTCTAACGTAAAGGTGCTGCCATACCAGATCACGATTGCCAGCACGGTTACCCCGGCCAGCCATTGCAGCACGTACACCAGCGGCAGCCAGTTGCGTGGTAACAGGTGCTCGATCAACTCAATGCGAATATGAGCGTTTTGCCGTGCGGCGACAGCGGCACCAGCAAAGGTCATGACCACCAGCAGGAAAACCGAGAATTCTTCAGTAAATGCAAAAGAAGCATCAGTAGCGTAACGAACCACTACGTTGGCAAGACTGATAAGACAGATGATGGATAAAGCCAGGGCAGCCAGAATGGCTTCGAGGCGGGCTCCAGGTCGTCGCTCTGACATGGAATAACTCCGATTACTGGACCGCCGGAGACCCGGCGATCCGACTTCTACATTAGCTGGGGGTTATTGCGGACGCTTGGCGATGGCTTCCTGGGCGGCCTTCAGCAGCGCTTCGCCAATTTGCGGTGTCCACTTCTGATAAACAGACTCGGTCGCTTTGACAAAAGCATCATGCTGTTCCGCATTAAGGTCGGTCACTTCAACACCACGCTCACGGATTTTTGCCAGCGTATCAGCGACTTCTGCGCGAGACTTTTCAATTTCCCATTTACCGGCATCCTCAGCCGCCTGCTTCAGCAACTGCTGATCTTCAGGGCTGAACTCACGCCACACGCGCGTGCTGACGGCAAATACCAGCGGATCAGCCATGTAATGCCACTGTGTCAGGTACTTCTGGCCGACCTGATCAATACGCGCCACATCAAATACCGACAATGGGTTTTCCTGCCCGTCCACTGCACCGGTAGTCAGTGCGGGTTTGGCATCAGCCCAGCTCATCTGGGTCGGGTTGGCACCCAGTGCGGTGAAGGTGTCCTGGAACAATGGCGAGCCAACAACGCGGATTTTTAGCCCTTTCAGATCGTCGGGCTTACTGATCGCATGCTTGGAGTTGGACAACTCGCGGAAACCATTCTCACCCCAGGCCAAAGGCGTCACACCGCGCTTTTCGATGGCAGAAAATACCATTTTGCCCGCCTCACCCTGAGTGATGGCGTCAATGGCGTTGCTGTCAGGCATCAGGAATGGCAGTGAGAACAGGTTCAGTTCAGGCACCTGGGGAGACCAGTTGATGGTTGAGCCGACCGCCATGTCAATAAGGCCAGAGCGCATCGCAGAAAACTCTTTGGTCTGATCGCCAGAAACCAGTTGGGAGTTGGAATAAATCTTCATGTTGATACGACCGCCAGAGCGTTCTTTTACCAGCTCAACCCATCTGTCCGCCGCCTGTCCCCAGGGGAATGCGCTGGGTAGCACGGTGGAGACCGTGTATTCAGCTTTGTAGTCGGCGTGCGCAAGGGGTGCCAGTACAGCACAGGTAGCAATGGCCAGTAGGGTACGACGTGAGATGGACATGATGTTTCCTTCGTTTTTATGGTTGTCAGGGTCGGTGCTTTACTGCACCTGTGCACCCATGTTTTTCAGGATCAGCAATTGCCCGTCATCTTCCCTATGAGTTAAACCGAATATCACGGGGCAAATGCTGGCAATGCATCATGCAGGCTGGATAAGCCAAAATGACCAGATAGATGAACACCTGAAGATCAGAATCACCAAAACCTGAAGGCACGGTGTAACACGACATGGCACATGAAACGGTCATGTCAGCTGCCCATGGCTACCATCAAAAATGGGGTATTCTGCAGATCATTCATCGGTTCCAGTAGAACGTCGGGGATGGCCCGGCATACTTAGTCGTTCTCTCAACAAGACCTTTTGGGTCTGTTGCTGGCTGGATGCGATAGCAAATTTCACAGTCGAAAAAATACTATAGCGCCCGACAATAAATGGGTAGCAATAATCCGGATAAATAAGACGTAAGGCTAATACCCTCAACGGGAGATAAGCCTATTTCCTCACTGAGTCGTTTTAAATAATGCACAAATAAAAAAAGAGCAGTGCCTCTGGCAGCCTGCTCTTTTCCCGAATCCCTTTTTATCCTGCAGTGATTCGATCAACGAAATTGCCGCGACTACATCCTGCAGTCGCGGCGGGACTAATCACCAGCACTTTTCAATCTACTCTGACACTGCAACAGCACCTCGGTAGAAGAACCTTTCGCCTCAATAGCACCACGCTTTACCTCGGTTGCAGTGGCTGCAGTCAGCTTCTGCTCGTGCTGCTCACTGACGCCTGAAAGAGGCCGAACCGTTCCGCCGTCGCGATACAGGCCGATATCTTTGAGCAAGTGTGGTGGCAAATGTTTTACCTGCTGAAATGTCAGGTCGTTGTTCGCTTTGTTTTTTAGCTTGGTGTAGGCAACCAGAATCAGGCCAACAATGTTCATTTATTCTCTCCGCTTTAAATAGCGCGAGAAACACACTTGGCCTGATCAAAAAGAAGGGGGTATTTCTGACGGCCACGTGCATTTCCCGCGGCCGATTAGATGATGACTATCCGGCGAACGGGCGATCAGTATTGCAATTACGTCGATGGGCGACGCAATACACTGATGCTTGGGATCGGATAGTCATGGTCATACGAATTGTCTCTTTATGTCTTTAGAGGACCGAGTCATTAAAGTCGTTTTCAACCTGTAACGTCAATGTATTTTTTCATTATGATAATTAACCAAAAACAATAGCTGAATTAATGTACATCGCGACAGCAGCTGACACTATGTCGCCAATCCGTCATCATGGCAACCTAGGCTGAACATCATCAGCGACGAGGTTTGCAGGCAAACCCAGCACCAGGAACGTGCCAACGATCTAACAACGTATTCACGATCCAAGGCAGCTGCGGTGGTTACCGCTATTGAAAAACAGGAAGCACTTGAGATGAAATGCTGCTACAACCTGTCCCGCCCACCCCACAACTGTCTTGCAGCGAAAACCACAGACAGTTCACAAGCAGCAAAGATCGACTAATGAAGCAAATCATGCAATGGTGTCTGGCAATTGCTCTCTTTCTGGGCCTGATTCTCTGGGTTCAACACGATCTTGGCTGGAACAGGGTGCTGGCTGCATGGCAGTTGTTACCAGCGGCGCAGGTGGGCGTTTTTGTCTGCCTCACCTTACTCAGTTACCTGCTGCGCGCCTACCGTGTTTTCTACCTGTTAGGCCGGTCAGCCGCGCACCCTTTTCCTCCCTATATCCGTATCAACTTTCTGCACAACGCCCTTAACATTCTGATCCCCATGCGTCTGGGTGAGGCTTCCTTTCCGGTCCTGATGAAACGTACGTTTGCCATGCCCTACAGTCAGTCCGCCGTCGGGCTGTTGTGGTTACGACTGATGGATCTGCACTGGTTATTGCTGCTGTTGTCCCTGATGCTTTGTATCAGTTTTGGCTGGATATTTACCCTGCTACCCGTGGCCTTGCTGATGACCCCTCTGCTGGCGCTGCGCGTGCTTCACAAGCACCGCAATCAGCTTCTGAAAAGCGACGTGCCGGGTTCATCTTTACGGCAACTGGTTGTGCGCCTGCTGAGCTACCCGGTACCCTCCAATGCGCAGCTTGCCCGACTTTATCTGATGACAGCCGGGCTCTGGAGCCTGAAACTCGCCGTGCTGACCCTGCTGATGCTGAGCTTTGTGCCGATTGCTCCGCTGCAGTGCATGCTGGCCGTTATCTCTGCTGACATCAGCAGCGTATTACCCATCCACGGGCTGGGTGGCAGCGGCACCTTTGAAGCCGCCATGGTATTTGCGCTTGCCCCCTTCGGGATTGCGACTTCTACGACCCTGCTGGCGGCGGTCAATGTGCATATCTATATGCTCAGTGTCATCCTCCTGACCGTGCCTATAGCGCTGCTGATCGCTCCCACCGCCAGCAGCACTGTCAAGATTCATCCATAAATACGTAATGTTCATTTAATGTTGGTTTGGTATCTGTCAGCACATCATTTGCTGTTGGAAGATACCTGTCGCCATGACGCTCGCCTCACGCCCTTCTCTGTCGATTGTCATTCCCCTCTATAAAGAGGCACTCAACATTGCCCCCATGCTGGCGATGGTGTCATCAGCCATGGAAGGCTACCGCGGACAATGGGAAGTTATATGTGTGGATGATGGCAGCCCCGATGGCACCGCCAGCGCCCTGCACGAAGCTCAGGCGCAGTACGGCAAGCATGTCTGCATTGTTGAGCTGCAACGCAATTTTGGTCAGACGGCAGCCATGCAGGCAGGTATTGATCAGGCGCGGGGCGAGCTGATTGTCACTATGGACGGCGATCTGCAGAACGATGCCGCTGACATTCCACGCATGGTCGATGAGTTACTGGAGCGTGATCTCGACCTGCTGCAAGGCTGGCGGAAGGACAGACAGGATGCCGCCCTCAAGCGCAAACTCCCTTCCCGTCTGGCCAATGCCCTGATTGCCCGCATTACCGGCGTACAGCTGCATGACTATGGTTGCAGCCTGAAGGTGTATCGCGCCCACATTCTTAAACAGATTCGTCTCTACGGTGAAATGCATCGCTTCATCCCGGTATGGGTGGCGGGTGTAACTGCGCCTCATCGCATCGGCGAAACGGTGGTACGCCATCATGCGCGCCAGTTCGGTCAGTCAAAGTACGGTCTCAGCCGCACCTTCAGAGTCATCATTGATCTGCTATCCGTGTTCTTTTTTCTGCGCTTTCGTGCCAGACCCGGGCACTTCTTCGGCTCCATTGGCCTGGCCGTTGGCACCCTCGGTGGCCTGATGATGACCTGGCTCCTGATGGTGAAGTTCGTCCTGGGTGAAGACATCGGCCATCGGCCACTGCTGATCGTCGCGGTTCTGCTGATTCTGATGTCATTGCAGTTCCTGACCTCAGGCATTCTCGCCGAGATGCTCAGCCGAACCTTCTATCAGGCGGCGGATGGGCGCCACTTTGTTGTCCGCCAGACCAGTACTGCACAGTTCGCACAGGGATGGCAGCCAAGCGTTCCCACAGCTGTACCACCCTCTTCCCCCGTCGCCGCGCAGTCACGCTGCGCTGAAGAGGAAAGTTAAGGTGAAAACACAAAACCCATGGTGGCCGCTGGCGTTAATGACGCTTTATGTCCTCGCTGCATTCAGCCTGGGATTAGGCAACGTGCCGCTGTTTGACGTTGATGAAGGGGCCTTTTCCGAAGCGACACGCGAAATGATCCACTCTGGCATCTGGTCGGCGACCTATCTGGACGGAATGCCGCGTTATGATAAACCCATTCTTACTTACTGGTTTCAGGCAGCGAACGTTCTGCTGTTTGGCCTGAATGAGACCACTTTGCGCCTGCACTCTGCCCTCAGCGCCATCGGATGGGCAGCCAGCATCTATTACTTCAGCAAAGAGTTCATCAACCGGCGCAGTGCCATGGTGGCTGTGCTGATTTTCAGCTCAACCCTCTGGATCATGCTGATTGGCAGAGCCGCAACAGCGGATGCACTGCTGAATCTGTTCATCGCCCTGAGTTTCTTTGACCTTTATCGCTACCAGTCATCCGGCAAAAAAACGCTACTTTACCGTACCTGGCTCTGGCTGAGCCTGGGCATGCTGACCAAAGGCCCTGTTGCCGCGGCGATCCCCTTTGTAGCCAGTCTGATCTGGTTCATCAGCTATGGTCGTCTGCGAGACTGGTTAAAAGCGGTGCTCAATCCTACTGGCTGGCTCATTCTCGCCGTAGTGCTGGTGCCCTGGTTGATTCTGGTATGGCACCAACAGGGCATGGGCTTCTTCAAGGGTTTCCTGATCGGACACAACCTCAACCGTCTGACCAGCACCATGGAAGGACACGGCGGCCACTGGTATTACTACCTGCTGGTGCTGCCACTAATAATGCTGCCTTACACCGGCGCCCTGCTGACACTTTTGCGCCATGGCCGCTCACTGTGGAAACGGCCTCTGGAGCGCCTGCTGATGATCTGGTTTGCCGTGGTCATGGTGCTTTTCTCCCTGTCACAAACACAGCTGCCCCACTACATCCTCTATGGGGTGACTCCTTTGATTGTGCTGATGGCCAAGTATCGGCAGGTCATCATTCGGCGCTGGCAGCTACTGCTCCCGATCCTCTTCTTTGCCTTGCAGATTGGTCTGGTGCTCTATGCGCCTCACCTTGGCAGCAGTCAGCGCAATGCCTATCAGCAGCAGATGCTGTCTCAGGCTCCTGAAGTACTGAATCAGGGTTATCTGCTGATGGCTGTGCTGCTGGCCGGGCTGACAGCCCTGCTGTTCTGGCCACCTTCCGTCTTGAGGAGACTTGCCCCCTGGCAGCGCCTTACCACAGCCGGCTTATTACAGACGCTGTTCGCCAGCCAGCTGCTTCTGCCAGCGATTGGCCATCTGCAGCAAACGCCCGTCAAGCAAGCCGCTCTGCAAGCCCGGCAGCTACAAACCTCAACCGTGGTGGCCTACAAGATCCATATGCCGAGCTTCAGCCTCTACCGCGGCGCTCCCACACCGGCAGGCGATCCACAGGCTGGCGATGTGGTACTGACCAAAGCAGATCACCTGCCCGAACTGCTGGAGCGTTTTCCAGCGGCAAAGGCAGACATTCTTTATCACCAGGGTGGCATTGTGCTGGCACGCATTCCCGCCTCACCAGCCACTCTCTCTCAGCGTCAGTGAAGGAAGACTTCGCCATGTTGATGAACCTGCTGAACACACATCCCGTTGATACTTCAGGCCTGTCTCCTGCAGACCGGCACGCCGACCGCCACCTGTACCTCATACCTCCGGTACTGCTCGTCGTTGCCTTGTTGCTTTGGGCGACTCAGGGATATCACTGTTTATTTCTCGGGCTCAATGCAGTCGGTCGTTGGATACCGGATGCGTTCTGGCAAACCATGACGGAGGTGGGCGATGCACGTGTCAGTATGACCATCCTGCTGCTGTTTGCCTTTCGTCATCCCCGGTTGCTGCCCGCCACGCTGATTGCTGCGGTGATGGCCACACTTGTAGTACAGCTGACCAAACACGGTCTGCCTGTTTCCCGTCCCGCCGGAGTATTAGCGCTGGAGCAGCTGCATATCATTGGTCCGACCCTGACGGCTGGCAGCTTCCCCTCAGGTCATACCGCCACCGCCGGTGTTCTGGCGGCCATGCTGATCAGTATCAGTCGCCAGCCATGGCAACGCATTGGCGCCCTGATGCTATTAGGCCTGGTGGGATTGAGCCGGGTGATGGTGGGTGCACACTGGCCTATCGATACCCTGATAGGTGCGGCCATTGGCATTCTGGCGGGCATCGCAGGTCTGGCCATGACTGAGCGTTATCGGCTGGGCAGCCATGCCTGGAGCCAGTGGACGCTGATCCTGTTCATGCTGTACGCCGGTATGTACACCTTCTTCAATGCGTTTCCGCAAAATGAGGTGCACCATACTCTCAAGTTTCTCGGGCTGGTGGCACTGACAACCTATCTGTATCAACTGGTGGGACATCTGGGATTTTTCGAGCAAGTCGAAGACGACGCACTACCAGCAGCAAAAGGCAGCCTTAACTGACTGCCACAATCAACCAATCAACCAATCAACCAATCAAAAAACCAACAAAAAAGCGGAGCCGTTCGGGCTCCGCTTCTTCACAACGGCTCGATATTGCCGGGCTCAATCAATCCTCAGGCTCATAGCCCAGATTGGGTGATAACCAACGCTCGGCAACGCGCTTTTCCATACCAGTACGGTGCGCATAGTCTTCCACCTGATCTTCACTGATCTTGCCAATCCCGAAATAACTGGACTGTGGGTGGCTGAAATACCAGCCGGAAACGGCAGCGGTAGGGAACATCGCCATGGACTCAGTCAGGCTGATACCAGCCCTGGCTTCTGCATCGAGCAACTGCCACATAAGCTGCTTTTCTGTGTGATCAGGACAGGCCGGATAACCGGGCGCCGGGCGAATACCCTGATACTTCTCGCGAATCAGGTCTTCATTGCTCAGGTTTTCTTCAGGCGCATAGCCCCAATGCACCTTGCGCACCTGCTCATGCAGGTATTCGGCAAAAGCCTCCGCCAGACGGTCTGCCAGTGCTTTCAGCATGATGCTCTTGTAGTCATCATGATCTGCTTCGAATTTGGCAACCCAGGGGTCAATCCCTTCACCCGCGCAGACGGCAAAGGCGCCGATGTAGTCCACAGGGCCGTTTTCGGGGGCAACATAATCAGAGAGGCAGTGGTTATATTTGCCCGCAATCTTCTCAGTCTGCTGGCGCAGATGATGCACCACCAGACGCTCTTCTGTACGAGTCTCATCCGTCCAGATAACGATGTCATCACCACGACGGTTCGCCGGGAACAGCTCAAACACCGCACGGGCCGTCAGCCATTTTTCACTGATGACCTGATCCAGCATGGCGTTGGCATCGGCAAATAGCCGGGTAGCCTCTTCGCCGACCACTTCATCGGTGAGAATACGTGGATATTTGCCCGCCAGCTCCCAGGAAGCAAAGAACGGTGTCCAGTCGATATAGTCTCGCAATACCGCCAGATCCAGTGATTCAATAACCTGCAACCCCAGCTGCCTGGGAACCGGCGGCTGATAGGCTGACCAGTCGATAGGCTCCGGATTATTACGCGCCTTCTCCAGTGTCACCCGGCGCGCATCGCCACGCTTGTTACGATGGCGCTCACGCAGCTCTTCATATTCCGTTTGCACTTCTTTGACGAAACGGTCGTGATGGACCTTGCTCAGCAGCTGGCTGACCACCCCTACGCAACGGGATGCGTTAGGCACATAGACCACCTGATTATTCTGGTAGTTCTGGTCAATCTTCACCGCGGTGTGAATCTTCGAGGTCGTGGCGCCGCCGATCAGCAAGGGAATATTGAAACCCTGGCGCTGCATTTCCTTGGCCATGTGAACCATTTCATCGAGGGACGGCGTGATCAGGCCCGACAGTCCGATAACATCCACCTTCTCTTCCCTGGCAGTACGCAGGATTTTCTCGGCGGGAACCATCACACCCAGATCGACAATTTCGTAGTTATTACACTGCAGTACGACGCCAACAATGTTCTTGCCGATATCGTGGACGTCCCCTTTCACGGTGGCCATCAGCACCTTGCCAGCAGCACTGGAGGTACCGGCCAGTTCCTGATTCTGACGTTTTTCTTCCTCGATAAAGGGCATCAGATAGGCCACGGCTTTCTTCATAACGCGCGCGGACTTCACCACCTGCGGCAGGAACATCTTACCGGCGCCAAACAAATCGCCGACGATCCCCATGCCATCCATCAGCGGCCCTTCAATCAGTTCAAGCGGACGGGAGAAATGGTGACGAGCCTCCTCCACATCCTCATCAATAAAGTCGGCAATCCCTTTGACCAGTGCATGCGACAGGCGCTTGTTGACCTCCCAGCTACGCCATTCCTGATCCTGCTTGTTGTCGGCCGCCTCACCGGTGCTGTTGTATCGAGGCGCAATATCCAGCAGGCGTTCGGTCGCATCATCACGACGGTTCAGTACGGCATCTTCCACCGCTTCACGCAACTCGGCCGGAATATCCTCATAAATCGCCAGCTGACCGGCGTTGACGATACCCATCGTCATGCCTTCACGGATGGCGTAGTAGAGGAACACCGAGTGAATGGCTTCACGTACCGGGTTATTGCCGCGGAAGGAGAAGGATACGTTGGAAACACCACCGGAAATCTTGGCATAGGGCAAGGTCTGCTTGATGATGCGGCAGGCCTGGATGAAGTCAACGGCGTAATTATTGTGCTCTTCAATCCCGGTAGCGATAGCGAAAATATTCGGGTCGAAGATGATGTCTTCAGGCGGGAAGCCCAGCTGTCTGGTCAGAATATTGTAGGAGCGGGTACAGATTTCGATCTTGCGCGCTTCGGTATCAGCCTGTCCGACCTCATCGAATGCCATCACGATCACCGCAGCGCCATAGGCGCGTACCAGTTTGGCCTGATGGATAAATTTCTCTTCACCTTCCTTGAGGGATATGGAGTTGACGATGCCCTTGCCCTGAATGCACTTGAGGCCCGCCTCGATAACCTCCCACTTGGAGGAGTCGATCATGATGGGCACTTTGGCAATGTCAGGCTCACCGGCGATCAGATTGAGGAAGCGTACCATGGCCGCTTCCGCGTCCAGCATGCCCTCATCCATGTTGATATCGATGACCTGGGCACCGTTTTCCACCTGCTGACGGGCCACAACCAGCGCCTCATCGTAGAGACCTTCCTTGATCAGGCGTTTAAACATGGCCGAGCCGGTGACGTTGGTACGCTCACCGACGTTCACGAACAGGCTGTCCTCGGCAATCGTCACCGGCTCCAGACCCGCGAGGCGGCATGCAGGCTCGATCCTGGGAATCGCACGGGGTGTCTTGCCAGCCACAAAGTCCGCAAAGGCTTTGATGTGCTCCGGTGTCGTACCACAGCAACCACCCAGAATGTTGATGAAGCCTTCCTCGACCCACTGCCCAACTTCAGAGAGCATTTCCTCTGGCGTCTCATCGTATTCACCAAACTCGTTGGGCAAACCGGCATTGGGGTGCGCGGATACATACGTTGCCGCCACACGGCTTAGCTCTTCAATGTACTGGCGCAAATCCTTGGGGCCGAGGGCGCAGTTCAGGCCGACCGACACCGGATCAGCGTGAGCGACAGAATTGTAGAAGGCTTCGGTGGTCTGTCCGGACAGAGTACGGCCGGAGGCGTCAGTAATGGTGCCGGAGATCATGACCGGTAGCTCCACACCCTGCTTCGCGAAATACTGACGGCAGGCGAAGATGGCCGCCTTAGCATTGAGGGTATCGAAGATCGTTTCGATCAGAATCAGATCGGAGCCGCCTTTGACCAGCGCATCAATCGACTCGGTGTAGGCTTCCACCAGCTGATCAAAACTGACGTTGCGATAGCCTGGGTCATTCACATCCGGTGAAATGGAGGCAGTGCGGTTGGTCGGGCCCAGCACCCCCGCCACAAAGCGTGGTTTGGCCGGGTTGGCCGCCGTAAACTCATCGGCCAACTGACGGCAGAGGCGCGCAGCCTCCAGGTTAATCTCATGGGACAACGACTCCATGTCGTAGTCAGCCATGGCAATACGGGTAGCATTAAAGGTATTGGTTTCGAGAATATCCGCACCGGCTTCCAGATAAGCTCGATGAATAGCGGAAATCACCTCGGGCTGCGTCAGCACCAGCAGGTCATTATTACCCTTGATGTCTTTGTGCCAGTCGGCAAAGCGCTCACCACGAAAGGCCTCTTCTTCCAGCTTGTACTGCTGGATCATGGTGCCCATACCACCATCCAGAACGAGAATACGTTGAGATAGCGCTTGCTTGATATCTGCACGTTGTACTGTCACGGCTGTCTTCACTCTCACTACTGCTATTCTTATCCGGGCTATCGACAGCCAACGCTGTCACTGACTGATCGCCCCTTTACGGCCAGGCATGGCAGTGTATGTCAGGCCTTTGCGGAAGTCCGCTTCACCCATATAACGTTTTTCGCGTCATTACCGGATCTGGCTATATAGCCACCACCGATCGCGACTAGCTGCATTCATGCAGCGATGGGCGTACCGCTATGGAAACGGAACTGCTCGTCACCAGACAGAATCAGCTCAGCTTCAATATCGGCGAAATAGGCCACACGCTCATCGATTGGCGCTTTAGCGTAAAGCCGCGCCAGTTTGAGGTAATTAAGGTAATGGCGCCCTTCACTTTTCAGCAGGCTGGTATAAAAAGCGCCCAGTTCTTCATCCAGATGAGGGGCAATCCTGGCAAAGCGTTCACAGGACCGCGCCTCGACATAAGCACCGATAATCAGCACATCAATCAGGCGCTGCGGCTCCTGCTTGCTCATGTGATCGCGCAGGCCCGAGGCATAACGGGCAGCAGTCAGGTGACGAAACTCAATACCGCGTTTGGTCATCAAATGCAGAACCTGCTCAAAGTGGACCAGCTCTTCACGCGCCAGACGGGCCATTTTGATCAGCAGCTCAGCTCGATCGGGATAGCGATACATCAAAGACATCGCCGTGGCAGCGGCTTTCTGCTCGCAGTGAGCGTGGTCGATCAGCATGGTTTCCTGATCGGCTAACGCAGCGGCAATCCAGCTATCGGGGGTTTCACAACGCAGGAAACCACGAATTGATTCAAGTGCGTCCATTGTCTTCCAATTGCATGCAAATTGGCGGCGAGTATAGCGGAAAACTGGAATATTTTCTGTCGGCTTCTATCCTTTTTAACGCCTGTTGGACGTGCGATAAGCAGACTGCACAGCCGTTGGAGTTTGCGCTGCAGTACCCCAAAAACAGAGGGGCATCTATACCCAAAGTCTAAACTTCCGCATTGTCGACAATGCTTAACTTAATCACGGGATTGAGTTAAACTGCGCCGCACCCAATCAGACGCTTTGGGGGCATCTCCAAAAACCAGCATTAATCGGCTTCGCAGCGAGCCCAGAGCACGGCATGGTAGGTTTTTGGAGGTGTCCCACAAAGGCTGACCTTTCACGCTATGGATGAGCTTTCTATTACATAGCGTGAAGGGTTGAATTTGTACCAAGGCGTCAATCCCGTCATCGCTCAACCTGTGTTGAGCGGTGGCTGCAAATACAATTGATGAGGGCTATACCGTGCTTGAAGCTTATCGTAAACACGTTGAAGAGCGTGCTGCCCTGGGGATTCCTCCCAAGCCCCTGGATCCTGAACAGACAGCCGCACTTGTCGATCTTCTGAAAAACCCACCTGCCGGTGAAGAAGACTATCTTCTGGACCTGATCACCAACCGCGTTCCTGCCGGTGTTGACCAAGCAGCCTATGTGAAAGCCGGCTTCCTGGCCGCTATCACCAAAGGCGAAGCCAGCTCTCCTCTTATTGATAAAGTTCATGCGACCAGACTGCTGGGCACCATGCTGGGCGGCTACAACATTGAGCCCCTGATTGCCTGCCTGGACAACGCTGAACTGGCACCGACTGCTGCCAAAGCACTGTCTCACACCCTGCTGATGTTTGATGCCTTCCACGATGTACAGGAAAAGGCAGAAGCAGGTAACGAGCATGCCAAACAGGTTCTGAACTCCTGGGCTGAAGCCGAGTGGTTCACCAGCCGCCCAGCGCTGGCTGACAAGATCAGCATGACGGTGTTCAAGGTGCCTGGTGAGACCAACACTGACGACCTGTCACCCGCTCCTGATGCCTGGTCACGTCCTGACATTCCTCTGCACGCTCTGGCGATGCTGAAAATGCCTCGCGAAGGCCTGGACAAACCGCTGGAAACCATAGTTGAGCTGAAGAAGAAAGGCTTCCCTGTTGCTTACGTAGGTGACGTGGTAGGTACTGGCTCTTCACGTAAGTCTGCGACTAACTCTGTGCTGTGGCACATGGGCGATGATATTCCCTTCATCCCCAACAAGCGTGACGGCGGCTTCTGCCTGGGTAGCAAAATTGCTCCGATCTTCTTCAACACCATGGAAGATGCCGGTGCACTGCCTGTTGAAGTAGACGTTTCCAACATGGAAACCGGCGATGTTATCGACGTTTATCCCTACGAAGGCAAAGTAACCCGTAACGACAGCGAAGAAGTGATTGCCACTTTTGAACTGAAGTCTCAGGTTCTGCTGGACGAAGTACGTGCGGGTGGCCGTATCAACCTGATCATCGGCCGTGGTCTGACTGCCAAAGCGCGCGACGCTCTGGGCCTGCCTCAGTCCACACTGTTCCGTACCCCAGATCAGCCCGTTGACTCTGGCAAAGGCTACTCACTGGCACAGAAAATGGTGGGTCGTGCTTGCGGCGTAACCGGTATCCGTCCTGGTACCTACTGCGAACCCAAGATGACCACCGTCGGTTCTCAGGACACCACTGGTCCAATGACCCGTGATGAACTGAAAGACCTGGCATGCCTAGGCTTCTCTGCTGATCTGACCATGCAGTCCTTCTGCCACACTGCGGCCTATCCCAAGCCCGTAGACGTGGATACTCACCACACTCTGCCTGACTTCATCATGAACCGTGGTGGTGTGTCACTGCGTCCTGGTGATGGTGTTATCCACTCCTGGCTGAACCGCATGCTGTTGCCTGACACCGTAGGTACCGGTGGCGACTCTCACACCCGCTTCCCTATCGGCATCTCCTTCCCGGCAGGTTCTGGTCTGGTTGCCTTCGCTGCTGCGACCGGTGTTATGCCTCTGGATATGCCTGAGTCTGTACTGGTTCGCTTCAAAGGCGAAATGCAGCCTGGTATCACCCTGCGTGATCTGGTTAACGCCATTCCTTACGCTGCCATCCAGCGTGGTCTGCTGACCGTTGAGAAGAAAGGCAAGAAGAACATCTTCTCTGGCCGCATTCTTGAGATCGAAGGTCTGCCCCAGCTGAAAGTTGAACAGGCATTCGAACTGTCTGACGCCTCTGCTGAGCGCTCTGCTGCTGGCTGCACCATCAAGCTGGATAAAGAGCCTATCATTGAGTACATCAACTCCAACATCACCATGTTGAAGTGGATGATTTCTCAGGGTTACGGCGATGTACGTACTATCGAGCGTCGTGTTAAAGCGATGGAAGAGTGGCTGGCCAACCCGGCCCTGATGGAAGCCGATGCTGATGCCGAATACGCAGAAGTGATCGATATCGATCTGGCCACTATCACTGAACCCCTGCTGGCCTGCCCGAACGATCCTGACGACATCAAACCGCTGTCTGAACTGGCTGGCGACAAGATTGATGAAGTCTTTATCGGTTCCTGCATGACCAACATCGGTCACTTCCGTGCCGCAGGTAAACTGCTGGAAGCCAATGGTGGTGCTGTTCCTACTCGTCTGTGGATCGCTCCTCCGACCAAAATGGACCAGTTCCAGCTGACTGAAGAAGGCTACTATGGCATCTTCGGCCGTGCCGGTGCCCGTACCGAAATGCCCGGCTGCTCACTGTGCATGGGCAACCAGGCACGTGTAGGCGATAACACCACCGTAGTTTCTACCTCAACCCGTAACTTCCCCAACCGTCTGGGTAATGGTGCCAATGTGTACCTGGCCTCTGCGGAGCTGGCGGCTGTTGCAGCCATCAAGGGCAAGCTGCCTACCGTGGCGGAGTACATGGAAATTGCTCAGAAGATCGATACCATGGCATCTGATGTCTATCGTTATCTGAACTTCCACGAAATCGAGTCTTACAAAAAAGCAGCTGCCTCAGTTATTCCAACTGTGGCTGCCTGATTTGGCGTAAGCACTTAATTAAAAAGCGGACCTTCGGGTCCGCTTTTTAAGCACTACTTAAATATTGAACTAACAACCATCTTTATTGCATTAAAAAATTAGTAGCAACCCACATCCATTCCCCAATAATTCCCATATCCATTCCGCACCAGCAGACTTTTCAAAAAATCAATTAATACCAAAATTAATCTTTATAGTATTCTTTTCAAAACCAGCTCTCATTACCACCAAGCAGACCACACTCCTCCATTTATGACATCAAGCTGACCAGATTGAACACTGGCAACTCCGCTCGATTTATGACAGAAGCACGGAACCACTTCTCATCATTTTTATTTGCAAACCAGCTTTCTAATAGCATCAATTACTTCAGCAGGTATTTTAGCTTTGGCGTCCATATCATTAAGCTTTGTTCTTTTATACTCCAATCCATTTGAAACAGAATAGTATTGACTGACGCAATAAATAGACAAATCTGCACTATAGCTCCCCGATATACCATCCCTTGTCACTTTTACATTTTCAATATGAGTAGTATTCTCAATAGACCAATCATCTCCGTAACCTCCTTCCATATCCACACTAAAAACTATTTTACTATTAGCATAGGATAGATTATTAAAAGTCAACAAAAGAACATACAAGATCGCTTTTATATAAAATATCATTCCTGCCATACATGCACTTCGATACATGAATCGATGAGTATGTCGAGCTTGAAATACTGGCCGAGGCAGGTGATAACTAAATCTGTACATACTGTACACTCATCTGGCCTATGCTTAAAAGATTATAAACACATACTCACAGCTAGAACTATGCATCATTTTAATCTTTGGTAAACATATTCTGGGACAAGGTTCTCTTTACCCATTTTGTTAATGCCATTCACATATAGATGGTATTCTCTATTTATTTCTTGGGTAGCGCTCTTGGTATCATCACTACTAAAGCTATCCTTACCACAAATTAGTTCGTATAAATTATCCGCATAATTAAGATGCGCAACAGTTCGATCTGGGAACCGTTTTACTATGTCCTGGAAAATAATATTCGCCTTTTCATATCTACCCTCTTTGTAAAGAAAATAAGCAATGTCATTCACCTTTCTTAAATTCGCCTTTCCATACTTCAAAAATTCGTAAATGTTATAATAGTCTATTTCCTTCATAAATTTTTCATTACTTTCACTGTAATCAAAAACAGCTAAAGAATTAAACTCTCCATCAGCTCCATCTATTTTTTCCAACTTAAATTGGAGCAGCATTTAGCCGCAGTAATTTCAGTCTCTGGCACCTTCCAAGCTCGCATTACCGTTGAGCTA
This sequence comes from Pokkaliibacter plantistimulans, assembly GCF_003194385.1. Taxonomy (GTDB): domain Bacteria; phylum Pseudomonadota; class Gammaproteobacteria; order Pseudomonadales; family Balneatricaceae; genus Pokkaliibacter; species Pokkaliibacter plantistimulans. Next base: position 25,746 of record NZ_LAPT01000071.1, read on the forward strand.
GTCATAGAAAAAACATGAATCAACTCTCCTTTAAAAAGAAAGTAAATTTCTTGATACACAGGGTATCCATCATCATTCCTGTAGTAAAAACCACATATTTTTTATCTTCAGTAACAAAAACACTCCCATTATCTCTTCCCACAAAATCATTAAGATCACCCAATATGTCATTAATTTTATATTTATGACTCTCACCACCATCCTTCAATACTAAATCTTCTCCATCTTGATACGTAACCTCTAAAGCCTGAGCACTATGCATTACAAAAAAAGCAGAAAAGAAAAAATTGAACTTTTCATCATTCCCCCTTCAATTTTTTTAGTCTATTTTCAGAATACTCTTTTGGCTTCTTTATTGAATACCAAACCACTTCTTTAAGACTTCCATCTGCCTTTTTCTTGTAGTCACTATAGGAAGTACCTTCTATTACATTCAAAAATCGCTCATAGCCCTTAATGGGTCTGCCAAACGAAATGTGTAACAGTTCCTCGCTGTGCTCCTGTATCATCCCATAAACGCAGTTACACAGTTCGTTTGACAGACCCCAAGGCTTTGTTGCATAAATAGAGCACAGCTTACAAAGCCCCTTTCCCCAGACGAATTTATGGCATACGCACCGTCATCGGTGTCCCAAGCTGCGTGAAGCGGTTCAGGATGGCTGCTCGCACCTGCAGTTCGGCCACCTGACGGTCGAAATCTTTCGCCATGACCCGCTCACCCAGCCGCTTGAAACACCGCATTTTGGTTTCTACCAGGCTTC